>JBGUJG010000089.1:0-13406 GCA_045113695.1 Christensenellales bacterium
ATTTCTTCCCAGTTTTCGGTCACAGCCTGCGCCGTATCCGCCCTAACGCCTGAGAAAATGTGGGGATGCCGTTCGATCATCTTCCGGCAGATGGTCGTGGTGATGTCAGACAGTTCGAAGGTCCCGTACTGACGGCCGATGTTTGCCTGAAAGACAACCTGAAGCAGCACATCGCCCAGCTCTTCGGCCACATGATCCCAGTCTTCTTCGTCGATGGCCGCGGCGGTTTCGTATGCTTCCTCGATCAGGTAAGGACGCAGCGAATGATGATCCTGCTTCAGATCCCACGGGCAGCCGTTTTCCCCGCGGAGCACGGACATGACGCGCACCAGGTCCCCGAAGGTGTACCGCTGTTTTTCTTTCAGCGGAAGGGGGAGAATCAGCGCGCACACCGTCCGGTCATAAGCTTTCTGCCTGTCCAGATCCTGAAGCGGGATGGTCAGGCAGGCGCGGCGTTTTCCATGCTCTGCCGGCGGAAAGAAACGAACCGGCTGATCTTCCCCGTATACGCCGAGCAGTCGCAGCTTGATTTCCCCGGCCAGCAGGCGGTCGTCGATCTCTTCGATCATCAGGGGAAGGTCTCCCAGCGCCTGAGGCAGATCGATGGCGGCGCAGCGGTATACGGAAGGAAAAGCAGCTTCCGCCAGCGCATCGGCGGACAGCGGCACGCCGGGCACTTCTTCGGCGACTGCGCCGCGGTTTCTGAGCGCCCGGACGGTCTCGTCCCTTTCCGGATCAAGGACGGCGTAGTGAACCGGGCAGGATTCCGCTTCTTCCATGACCCGGCTGACACACAGGGCGGTCAGCTCGTCAAAGTCCTCCGCCTGGCCGTACAGACTGTCCAGGGTATCAAAAGAAATACCCTGTTCCCGAAGATAGCCGGCACAGTCGGTTTCCCCGGTGCGGAGAATCAGTTTCTGAGCTTTTTTCATCCGTTCGACGGCGCCCAGGGTCAGATCCTCTCTTCGGCCTGTGCCGAGAGCGAGAATGGTGATCGCGTTCATTTTCCTTCACGTTCCTTTCGGGAAAGCCAGACCATCAGCACTGAAATGTCGGCCGGAGAGACGCCGGGAATGCGGCTTGCCTGGCCGATGGAGAGCGGTTTCTGCCGGTCCAGCTTCTGGCGCGCTTCCAGGCGGAGCCCGGAGATTTCCGCGTAGCAGATATCCTTTGGCAGTTCTTTTTCCTCCATGACCCGGGCCTCTTTGATGCGGGCTTTTTCCCTGCTGAGATATCCTTCAAATTTAACGGCCAGTTCGGCTTCTTCTATGGATGCGGGAAGGAATTCCCCCCATTCTTCCGGAACAACGAGGCGTTCCTCCGGACGCCGGAGTTTCTGCGTCTGGTGGGTTTCGCCGATCCTGCGGATCAGCTCATCCGTTTCCTTCTGCTTGCGTTCCGCCAGGCGCATCCGGCTGTCGCCGGCCAGGCCGATCTTCCAGGCTCTTTCGGTCAGCCGCAGGTCCGCGTTGTCCTGCCTGAGGAACAGGCGGTACTCCGCCCGGCTGGTCATCATCCGGTAGGGCTCGTCCGTTCCCTTGGTGGTCAGATCGTCCGTCATGACGCCGATGTAAGCCTGATCCCTGGTCAGCAGGAAGGGCTCCTGATTTTTGATATAGAGGCCGGCGTTGATGCCTGCCAGGATCCCCTGGGCGGCGGCTTCCTCGTAGCCGGAAGTGCCGTTGATCTGGCCTGCGGTGTAGAGGCCTTCGATATGCCGTACGTTCAGCGCGGGGGAAAGGGCAGTCGGGTCGATGCAGTCATATTCAATGGCATAAGCCAGCCGTACCAGCCGGGCTCTTTCGAGCCCCCGGATGGTGCGGTACATGCTGACCTGCACGTCCCTGGGCAGGCCGGTCGACATGCCCTGGATATACCATTCCGGATAGTCCAGGCCTTCCGGCTCCACGAACAGCTGATGCCTGTCCTTGTCGGCGAAACGCGTCACCTTGTCCTCGATGGAAGGGCAGTAGCGGGCGCCGGTCCCGTGAATGAGGCCGGAGTACATCGGAGCCCGGTGCAGGTTCTGCCGGATGATGTCGTGCGTCCTTTCGTTCGTCCAGGTCAGATAACAGCCGATTTTGTTGACCGGCGGCACTTCGGTCAGGAAGGAGAAGGGAGTGACCGGTTCATCCCCGGGCTGGAATTCCATCTGATCAAAATCGATGCTCCTGGCGTCCACACGGGCAGGCGTGCCGGTTTTGAAACGCCTCAGGGAAAGGCCGAGATCCATCAGCGAAGCGGACAGATGATTGGCCGGCAGCAGGCCCTGGGGCCCCTGATCCCAGATTTCGGAACCGATGATGATTTTGCTTTTCAGGTAAACGCCGGTGCAGACGACGACGGCAGCGCAGGCTACGATGTCGCCGCAGTCTGTACGGACCCCGGTGACCCTGCCGTTTTCCGTCAGAATCTCATCCGCTTCCGCCTGCATGATTTCCAGGCGTTCCTGGGCAAACAGCGTCCTCATCATCCGCAGATGATAGGCGCGCTTGTCTTCCTGCGCGCGCAGGGAACGGACGGCCGGCCCCTTGCCGGTGTTCAGCATCCTGCCCTGAATCAGGGCGTCGTCCGCGGCCAGGCCCATTTCCCCGCCCAGGGCATCCACTTCCCGCACCAGATGGCCTTTTCCCGTCCCTCCGATGGAGGGGTTGCAGGGCATCAGGGCGATGGATTCCAGGTTCAGCGTCATCAGAACGGTCTCCAGTCCCAGCCGTGCGCAGGCGAGCGCCGCCTCACAGCCGGCATGGCCGGCGCCGATTACTACCACTTGTGTCTGCATGAAAATACTCCGATCATCCGCCCGGTTGGGCGGCGTCTGATTATACCACAAGCGCCGGAAAGTTGACAATCGGGGGAACAGCGTTTTCACCGGCGGAAGATTCTTTTTTCTTCCGGAAAAAGATTGACTTAGAGGCAGCTTTAAGGTTTACAATATTCCGGCGGCACGAACCGCGCTCCATAAAAAACCAGGGACGGCCGAAGGAGGACAATCAAGTGAATCAGCTGGAACACCGCCGGGCAACCGCCCGCCTGCAGCTCCTGAACCCGGACGGAACCGCAGCAGCGAACCGTGAGGTCCGGATCGATCAGATTTCCCATCAGTTTCTCTTTGGCTGCGGGGCCTTTGATTTTATCCCGATGCTGAAGACGCAGGATGAAAACAGAAAGGCATTTTTGCGGCAGCGGACGGACCTTTGGCTGGGTCTGTTCAATTACGGCACCCTGCCCTTCTACTGGGGGCGGTATGAGCCTGTCGAAGGGCAGACGGCCTTCCCGGAGACCATGGCTGCGGCCCGGTATCTGCGCGAAAAGGGCGTTCAGGTCAAGGGACATCCGCTTTGCTGGCATACCGTATGCGCCCCCTGGCTGATGCAGTTTTCCAACGAGGAGATCCTCCGCCGCCAGCTGGAGCGCATCCGCAGGGATGTGACGGCTTACCGGGGCGTGATCGATATGTGGGACGTGATCAACGAAGTGGTGATCATGCCTGTGTTTGATAAGTATGACAATGCGGTGACCCGCATCTGCAGGGATCTGGGCCGGATCCGTCTGGTCAGGGAAGTGTTTGCCGAAGCCAAGGCCAGCAACCCGGACGCCGTGCTGCTGATCAATGACTTCAATACCAGCGTATCCTACGAAATCCTGCTGGAGGGACTGCTGGAAGCAGGGGTTCCCATCAGCGCGATCGGGATCCAGAGCCATCAGCATCAGGGCTATTGGGGGCTGGAAAAGCTCCATGACGTCATATCCCGCTTCTCCCGTTTCGGCCTGCCGATCCATTTTACCGAAAATACCCTGATTTCCGGCGAGATCATGCCGCCGCACATTGTCGATCTGAACGACTGGCAGGTGGATTCCTGGCCCAGCACACCGGAAGGGGAAGAACGCCAGGCCCGGGAAATCTCGGAAATGTACTCCGTGCTGTTTGCCCATCCGCTGGTTGAAGCCATCACCACCTGGGATTTCAACGACGGCTGCTGGCTCAAGGCACCGTCCGGCTTTGTCCGCCAGGACAACAGCAAAAAACCTTCCTACGATGCCCTGGCTCAGCTGATCCACGGCGCCTGGGAAACCCATGAGAAAACGGCGACGGACGGAGAAGGATATTTTACTTTTACAGGCTTTAAAGGGAATTATACGATCTGCTCAGATACCGCGGGCGCTTCCTTTACTCTGTCTGATGATCGGACGGGAAAACTGACGCTGGGCTGAACCGGCGGAACGACAAAGCAGGAACTGTTATGAACGCATTTACGGAAGCGCTGCGCACCATTCTGCCGGTGATGCTGATGCTTTTTCTCGGCGCAGTGTGCAGAAAAACAAACCTGATTTCCCGGGAGGGCGTTCAGGCTCTGAAAACGGTGGCGGTGCAGATCGCTCTGCCCGCCGTTCTGCTTCATACCTTCGCAGTCACGCAGTACACCCTTTCGGACATTCTGATCCCCCTGATGATGTATCTGATCTGCATCATCGCGTGGGTTCTTGGAAAGCTGCTCGGCGGCCGCCTGGGGCTGAAAAGTCCCTTCGTTCCTTTTCTGACCACCGGGTTTGAGGCGGGTATGCTTGGCTACGCGCTCTTTACCCTGCTGTACGGAAGCGGAAGGGTCGCCGATTTCGCCAGGATTGACCTGGGGCAGGTCCTGTTTGTTTTTACACTTTATAAAGTCCTCCTGGCCAGGCAGGAAGGAAAGAAGCCTTCCCCGGCACAGCTGGCCCGGGAAATGCTGCTGTCGCCGATCATCCTGGCCATTGCCGCAGGCGTGTTGCTGGGAGCCTCGGGCCTTTATCAGGCGCTGGTTCCATCCGGAATCAGCGGCATTCTGGACGCATGCACCGATTTTGTGTCCGCTCCGACCGCGGCGCTGATCCTCCTGGCGATCGGCTATGACCTGGTGTTTACGGACATCCCGTGGAAAGAAACCTGCGCGGTCATCGGGCTGCGGCTGGCGATCATGGCGGTGCTGGGCGGGGGACTGCTGCTCGCGCTGAGACAGATGTGGCCGCAGATGCACGCGGAAGCGGCTGTGATCCTGATGTTCCTGCTGCCGCCTCCGTTTGTACTGCCCGTATTTGCCGAAGGGACGAAGGACAGGGCTTATGTATCCGCCTCCCTTTCTGTCAGTACGCTGGTTTCGATCGCGGGGTTTGCGCTGATGGCGGTGCTGATGCCCGCCTGAAGCAGAAAGGAATGAACCGATGGAAACTTCCGGGAAAATACGCGTCAACCAGGTGGGATACGCGGCCGGCCTGCCGCAGCGTGTGGTTCTCCTGACAGATGAGCCGCTGATCATCTGCGATGATACGGGAACGGAGCTCAGGCGGCTGGTTCCGGGTCCTCCTGCCGCAGACGCGGCGAGCGGAGAAGCGGTGACGCAGGCGGACCTGGGCCTCAGGGATTCAGGGACGTATTTCCTCATGGCCGGAGCGGAAAGAAGAACGGTCAGCGTACAGCAGGAACCCTGGGCCGGAATCACGAACGCCATGATCAGAGGCCTGTACTTTCAGCGGTGCGGCTGCGGGCTGCCGGAAGCGTACGCCGGGCCGTACAGCCATCCGGCCTGTCATACGGCGCCCGCTGTGGACTGGCAGGACAGGGCTGTCAGGCGCCGCATCGCCGGGGGATGGCATGACGCGGGCGATTACGGAAAATATGTCGGGCCCGGAGCGGTGGCCGCCGCCCACCTTCTTTACGCATGGAAGCTGTTCCCGCAGGGGTGTTCTGATCCGCTGAACATTCCGGAAACGGGAAACGGCGTGCCGGATATCCTGAACGAGGCCCGCTGGGAGCTGGAATGGCTGCTGCAGATGCAGCGCCCGGACGGGGCTTTTCATCACAAGCTGACCAAAGCGCGTTTTGCTCCTTTTATCATGCCGCAGGAGGACCGGGAAACGGAGTATCTGATGCCTGTCTCCCACTGCGCAACGGCGTCCGCCTGTGCATGCCTGGCGCTTGCTTCCAGGGTATTCAGGGCTTACGACCCGGCTTTTGCCAACCGGATGCTGGGTTCCTCCCTGCATGCCTGGCGCTGGCTGGACAGAAACCCTGAGTTTGTCCCTTTCCGGAATCCGGAAGGCGTCCGGACCGGTCAGTACGGCGAAAACAGCGATACGGAGGAACGTTTCTGGGCTGCATGCGAACTGTATGCGGCCACGGGAGAGGAAGGGTACCGCAGCGCGGCGGAAACCCTGTTTTCCGGCGGTCTTGATCTGACGCAGTTCGGCTGGGCAAATGTTTCCGGACTGGGCGCTCTTTGCTGTCTGTTTGATCTGGGGGAAAGGGCAGGAGACATTCTGTACACCCGCCTGAAAGCGGAATTC
The DNA here is from genome assembly GCA_045113695.1 of Christensenellales bacterium. Classification (GTDB taxonomy): domain Bacteria; phylum Bacillota; class Clostridia; order Christensenellales; family Aristaeellaceae; genus UBA4246. Next base: position 6,322 of record JBGUJG010000089.1, read on the forward strand.
CTGACGCAGAGCGGACAGCTCCTCAGCCTGTCCGCGCAGTCGGGATACGGCACGGCGCTTGCCCCGGACCGGTATATCTGGGGCAGCATTCTGCCGATCATGAACCATTCGATGGCTTTGATCGTTCATGAACGCCTGACCGGAAGGGAAGACATGCGGAACGCGGCCCTGCTTCAATGGCATTACGCCCTCGGCATGAACGCGCTGGATACATGTTTTGTGACCGGTTTCGGAGAAAAGACCGTCCTGCACCCGCACCATCGTCCGTCCGGCGCGGACGGCGTCGATGCCCCTGTGCCGGGTCTGATTTCCGGCGGCCCGAACAGATGCTTCCCGTATCCGGCGACCAGGGAAAAACTGGGCGCGGAACTTCCGCCGGCTAAATATTATCTGGATGAAACGCCCTCCGCAGACACCAATGAAATTGCCGTTTACTGGAATTCCGCGGCCGTCCTGACCGCCGCTTATTGCAACATGCTCACCAGACAGCGGGGCGGCTGAACCGGCACCGCCGGCATACAGACAGAGCCATGTGTGAAAAAGGAACGGCCGCATGGCTCTGCCGTTTTTTTGTCCGGGAAGACCGATGCGGGTCTGCAGGCGGAAAGCCCCGGCAGGGAAATCAGTCCCTGTCTGCCTTGGCGGCTTCCGGCGCCGGCTGCCGGTTCATATGCCGGAAGGCCTGCCGCGGAATCAGGCTGAATGGCCATGCGGCTGTCCTCAAAAAAATTTTTTTATACCTTTGAAGCCGGGATGGATCAAACAAACGAATTGTTACCTTTTTCGTAATCTTTGACATAAAAGTGTAGGAAAGATTTTACAAACCCTTTCATGCAAGAGATTGAAATGATTTCCCGACTTATGGTATAATTCACCTTGGCTAAGTATGGACCTGAAGCCGTTTTAAAGGAGATGCTCGCTTGAAAAAATCATCCAAAAACATGTTGATATATGTCCTGATCCTGGCAGCGATCATTATCTTCGGCGTACTGGTTTCCGGCAACGGGACCAACGGCAGAAGAATTGAATATCACGAACTGCTGTCCTGGATCCAGGAGGAACTGTCCGGCAAATCCACAACCCACGCCATAGAAAGAGTATCCATCCGCGGCACCTCGATGGTGGGCAGGCTGGAAAACAGCACCGTTTCCCTTGCGGATTATCCCGGGAAATACGATTTCGAAACGACGATCGGCGGCGATTTCATCGATACCGTCCGGGCCATGATCTACAAAGAAAAGAAGAACAGTGTTTCCGATTACGATCAGATTTCCGTTGCGGATTTTCCGTTTGAAGTGGAATACATGGCCCCGGTTTCCACCCCGTGGATCCTGCAGATTCTGCCTGAGCTGCTGCTGATGGTGATGCTGATCGGATTCAGCTGGTACCTGATCCGGATGCAGACGGGCGGGGGAAGCCGCGTCAATAATTTCAGCCGCTCCCACGCGAATCTGGTGGACCCGAACAAGAACAAGACGACTTTTGCCGATGTGGCCGGTGCGGACGAAGAAAAGGACGAGCTCAAGGAAATCGTCGATTTTCTGAAGAGCCCCCAGACCTATATCGAACTGGGCGCGAGGGTGCCCAAGGGCGTGCTGCTGGTCGGCCCTCCCGGCACGGGCAAAACCCTTCTGGCCCGTGCGGTTGCGGGCGAAGCCGGCGTGCCTTTTTACTCCATCAGCGGTTCTGACTTCGTTGAACTGTTCGTCGGTGTGGGCGCCAGCCGTGTGCGCGACCTGTTCGATCAGGCCAAGCGCAACGCCCCTTCGATTGTTTTTATCGATGAAATCGATGCTGTCGGCCGCCACCGCGGCGCCGGCCTGGGCGGCGGGCATGACGAGCGCGAACAGACGCTCAACCAGCTCCTGGTCGAGATGGACGGTTTCAACAACAATCAGGGCGTCATCGTGATGGCCGCCACCAACCGCCGCGATATTCTGGATCCGGCGCTGCTCAGGCCGGGCCGCTTTGACCGCCAGATTACCGTGAACTACCCGGACGTCCGAGGGCGCGAGGACATCATCAAGGTGCACGCGAAGGGAAAGCCCTTTGCGGACGACGTTGATTTTTCCTATATTGCCAAACGCACGCCGTTTGCCACCGGCGCCGAGCTGGAAAACATCATGAATGAGGCAGCTATTCTGGCCGCGCGCGCCAGGTCCAAGGTGATCACGCAGGAGATGCTCTCCCAGGCGGTGGAACGCATCCAGATGGGCCCGGAAAAACGCAGTCACAAGGTACTGGAACAGGAAAAGCGGATGGTCGCGTACCACGAATCCGGTCATGCCCTGGTCGCTCATTATCTGCCGCTGTGCGACGATGTGCAGCTGGTGACCATCGTTCCCCGCGGCAACGGCGCGGGCGGCTATACCCTCGTTCTGCCGGACAAGGAGGGCGATTTTTCCACCAAGAAGCAGCTCCTGCAGGATGTGTCCATGATGCTGGGCGGCCATGCGGCGGAGAAACTGATCCTTGGGGACAACAGCAACGGGGCAACCAGTGATCTGCAGCGGGCAACCCAGCTGGTCAAGAGCATGGTAACCAAATTCGGTATGAGCGATGAGCTTGGCACCATTTACCTGGGCTCTGACGAACAGGTTTTCGTCGGCATGGAGTTTGGCCAGACCAGGGCTTACAGCGAAGAAACCGCTGCCAGGATCGACGCGGAAGTGGGCCGGATACTGAAACAATGCTACGATACGGCGCTTTCGGTTCTGGAAGCGCACCGGGAAGAACTGGAAGCGCTGGCGGGCCTGCTGATGGAGAAAGAAACGGTTAACCGCGCCGACTTCCTGAAGCTTCTGAACCCGGCGGAAGAACCTTCAGACGGAGAAGCCAGCCGGCAGGATGCAGTCGTGCCGGAAAGCTCAGATCAGTCCGTTTCACCGGATCCGGCAGAAGAGAAACCGGACGGTCCGGAAGGCAGTTATTCACAAGGAGCAGAGTGAAGCATTATGCAGGACAGACAGCTTCCACAGGTTAATAACGGGAGATATGCCGCGCAGAGCGTACCGGAGCACCGGACGTTCCGCTCCGCCTCGCCGGTTTATTATACCAGTACCGGAGGCTGGCAGGGACAGGGACAGGGAGAAAACCAGACGCCGGTACGCCGCCGTCCGACCCAGCGCGTGTATCTGAACAAATCCCAGTTGAAACGCCTGCTGGCTTTTCTTCTGTTTCTTGCCGTTACTGTGACAGTCTTCGTGTTTGTGCAGAAGCACCGGACGAATGAAAAAAACGAAATACTGAGCCCTTATGCCAATGTTTTCCTGCCGAACGTATCGGTGGACGGAGTCGATCTGACAGGAAAAACCTTTCAGGAGGCAGAATCCGCCGTCATGAGCGCTATTGAGAGACGGCAGAACAGCTGGAGCCTGAATCTCAATTATGAGGGGCATACTTTTATCACTTTGAATCAGGAACTGCTCGGCATCACCACCGATCTGAATGAGGTCGGCGAGCTCCTGCGCGAAGCGTACGCGTTCGGCCATACCGGCAGTACGGAAGAGCGGCTGAGGGATCTGCAGGCCGCCGAGGAACGTGGCCTTTATTTCTATACCACACAGTCGGATATGACGGACGAGTACCTGGACAACGTGGTCGCGCAGATCGCCGCCTATTTTGACCGGCAGCCGTCCAACGCCTATCTGGCAGGCTTTGATCCGGATCTGGATGATCCGTTTCTCGTGGTAGATGATGTCCCCGGCACACGCCTGAATCCGGAAGCACTCAAAGAAGAAATTCTTCAGCATGCCGGCAGAGGGGAAGGCGGAGATTTTGAAATCCAGCCCGAACTGATTCCGGCGGCGGTCAGCACTGCGGACGTCCGTTCACAGGTCAGTCTCCGCAGCGAGGGAATTACCCTCATTTCCACCAGCAGCCCGGACGGCAGGAATGCGAACATCGATCTTTCGCTCGGCTACATCAACGGGGTGACGCTGCTGCCGGGAGAGACGTTCAGCTTTAACAAGGTTGTCGGGGACAGAACCGCCAGCCGCGGCTTTGTCGAGGCGATTGAGTACGTCAACGGGGTGGAAGTCCCCGGTGTCGGCGGAGGCGTCTGCCAGTCCAGTACGACGGTTTATCTGGCCGCCCTGCTTTCCGGCCTGGAAATCGTGGAGCGCAGTCCGCATTCCATGAAAGTCAGCTACACGGAACTGGGACGTGACGCCACCGTTTCCGGCAACCGGATCGACCTGAAATTCAGGAACAACACCGAAGGCATGCTCTATATTACAGCGCATATGACCCTCCAGCCGAAATCAAGCAAACGCTATCAGTGCGTGGTCAGGATTTACGGCCAGACGCTGGGGGAGAACGTTCAGTATGCCCTCCGCTCCGAAACGCTGGATGTTCTGTTCCCGGATGAACCGATCATGAAAAATGACATGGAAGGCATTTATGCCGTCTACGAAGATGAAATGTATCAGTATCAGACGGCGCGGGACGGATATGTGATTTCCACCTTCCTGCAGAAAATTCAGGACGGCGAAGTGGTATATGAGCAGAAGGTCTCGACCGACACCTACAGGCCTCAGCCGGATGGCTACTATGTGGGCATCAAGAGCCGGGATGAAGAAGAATAAACCGGCAGACGCGTTCCGTTTTTCTGCCGTGATCGTCAACGGATTCATGATTGGGGGAAACTATGCCTAAAATTCGCCCGCTGGTCGCCATCGTCGGGCGGCCGAACGTCGGGAAATCCACTTTTTTCAACCGAATCGCCGGCCAGCGCATCGCCATCGTGGAGGATACGCCCGGTGTCACCAGGGACAGGATCTGTGCGGACGCCGAATGGCTGAATCATTCCTTTACCCTGATCGATACCGGCGGCATCGACCCAAAGAGCGAAGACGTTCTGCTGAGCCAGATGCGGCGGCAGGCTGAGATCGCCATTGAACTGGCCCAGGTGATCTGCTTCTTTACGGACGCGCGGACCGGTCTCACTCCGGACGACAGGGAAATCGCCAATATGCTGCGCAAAACGCGCAAGCCCGTCCTGCTGGTGGTCAATAAAGTCGACCATATCGGCATGAATGATGAAATCTATGATTTTTATGAGCTGGGCCTGGGCGAACCGATTGCCATTTCCGCCGCCAACATGCTGGGCCTGGGCGATCTGCTGGATGAAATCGTGAAATGCATTCCCGCCGAATACCTCGAATCCTCCGATGACGAAGAAGCATCCCACACGATTCAGCTGGCCGTGGTCGGCCGGCCGAACGTCGGGAAAAGCTCCATCGTCAACCGTCTGCTCGGCCAGGAACGCACGATGGTCAGCAACATTCCCGGCACCACCCGGGACGCGATCGATACCGTTTTTGCCGGGCCCGACGGGGCTTATTACAATATCATCGATACAGCCGGCATCCGCAGGAAAAATGCCATCGAGGACGCTTCATTGGAACGCTACTCGGTGCTCCGCTCCATTGACGCGATCCGCCGGTGCGAAGTTGCCGTGCTGGTGCTGGACGCAAACGACGGGGTTACCGAGCAGGACGCCAGGATCGCGGGCCTGATCAGCGACGCCGGCAAAGCGGCAGTCGTGGTCATGAACAAGTGGGATACGATCGAAAAGGATACCAATACCCTGGAGAAAAAGCGTAAAGAAGTGCTGAACGACCTGAAATTCATGGACTACGCGCAGGTTCTGTTCACCTCTGCGCTGACGGGCCAGCGTGTCGCGAATATCCTGCAGGCGGTTCAGGACGCTTATGCGCAGGCCTCCCGCAGGGTCGGTACGGGCGCTCTGAACGATGTCATCGGAGACGCGATGATTTCCCTTCAACCGCCGGTGATGGGCGGCAGAAGGCTCAAAATCTATTATGCGACGCAGCAGTCCGTTCTTCCGCCGACCTTTATTCTGTTTGTCAATCATGAGGAACTGATGCATTTTTCCTATCAGCGTTATCTGGAAAACCAGCTGCGCAAGTCGTTCGGCTTCGAAGGAACGCCGCTTCGTTTCATCCTGAGAGAAAAGAAGAAGGAGGATTAAGCTGATGTGGTGGAAATGGCTGTTATGCGTGCTGATTCCGTATCTGCTGGGCAGCATCTCCTTCGGCATTCTGTATGCCGCCCGGAAAGGGCATGATATCCGCTCTGAAGGCAGTCACAATACCGGGGCGAGCAACGCCCTCCGCGTAGTCGGTGTTAAAACCGGGCTGCTGACCTTTGTGTCGGATGTCGTCAAAGCGGTCCTGGCCATACTCTTCGGCAGATGGCTGCTGGGCGAGTACGGCGGTATGCTGGCCGGCCTGTTTGTCATCATCGGTCATAACTGGCCTGTCTTTTTTCAGTTTAAAGGCGGCAAAGGGATTGCCTGCTCCTGCGCTGTGCTGCTGCTGAACTTCCCGCTGTACGGAGCGATCGCCATCGGTCTGTGCCTGCTGGTGATCGGCATTACCAGATATATTTCGCTCGGCAGCCTGACCATGCTGGTTTCCTTTGCCGTGATGGTAGCGGTTATGAAACCGTTTATTCCTTACGGGGCATGGGCGGTTCTGGTTGCCCTGCTGGGCTTCTGGCGGCACCGCAGCAATATTGAGCGGCTGATCCAGGGCAAGGAAAACAAAATCAGCTTCAAGAAAAAAGGGTAATCATGAGGATATCAGGTTCTCCAATGCCAAGAACAGGACTGCAGTCAGATTCCGCAGGATAACAAATTCGGGGCGGCCAATTTGCGTTGGGCCGCCCCTGTTTCATAAATGACCGGATTTTGAAAGTCTGAAGAGTGGAATTCAGAAATCTGCTCACCGTGGATAATTGTTCCAGCTATCGGGTTTTCACGCATTGGATGGATTATCAGATATAAAGAACCGCTCTGACCGTTTTCGATCAGAGCGAATTACAGTGGAGCATAGGAGACTCGAACTCCTGACCCCCACACTGCCAGTGTGGTGCGCTACCAACTGCGCTAATGCCCCTCTTGGCAACGCAGATAATATACCACGTTTTTTTTGATCTGTCAACAGGAAATTTCAGTATTTGTGTCAGGAGTCATGTTGAGTTATAATACATCGGTAACAAGGGTATAGAAAAACAGAGAGTCAAGTGATAAAGTAATGTCGCCAAACAAAAACCATCAC
>JBGUJG010000090.1:0-13440 GCA_045113695.1 Christensenellales bacterium
GTGAGCGCCCGGAAAATATGCCGGTGGCATATTTTCAGCGAACAGCGGGCCGGCAGGCCCCGGGCAGGAATTTTTGCGGAGCGGAGCTTGCCCCGTGGGGTTCGCAGCGCCTGGAAAACAGGCCGGTGGCCTGTTTTCAGCGAGAACGGGCCGACAGGCCTTGGAAAAAAATTCATACATTGCGCCATTGCCGCCTGGGGTTGCGAGGGCCCGGAAAACTGTCCTGTGGATAGTTTTCACCGAGCAACGGGCCGGCAGGCCCTGGGAAGAAGCGAGAAGTAAAGGCGAGGGGGGTCCCGATACGGGGTTCTGAGGGCCCGGAAAATTGTCCTGTGGATAATTTTCACCGAATAACGGGCCGGCAGGCCTTGGTTGTGTCCCCCTGCCGAGGGCTGTGCAACAGCCCCCTTCAGCAATTTATTTCCCGAGCTGCCTGAGTATCTCGTTCACGGATTCGCCGTAATCCAGCTCATTCCACAGCCCTACACGGTTCCAGCCGCCGTTGATCGTGCTGCCGGCGAAGTAAGAGTAATAAACGCCGTTTTTAGAATAGGAGGAATGGATCGCTCCCGATTCGCGGCCGATGTAGAGACCGATATGGCTGGCGTTGCCGATTCCGTCGGCCTTGTATATATCCGGCTCCCTTCCGTTCTGTTCCAGGATGTAGAGGAAAGCGCCGACCGGGATGCTTCCGAACTTGGCCCGGCATTCCTCCGGCGTTCTGACCCAGGTCATGGTCCTGTACCAGGCGTTGCTCCCCGGCAGATCAACGCTGAGCCCCGCATCGGCAAGACACTGTTCCACAAAGGCCTGGCAGTCCATCTGGCTGTAGGTTCTGCCGAGGTACTTGTCTCCCGTCAGTGAAACGGTCAGGGCTGAGACGGTAGGCGCCGAGGAAGTTGGCGTCGCGGAGGGGGTGACTGTCGGCACTGCGGTGGCGGCCGGCGTCGGAGTCGGCGTGGCCGTTGGAGCGGGCGTAATCACCGCAGTCGGAGAGGCGGTTGGGGATGGAGCGGCAGTCGGCTGCGGAGTTGGCGTCGGCATCTCGCCGGAATAGGTAAAATACAGCACATTGTTCAGCTTGCACCAGTACATGGCGTAGCTGTTATTGGGAACCAGCGCGAAAAAGCCGGTCGCTTCCCCGCTGAAAGCGCCGGCCCCGATGCTGATCACCGTTTCCGGAAGCACGGCCCTTTGCAGTCCGCAGTCTTTAAAGGCATTCACCCCGATGCTGGCAACGCCTTCTGGAATATAAACAATATCCAGATTCGTTCCATAGAAAGCTTCGTCTTCGATGGTTTTTAAAGAAGCGGGAAGCGTTATGGCAAAAGCGGCATGTACAGACAGCAGGGACAGGATGAGTATTGCTGTCAGAATTTTTCGCATCATGTATTTCATCAGTTCGTTCTCCGTCTTTTCCGGACGATTGAAATCAATCGCGATGATTGAAGGAAATATCATTTATAGAGTACTGACAGCTGGATTTGTTTGGATTGTGTGATGCCGGTGCGTATGCGCCAATGCGCCGCGGCCTTTGAAGCGCCGTATGATCAGCGTCATATTTTTCTTGTTTGAGCAGAGCCGCAAGCGCAGCCGCCATTCTCTTTTCGTCTTCAGCAAGCAGAATACGCATGCTGCCATTTCCTTTTCCGTGACAATGATACATCTGAAAGATTGAGAAAAGATTGAAACTGTTTCAGACATCAATGATCCCTGCCTTGGAAAGCAGGGGGGCTATGTGAATTGTTCTGTGAATCCACACCAGCGTTCTGCTCCCAGAAATGTGTTTCTGCATCCAAAGGCTCCTTTTCGACGAGAATCTGCGTTTCATGCAGGAAGGCAAGATCAACGCCTTCCTGTTTCTGATTGGAAGGATTGCCCGCGGCAGAAAAAGGAGCGTTCTGTTGGAGTGTTCCGCTTTGGGCTTGTTGAGCCATTGTTTCAATCGGAGCCTGTGGCAGTATTGACTGCTGTACAGGTTCTTCATAGGGGGTATTTTCCACATTGAGCAGCGTAATTGCTTCCCGTTCCTGTTTATCTTGATGAAGGCCAGAAGAAGAATCATCCGTTTTTTCCGTAACGGAAGGTGAAACTGACTGATCGGTCATGCTGATCGGGAAGCCCTGATTCATGTCTTGACCAGCGTTTAACGGTATGAGCAGTTGCTGTTCCGATCCTTCATGATCATTGGAATCTGCATTGACTTGTTGGAACTGTTCTTTTTCTTCTTTTGGTTCCTGCTGGGTCGGCTCCATGCCGGATGCCGGCGGAGACTGGCCGACCGCCTCGGGATTACCGGGCACGATTCTGGCGTCCATATTCGGTTCATTCTGTGTTGGTTCAGAATCGACGAAAGTTTTCATATTCTGTTCGGCTGATTCAGAGTACATACCCGGCCGATTCATCGGTTGTTCAGGAACAGCGGATGTTTGCATATTTTGCTCAGCCGGTTCATCCGCCGGGCCTTGCTCCCTGGACGGTGGGTCTTTCGGCTTTTCCGGCGCCTGCCAGGGCTTTTTCTCCACTGTCACCTGGGTTTCTGTCTTTTTCCCGGCTTTTTCCACCGCTTCTTCCGCCTTTTTTCCATCGCCGAACCGGGGAGCAATTTCCACGAGAACAGGCGCGTTCGCTTCGGTTTCTTCCTGGATCGCGGAAAGTGTGCGCTCCATAGCCGTTTGCAGGGGTTCATAGGGTTCAGTGCTGACCGTCTCCAGGATGGCTTGCCCTTCCTCGGTATCCGCCTCTGCGGATAGCACTTCATTCAGAGCGTTCAGGCGGTATTGAATGGATGTTTCACCCAAAGCGACGTTCACCACCGTCCAGGGGACATACTTTGTGACGGCAAAAGTGGAAGAGGAAAGCAGCAGGACAAAGCAGGCGGCAATCAGCAATCCGCGCCGAAGAACGTGCGCTGAACACAGACTTTTCTCTTCATCCCAGTTCAATCGCTGGCCCACATAATATTGCCGATCGTTTACTTCCCGGAAAATCCTGCCGGAAATAAGGAGGATGGCTTTTCGATGATCTGTCGCCATGACAACCGCGCTGCTCATGCTTTCTCCCCCTTTCCCACGAAATATCCCTGCAAGCCAGGGAAATCCCCGGCTTCGATTTCCACAGATGTAATGATATATTTCCTGAACTGTTCCAGCAGCTTCCGGGCGATGGGTACGCCCGTTTCCATCTCCGCCGCGGGCAGCTTCAGGGTTCTGCGCAGCTTGTTCAGCAGCTCGGCGATCCTGCATACAAACCGTGATGCTTTCAGGCAGACGCCCCGGGTCTTTCTTGCCTTGGGGCAGCATTTGGGAAGGTCAAAAAAATTGATGTTATAGCGCTTCAGCAGCTCAGCCAATTCGTCGATTTCATCCGCCAAAGCCGTATCGGGAACCTCCTGTATCAAGGATCGTTCCACGGCGCGCTGGATGCCGACAGTTTCCGTTTCTACGTCCCCGCCGAATACAGCGGGCTGCGCTGACAGTTCCCTTTCCCGCGTTTTGACGGAGCGCGCATAGTCGATCAGGCGATGCCGGATCACTACAGAGGCGTAGGCTTGCAGTGTACCCTTTTGCGTGTCATGACTTTTGAGGGCTTCCCAGAAGGCGGAAAGCGCCACGCTCCATTCGTCGTCCGATTTGGTGATGGGACGGCCGGCGGCGATACGGGCAGTGCGCAGGATAAAAAACTCGTTTTCACAGAACAGGTTTTCTATTTGCTGATCCGTCATGACGCTTTCCTCTTTTCATCGAAGCCTTTTTGAAAAGGGTGGCATACGGGAGAGCTTGCGCTCTCCCGTATGCGAATTCAGTGTTTGAAGAGTCACCTTTTGATTTTCCCCGGACGCTGGCCCTGCTCGTTCATAAATAGAGGCATATTCTGCTGCTCGGGGAGGAAGCTGTCGTCCATCTGACCCATACCCATGGGTTGGCTCATCATGGGCTGCATACCGCCGGTCATACCAGGCATCTGACCAGCCGTGAGCAGGATGTTCTGATTCATTTGGGGAATCATGAATTCATTCTGCTGAAATCCGGGAACTGAAGGGATAGCCTGTCCATACTGGCTGTTGAAGTCAGGCGGGGTCATCTGCTGACCGTCAGGATCAGCCTGGCCGTTCTGGCTGTTAAAGTCAGGCGGGGTCATCTGCTGGCTGTTGGGAGCAGCCTGGCCGTTCTGGTTATTGAAGTCGGGCGGGGTCATCTGCTGACCGTTAGGAGCAGCCTGTCCATACTGGCTGCTAAAGTCAGGCGGGGTCATCTGCTGACCGTTAGGAGCAGCCTGGCCGTTCTGGCTGTTGAAGTCGGGAGGCGCCATTTGCTGGCTGTTCGCGGTATTCCGGCCCATCTGGCCGGGCATCCCCATCTGACCGTTCATCTGACCGGGCATCCTATCGGGACCGGCAACGCCATTCGTATTATTCAGGGTCGCGTCGCCGCTCACATACAAGCTGCCGTCATAGTCGATGCCAGCGTCACCGCCGTTGCGAGCGCTGTTCTGGATGGTTACAGTGCCTCCGGTCAGGTTCACATTTCCGTTGGAATCCAGGCCGTCGAGCTGGCTGCTGACGGTAACGGTGCCGCCGGTGATGTTGATGGAATAGGCCAGCTCATTGGCGTACAAACCGTCGCTGTTGGCGGCATTGATAGCATCGTCGGTGGATTTCACACTTACATTGCCGCTGTAAATGTTCACTACAGTGCCTTCCATGCCTTCATTGCTCTTGGTTACGGTTACGGTGGGGCTGGTGGATTCGTCCTCGCTGCCCACGGTCAGGATGCGGTCAGCGTGGAGCGCGTCGTCCGCAGCACTGACCGTGACGGTGCCGCTGGCGATGGTCAGGTCATAGTTCACGTTGATGCCATCATTGGCGGCGGTGATGTCAATCGTCAAATCTTCGCCGTCGATCACCAGGCTGGCGTCGTCCCCGGCTTTGATACCGTTCTTGGCGTTGCCGTTCACGGTCAGGGTGCCGCCGCCGGTGAGATACACGCTGGAACCAGCTTTGATTTTCAGCGCCGCGCCATCGTAAGCATCTGCCACCTCCGCATCTTCGGAGGTTTCATCGGCGGGATTCTCCGCATCCGTGAGGGTCACGCTGCCGGACACAACGATCTGTACTTCGCTGTCCTTGTTGACGGACACCGCCGCGCCGGCGGTACTGGTCAAGTCCAAATCCTCCAGGATCAGCACCACGCCCGTGGTGCCCTTTTTCACGGTGATATTGCCGTCGCTGGCGGAGCCGGTGATGACATAGGTACCGGATTCGGTGATTGTTACCTCATTGTTTTCATCAGTCACGGTAATGCTGGTAGCGTTTTCCAGGTCGGCGGTCAGATCCGCCGCGCTGTTGGTGGTGGTGCCGGAGACGATTTCACCGGCGGTATCAGCCAGAGCGACCATGGCATTGTTCACCATGCCGCCGGGCTGCTGGTTCATGGCCCTATTGTTCACGGCGGCCAAGGCGCTGGCAGGAGTAAGCATGAGACTGCCGGTTGCCAGGGAAAGGCTCATGACAGAAGCCAGCGCGATTTTTTTGAAAGTACGTTTCATGATGGTTTCCTCCTACTTCTTTTTTTGAATGATTGTAGCGTTCTGCGATTGTTTCCGGGGCGAGCATGTCATTTATCTTTCCGCCGCATCCTCTTCAGCGGTCTGAGGCAATCATGTTCATTCCTCCCTTTTTTCGTCTCCGGGCTTTGCCCTTTGACACTGCCCATTACCCATAGGAACCTGAAAGATTCCTGAAAGTCTGAAGAAACTTTCCCGGTTTTTTCTGTGGTTTTGTTCCTTCATCCTATATTGCGGAGCGTCCGATGAAAAAACAGGGGGTCTGAAAAATTTTTTTCCGAAAACATTTTCTGATATGCACACAGCTTCTTCATACTCATCATCGCTGTCTGTAATGAAGCGCTTGCAGACCTTTGAAGCGCATCGCAGAATAAACCCTTTGCTTTCAGCGACAAGCAGGGTCATGACCGTTTCGTCGCGCTGGGCTTCCATGGCCCGATGATCCATAGGATAGTTTGGATCCACTTGGGGCTCTCCTTTCTTTCAACCGGGAGCGCCGATATGCACCGGCTGATATTCACGAAAGCCGAATACCCGGTGTGGTTTTTCCTCCACACATCATGGTATTCGGAATGGGGAGCAGAAAAAATGGGGTCTTCCTAAAAATGCCAGGCAGCGTATCGATTCGGCTTTGCGAGACCGATACGCTGCCTGGCTTATCTGTTATATCAATCCGCTATAAGCTTTACTTGACACCTTCCAGCGCAACGCCATTCACATACAGCGTATAGCCATTCCCTGTAACATTGCCCGCATCCCCGTCAAAACTGGAGATATAGGTATCGCCAGTCAATGTCCAGGTGCTGGTGCTGTCCAGAATTACGTTCACTGTGCCAATTTCAGTGGAAACAGTGGAACCTTTCGCGTTCGTGATCGCGCCGCTGAACGTGCCTTCAAAGGTGGAGCCGTTCTGCAGCGTCAGGGTCATGGTGGAATTGTCGCCGACAAGAATCGTGCCGCTCAGCATCTGCGCGTCCGCGGCCAGCTCCGCTGTGTTGGAAGCGCCGCGCCAGCCGTCGTCGCACACGGAGAGAAGCACGTCACTGCCTTCGTTGTTCAGCATCACACCGGACAGGGTGATCACCGCGTGGGTGTTGGTGACGTGGAACATGTGCCCGGAAAGGCTGGTCAGGCTGCCGCCGGTCATGGTGAAGGACGAGGTACCGCTGTCCGCGTCGCCGGACATGGACTGGTAGATCATGATGGTGTCCAGGAAGGTAGCGTTGCCGTTCATGGACGTGTTGTTGGCGGTCATGTCGCAGTTTTCCAGGGTGATGGAGTTCATTCCCTCGATGCACACGCCCTCGGACAGGTTGGAAACCAGGGTGGCGTTCTTCACGGTGATGTCCGCCGTGGAGTAGATCGCCGGAGAGCCCAGACCATTGGAGGTATAGGTGCCGCCATCCACCACCACGGTACCGCCGCCGCGATCGGTGCGGATAGGCGCGGAGGAACCGCCGGATGTCGTGACTGTCAGGTTGCTGGCGTAGGTAACGCCGCCGCCTGTGGTCATGATGCCGCCGGACCCGTTGCCCGTGGTGGTGATGGTCGTGTCTGAGATAATCACTGTCGTCCCGTCGCCTTCCGACCCGTTTCTGCCGCCGTTGCCGCCGTAGCAGAATACGCCGTTGGCTCCGGAGGCCGAGGACTCGATCGTACCGCCCGTGATCGTGGTCGTGGAGCCGCCCATCACCAGCAGGGCCGCGTTCAGTCCGTAGAAGTTGCAGTTGTCGCCGCCGTTGGAATCACCGGTTTTGGTGACGGTAGGATTGGTGATGGTGACCGCATCTGTCGTGTTCACGATCAGCGCGCTCTCATCCACGGTTTCGGAGGCATAGGTCTGATCAGCCTGCTCCGCCGCTTCTGTGATTTCAGTGGCAGCAGTGTATTCAAAGGAGGATGTGCCGCCTCCGGGAGGCGTGCCGCCGCCGAAGCCGCCACCGGGCGCGCCGTCCGGAGGGGTTCCGCCGGGGCCGCCGGGCATGCCGCCCTCCGGTGGGTCGGGAGGTGTGCCGCCAGGGCCGTTTTCGGCAAACGCTGTTACGGAAAGCAGCATCATTAACACAAGCAGAATACTGAGAATTTTCTTCACAGGAATCGCTCCTTTCGACTCTTCATACCGTCAGCCGGGATGTCATCCCTTGCTGCTGACAATGGAAGTATACATGCCGCTCATTGAAGATAGATTGAAGAATCTTGAAAACTTTCGGATCAGAGAATCTCTGCGCCGTCCGCAAACAGATGATATCCATTCGCATGAACATTCTGCAGATCCCCGCTAAAAGAAGTAATATAGCTGTCACCGGTCAGCGTCCAGCTGCTGCCCTCGTCCATGGTCACATGGACAGTGCCGCCTTCCTGATCCGCATTGATGCTGCCGGTGAAGTCCGATTCTGTCATGTTGATGGAGAGTGTGGAGATGCTGTCCACGATGATGGAACCGGTCAGTGTCTGCTTCTCCGCGTTCAGCGTACACCTGCTGCCGTTCCGGCCATCCTTTCCCCAGCGGCCGGCAGAGACGATCAGCAGTGAGCCATCTTCGGACAGGTTCAGCGTGGCATCGTTCAGGTTGATGACGCTGGCGGTATTGGTGCAGTAGAACATCGCGCCGCTGCGGGAGGTCATGATACCGCCGGTCATGGAAAAGACGCTGGTGCCTTCCTTTGCATCCCAGGAGGCGCTCTGGTAGAGCAGTACATTCGCATGGATACTGCCTTGTTTGGTGGACTGATCGTTGCCTTCGATGGCGACGTTCTCCAGCGTCACACTGTTCATCCCCTCGATGATGACAGCCCGGGACTGTTCAGACACGCATTCCGCGTTTCGCACCGTGATGTCCGCCGTACTGTAGATCGCCGGGCAGCCGTTGGTGCCGGTGGAAGTATAAATGCCGCCGTCCAGCACCATGACGCCGCCGCCCCGGTCGGAGCGGATGGCGGCCTTGCTGGCGCTGGTTACCGTCAGGCTTTGGCCGTAAAGCGTGCCGCCGCCCGCTACCTGCACGCCGCCCGCGCCTCCGCCGGTCACCGTGACGGTGCAGTCCGAGATGTTGATTGTTCCTCCGTCGTATGCAAAAACACCGGTGGCGTTTTGCGCGGTGGCTTCGATGGTTGAATTGCTGATGGTCAGCGCAGCCTGATCATACACTCTCACGGCGGAATTCACGCCCCGAAAACTCGCCGCGTCCGCGCTTGATGCGTTGCCGCCTGTTTTCTGAATCAAAGCATCTGCAATCACGATGTTCTGCGTCCCGGATACGTCCACAGCGCTTTGATCGTCCAGATTCGCCGTATAAACAGTTCCTTCCGCACATGCGCTGACAGCCATAAGGCAAGCCAGCAGCCATGCGATCCAAATCTTCCGCATATCGGTTGTCCCCTTTTTCTCCGTTATTCAGCCGGCAGCGAATCTGCCGTTAGCACACAGTCTGTATAATCCGTTCCGTCAATTGTCAGGACAACACCTTCCGGGATGATGACCTGCGCCTGATCCTGCAGCGTCAGGGAGGAAACCAGAGAAGTGCCGGTCACCTGCCACACCGCGTCGTCCGTCAGTGTGATGTTGACTGCGTTTGCGCCATTGTCGTTGACCAGATTGGCCACCTGGCCGATACTCCAGTATTCATTGATGGTAAAGCTGGTGTTCTGATACTGCTCAGCAAAGGTGGCAGCCGCTTCCGTATCATCAAAGGCGTATCCGCCGTTTTCTTTGATCAGCACAGAACCATCATAGGTCACATGGATGGCAGCGGTGGATGCAATGGCTCCTCTGTACTGAGCGCCTGTGCCGAAGGTGACGTTCAGCGCGTTTCCGTTCAGACCGTCCGAGCCGGAGGCGTTGTAGATGTTGCCGGTGTACGCGCCGTTTGTAAAGGTAAAAAGTCTGAACGGTGCTATCAGCGGAAGCCTGATCGGTATTGAAGCCCTCTGTTTCCGTATGATACGGCTTGAAATTCTGGCTGCCGCCGTTCGTGTTCAGCGGATCGTCCGTACTCATCATGCCGCCGTTGGTGGCGTCGTCGTTGTCCATCACCTGGATCAGCACGCCGCCGTTGGTGATTATGCAGTCGTCGATCGCAGCGGTCAGCACCTGATTGGAGTGCCCGGTTTTCACCAGGAAGGTGGCATATCCGCTGTCCACGACCGTCCCCTTTTCCAGGGTGATGGTATTGCTGTTCTGATGCGCCATGAAACCGAAGGTGTCGGAATGAATGGCTGTCACTTTATCTTCAGATGCTTCATATACAGCCGTGGTCTTCCCGGCATGGTTGTTCAGCTCATAGGTCTGTCCCGCTTCCAGTGCCGTGTATATGGCGTTGCCGCCGGTAAAGATGGTGGCGTAGGTGCCCACGTTGATTTCCGAACCGGCAAAGGTCTCCACGGCTCTGCCGATAGCATAGGTGCCGTAACCGGAGCCATAATGCACAGTGTAGGGATTATCCAGGGTTTCGCTGATCTGGCCGCCTTCTGCCTGGAGGACAGCCGCTGCGCTTTCGTCAGCGTTGTTCAGCGTCAGGCTGCTGTGATAGACATTCAGGTACATGTCGTCGCCCGCGTCCGTGGACAGCACCGCCCACGCGTCCGCGGAGGTCTCGGAGTCGATGACGTTTGTGGTGGTGTCGCGGCCCATCATATTGGAGCAGCGGGAGTTGCCCATGATACCCAGAATCCAGGGTGGGGCTACCATCAGGGTCTGGGTGGGCGTGTTGAGGTAATCGCTGTTCAGGGTGCCGCCGTCCGATTGGAGCACAGAGGACCGGATCGTTACCGTTGCGCCGTCATCCGCGAAGATCGGCATGGCGGCAACGCCTGCCGTATGGATCGTGCTGTCCGTGATGGTCACGTTCGCGTCAGAGCCAAACGCGGCAATCGCCGTGCCTTTGCCGGAAAAGTCGCAGGTATCGCTGCCATCCGCATCGGTCAGCATGGTGATCTCCGCGCCGGAGATGGTGTAAGCGGTGTTGTACACCAGAATGCCGTTGTGTCCGGATTCGCTGTCATTGATCACGATCCCGGAAGCGGACTGCGCATCATAAGATCCGGAAATGATACGGTCGGCAGTCGACTTTTCTTCGTTGATCCCGTCTGCCGTTACATACAGCGCGGCGTCATAAGCGTAGTCATCACCTTCCATGCCGTCCGCGTTGGTACCGCCCATCGACCAGGATCCGAGCTGTCCTTCCGCATGGCTCTGCTGTCCGCCGGGCGCATGACCGGGGGCGCCGCCGGGGCCGCCCGGACCACCGGGCCGGCCATTGGGCTTTTCAGGAGGCGTGCCGCCGGGACCGCCGGGAAATCCGCCCTCTGGCATTTCAGGGGGCGTGCCTTCGGGTGCGCCATCGCCCATATGCGGCGGCTGAACGGTGTTTCTGTCGGTGTCTTCCGCCAATGCGGCCAGAGAGCTGGACAGGACAAGCATGGCCGCAAGTATGATCGCAAGATATCTTTTCATTCCGAATCCTCCTTTTCTGATCGGCCGGGAGATGCAGGTTCCTTCCGGAAATGAAAAGAAACCTCCCTCACAGCTGACAACGTCATAGTAAGGGAGGCTGATTGAAGTAAGATTGAAGAATCGTTTATTATTTGATCGGGATGGAAGCGGTGAGTCTGACCTTCCCGTCCCGGCAGGACACGCTGATGCTCCCGCCATGCTTTTCCACCACTGCCTTTGCGATGGACAGGCCGAGGCCGTAGTGCTGGCCTTCGCTGTTTCGGGCCTCGTCCACCCGGTAGAAGCGGTCAAAGAGGTGTTCCAGCTTGTCCTGCGGGATCTCATCGCCGTCATTGACCACGCTCAGGATGGCATGATGCCCCTGGCGCTTCAGCGCGATCCCGATCTCATTTCCTGTGGCATGGCGGATCGCGTTGTCAAGCAGAATGGATACCAGCTGCGTGAGCTGGGTTTTGTTTCCTGTAAGGATGACGCCGTCTTCAATATCTGTCCGGAAAACCCGGCCACAGTCAAAGGCAAGGGTTTCAAGGGCAAGCGTCTCTCCTGTAACGACGCGGGAGAAATCGACCTGCTCCATCGGCATTTCCGCGTTTTCCGCCCGGGAGAGATCCAGCAGCTGCCTGACCAGCCCTTCCATCCGTTCGTTCTCATACCGGATGTTGGCCAGCCATTCGTTTTCTCCGATCTCCCTGGACAACAGCTCAGCATTGGTGCTGATGACGGCAACCGGTGTTTTCAGCTCGTGACTGGCGTCGGAGATAAACTGCTTCTGTTTCTGGTCGTTTTCTTCCAGCGGCCGGATGATGCGTCCGGACAGAACCAGGGAAACGAAGAACATCACAAGGATGGCGGCGCTGCCGATGATCAGCACATTGTGCAGCAATGTGTTCAGGCCGCCCTCTGACACCGTGTTGTCCATCAGGGCGACCAGCGAATAATTCGGTCTGTGATCCACAATATAGGTCAGAGCGCCGAAGCGCCCGGATGTGTTGTTTCCTGTCAGGATCTCTCTGGCGATGCTGATCAGTTCTTCTTCGCTGTAAATCTCTTTGTCTCCGTTGTCCACCGCAATCACGGTTTCGTTCTCTCCAAAGGCAACGGAATAGAACGTGGAAAGCTGATAATCCGGCTTCTGGTCCAGCGGCGGCCTGCCCGGCGGTTCCAACCCGGGCGCATCGGGCTTGTCCGGCGGTGCATCCGGCGGCACGGCAGGGCCGCCTGTCTCGCTGTCCAGGTAATAAAGCTCCACATGCCGTTTCAGCATCGCCATGTTTTCCTGCCGGATCTCCCGATAGCTGGCCAGCAGAATCACGGACAGAGTGATGGCGAACAGCAGGATCAGCGACTCCATGATGGCCAGAATGATCTTTTTTCTGGATCGCTTAAACATCTTTTTCCCTCAATTCATATCCCAGGCCGCGGACAGCTTTGATCTCCACATCCGAACCGACAAAAACCAGCTTCTTTCGCGTAAAGGACATGTACACTTCCACATTATTGTATTCAGCCTCGTTATCGAAACCCCAGATTTTCACGGCCAGCTGCTCCCTAGTCATAATCTGGCCCTGATTGCTGAACATGTATTCCAGGATACGGAGCTCCTTCTCGCTGAGCCGGACACTTTGTCCCGTTGACGCACAGGCAAGCGTCGCTGTCGGCGTGTCCAGAGACAAATCCCCATAACGAAGGCTCCCGTCCTGAAAGCTTGCGCTTCTGCGGCCCAGAGCACGAAGCCGGGCCAGCAGTTCCTTTGTCTGAAAGGGTTTCGTGAGATAATCGTCCGCGCCACTGTCCAGGCCCTCTACCTTATCGTCCAGCTGGCTCTTTGCCGTCAGCATCAGGATGGGTGTCTTTACACCGTTGCTCCTTGCATGACGGGCAACCTCATAGCCGTTCATCTCGGGCATCATCACGTCAAGGACAGCAATATCATAAACACCGCTCTCCAAGGCTGTGAGGGCAGACGCTCCGTCCGCCATATGATCAACGTCATATTTTTCTTGTTTAAGCAGAGCCACAAGCGCAGCCGCCATTCTCTTTTCGTCTTCAGCAAGCAGAATACGCATGTCGCCACCTCCCCTTTTCGTGACAATTATACATCTGAAAAATTGAGAAAAGATTGAAACTGTTTCAGACATTGTTCTTCCCTTTTCCTCTTTTTCGACACCGAGCGCCGCCCCTCTTATCCGCTGTGTGCGGCGTACAAGGCTGCCCGGCTGGCAGACCCGGAAAAGACCGATGCCGGGTCCTTCATTCAGACCGCAGCCTTTCCCTGTAAGCCCTTCATCTCTACCATCGGCATAACGAAGATAAAGTTCTGAGGGAGACAGATCTCCGCAGTCATAGTTGAGCGCTTTATATCCAATGGCACAGGCTCGGAAGAAGTCATTGGCCGTAAAGGATTTGATTCTTCCGATGTTCTGT
>JBGUJG010000091.1:0-5904 GCA_045113695.1 Christensenellales bacterium
ATTCGACACTTTCGCTCATTTTCCTTTTGGTTTTTGTATCTTTTTTCACTTTCTCTTCTCTTTTATGACTTTAGAAACACACTCTAGTTGTATTTCCCTGTTTGAGGGCTGTGCAACAGGCCCTTATCATTCTGTCATGATGCACTTAGACCACGAAGAAAAACCAGTGCCCCTTCGCGGGTGAAAGCAACAAGAACACCATGCTCTTGTAATAACAATAGCTTATATCGCAATAATTATGTTCGAAGTTTTCTGACAGGGTAAATCTAGCTTCTATACCGGACAAAATCGCTTATAGTGTCTTTTCTCTGCGTTATTTATGAAAGGTGATACATAATTACCCATGAAATATTATCTTCCCGAAGATTATGATCGTTTTTCATGTCTGAAGGATCAATGCCGTCACACATGCTGCGCCGGATGGGAAATAGACATTGATCCGGATTCCTGGCGGCTGTATCAGGAACTTCCGGGTCCTGTCGGAGAAAAGATACGCGACAGCGTCATCCGCAAGGACGGTATCGTTTCCTTCCGTCTGGATGACAATGGAAACTGTCCGATGCTGACTAAAGATCGTCTTTGTTCTCTGATTCTGGCCTATGGGGAAGACGTTTTATGCGACATCTGCGCGGATCATCCAAGGTACAGGAACTTCTTTTCCGACCGGGTCGAGATGGGCCTCGGCCTGTGCTGTGAAGCAGCAGCGCTCCAGACGGTCACCAGAAAGCAGCCTTATGCACTGCGGCTGTTTGCGGAGGAGAGCGGAGGTTCACCGCTGACGGAACAGGAAAAGAAGGTTCTCTCCGTCCGCGAAAGCATGGCGGTGATCCTGCAGAGGAACTCTGTTCCTTTCAGGGTGAAGGAAGAGAATACTTTGAAACTTCTTCCGGCTTTCGAATGGCCTGCGCCGGAGAATGATCTGTTTTTTCTGACAAATCTCGAAAGGCTGGACAGCGCTTGGGAAGAACGGCTGTCCCTGCTGCAAAAACCGTATGCCGCTCATCTGTCAGACTCCGTATGGGATAATGCGCTGAGTCAGCTGGCTGTCAGTTTTCTGTACCGCCATCTTCCGGATGCTGCGGAAGACGGGCTGCTGAATCCGCGGGCGCTGTTTTCCCTGTGGTCTGTCAGGCTGATCGAAGCCATGACGGAAAAGGCAAGTCTGACCGGATTGGCGGATACTGCTCGGGCTTATTCCGCGGAGATTGAGTATTCCGACGAAAATCTGAAAGCCTGCTTTCACTACCTGAAAGAATGCTTTCTGAACAATGCCGAAGACAGAACCATGCCATGAAAAACAGAGCTTTGCCATGCTTGCCAAGCCGTATGATTTTTCGTATAATAGAAATGGTTTATAAGAATAAACCGGAGGAATGATATGCCCAGAAAGAAACAGAATGACAAGGCCATGCCTTATATCCCGTTAAGGGGACTGATGGTTTTTCCTCGTATGTCCCTGCACTTTGACGTAGGACGTCCGGGTTCTGTTCAGGCGCTGGAAAAAGCCATGGTCAATGATCAGCGCGTCCTTCTGCTGACACAGCGGGACGAAAATGAAGACAATCCGACCCTTGAAAGCCTGTATCCGATCGGCATCTGCGCCAGGATCAAACAGGTGGTCAGTCTGCCGGGGGACGCTCTCCGCGTACTGGTGGAAGGGGAAAACCGTTTTCTTGTCAGCGAGCTGCGGGAAGAGGAAGGCTGTCCGTTTGCTGCCGGATCGATTATAGACGAATCCGTTCAGCCCGGGCCGGAACTGGAAGCCCTGATCCGGACCACGCTCCATGTATTTGAAGAATACGCTCGCGGCAACGGCAGCCTTTCCGCCGAAATGCTCCGTTCCGTTCAGCAGATGAAAAACCCTTCCGCCCTGGCGGACCTGATCGCTTCGAACGCCCTGACCCGCTTTGAGGACAGGATTGCCGTACTGCAGGAAACTGATCCGGTAAAGCGTCTGGAAACGCTGGACGTTATCCTGATCAGGGAAGGTGAGCTGGCTGTGATCGAACGGACGGTACAGCAGCGCCTCAAGCAGCAGGTTGACAAAAACCAGAAGGATTACTATCTTCGCGAACAGATCCGCGCCATTCAGGAGGAACTGGGCGAAGGAGAAGGCAAGCTGACGGAACGTCTCCGCCAGAAAGCGGAGAAACTGCCGCTGAATGAGGAAGCCAGGGAACAGGTGAACCGGGAACTGGACCATCTGGCCAATATGCAGCCGGGTTCGCCGGAGATGACGGTCACCCAGAATTACATCGAATGGATTCTGGACATGCCCTGGGAAAAATTCACGAAAGACAACCTGAACATCCAACGGGCCCGCAAAGTGCTCGATGAAGACCATTACGGGCTGAAAAAGGTCAAAGACAGGATCATCGAGTATCTTGCTGTCCTGTCAATCCGTCAGAAAGAGGGCCAGGATCTGAACATGCGCGGGCCGATCCTCTGCTTTGTCGGCCCTCCCGGTGTCGGGAAAACCTCGATCGTGCGGGATATCGCCAAAGCGGTCGGCCGCAAATTCGTCCGGATGTCCCTGGGCGGTGTACGGGACGAAGCGGAGATCCGCGGCCACCGTCGTACCTATATCGGCGCCATCCCTGGACGGATCATTTCAGGTATCCGCCAGGCCGGTTCCATGAACCCGGTATTTCTTTTTGACGAGATCGATAAATTAGGCAATGATTACCGGGGAGACCCGGCCAGCGCCATGCTGGAGGTATTGGACGGGGAACAGAATTTCTCTTTCCGGGATCATTATCTGGAAATTCCATTCGATCTCTCCAAGGTAATGTTCATTACCACCGCCAATACCAGGGACAGCATCCCCCTGCCGCTCCTTGACCGGATGGAGATCATCGAAGTTCCTTCCTATACGGAAGAAGAGAAGCTGCAGATTGCCAGACGCCACCTTCTGAAAAAAGAAATTGCCGAATACGGTCTGCCCGCCAAAAGCGTCCGCATTCCGGACAAGGTCATGAAAAAACTGATCGAGGATTATACCCGGGAAGCCGGCGTCCGGATCCTGACCAGAACGATCGGCCAGGTTGTCCGCAGGGCCGCGGTGGACATGCTGGAAGAAAACCAGACCTCCGTCACCGTCACCATGGAGAAGCTGACTGCTTACCTGGGTGCGCCCAGGTATCTGCGCGATCTCCCGGAAAAAAAGCCGATGGTCGGCGTGGTCAACGGCCTGGCGTATACGTCCGTCGGCGGAGAGACGCTGTCCGTGGAGTGTACGGTTATGCCGGGCAGCGGTCAGCTGTCCCTGACCGGCCAGTTGGGCGACGTCATGAAAGAAAGCGCCAAAGCAGCGCTGAGCTGGGTACGCGCCCATCAGGTTGAACTCCGGCTGGATGAGGAGTTTTATAAGAAACTGGATATCCATATTCATGTTCCGGAAGGAGCTGTCCCGAAGGATGGGCCGAGCGCAGGCGTGACCATGGCTGCAGCGCTGGTTTCCGCTCTGAGCAACATGCCTGTCCGGCAGGATGTGGCCATGACCGGTGAAATTACCCTGCGGGGCAGGGTACTGCCAATCGGCGGGGTCAAAGAAAAGCTGCTGGCTGCGTACCGGGCCGGGATCCGTGTGATTCTCCTGCCGAAAGAGAACCAGAAGGATCTGGAAGAAGTGCCTGACTATGTCCAGAACGCCTTCCAGATCATCCTGACGGAGGACATTTCGGATGTCCTGAAAACGGCTCTGGTGCACGAAAGCGAGTAAAGCATGGAAATCAATCAGACAGAATTCGTTGTCTCCCTGGCGGAATACAAAAAATACTCGGGTATCGGCAGACCGGAGATCGCTTTTGCGGGCCGCAGCAACGTCGGCAAGAGTTCCCTGCTCAACAGCCTGGCCCGCCGGAAAGCCCTTGCGAAGGTCAGCGCAACGCCGGGAAAAACCCGTATGATCAACATCTTCAGCGCGGATAATGCCTTTTTTCTGGTGGACCTGCCCGGCTACGGCTTCGCCAAAGTCACAAAGGAAGAGCAGGAACGCTGGGGGAGGATGATGAGCGGTTATTTCCAGACAAGCCGGAACCTGCGTCTGACCCTCCATCTGGTGGACATCCGGCATGAGCCCACGCGGGACGATGTAACGATGAACCGCTTCCTGCGCCAGACCGGCCAGCCTTTCTTTGTGGTCGCCACCAAGATGGACAAGATTTCCCGGGCTCAGAAAATGAAGAACCTGGCCCTGATCGGCCGCACGCTGGAAGTACAGCCCTGGCAGATCCTGCCGTATTCTTCAGAAACGGGGGAAGGCCGGAAGGAACTGCTCAAGGTCATTGAGGACGCACTGCATGGCACATCAGAAAGTCCCGCTCCGGCTCCTGAAGAAACGGAATAAGACAACCTATTCTCCCCGATCAATTAACCCAAGCCAGAAAGGATGCTGTTTATGATGACAGTGCAAGAAGCTGCGCAGCTGGCCCGCCAGACTTCCTGGGATCTTGCTTCCCTGCCGGAAGCCGTCCGGAATGAAGCCCTGAAGAAGATGGCTGAAACCCTCGAGCAGAACAGGGAAAAGATCTTTGAAGCCAACCGGCTGGACATGGAAAAAGGCCGGGAAGAAGGCCTGGCCGGCCCGCTGCTTGCCCGCCTGCTGATGGATGAAAAGAAACTGAACGGCGTCGTCAAAGGCCTGCTGGACCTTGCCCGTCTGCCAGACCCGCTTGGCAGGACTCTGCTGTCCCGGGAACTGGCGGAAGGTCTGGACCTGTACCGGGTCTCCTGCCCGATCGGCGTGCTGGGCATCGTTTTTGAGAGCCGTCCGGATGCTTTGGTGCAGATCGCCTCCCTGGCGCTTAAAAGCGGCAACGCGGTCCTGCTCAAGGGCGGCCGCGAGGCCCTTGGAACGAACGAAGTCCTGTTTTCCCTGATTGACGAAGCGGCCCGTTCCGCCTGCGTCCCCGAAGGCTGGGCGCATCTGCTCCGCACCCGGGAGGACGTCAGCGACATGCTTTCCCAGGAAGGTTTTATTGACCTGCTCATTCCGCGGGGCAGCAATGCGTTTGTCCGCTACATCATGGATCATACGCACATCCCCGTGATGGGTCACGCGGACGGCCTGTGCCACGTTTACGTGGATGAGAGTGCCGATATTGCCCAGGCTGTCAAAGTGACCGTGGACGCCAAAACGCAGGCTTACGCCGTCTGCAACGCTGCCGAAACTCTGCTGGTACACGAGAATGCTGCCCCGGCTTTCCTGCCCGCTCTAAAAACGGTGCTGGACGAAAAAGGCGTCCTGATCAAGGGAGACGAAGCCGTCCGGAAGATCATCCCCTGCGAACCGGCGACGGAAGAAGACTGGCGGACGGAATACCTGGACGCCATCCTCTCGGTCCGGATTGTTTCTTCCGTGGACGAAGCAATTAATCACATCAACCGCTACGGCTCCCATCACACCGACGCCATCATGACGCAGGACCAGAAGAGCGCCATGCGTTTCGTTTCCCGGGTGGACAGTGCCGGGACATATGTCAACTGTTCCACCCGCTTTGCAGACGGCTACCGCTACGGTTTCGGGGCGGAGGTGGGCATCTCCACCAGCAAGCTGCACGCCCGCGGCCCGGTCGGCCTGGAAGGACTCTGCACCTATAAATATATCCTGATCGGCAGCGGGCAGACGGTCGCAGAGACGATGGACGGAACCGTGGGTTATTCGCACCGGGATCTGAACGGAAAATGTCCGCTGGCCTGATCATACAGGAATTATCATATCAATGCTCAGCCGCTTGCCATCGGGAAGTAACCGGTGTAGAGAATGATGATCAAATTGTTTTATTAGATACTGCTTTACATCTATTCCATGTTGTACTAGAGTGTGTTTCTAAAAGTATAAGCATATAAATTAAGCAAGAAGAATACGAATACAGGCCAAATGTACAAAGGCAAGAAACCGAC
>JBGUJG010000092.1:0-10693 GCA_045113695.1 Christensenellales bacterium
GGGGCCGCCGCTACAGCGACCGCAGGGAGCGGCCGCTCCTAACTCCTCACTCTGATCAGTTTTCTCCCAGGGCCTGCACCTATTGCCTTTTTCCCTAATCCCTATTCCCTTATCCCTGCCCCTCACTTCCGTTTCCGGCGGTGAGGTTTTTCTCTATCAGCACCAGGCGGACGTCCGGGATGCCGTTGAAGACGGTGGGGACGACGGCGATTTCCCGGTAGCCGTGCCTGCGGTACATGGCGCGGGCGGCGGCGTTCCGCTCGTTGGTGTCAAGGCGGAGCTCGGAACAGCCGTGTTCTGCGGCGTACTGCTCATAGTACGCAAGGAAGGCCCGGCCGTATCCCTTGCCTGCTTCCCGGGGAGAAATGACCAGGGTATGCAGCACGCATACCTGATCGGGCGGCGCGGGATACTGCCACGGCGCGCCTTCGTAAACGTCCACCTGGATCCGGTTGATGATCCCGCTGCCGATGATGCGTCCGTGATCGGTCAGGACATAGAGGTCGCCGCGGCGGACGGCGGCGCGCGCCGTCTCTTCGGTCGGGTATATATCCCGGAGCCAGCCGGTCGTAAGGATGCCGGCCTCTTCGGCGTCGTGGATTTCCCGGTACAGGGACGCGGCGGCGGCGATATCGCCGGTGTCTGCTGTTCTGATCATATCTGCTGATCTCCGTTCTCTTTCTGTTATTCTGTCCGGAGGAGTCCGAATGCCTTACCGTGAGCTGATTAAAAATCTGGAAGGGGTCCGCGGCCTGCTGCGGGACATCTATGTCAACGGATTCCGCGGCCGGGAAGATTACGGGCAGATGAGCAGGCGCAGCTACGACGACGAGGCGCGGCGCATCCGCAACTGGCTGGAGGGCTACACCGCTTCCTATTATACGGATACGGGCAAAAAGGCCTACCTGCTGATCGACAGCCGGCAGGAAGGGCCCAACCCCCTGTACAGGGTCTTCCGGGCGAAAAGCTTTACGGACATGGATATCACCCTGCACTTCTGCCTGCTGGACATGCTGAAGGAGGGGCCGAAGACGGCGGCGGAGTGCACGGAGGTTTTCTGCGGCCGCTATCTGGAAGACGGGGATTTTCCTTTCCCGGACGAGGGGACCGTGCGCAACAAGCTGAAGGAATATGCGGACATGGGGCTGCTGACCGCGGAAAAGCGGGGGAAAAAGCTCCTGTACGCCCTGGCCCCGCAGACGGTTGACTTGAAGGGATGGCAGGACGCGGTGGACCTTTTTTCCGGGTTTGCCCCCCTGGGCGTGATCGGCAGCTATTTTCCCCGGCAGGAGACGTCCGTGTTCCGCTTCAAGCACCGGTATCTGCTGGGCGCGCTGGACAGCGAGGTCATGCTGGCCCTCCTGCTGTGCATGCGGGAAAAGCGGACGGCGGAGCTGACCATCCGATCCAGAAGCGGGAAAAACCGGATTTCCATGATGTGTCCGGTCCGCCTTTACATAAGCGCGCGGACCGGCCGGCAGTATCTGCTGGGCCTGCGCCGGGAGGACCGCCGCCTGGTCTTTACCCGCCTGGACATGATCCGCGGGGTGCGGCCCGGCGCGCCCGTTCAGGATCCGGAAGCGCTGGAAGCGCGGTGGCAGGCCTTCAGCCGCCATCAGTGGGGCGTCTCCTCCGGCGGGGGAAAGACGGACCGGGTGACGATGGTGGTGTATGCCACCCCGTGGGAAGGATATATCGTCCAGCGGCTGCAGCGTGAAAAACGGCTGGGCACGGTGACGCAGGTGGACGAAAGGCACTGGAAATTCGAAGCGGAGGTCTGGAACGCGGAGGAAATGCTGCACTGGGTCCGCACGTTCATCGGGCGGATCGAGTCTTTTGACTGCACCAACCCGGCCGTAACGGAACGCTACCGGACCGATCTTCAGACGATGGCCGCCCTGTACGGAGGTGAGGACGATGCTGTTCAGTGAGGTATACGGGGCGTATTACGACTGCGTGGGGGAAATTATCGCTCAGGCGCAGGCCGGAACGCTGACGGATGCCCGCCTGCGGGAGATCGTGCGGGAGAGGGCGTTTCCGGAGAGCATGCTGGAAATCCCCCGGGCCCTCCGGAGCGGGGCCTGGCCGCTGCTGCGGAAGGACGGGTCGACGGCCGTCCGCCATCCGGTCACGCCGGGGCTGACGGCGCTGGAAAAAAGCTGGCTCAAAAGCCTTCTGACCGACCCACGGATCCGGCTGTTTGACGTAAGCGGAGAGGGGCTGGAAGAGGCGGAGCCCCTGTTTACCCAGGATCAGCTGGTCTGGTACGACCGCTTCACGGACGGCGACCCCTGGGAGGATGAAGATTACCGCCGGCGGTTCCGGCTGATCCTCAGGGCCATCCGGGAACACCGGGGGCTCCGGATCCGCTACAGTACCCACCGGGAGCGTGTCAGCGAGCAGGAGGTATTCCCCAGGTGCCTGGAATATTCCCCGCAGGACGACAAGCTGAGGCTGCTTGGATATAAGCCCCGGGAGCATCGGGCGGTGATCCTGAACCTGGGGCGGATGATTTCCTGTGAAACGGCGGAGCCTTTTGATCCGGCTGTGTTCGAGGGCATGAGGGAGGAATCCGGGCAGGCGGTGATTGAACTGATCAATGTGCGCAACGCCCTGGAGCGCGTCATGCTGCAGTTTTCCCACTTGGCCAAAAAGACCGAGCAGCTGGACAGCCGGACCTACCGGGTCACCCTGTCGTACCGGACGGAAGACGAGACGGAGCTGCTGATCCAGCTGCTGTCCTTCGGCCCGGTGCTCCGGGTCCTTTCGCCAGCGGAGCTGGCCGCGCATATGAAGGAAAGGATCATTCGCCAGTTCCGGCACGATATCAGCCACCAGCAGCCGCAGCCGTGATCTTTGCGTCCGGGCCGGACGCTCCCTTCTCTCCGGAATCCATCTGTCGTTCTGTTCAAAGAGCAGCCCCCGTTTCCTGACCGTCTCCGGCCGGGAAATGGGGGCTGTTATTGTCAGATTTTGTCAGGCCGCTTCACGGATCAGGGATCAGAAAGCGGAGAAGGTCCACTTGACGGGTTCGGCAGGGGCCGGGCCCAGGATGGTGAAGTTGCGGATCTGATAATCCAGGGTCGGCGCGCCGACGGTTTCCACGTAGAGGGAGTATTCCTTGAACTGTTCCAGGGTGAAGGTGGCTTCCAGCGTCGTCCATTCGCCCTTGGGGGCATCGGCCGCTACCAGGTTGACCCAGTTGGCGCCGTCCTGCTCCACGGAAATCTGGAAGGTGGCGGAATCCAGGGCATCCTGATAGACTTCCACGCTGACCGTGTATTCAACGCCGCTCTCCAGGTCAAACACGCGCTTGGGCGCCATCCAGTCCTGAGACCTGCCGGTGATCAGGAAAGCGCCGTCTTCGGTCACCTTGCCGCTGGCGTTGTTGGCAAACCAGCCGTCCATGCCGTCGAGAGTAAAGTCGGATTTGTACACTTCGGCCTGTTCCGCCAGGGCGGAAACGCTTGCCAGCGCCAGCACCAGCGCCATCAGAACAACCAGAATCTTTTTCATACGATTGCCTCCAATGTAATTATTTACAGAGCTTCTCTGTGCACCATATCATAGTACAATCCGGCTGTTTTTTCAACTGCTTTTTTATCCGGAGAGAAAAAAGCCAGGAAAAGAACAGCGTCTGCCGGTACGCTTCCGGGCTTACTCACAGACGCTTCTGAAAAAGGTCAGTTCTTTTTCCATGGCGTCCCGTCTTCCGGAGAACATGAACCCGTGCCCCTGGCCCGGCATAACAACCAGTTCCGCATGATCAAACGCGTCCAGCGCCCGCTCGGAATAAGAGAGCGGAACCAGTCTGTCCCGGTCCCCGTGGAGGATCAGCACGGGACCTTCGTAGGCCGAAGTGTGTTCATAGATGTCGATGCCGGCCAGCGCTTCGTAGTACGCCCGGCCGATCTTCATGCCGAGCAGCCTGCCGGTTTCGGGAAATGTTCCGTCCTCCCTCCGGCTGGCTTTGGCGGTGTCCACCAGGACAAAAGCGGAATATTCCAGCACGAGCGCCGCGATATCTTCCGGCCGCGACGCCGCCACGTACGAAGAGACAAAGCCTCCCTGGCTTTCCCCCCACAGGCAGACGGATGAAAATCTGGGATCCTGGAGGAAATGGTTGATCACGGCGTTCAGGTCCTGCGCTTCTGTCAGCACGGTCATATCCGTCATTTTGCCGGCGCTTCTGCTGAGCAGTCCGCCGCCGCAGAAATCCAGGCTGCAGGCCGCAAAGCCGCCGGCGGCAAAAAAGTCCGCGTAATCGAGGGTTCCGGCATGGCTGCCGCCGAACCCGTGGCAGAGAATGATCAGCGGGACCGGTCCGTCCGCCTGCGGCACTTTCAGCACCGCGTAGATATCGCCCATGCTGCCGGGGATCCTGCATTCTTCCGCCGCGGAGGAAGACAGGATCATGAAGCAGGCAAGAAGAAGGATGATGGCTTTTTTCACGGCTTGGTTCCTCCCTGTTTTTGTTGCCGGTTCGTCCCGTCCAGTATAACAGACTGCTCCGTTGAAAGCCAGAAAAAAATGTGAACTCCCGCGGTCCGGCCGCATCGCCGGACCGCGGGAGTTCAGGGAAAGATCAGTTCACGGCCGTGCCGTCCGCATCCGGGGGACAGCCGTTTGTTTCCGCCCG
Source organism: Christensenellales bacterium (assembly GCA_045113695.1). GTDB lineage: Bacteria > Bacillota > Clostridia > Christensenellales > Aristaeellaceae > UBA4246. The sequence continues at coordinate 4,640 of JBGUJG010000092.1, forward strand.
GCCGGGGCCGGCGATCCTTTTCTGCATCCACAGCAGATCGTACCACCGGCCGAATTTTCTGCCGATGCCCGGCATCCGCGCTACCTGAACGAATCCCATCTTCTGATGAAAAAGGAAACTGTCATGCGTAAGATACGGATCCTCCTGTTCACAGTAAGCTGTGCCAGCCAGGAGGTTTACGATCCCCTGGCGGCGCAGTCTTTCTTCCAGCGCTTCATACAGCAGGGAACCGACGCCCCGGCGGCGGTATGCCTGATCGACATAAATCGAGGCGGCGGCGCTCCAGGCATAGGCTTCCCGCGGGCTGTACGGCCCGGCGTACGCGTATCCGATCACCGCATGGGCGTTTTCGCAGACCAGGTAAGGATATTTTTCCTTTGTCTTCCTGATTCGCTCCGCAAACTCGGTGAGGGAAGGAACCGTGTATTCAAAAGAAACCGCCGTGTTCAGGACGTAATGGGCATAGATCTCCAGCAGTCTTTCCGCGTCGGTGACCCGGGCGTTCCGGATGGTCAATGGGCCTTCTGCTTTGTTCATACGCCTGCCTCCTGATGAACGGGGCTGAACGGGCAGCGCTTCCCGATGCACTGATTGTTCCGGGAGGAATATTGGCAGATGACATCCGGCGTCTCCATCTGAATGCCGAAATGTTCTTTCGTAAAATCAACGGCAGCGAGGATCGAAAGGAAGGAGTCCCGCTTGCAGCAGCGCGGGCCGCCGACAGCCCCGATGGCGGCCAGGGATTTGGCGGTCATCAGATGGGACAAAGCAAAGGGCTCCTGTGAAAGAGGGGTGGATCCGGAGATGATGGAGACGAACATGCCGGAGCTGATGCCCGCGCCGCAGGCTCCCCAGAAACCGCAGGCCCCGCCGGGGACGCTTTTTCCCCGGCTGATCATTTCGGCCAGGGCCTGTTCCAGGCTGATCCTGCCGCCGGCATTCCTGTAGGCCGTCAGCAGCGCCGCCCCAACCATGACATGATGCTCCGGCCCGTGCATATGACAGAACGGCAAGGCCATCATCTTTTCGATGATCTTGATCGGATTTCCGGAAGTTTCCTTCAGGCACAGGGCAAGGATCTCGTCGAGCCCTGCCATGTGGCATTCATTGCAGACATAGTGTCCGTTTGCGCATCGGGTTCTGCTGTTCTCTTTTCTTTTGCAGACGGCGCACGTCATCTCTTCACCGGTTTTCAGATAAACGAGCGGGGCCCGGCAGATCAGGCATTCGTCGTTCAACGGTTTCATCCTCCTTGACAGGATTTTCCTTATACAGGAGCAGAGATCAGGCGGTCCGGGGAGACGCCTTCCGGCAGATGCCGGTTATAGTTGTATACCGTTTTTTGCCAGCTGTCAACAGGGGGCGTCTTTCTCCGCACGGTTCACGCATTCATGCGTGAGCCGTGGGGTCACCTGCAGGCCATATAGACGTCCATGCTTTCCCCGTCCGTTTCAAAGCACGGGATCACTCCGTTTTCCTCAAGCGCCAGTCCGTTGGTTCTCATATAGTCCCCCAGCGTATGGTAGGCTCCCGGGATGGTGGAAAAGGGATGGTCAAAGGGCCGTTCGATGTGGATCGCCGCATATTTGTGCGCGGCCTGTTCTTTCACTTCCAGCCCTTCAGGGTTCATGCCCTCCGGCAATATCCATGCGGCCGTGTATCCGTGCATCCTGAATACATTGATCTGTTCGACGGACAGCCTGGGAAAATCCCAGCCGATCACTTTCGGATGATCCACTCCCCGTTCCCTTGCGTATTTGTATACCCTGTCCATCGCGTCGCTCTCCGGCTCCGTGCTGATGACGGTATGCTCCACATACCGGAATCCGGGCACCTCCTCGACGCGAAGGTTCGCGTAAGCGCTGCTGCGTTGGTCCATCTCATCCCTGAAAAGGTTATCCAGGGAACAGTTGAACACTTTGCAGAGTTCAAGCGCCTTATCCATCTCCGGATTCGCCGCGTCCATTTCCCATTTGGAGATCGTTTGGCGGCTGACGTTCAGTTTTTCCGCCAGCGTTTCCTGGGTCATGCCTGCGTGAAGCTGGCGCAGGTACTGAAGGTTTTTCCCAAAGCTCATGGCTGTCCTCCTGTAAGTCGTTTCTCACTTTTTCGGTAAAAGATCTTTTGCTCCGCGGTGCATGAACAGAATAGCAGAAACAGCCGGAATTCTCCACCAACCTGTGAGTGCGGTTTTGTGAAACTGAGCAACCTGAGGTTGCGGTATTGGTAATATTGGCATTTCGTTATTCTTACTGATTACTCGTGATGATTCGTTATCAAGGGCAAAGGGTTTAAGTGAAATGAGTATAGAAAAGCGGCCAATAGAGACCGCTTTTTCCATGGTTTTTTATTCAATTGGTAATAGGAACAAGGGTATACAGTCACATCTCTGACAAGTATGTTTTTTATTCTTCGATAACGGTCATCCCATGACCTAACGCCCACTCTGCTGCATAGCTGCCCTGAGGTGCCAGAATGATCACGTTGCTTCCCGCAAAAGCATCATTGGCAATGAACTTCGCGCCATACGGGATGCGGACAGCTTTCACAGCTGGCAGATTGGCAAAAGCCTCAGCTTCGATGGCGGTCAGATGTGCGGGAAGGGTGAATATGTTTTGATCAAATGCACCAGACTCTATGATCAGAGTGCAATCCGCGGTAACCCCGTTGGCAGCTGTGGCTGTAATCGTGACAGAACCACACTCAAGTGCTGTTATGATTCCGTGCTGGTCAACTGCAGCTATCGTCTCATCAGAACTTGAGAATGAAACCAGCTGATTGATATAGTCCCCGTCCGATGTGAATACAAGGGCTTTGATCTGCTTTCTTCCGCCAAGCGGTATGTTATATGTACTCTGCTCAAAGCTGATTTCAGATACCGGATAGCATACGATGATTTTGCAAGAGCGGCTCAGACCATTCTGCGCCGTTGCAGTGATGACAGCGTGTCCGGGCCGTTTGGCAGTTACTTCGCCGGCAGCGCTGACAATGGCAACGGATTCGTTCGCACTGGTCCAGGTGACGGTCATTTCCGCCCCAACCGGCTGAATTCCACCGACAAACAGCTGTTTTGTGGTCTTGGTAACGACATAGTAAGTGTCATTCGTTTTGCCCTGTTCATCTTCAATAATGAATTCTGTCGGGTCTGCATGGACGGTAACCACAACGCTGGCAGATTTTCCGCCTGCTCTCAGTGTAACAGTAGTCTGTCCTACAGTCAGTGCGGTAAGTTTTTCTCCTTTGACACTGATCACTGCAGGATCGCTGCTGGTTACAGTAATCGTGTCTCCGCCAACCAACGGCCAGACCACCGCTCCAAGATTCCGGGTTTCGCCGTATTCCATCGTAAAAGATGCGGGCATTGTGATACGGTAGAAGGTGCCGGAAACGGTATTGTCCACATAGATGGCAGTATAATCAACTTCATCTGCCCAGTAATCCGCCTCTGAATACTCATGGCAGTAAACGGTGATACTCCGTCCAAAAGCGGTATTGCTGATGGACTGTACGCTGCTGGGAATGAAGATGCGGGTCGGGCAGTTGCTGTATGGGAACGCACCTGACGCAATCATCCGCACGGGAAGACCTTCCAGAGAGGACGGGAGAGTGACATTTGTTTCATTACCGTAATAACGAAGGATCGCCACCTGTCCGCCTGTCTCGTCAATCTCCCAAAGCAGCGGATGTATGGTCTGCTGTGCGGTCAGAACTTCGCCGCAGACGGAGCAGTGGCTGCCTTCCGTCAGGCCGGGACGGCAGTCGGTCGGCGCTACAGCGGGATCGGTGACAACGGTATGCCCTAACGCATTGATATTCGTCAGGGTTTTTGTCTGTACTGAGAAAGCACTGTTTGAGAAAGCAGCTGAGGTATAGGTGGTCTGGCCTTTGTCTGTACAGGTTGCTGGTTTAGTCACTTCAGCTGCCACGTTTACTGTTTCTGTTTCTGCATGTGCAGAATTATTGGAACAGATTCGTTTTGCTGTGATCTTGGTATTGTCAGCAGACCATGTATAAACAGGAGCGCCCCATTCATGCCCCAAAGCATCAACATTTGTCAGCGTCTTTGTCTGTACAGCAAATGCATTATTGGCAAAGGCAGACGAAGTATAGGTGGTTTGGCCTTTTTCCGTACAGGTTGCCGGTTTGGTGATAGCTGCCGTTACGCTTACGGTTTCAGTCTCAACATGAGAAGCGTCATGGGTACAGATGCGTTTTGCGGTGACGGTAGTGTTGTCAGTTGACCAATTATATGTCGGCGCATTCCACTGATGACCCAAAGCGCTGATATTGGTCAGTATCTTGGTCTGTACAGAAAAAGCACTGTTTGCAAAAACAGCTGAGGCATAGGTGGTCTGGCCTTTCTCCGTACAGGTTGCCGGTTTGGTTACTTCAGATGTGACGTTCACTGTTTCCGTTTCAACATGAGAAGCGTCACGTGAGCAAACTCGTTTTGCTGTGACAGTACTGTTGTCGGCAGACCAAGTGTAATAAACCGATGTGTTCCATTGATGACCAAGAGCAGCAACTGTTTCCTGTTCAATAAGAGTTTCATTGCATCGGTCACAGTGTTTTCCTTCAGTGAGACCGGATGTTGTGCAGGTTGGGGTAACTGCATTATCAATTATTTCATGATGTCCAAGTGCCGGAAGTATAATGGGACTTGATATTTCATCTATACCATCTTGGTCACTAAAAAGCTTGTCACATACAGAACAAGTCCAGTATGCTTCTGATCCCGTTTCAATACAAGTTGATTCAACTTTGTTGGTTTTTGAAAGTGTATGACCTTTTGCAGGAATAACTTCCTGAGGAATAATGATCTTACCGCAGTCAGCACAATGCTGTCCTTCGGTCAATCCCGATACTGTACACGTGGGTTCAATAGGAGCATCAATAACAATATTATCATGGTTGCAACCTATTGCATCAGGTACCCATGTAACCGTTCCGTGATAATTTTGTTTCACACTTTCCGTGTATGTTAGATTATTAACTGGATAATGTGCAGTACATGTTGTGTACCAGAAAGTATAATCGTATATTAGCGGTGCGTCTCCAGTGAAATATATATCCGAAAGATTACCACAATCACAAAATACATAGCCACATAATTCATTATACTGGTCATAGCTTCCAAGCTCAATAACATTTGGGGGGATTACAATTGAATTAAGTGATGAATTGTAGAAAGCATAGCAAGCTATATATAAAAGTGAATCGGGAAGAGTAATACTTTGTATTGCCGTTCGAGAAAAAGCAAACTCATTAATTCGTTTTATTCCAGAAGGTAATGCTTCTCAGCGAGGAACAACCATTAAAAACAGAAGGCTCAATTACCGTAATTCCAGTTGGGATATCAATCTCTGTTATACTTTTGCAACATTCAAATGCTCCTTCCTCAATCTTAATTATATTTTGGGGAATATTAATGGAACTCAATTTTTGGCTAAAACGAAATGCATCTTTACCAATTTCAAGAAGACTATTTGGCAAAGATACTGTTTCTAAACTATCTAATTGACAAAAAGCACCTTCACCAATTCTAGTAATTCCTTCTTCTATTATAACGTGTTTAAGTGACGAACTAATACTATACCAGGGACGTTCTGCATCATAAAACCTGTAATCGCCAATGCTTTCATCAAAACGAACATAACCATACATTTCACCAGAACCGTAAACTCTTAATGTTTGTGTATTGGAGTCATAGTTGCAATAACAATTATCACCGCATTTTCCATTTGTTTCAGCCTTAACTGACAATGGTATTACCATTAATAGTCCGATAAACATTATTAAAACATACTTCTTCATATCAGAACCTCTTTTCTGTCCGGTTCATTTACATATTCACATTTTTTTCAAATAAGGAGACATTCCATGGTAAATGTTGTGAACTATAAAAACCTATCATATTATAATAAAAAACCCAAAGCAAGTCAATCAAACCATATCCTTTTTGCGCTGCTGTTGAGTTATAATACATCGGTAACAAGGGTATAGAAAAACAGAGAGTCAAGTGATAAAGTAATGTCGCCAAACAAAAACCATCAC
>JBGUJG010000093.1:0-66322 GCA_045113695.1 Christensenellales bacterium
TCTGCATCATGTGGGGCATGATCCTGGCGGCCGTCTTTAACCCCCGCTATACCAGAAAACTGCAGGGAAAAACGGCCGGCTCCGGGAAGCCGGGCTTCGGGGACCGGGCGATGGTGGCCATGTTCATCGGCATGGTCAGCGCCTACATCGGCAGCTATATCGGCGGTTTTGTGTCTGGCGGGGGACGGTTTTCCTTTGCCGGCTCCTGGCTGCCGCTGGCGGTGGTCGCCGCCGCGGCGGCGGTGATGGCAGTGCTTTCCTGGCTGTCCGAAAAGAAAAACATGAAATGGCTGGATAATTTTTCCATCGCGGTCAGCATGCTGTGCGGCATGGCTGCTGCCGCCCTGATCGGCTGAAGGGAGGAACGGCAGATGAATCGTGAAAAAATCTATGAGGACTATCTCAAAGGGACCCACCGCCTGGGCAGGCTGGTGTCGGTACTGACGCTGGTCATGCTGGTCGGCGCGCCGTTCCTGATCGGCGCGATCCTGGGGGCCATGCCGGACCTGGGGGCCGCGGCGCGCGGCTTTCTGGCGGCCGGCCTGGTCTGGACGGCCTCGAGCGTCGTGGAATACCTGGTCTATACCCCGATGCTCGGCGCGGGCGGCAGCTATCTGGCCTTTATCACCGGCAACCTGATCAACATGAAGATCCCCTGCGCGATGAACGCCCGGGAACTGACGGAAGCCAAAACCGGCACGGCGGAAAACGAGGTCATTTCGACCCTGTCCATCGCGGTCTCCTCCCTGGTGACGATCGTCGTGCTTGCCCTGGGCGTGCTGCTGATGATCCCTCTGCAGCCGGTGCTCCAGAGCCCGGCCCTGCAGCCGGCCTTTGACAACGTCGTGCCGGCCCTGTTCGGGGCGATGGCCTACCGCTATTTCCGCAAGGACATCCGCCTGGCCCTGATCCCGCTGGCCGTCATGACGGTTCTGTTCGTGCTGGTGCCGTCCCTCACCGCTTCCACCAGCATGATGATCATCCCCAGCGGAGCCATCGCCATCGGGCTTGCGTATCTCGCCTGGCGGCGCGGGCAGAAGGAGGCGTAAGGAATGATCGTCCTGTGGATCCTGGCGGCGCTCCTGTGTGTCCTGTTTCTTGCGCTGCTGGCGGCGATGATCCGCACCCTGCGGATCCCGAAAAAGACTTCGGACTATGTCCCCTCGCCGGACCCGGAGCGGGCCAGAGCCTACGCCGGAAAGCTCTCCCGGATGGTGCAGGTTGAAACCGTCTCCGTACCGGATACGGACCAGCGGGAAAAATTCCTGGGCTTCCACCGGGTGCTGGAAGAGCTCTTCCCCCTGGTGCACCAAAGACTTGAAAAAACCGAGATCGACGGCAACCTCCTGTATTTCTGGAAGGGAAAGTCCTCTGAAAAGCCCCTGGTGCTGATGAGCCACCAGGACGTCGTCCCCGCGGAGGGGACGTGGACGCATCCGCCCTTTTCCGGTGACATAGAGGGCGGCAAGGTCTGGGGGCGCGGAACCTCCGATACCAAGTGCTCGGTGATGGCGTTTTTCCAGGCGGCCGAGGAACTGCTGGCCCGGGACTATGTGCCGGAAAACGACGTGTACCTCTCTTCCTCCTGCACGGAGGAATGGGCGGGGGACGGCTGCCCCAAGCTGGTGGCAGAGCTCAGAAGGCGCGGTGTTCGGCCCTTTCTGGTGGTGGACGAGGGCGGCGGCATCATCTCAGAGCCCATCAAAGGGATCCCCGGCAATTTTGCGATGCTGGGCGTGTTTGAAAAGGGCAAGGCGGACGTCCTGTTCCGCGCGACCTCGAACGGCGGCCATTCCAGCGCGCCCAAAGCCCACTCGCCGATCGCCCGGCTGGCTGATTTCGTGCATGAGGTGGAGACGAAACAGCCCTTCAGACGCCGCATGTCCAAAGAGGTGCAGGCCATGTTTGAAACCCTGGCCCCCTATGCCTCCTTCCCGCTGCGGCTGGTGTTTGAAAACCTGTGGCTGTTCAGGCCGGTCGTGCTGAAAGCCCTGCCGCTGATCAGCGCCCAGGGCGGGGCGATGATCAGGACGACCGCCGCTTTTACCATGCAGTCCGGCTCGGACGCATTCAACGTCATGCCGCAGGAGGCAACGCTGGGGGCGAACCTGCGCTTTATTCCCCACCAGGGCATGAAGGAAAGCCTCGCGGTGATGGAGAAGCTTTCGAAAAAGCACGGCCTGACCATGGAGGTCTTCCACGCTTCGGATTATACCGAGCCCGCTGACATTCAGGGCGAAGCGTTCCGGCTTGTGCAGCAGACCGTCGCCCAGACCTTCCCCGGCTGCCCGTCCAGCCCCTATGTGATGACCGGCGCGACGGATTCCCGGTTCTACCAGGATATCTGTGACAGCGTCGTTCGCTTTGCCCCGGTCGTCTACGGCCCGGAGCAGATGCAGGGCATGCACGGGCTGAATGAGAACATTGAGTATAACTGTCTGCCCGGGGCGGTGGACTTCTACAAGAACCTGATTGAAAATGTAAAATATAATGTTAAATAATAAGGAGGGACAGCATGCTGAAAGACATCATCACCCCGCAGAAATCCCTGTTTGCGGACGGGATGCAGACAGTGCTGCGCGGGCATGAAAACCGGAGCCGGCGCGTGGTGCTGCTCAAGGGAAACCTCGTGCAGAACAGCCGGTCGGACAGCCGGGGCATCAGCGCCCGGGTGACCAAGAACGGACGGTACGGGTTTTCTTCCACGGCGGATTATACGGAGGAAGGGGCCCGGACGGTGCTGCGCGCCGCGACGGAGAACGCGGCCTTCCTGGACGCCCGGGCAAAAGGCGCCGGGCGCTCCTATCCGGCCCTGCCGGGGGCAGAAGGCCTGCCGCTCCGGCCGGTCATCGACTTTGAACAGAAGCGCTTCATTGACCTGTGCCATACGGTGGACGACTACGTGGTGGCCCACTGTCCGAAGATCACCAGCCGGACGGTGGTCTACACTGAGGACTCGCAGGACAAGATCATCGTGACGTCTGACGCGGCTTCCGGCCATGTGTCCTATCCGCGGGCTTATCTCTATGTGATGCTGTCGGCTGAATCAAAAGAGGGCGTGCCGGTGGAGCTGTTCAAAGCCTTCGGGGGCGGCGGCAGCTTTGCGGATCATTTTTCTGATCCGTCGGCCGTCTATCCCGGCATCGACGAACTGTACGGACGGCTGATGGACAAGGCGGAGGGCGTCTGGGCGCAGGCCGGGGTCAAAACCGTCATCCTGGGCGGAATGATGGGCGGCATGCTGGCCCATGAGGCGGTCGGCCACACGGTGGAAGCCGACCTGGTGCTGGGCGGCAGCGTGGCCGGGCCAAACCTGCACAAGCGGGTCGCTTCCGACCTGGTGACGCTGACGGACTACGCCCACACCGCCTTCGGGGAAACGGTCCCCCTGCCGGTCTGGCTGGACGACGAGGGGACGGCGGCGCAGGATGTCACGCTGATCCAAAGCGGCATCCTGACCGGCTATATGAACAACCGGGAGACGGCCCAGCACTTCGGCATGACCCCGGCCGGGAACGCCCGGGCCTGGGCTTATACGGACGAGCCGCTGATCCGGATGCGCAACACCGCCATCCTGCCGGGGAAGGACAGCCTTTCCGATATGATCGCTTCCATCGACGACGGCTACTACCTGATCGAAAGCTCCAACGGCCAGGCCGACCTGACGGGCGAGTTCATGTTCGGCGTGTCCCTGGGCTACGAGATCAAAAAGGGAAAGCTCGGCCGGGCCCTGCTGGATACCACGGTGTCCGGCATCGCGTTTGAGATGCTCAAGACAGTCGACATGGTGTCCGACCGGATTTCCTGGTCTTCCAGCGGCTTCTGCGGCAAGAAGCAGCCGATGCCGGTGGGCATGGCCGGGCCGGACATGCGCCTGAGGATTTCCATAGGAGGACGATAAGATGGCATCATTACAGGAATTGGCCAGCGCGCTTTCCGGCCTGCTGCAGGCGGCCGGGATCGGGAAATACGCCGTTTCCCTGACAGAGAGCGAAAAAAGGGAGCTGAATACGGAGCAGACCGGTTTTTCCCTCTACCGGACCATCTTTGACCGATCCGCATCCGTCGCGGCCTTCATCGGCGGACGGAAGGGCTCCGCGAACGGCAACGATCTGACGGAGGAAGGGCTCCGGAAACTGGTGGAGGACGCGAAGGCCGGCGCCCTGTCCTCCGCCCCGGACGAGGCCAACGACATCGCCCCGGGACAGGCACCGGAGGTGTTCAGCTTTGGGCCTCTGGAACCGGACATGGAACGGTTTTACGGCCGGCTTTCCGAGGTCATCGACACCGTGTCGAAGGAATATCCGCTGATCCGCCTGGGCCAGATCATCGGCAGCCATGACAGGGTGCACCGCCTTTACCTGAATTCGAACGGCACCCGCTTTGAAAAGTTCGACGGCCGGTATGAAACCATGCTGGAATTTGCCGGCAACAACGGCGAAAAGACCACCGGCATCGCCTACGGAGGAGTCACGGCGGACAGTCTGGACCAGCCGGTCCTGTCCCTGGGCAGCCTGCGCAGGCTGCTGGCCGAAACCGAAAAGAGCCTGACCACCGTTCCCGTGGGGGACAAGTTCGAGGGCACGGTGATCTTCACCCCGGACGCCCTGGGCCAGTTCGTCTGGATGCTGCTGGATAACTATGCGGGCGCCGGCGTGATCATGAACGGCACCAGTCAGTGGCGCGCCCGCCTGGGCGAACAGGTCGTCAGCGACAAAATCACCCTGCGCCTGGCGGCGGAAGACAGCCGCCTGGCCGTGACGGCTTCCTATACGGGGGACGGCTACCGGGCAGAAGACGTCACGGTCATCGACCGGGGCACGCTCAGAGCCTTCCTGCTCAACCTGTACGCGGCCAGAAAGACCGGCGGGGACGTCGCGAAGAACGACGGCGGTCACCTGATTATGGAGCCGGGCGGAACGGCCCTGGCCGATATGATCCGTGGCGTCTCCCGCGGCCTCATCGTCGGCGGCTTTTCCGGCGGCGAGCCGGGCGTCAACGGCGAGTTTTCCGGCGTGGCCAAGAACAGCTTCTACGTGGAAAACGGCGAGGTGAAGGGCGCCGTGATGGAAACGATGATCAGCGGCAACCTGACGGACGTCTTTCAGAACGTCACCGCGGTTTCCAAAGAACTCGTGTCGGACGGCACGTCCGCCTTCCCCTGGATGGCGTCGGAAGGGATTACGGTGTCGGGCAGCTGACGCATCCCCGGCATTTCCTGCAGAGCGGTCCTGATTGTGCAGGAGAACCAGCCCGAACTTCAAACCCATGCATTTCATGAATCCGAAAAGATGCCGGTTCTGTGTTCCGGCGTCTTTTTAAATTGCTTCCTCTGTAAATCCGCCTCCCTCCCGATTGCGGCGGCCTGCAAACCGTGATATAATGGCATCAGCGCTTGCCGGAAGGGGTTTTTTAGGATGGCCGGAGACTGCTTTTTGATTGTGGACGGGAACAGCCTGATGCACCGGGCGTTTCACGCGATGCCCCCGATGGATTATCAGGGGACGCCGACGGGGGCCCTGCACGGGTTTTTAATGATGCTGTTCAAGGTGTTCGAGGAGCGGAAGCCCGCGTACTGCGCGGTGGCTTTCGACGAGCACGCCCCGACCTTCCGGCACCTGGCCTACCCGGAATACAAGGCCGGCCGGCAGAAGACGCCGGACGAGCTGGTGACGCAGCTGCGCCTCATCCGGGAGCTGCTGCCCGCCCTCCATATCCCGGTGTACGCCGTGGCGGGGTATGAGGCGGACGATATCCTGGGCACGGTGGGCAGGCTGAACACCGAAAAAGAGATCGACACCATGCTCCTGACCGGAGACAGGGACGCCCTGCAGCTGGTCGGGAACCGGGTGTCCCTGCTGTTCACGAAAAAAGGCATTACGGAGACCATCCTGTTTGACCCGGCCGGCGTGAGGGAATACTTCGGCGTGACCCCGGATCAGGTAACCGACCTGAAAGGCCTGATGGGGGACAGCTCGGACAATATTACCGGCGTCCCCGGCGTGGGCGAAAAGACGGCGGTCAAATGGCTGCAGGAATACGGGAGCCTGGACAATGTCCTGGCCCATGCGGACGAGATCAAGGGCAAGATCGGCGAAAAGCTGCGGGACAACCGGGAGCTGGCCCTCTTTTCCCGGAAGCTGGCCACCATCGTGCCGGAGGCGCCGATCGTGATCGACTATGACGCCTGCCGGACGGACCGCGTGGCCGAAGGGCTTCCCGCGCTCAGACAGCTCGGGCTCAACGTGGCGGCCCAGCGCGCGCAGAAGCTCGGCGGGGAGCCGGCGGCCGATACCGCGGAGGAAGCGCCGGAGGCAGCCGTTCAGGCGGAAAAACTGGCGGATGAGGCCGGGATCCGCGCTTTTGCAGACAGCCTGAAGGAAGCGGCGCAGGCAGCCCTGTATGTGGGGACAGAACGGTTTTCCCTGGCCGGGGACGGCCGGTGCGCCGAAGCCCAGCTGGGCCAGGCGACCCTGCTGGACGAGGGTCTGACGGCGGAGACGGCGCTTTCCGCCGCGGAGGCTCTGCTCCATCGGCCGGTTTTCACCCATGACGCGAAAAAGCTGTATCATGTGCTGGACCGCTTTGGTCTTCCGCAGCCCCCGGTCCCGTGGGATACGCAGCTGGGCGCGTACCTGCTGAACCCGCTGGGCAAAAGCTTTCCGCTGCGGGATCTGGGCCCGGAAAACGCTGATACCGTTCTGCGTCAGGCGGCGGCCCAGGAAAAACAGCTCAAAGCGCTGGGCATGGACGCCCTGTACCGGGACATCGAGCTGCCGCTTTTCCGCGTGCTGTACGATATGGAAAAGACCGGCTTTCAGGTGGACGCGGAGGTGCTCCGCGGCCTGGGCAGGGAATATACGAAAAAGACGGAGGAACTGCGGGACGAAATCTACCGTTCCTGTGGCGTTTCCGGCTTTAACCTGAATTCCCCGCAGCAGCTGGGCAAGGTGCTGTTCGAAACCCTCGGCCTGACCGCCGGGAAAAAGAACCAGCGCGGCTATTCCACCGACGCGGAGACCCTGGAAAAGCTGATCGACGAACATCCGGCGGTCCGGATGATCCTGGATTACCGGACGTTCACCAAGTTCAACGCCACCTACATCGACGGCCTTCTGCGCAACATCGACGGAACCGGCCGCGTCCATTCCAGTTTCGACCAGACCGGCACGGCGACGGGGCGTATCTCGTCCAGCGAGCCGAACCTGCAGAACATCCCGGTGCGGACGGACCTGGGCCGGGAGATCCGCCGGGCATTTATCGCCAAAGACGGCTGCCTGCTGGTGGACGCCGACTATTCGCAGATCGAGCTGCGCGTGCTGGCCCACATGAGCGGCGACGCCGCGATGACGGACGCTTTCCGGCGCGGACAGGACATTCATACCCGCACGGCGGCGGAGGTTTACGGGGTGCCGATGGAGGACGTGACGCACGAGATGCGCTCGGCCTCCAAGGCGGTCAATTTCGGCATCGTCTACGGCATCAGCGACTTCGGCCTGGCCCGGAACATCGGCGTTTCCCGCTGGACGGCCCATGACTTTATCGAGCGCTACCTGAGCCGATACCCCGGGATCCGCGGTTTTATGGAAGGGTGCAAACGCAAAGGCCACGAACTGGGCTATGCCGAAACCATGTTCGGCAGGCGCCGTCCCCTGCCCGAGCTCAAAGTCGGCCGGACCCGCGCATTCGGGGAACGGGTGGCCATGAACATGCCGGTGCAGGGCTCCGCCGCGGACATCATCAAGCTGGCCATGGTCCGTGTCTCGGAGCGGCTGAAGGACGAAATGCCGGAGGCCCGGCTGATCCTGCAGGTGCACGACGAACTGCTGATCGAAGCGCCGGAAACCCTGGCCGGGCGGGCGGCAGAACTGCTGAAGGAAGTCATGGAATCGGTCGCGGAGCTGTCCGTGCCCCTGGTGGCCGAGGTAAAAACGGGAAAGAGCTGGTATGAAACCAAATGACCTTCGTGATCGGGCTGACCGGCGGGATCGCCTGCGGCAAGAGCAATATTTCTGACAGACTGTCCTCCCTGGGGGTGCCGGTGATCGACGCGGACCGGATCAGCCGCGCCCTGACGGCCCCGGGCGGGGCGGCCCTCCCGGGCATCCGGGAAGCCTTCGGGGAAGTTTTTTTTCCCGGCGGGGTGCTGGACCGCAGGGCTCTGGGGGCCCTGGTGTTTTCGGACCCGGAAGCACTGGACAGGCTGAACGGGCTGACCCATCCGCTGATCCTGGACGAAATCCGGAGACGGCTGGACGCGCTGAACGCGGCGGGCGAGCCCGTCTGCGTGCTGGAGGCTCCGCTGCTGTTTGAAGCCGGTCTGGACCGTCTGTGCGATACGGTCTGGTGCGCGTGGATTCCCGAGGAACTCCAGATACAGCGCCTGACGGAGCGGGACGGGCTGACCCAGAAAGAAGCCGCGCAGCGGATCGCCAGCCAGATGCCGGCGGCGGAAAAGAAAAGGCGCAGCGGCCTGGTCATCGACACCAGCGGAAGCCGGGAGGAAAGCGCGGCGCTGGCGGAACAGGCGTACCGGGAACTGCTTTCATCGCTGGCCAGGCCGCAGGACACAGGGGAGGAAAACCGTTGAGCGGGCTGAATGAAGCGCCCCGCCGCTCCCGCAGGGCGGACGCGCGGAAGAAAAACAGGCGCGGAGGAAAGCGGGCCCGGTTCAGCCGGCCGCAGCGCCTGACCCTGCTGGCGGCCCTTTGCTGCGCGGTGGTCAGCCTGGCTTTTTTCCTGGTCAGTTCGGCCAGGCTGGCGGATCAGACCCGCCTGATGGAGGAAGAACAGGCGGCCTACGACCGCAGGGTGTGGCGGACGACCGTACGGTACCGGGACCAGATCATCCGGGAAGCGCAGAAATACGGGCTGCGGCCGGCCTATGTCGCGGCGATCATCCTGAACGAGAGCAGCTACGAACCTTCCGCCGTCAGTTCGGTCGGCGCCAGGGGCCTGATGCAGCTTCTGCCCGATACGGGCAAATGGATCGCCGGGAAGCTCGGCATGTCCGACTATACGGACGATCAGCTGTTCGACCCGGAAACCAACCTGCGCCTGGGCGCGTGGTATCTGGATTTCCTGTCGGACCGCTACGGCGGGGACCCCGTGCTGGTGGCCTGCGCCTATCACGCCGGGCACGGCAACGTGGATACCTGGCTGACCCGCTATTCAGGGGACGGGCGGACGCTGTCCCTGGCGGAAATACCCATGGAGAATACCCGCAGCTACGCGCGGAAGGTGGTGGATTCCTATGCGATCTATCTGGAAAACTATTATCGGGAGTGAGCTGATCCTGCTGTCGCTGATCCTGGCCCTTGCCCCGCTTTCCGCCTGCGCGGGGGACATCGGCACGAGTTTTTCCGTCGGGATGATCTCGGTCAAGACGACGGTGCTCAACCCGCTGCTGGCGCTGGAAAGGGATTTTCAGTCCCTGCACAGCCTGATCTACGAGAGCCTGATCACCCTGGACGACAACTACCAGCCCCAGCCCTGTCTGGCGCTGGACTGGAAGACGAACGACGGCATCACCTGGACCTTCACCCTGCGGGATGACGCCGTTTTCAGCGACGGCACCACGCTGGACGCGTACGATGTGGCCGCCACCGTCAACGAGATCATCCGTCTGGCCAAGGACGACACGGCGGAAAACAAAGGCGTTTACGCTTCCATGCGCTATACGGTCGTCAAGGCGCAGGCCAACGACGCAAAGACCGTGGTCATCACCTCCGCCCGGGGGTATTACGGCTTTCTGTACGCGATGACGTTCCCGGTGCTCAAGCAGGAGGAAGTGCAGGCGGAGTACCCGGTGGGTTCCGGCCCGTACCGGGCGGTATCCTTCAGCCCGGGCAATTTCCTCTATCTCTCGGTGAACGAGTTCTGGCGGGAGGAAGCGCCCCATGTCTCTGAGATCAACGCGTTCTTTTTCGCGACCAACAAGGAGCTGACCAACGCCTACGAGTATAACCGCGTGGACGCCATCATTACCCGGTCGGTGACGACGGCCCAGTACCGCACCGGCGTCAATGCCCTGAACATGGATTACCGTACCCGGCAGCTGGAAGTGCTTCTGTTCAACCTCAAAGCCTATGAGCTGGAGGATGTCCGGGTGCGCAAAGCCATCCGCTACGCCATCGACCCGGACGCCCTGTCGGAGAACGCCTATTACGGCATGACCAGCCGGACCGACACGATGTTTCCTGCCAATACCTGGATGTATTACGACGCCAGCGGGGCGGACGGGGAGGCCTATTTCACCTATAATCTCGAAAGGGCCAACCAGCTGCTGACGGAGGCGGGCTGGACGGATTCGGACGGCGACGGCAAGCGCGACATGATCCGGGACGGCAAGAAGGTCAACCTTTCCCTGCGGCTCTGGGTCTATGAGGAGGCGGAAAACTCCGTCCGCGTGGAAACCGCCAACGCCATCCGGGACCAGCTGGCCAAGGCGGGCATCGAGATCCGCGTGTTCACCCTCAGCTTCGGCCTGGCCAGGGAACGCCTGCAGGCGGGGAACTTCGACCTGTGCCTGGCGGCCTTCCAGATGGACTCCGTGCCGGACCCGGGCTTTCTGCTGTACGGGCCGAACACCGGCAATTACGGCCGCTATAAATCAGAAAAGATGAACAGCCTGATCTCTGACCTGCGCAAATGCCGCGTGGACATCAAGGACGGGCCGGATTTCAAGGAACTCCTCAACGAGATCCAGGCGGAGTTTGCCAGGGACTGCCCCTTTGTCTGCCTCTATTTCCGCGGCGGGGCGGTGCTGACGAGGATGGTATATACCAGCGTCCGGGATGTCCGGGAGCCGGAGGTGCTGAAAGGCATCGAAAAGATGGGATTAAGATGACATTCCTATGAGAAGAAACAGACGACCCCCCTTTCTGACGCCGGCCTTTGCGCTGGCGCTGGCAGTCCTGCTGACGGCGGGCCTGCTGCTGGCCCTCAACGGCGTATCGAGGCAGGAGCGTTACGCTTATCTCGCCTCCCTGACGCCCACGCCGACGGGCGTTCCGAAAAAGGTATCCTATATCTACGACAGTCAGACGCCCGCTCCGACTGTCCTGCTGATCGGCTCCGGCAAAGAAGGCCCGCTGGTCAGGACGATTCAGCAGCGCCTCAAAGAGCTGGGCTATTACGGCGGCCTGGTCGACGGCCAGTTCGGCGCCCAGACCCGCGAGGCCGTCATCGCCTTCCAGAAGGACAGGGGACTGACGGCGGACGGCCTGGTGGGGGACGAAACCTATGCCCTGTTGACAGGGCAGACACCATAAACAACTGACAGGAGGACAGCTATCATGCAAGTTCAGGACATTCAGTTCGCATCCCGTTTTAACGGCCTTTCAGGTTCCGCCATCCGTGAGATTTTCAAGCTCCTGGCGAAACCGGGTATGATCTCTTTCGCCGGCGGCAACCCGGCCTTCAGCGCCCTGCCGGACGAAGAAGTGGCGCAGGTCGCGCAGAAAGTGCTGAAGGACGACGGCAAGCGCATCCTGCAGTACGGGGCGACGGAAGGGTATCCGCCCTTCCTGGAGGTCATGAAGCCCTATCTGGCGGAACACTTCGGCGTTGACATGGAAAAGAACGGGGTCCTGCCCACCACCGGTTCCACCCAGGGCATGAACCTGCTGTGCTCCGCCCTGATCGACCCCGGCGACCGCATCATCGTGGAAGACCCGACCTTCCTGGGCAACATGCAGTGCATGAAGCTCTACCAGGCCGAGCTGGTGCCGGTATCCTCCGACGAGGACGGCATGAACATGGAAGACCTGGAAGAGAAGATCCGGGATGTC
Organism: Christensenellales bacterium; assembly: GCA_045113695.1. GTDB lineage: Bacteria > Bacillota > Clostridia > Christensenellales > Aristaeellaceae > UBA4246. The sequence continues at coordinate 11,793 of JBGUJG010000093.1, forward strand.
CGTCCGAAGATGATCTATACCATCCCCACCTTCCAGAACCCGACCGGCCGGACGATGTCCCTGGAAAAGCGGAAAAAGATGGCGGCCCTGGCCGAACAGTACGGCGTCGTGGTCGCGGAGGACGATCCCTATCACGACCTGCGCTATGCCGGGCAGGAGCTTCCGACGATCAAATCCTTTGACCGGGCGGGCTTCGTGGTCTTCCTGGGGAGCTTTTCCAAGGTGATCTCTCCGGGCCTCCGGGTGGGCTTCATGGCGGCCGAGCTGGGCCTTCTGCGCAAGTGCGTGATCGCCAAGCAGTCGTCCGACCTGCATACGGCCCTGCTCAACCAGGCCATCTGCGCCGAATACATCAAAGAGGGCCTGCTGGCCCCGCACATCGCGGAGATCTGCCGCAGCTACGGCGTCCAGCTGGAGACGATGCTGTCCGGCATCGGGAAAATCGACGCCTTCACCTGGGTGACGAAGCCGGAGGGCGGCCTGTTCATTTTCGCCGCTCTGAAAGAGGGGCTGGACGCCCTGGCCCTGCTGCCCAAGGCGGTGGACGCGGGCGTGGCCTACGTGCCCGGCACGCATTTTTACGCCGGCGGCGGGCATGAAAACACCCTGCGCCTCAACTTCTCCATGGCGGATCCGGAGACGATCCAAAAAGGCCTCGCCCTGCTCAAGGGCGTGCTGGACAACGCATGACGGACGAATACTGGACCCTCCTTCAGGAAGGGTCGGACGAATACATCGTGCAGAAGAGCCGCTTCCTCTGCGACGCAAAGCCGGTCCGGACGGAAGAGGAGGCCCTTGATTTCCTGCGCGGCAAGCGCGCCCGCTACCGGGACGCGACCCATCACTGCTACGCCTACGTGATCGGCGAAAACGCCGGCATCATCCGCTACAGCGACGACGGGGAGCCGGGCGGGACGGCCGGCCTGCCGATGATGGAGGTCATCCGCGCCCGCCAGGTGGTCAACTGCTGCGTCGTCATCACCCGGTACTTCGGTGGCATCCTGCTGGGGGCGGGCGGCCTGGTGCGGGCCTATTCCCGCAGCTGTGCCCTGGCGCTGGACAAGGCGGGCGTCGCGAAAATGTGCCTGTCCCAGCGGATGATGGTCAGCGTTCCGTATCCTCTGTGGGACAAGGTCAGCTACCTGCTGGGCCTTCTGCCCGTCCGGACGGAGGAGACGGCCTTCGGCCAGAACGTGGACCTGGTGCTCCTGATGAAGGAAAAGGACACGGACGCGGTGCTGGCCCGCCTGACGCAGGAAACCAGCGCCCGGGCGGAAGCGGTCCTGATGGATCAGTGCTTCGCGCCGTGGAAAGAGTGAAGTAACGCAGGGGGGTCTCGCGGCCCCCCCTGCGGATGCCCCGGACAGATCCGGCTCCAGAGGCCTGACCGGCTGTGATCTCCATCCCGGTGCCGCCTGATACTGTCAGACAATGTGATTCGCATATCAGTAAGAAAACAGATGGAATGAGGAAAATACAAACTATGGGCAAGGAATTGAAACCCCGCAGCGAAATGAACCCCAAATACCTCTGGCGGCTGGAGGATATCTTCCCGACGGACGAAGCTGCGGAGCAGGAGATTTCGGCGCTTTCCGGCCTGCTGCCCGAAATCGGGGCAGGGGAGGGAAAAACGGCGGAGGATCCGAAGGGAGCGATCGCCCGGTATTTTGATCTGTCCCGGCGCCTGGAAAAGGTCTTCGCCTACGCGATGATGCGGGCGGACCAGGACGGGTCGGACGGGCGGTATACCGCGATGCTGGGCAGGGTAAGGCATCTGGCCGTGCAGCTGAGCGCGGCTTCCGCTTACCTGGAGCCGGAGCTGCTGGCCCTGCCGGGGGAGCAGCTGTCCGTCCTGCGGAATGACCCCACCTTCGGCGATTACAGCGAGTATCTCCGCGGCCTTGAGCGCACGCGCGCCCATACCCTGCCGGCGGAGCAGGAAAAGCTGCTGGCCATGGCGGAGGATGCCCTGTCCGCTCCGTCCCAGGCATTCCGCGTTCTGTCCGACGTGGAGCTGCCCTTCCCGGCGGTCCGGGATGAGAACGGGGAAGAGGTGCAGCTGAGCCACGGCCGGTATCAGACCTTCCTGCGCTCCAAAGACCGGGAGGTCCGGAAGGCCGCTTTCCTGGGCATGCACAATACCTTCCGGGACTTCGGGGGCACCTTCGCGGCCCTGTACGGCGGATCGGTCAGGCGGCATGTGTTCAAAGCCCGGGCGCGGCATTATGATACCGCCCTTTCGTCCGCCCTGGATCCGGACGAGGTCCCGGTATCCGTGTTTGAAAACCTCCTGTCTGAAGTGGACCGGGCCCTGCCGGCCCTGGATGAGTACCTGGAGATCCGCAAGCGCCTCCTGGCGCTGGACGAACTCCACATGTACGACCTGTATGTGCCGATGTTCGGGGATGTCAGCTTTGAGGCGGACTATGAAAAAGGCTGCGCCCTGGCCCTGGAAGCCCTCAGGCCGATGGGGGAAGAGTATCTGGGCGTCATGCGGCGGGCGTTCAGCGAAGGCTGGATCGACGTCTACGAAAACAGGGCCAAGCGCTCCGGCGCCTATTCCAACGGCGTGTACGGGGTGCATCCCTATATGCTGCTCAACTATGAGAACGACCTGAATTCCGTTTCCACCCTGGCGCACGAGATGGGCCATTCCCTGCATACCTATTTCAGCTCGAAGTGCCAGCCCTACCCGAAGGCGGATTACTCCCTGTTCGTGGCGGAGGTCGCCTCCACCTGCAACGAGGTGCTGCTGAGCGCCTATCTGCGGAACAAGTACCGGGATGACAAACCGATGCTGCGCTACCTGCTGAACAGCCTGCTGGAATCCTTCCGCACGACGGTCTTCCGCCAGACGATGTTCGCCGCCTTTGAGAAAAAGAGCCACGAGATGGCGGAAGCAGGCCAGCCGCTGACCAAAGAAACCCTGACGGAGGCATATCTTTCCCTCAACCGGCATTATTACGGACGGGCGGTCCATGTGGACGAGGCAATCGGCGCCGAGTGGATGCGGATCCCCCATTTCTACAGGGATTTCTACGTCTACAAGTACGCGACCGGCTTTTCGGCCGCCGTCTGCATTGCCGACCGGATCCTCCGGGAGGGGGAGCCGGCTGTCCGGGATCATATCCGCTTCCTGTCCGCCGGCAGCAGCGTCCCGCCGATTGAGGCGCTCAAATACGCCGGGGTCGATATGAGCAGCCCCGAACCCGTCCGCCGGGCCATGCAGGTATTCCGGCAGACGGTGGAAGAACTCAAAGCGCTTTTGTAACCGGCAGGAAACCGGTGACGAACAAACGAAGAAAGGGGGCGGACGGATGAAGATCGCGGCTGTCATGCTGGTGTCGCTAGTGCTGCTGTGTGTTCACCGGAAAGCCCGGGCTTGCACCGGGGTCTATGCGGGCCGGAAGGTAAGCTCCGACGGAGACACCATCATAGCCAGGACCCTGGACCTGTTTCCCCTGACGACCCTGATGCGCATGGAGATCGTGCCCGCCGGGGACGGGCCCGGCCGGATCCTGCGGGGAAAGGACGGATTTTGCTGGCCGCTGCCGGAACAAACCTTTCGTTATGTCTGCACACCGGCGGTCCGGGGCTGCGGGCGCGGCCGGTACGCTTCCGCCGCAGTCAGCGAGCGGGGCGTCGCCGTGACCGGCACAGTGACGGCTTACATCCGCCCGGAGATCCGCCGGATGGATCCGCCCCTGGATGACGGCCTGTGCGAGGAGGTGCTGCCGGACCTGATCGCCTCCTGCTGCCCGACCGCCCGGGAAGGGGTGGATCTGATTGCCCGGGTGATGGCTCAGAGGGGCTCCGGGGAGCAGAACATCATCCTGATCGCCGATCCCCGGGAAGTCTGGTATGTGGAGACCTATACCGCTCATCAGTGGGCGGCCCTGCGCCTGCCAGAGGACCGGATGGCCGTATTCGGCAACGAATTCATGCTGGACGGTTTTTCGGGGGAGGAGGACGGCTTCCTCTGCTCGCCGGATCTGTTCCGCCTGCCTGCGGAGCATGGGCTGGCCGTATATGACCCGGACGGAAAAATGAATCTCTTCCGGACATATGCCGGCCGGTTTTCGGACTTTGCCAACGGCCGCACCTGGCTGGGCCGCCTGCGGTTCGCGCCCGGGGAAGCGGGGGAATACCGGACGGACCGGAAATTTCCCCTCTGTTTTGCCCCGGAAAGGCCAGTCGGCGCCCTGGATGTCATGGAGCTGTTCCGCGACCGGTTTGAGGGAACGGGCTTCTGCCCGGAGGAGACGGGGCGGAGAGACTGGCGGGTGCTTGGATCTGAATCCACCTGCACGTCCCATGTGCTGTGCGTCTCGGACAGGGCGCCGGAAGCGGCGGCCTGCGTCGGCTGGTTTTCCCTGGGCAACGCGGAGCATTCGGTCTATCTGCCCGTAAGCAGCCTGATCAGGGAACTGGATCCTTCCTTCGCCCTGGACATGGAGGAGGCTCCGCACTATGACGCAAGGTACGCTTCCGTCCGGATGAAGCGGCTCTGCGCCCTGGCGGAGCAGGACCGCCTTCGGCTTGGGCGGCCGGTGCGCGCCGCCTTCCGCCGGATGGAGGAAGAAAGCTTTGCGCAGGCCGCGCGGATCAGCAGCCGGGCAGCCACTTTGCTGAAAGCGGGAGACCGGGCGGAAGCGGAACGGCTCTGGACGGACTTTTCGCTGGACAGACAAAAAGCAGCCCTTTTCAGGGCGGACAGTCTGTTTGAAGAAATGATCTGGTATCTGATGGACACCACGGATTCCTATGATTATGATTACCGCTGGCGTACGATGGAAACGGCGCCGAGAAAACAGCGGCCTTTCGAACCGTCCGCCGGTATCTGATTACAGCCGGGAACTGTCCGGCGCCTGGCCGTCCTGCGTCAGCCCCGCGGCGGCGGAATGAAGGGCGTGCAGCATCCGCATCGTGCTGATTGGCTTCTGCAGCAGGATGCTGCGGCGGTCCTGGCAGAAGGCAAGCGGATCCGTCTGACCGCCTTTGAGCAGAATCATCCACAGGCGCGGATGGGTCGCCCGAAGACGGACGGCGAACTGTTCGATGGCTTTGTCCGCCAGGTCCAGGATCAGCAGATCCACCCGTCCGCTTTTCAGATGTCTGGATATGGGAGACATTTCCGGGGCGATCAGGAATGTCTGAAAGGAAAAGGACATCGTTTCCGCGATGGTCTGGACGCACCGGATGTCTTCCTGATCGTTCAGCGCGATGGCGACTTGGTATTGCATAGGAGCCTCCGTGGGGAAGTATATTTTATTATATCGGACCAGCCCCAAAAAAGCAAGTAAAAAATGAATAATACGGAAGAAATTTTACGTTATTTGCCATGAATCACCGGAACGGGAGGAAAAGCCGCCCCTAAGGGCGGCCCATGGAACGGAATGAATGAACGGAAGGTACCCTATGGACGGCGCTGCTGGGCCGAAGTCGATCTGGATCAGATCGTACGCAACTACCGCCTTTACGCGGAGAGCATGCAGGTCCGGAGGGACATCATGTGCGTCGTCAAGGCGAACGCCTACGGGCACGGCGACCTGCCGGTGGCCCTGGCGCTGCAGAAAGCTGGCTGCACCCGCTTTGCCGTGTCCAATGTCGAAGAGGCGGTGCGCCTGCGCTCAGGCGGCGTCGCGGGTGAAATTCTGATCCTTGGGTATACGCCGGTGAGCGAGGCCGGACTGCTTTCGGCCAACTGTATTACCCAGGCGCTGACGGACGAAGATTACGCGCAGGCCCTGGCGGCGGCCGCCGACGGCGAAATCCGCTGCCACTGGGCACTGGATACAGGCATGCGGCGGATCGGCCTGAACGCGGACCATCCGCATAGCGTACTGCGGACGATCCTGCGGACGCCTGCCCCCCTGACCGTCACGGGCCTGTTTACCCATCTGTGCGCGGCCGACACCCCGTGGGACGGGGAGAGCGCCGGTTTTACCCAAGCCCAGCAGGAGAAGGCCTGGCAGATTGTTTCCCTTCTCCGCGCCGCCGGGAAAAAGGACCTGGAATTCCACCAGCTCAATTCGGCGGGCGGGCTTTACTATCCGGAGGACCGGTCGACCTTTTCCCGGCTGGGGATCATCCTGTACGGGCTGAAGCCAGACCGGGGGAACGTCCTGCCGGACGGCATCCGGCCCGCCCTGTCCTTAAAATGCGCGGTGAGCATGGTAAAGGACATTCATCCGGGCGATACGGTCGGCTACGGGCGGACGTTCCGGGCGGAAAGGGAGATGCGCGTCGCCACGCTTCCGGTCGGTTACGCGGACGGATTCAGCCGGGCCCTTTCCGGCAAAGGCCATGTCCTGATCCGGGGCGCCTGTGCGCCGATCCTGGGCCGGGTCTGCATGGACCAGACCATGGTCGACGTGAGCGGCATCCCCGGCGTGGCCAGGGAAGACGAGGCGGTCATCCTGGGGCAGAGCGGGGCGCTTGTACAGACCGCGGACGACCTGGCAGAGCAGCTGGGGACGATCGGCTACGAGATTGTCTGCGCCATCTCCCCCAGGGTGAGAAGAGTGTATCTGGCAGACAGCACAAAAGAGCAATAAAAATGCGGAGGTATCAAAATGGAACCGATTCTGGTGATCATGGCGGCAGGGATGGGCAGCCGGTACGGCGGCATGAAGCAGATTGACCCGATCGGGCCGGACGGGGAAGTGATCCTGGATTACAGCCTGTTCGACGCAAAGCGGGCAGGTTTCCGGCGCGTGATTTTTCTGATCAAGCACGAGATGGAAGAAGCCTTCCGGGAAGCCGTCGGCAGGCGGGCTGAAAAGCACCTGGAAGTTTCGTATGCTTTCCAGGAAAAGGAAATGCTGCCGGCGGGGTTCTCCGTGCCGGAAGGCCGGGTGAAGCCCTGGGGGACCGGGCACGCCGTGCTCTGCTGCAGGGCCCTGATCGACGCGCCGTTCGCGGCGATCAACGCGGACGATTACTACGGCCCGGACGCGTTTGAGAAGGCATACGGTTTTCTGTCCCAGGCCCGGGAGCCCGGATGTTATATGATGGTGGGCTACCGCCTCAGCAATACCCTGAGCGAAACGGGCTATGTGTCCCGCGGCGTCTGCCTGACGGATGAGAACGGCCTGCTCCGCGGCATCCGCGAAACGACCCACATCGTCAGCAGTTCGGACGGTCCCCTTGCGACCGAGGACGGACAGAACTACCGCCTGCTTGATCCGGGCAGCGTGGTCAGCATGAACCTGTGGGGCTTTACGCCGGATTTCCTGCAGGCGCTGGAGACCGGCTTTGTGTCCTTCCTGCGGGACGAGATGCCGGACAACCCGCTGAAGGCTGAGTATTACCTGCCTTTCGCGGTCAACGCGCTGATCGAAAAGGGAAAAGCCTCCGTTCAGGTGCTCCCGAATGCCGGCCGCTGGTGGGGCGTGACCTACCGGGAAGACAAGCCCAAGGTACAGCAGGCCATGGTCCGCCTGCGGGATGAAGGGGTCTATCCCGCGCCGCTGTGGGGCTGAATAAACGAAAGGACCGGGATGCTGCTTAAAACATGCGTTTTTGGTGAAAAAGTGCGGTTTTTCCCGGAACGGGCGTATTTGAAAGAAAAAGACACTTGTATCATCCCGGGCATTGGTGTTATAATCGTACCATATCGATGGGCAAAACAAAACTTTGAACCGGAAAGGAGTTTTATCCGTGAAAATTACCAAGAATCAGACAGGCAAGTCTCTGGTGCTTTCAGTGCAGGGCCGTCTGGATACACTGACCGCGCCTGAGCTTGAGGAAGTGTTCAGGCAGTCGCTGGGAGACGCTGAGGACCTGACGCTGGATTTCAGCGAGCTGGATTATATTTCTTCCGCCGGCCTGCGGGCGCTGGTAGGCGCTGAGCGCGAAATGAGGGGAAAGGGCGGCATGAAGATCGTTCATGCCAGCGAACTGGTCAGGGAAGTTTTTGAAGTGACGGGCTTTGCCACCGTACTGAACGTGGAATGATCAAAGCGGAAGGGAGATCAGCGCGATGAAATCAGACGTCGTCCAGGTCGACAACATGGAACACGGCTACCGCGAGGCGAGAGAGCAGACAGTCAAGTCCGCTGTTTTCAGGGGGCTGGACAGGCAGAATATCCTGCATCTCCAATTGCTGACGGAAGAAATGCTGAGCATGGTTCACAGCATCGCGGGAGAGCTGAAAGCGCTTTTCTGGGTAGAGAGCGAGGGAAATACCTTTGATCTTCACCTGACTTCCGAAATTGTGATGGACAGGGAAACCCGGCAGATGCTGATCGACGTTTCCACTTCGAAAAAGAACGAGGCGGCCGGCAGTTTCCTGGGCAAGCTCCGGAACGCTTTTGAGGAGGCGCGGGTGTCCAATACGGAACGCACCTATTTCGAGCTTCCTCTGGACGTTCAGGTGGACGTGACGGGCAGGGACATCCAGGGCACGGAATGGGACCGTTTTGAACAGTCCGTTCTTCACAGAATGGCTAACGGTGTCAAGATCTTTATCCGCGGCAAGGATGTGCACATGGTTGTCACGAAGGTCTTTTTATGAGTTCTTCCCCGGAACTGCCATAGGAACAGGCAGGAAAACCCGGTCAGCGGCTGCTGACCGGGTCCGTGTTTTTGGGGTTATTCTGCTGTCACATAGCGGATGTTTTCATCCGGGCTCAGTTCGTTGATCCAGGTCAGGACGACCTTTCCGGCGTCATTCTGGGACATCCGGAAGCAGCCTTTCGCGCCGGAAACGGAAGGTTCGCCCGGTTCAGGCGCTTCCGTCTCGCCGGTGATGGGAATGTCGTAGAACGCTCCGTCGGTGTACACGAGGGCTTCCTGTTCGCAGTCGTAGCGGATCTGCGCCCGGAACAGATACGCGCCGTGGGTCATGGGGGAGACGATCTCCGCGGTCCAGCCGCCGTTTTCGTTTTTCCGGACGGTCAGGACGCTGAACTGGGTTGTTTCTTCCAGCCAATCGCCGCACAGAACGCCGGAAAGATCTTCATCGCCCGGGGAAGCGGTATAAAAACCGCCGGTTGCTTCCGTAATCTGTCCGTCTTTCACCAGCAGATCGATCCCGTGCATCTGGTCGCAGACCGGGCCGCTGAAGTGCCGCAGGCAGACCGTCGCCGTGCCGTCCTGAACGGGGAGGTAACGGATTGTCAGGGTATCGTCCGTCCGCTCCGTCCCGCTCAGTTCCACAACAGGATGATCGGCGTCGATCCGCTCCGCGTTCCATTCCCCGCTGTCTGCAGGATCCAGGGCGATCTTCAGGATATAGCAGCCGTCTTCCAGCGAACCGGTGAAGAGCGGGTGTTCGGGCGCTTCCGCCAGGGCGAACGTGCAGGAGAACATTACGGTGAGTACAGTCAGGGTCAGCAGCAGCTTTTTCATGTTTCATGTTCCTTTCTTCTGGGTTATTCGGCGGGTGTTTCTTCCGCCGCGGTTTCCGGGACTGTCAGCCTGAGGCTTTCGAGCCCCGCTGCGGGCAGGTCGATGACGGATGGGGCCTGGGACGCTTTGTTTCCGGCATTCTGCCCCTCTGCCCGCGGGGCGGGAGTCAGGAACCGGTCGATCAGGCTGATCACTTCGTCTGTCAGCGCATTCAGCATTTCCTCGTCCAGTCCTTCCGCACTGTCTTTGGAAGTGAGAATGGTCATCAGGTCGTACCACCGGCCGCCTGCCAGAACAGCCAGGCCGCGGGGGGAGTAGTCTTCTTCGTCCATGTTGATCAGCAGATAGAACGTCGGGACATCGCGCAGCACCATGGAGGCAGTGCCGTCCTGGGAACGCCAGGTCAGGTACTGACAGACGCTGGTGCCGAGAACTTCCCTGAGCAGTACCTGGAGGGAGGCTTCATCGTTTTCGGCAAGTGCACGGAGTATTTCGTCGATCTTCCAGTTCTGCCTGAATTCGGCGAAACCTTTTTCCAGCGCCTCCTGATCCGCGTCGTTCCCCCACAGGGCTTTCAGGAACCCCCCTAGCAGGGATGAGACGTCGTTTACCTTGCGCTGAATATCCTCCGGGTCCACCTGGACGGCGAACAGCACCCAGTGGTCGTCGGCAATGTCCCCGCTGTCGGGCAGGGTCAGCCGGACCAGCCTGCGGTTTTCAGGCAGGGATTCGGGTACGCCGGTTTCTGTCATGCGGGTCTGCGCAATCAGGGTGTCCACCGCTTCCCGGTACGCTTCGCAGCCGCTGACGGGGACGGCCCACTTCAGCAGTTCAGCCAGCTGGGGATAATCCATATCCGGGGTCATGCAGCTGGCCACGGTGAGCCAGTAGACCTTCGCGGTTTCCGGCGGCATGCCGTAGTCCATGGTCAGCCGGGCAGCCACCAGGTTCAGCAGGGAAGAGTTGATGTGCACGCCGCCGCGGTCGTTCATGTCGTTCGGCGTATCGGTGGGGGGAGCGTAGAACAGGTCCCATACGTGCTCCGGCTGCTCGAACAGATGCGGATCCAGCATGGAGCGGATGATGGTGCCGGAGCTTTCGCCCATCAGCCACCTGCTGTCGCCGGTTTCCTCGATCTGTTCGCAGAGATTGCCGAGAATGTCGGACATGGCCTCATTGATCGCGCCGTTGTCGTTCAGGTACAGGTTGGTGTTCATCAGGGTGGTGGTTACCCCGTGGGTGAACTCGTGCACGAACACATCCAGCGCCTGGCCGAGGTAGGTGTTTCTGCCGTAGGCGAAGCATTGCCATCCGTTCAGCAGGCCGGCGTACGCGGCATTGAAGACGTCTTCCCCGTTTTTCAGGCAAAGGCCCTTGAGCAGCAGGATCGGGGTGCCGATGCCGTCCGGCCCGCGCCAGCCCATCTCCGCATAGAAGTCCCAGGCTTTGATCAGGTGGTAATAGGTGATCAGGTCTTCATCCTCCCAGCCGCTGTTATCCGGAGAGGAGATGAGGTTGACCGTCTGATCCCCGTAGGCCAGGGCGGCGAAATCGCCCAGGGCGATCTTGCGTTCCGGGTCGGCCAGATACCACACGCCCGTCCGGGTGTCCCGCATGACGGGAACGGTGATCTCCATGGAAGTATGCCCGTGGCCGGCGACGGTGCCGCTCCATTCGCTCTTTTCCATGAACTCAAAGGCGTATTCGGCCGGGAAGCCGCCCTGGTTGGCGGAATTGCCGGGCATGGTCACGGCAGCGCTGTGCAGATAGGTTCCGTCCGCGCCGACATAGTGGGCCAGATAGGGCAGGTCCACGGAGCGGACATCGGCAAAGCGGGGGTTTTCCGTATACACGATCCACACCAGCCGGTCCGGCGCAGCTTCTTCGGCTTCCTCGTCGAGGGGATTGACCAGCGGCAGGATGGCCCGGGCGGTATACTCCGGCATCACGCTGTCTTCAAATCCCTGATCGCTCAGGTGTTTCCGGACGATCTCCTCTGCTTCTTCCGCGGGGATTTCCTGAACGCCGGTGCTCTCCGGAACGCCGGAAGAAAGGGAGCTGAATACGGCACTTACCTGTCCGTCCTCCGCGGTGACGATTTTCACCGTACTGGCGATGACCGTCAGCCCTTCGTACACCTGCTGGAAGACAAACGCACGGATCCCGGAAGGGGCGGTGATCCTGGACCACAGGCGCAGGTCGGCGTCTTCCGGAGCGCCGAGCAGGCCGGTCAGGCGGTATACGGCCCGGTAGGCGTCCATCGCCGTCTCCACTCTGCCAAGGGCTTTTGCCCCGTCGATCATATAGATCCGCCCGTTCTGCTTGAGGATCCGGACATCCGGGTTTTCCCTTTTCAGGGTCTCTTCCGTCACGGGCGACCGGAGGCCGTTGTTTTTCTCCCGGGCGACCGTCGCGTCCCAGGCCCGGGCGTCCATGTTCACCATGTTTTTCAGCATGTCTTCGGTCTGAATGGTGAACCCGCGGGATACGGCAGCCGTGCTTTTTTCAGGGGCCGCTGCGCTTTCCGCGCTGACAGCCGTCAGTAAACCTGGAATCAGCATCAGGATGGCCAGAAATCCGGCCAGCCATTTTTTCATATGCTTCAAATCATACACATCCTTTTCTGATCGAATTTGTGAAACGCTGATGCGTTTCATGAATTGATACGTCCGTGTAAGGGAACTGGCATGCTAAGATGATAAAATCTCTTGACATATCAAAAACAAACAATATATAATCGGTTTGTGCATAAAAAACTTATGACAGACAGGAGATCGTTCAGCATGAAGAAAGGAATTGCGTTTCTGTTTATTCTGACGATGCTGGTGGGGCTGTGTGCCTGTGCTTCTGCCGCTGTGCTGACTCTTCCGTCCGGTGTCAGGGTCATTGAAGCGGAAGCGTTTTATGGGGACAAGAAACTGGACCAGGTCGTCCTGCCGGAGGGCCTGACCGATATCAAAAGCAAGGCTTTTGCCAATTCTTCGGTCAGGAAAATCAATCTGCCGCAAAGCCTGACTTTTATCGCGGAAAATACATTTGCCAATGTGAGCAGTCTTGTGGTGGTTGCTGTTCCGGCGACGTACGCTTATGAATGGGCGGACCGGCACAATTATACCATCGAGGATGCCTTCCCGACGCTTTCCCTTGGCAGTCACGGCGACCGTGTCCGTCTCGTTCAGGAATACCTGGATGTATGTGGATATCTGTCCGGTACAGCGGACGGTGTATTCGGAACGGCGCTGGTCAATGACGTGAAGAGGTTTCAGCAGGATAAGGGACTGACTGTAAACGGAAAAGTGGATCTGAATACCTGGAAGAAGCTCAAAGAGACCTATCAGACGATCCCCGTGATCCTGACCCAGCCGGTCGGCCAGCTGGTGGAAGAAGGCGCTTTGGCTGTGTTCACGGTGGAAGCTGAAAACGCTGTGAGCTATCAGTGGCAGTTCAGCACGGACGGAACCGTCTGGGCAAAGATGACCAATGACTCCTTCTGGCAGGGAAACAAAACGGATACGCTGTCCTTTACCGCAACCAGTGCCAATCTTCATTACTGGTTCCGTGTCGTCGTGACCGGGCAGAGCGAAACCAGAGTTTCCGAACCTGCCCAGCTGACAGTCGTTCCTCCGCCGGACATCCAGCCGGCTGATCAGGAAGCGGCGGCAGGCGAAACCGTTTCTTTCTTCGTGAGGATTTATCGTGCTGTCAGTTATCAATGGCAATTCAGCACAGATGGTAATGTATGGAAATCACTGACGAACAACTCCTTGTGGCAGGGCTGTACAACAGATACACTGACATTTACCGCCCGTGCGATGCATAACGGTTACCGGTTCCGTGCTGCGGCAACGGATGCGGCCGGTGCGACAGCCTTCTCTGATTCTGCCACGCTGACGATCATCCCGCCGCCCACCTTTGTTGTCCAGCCGGAAGACAGGGAAGTGATGGCCGGCAGCCAGGCTGCATTCCAGGCTCTTGCAGCTCAGGCTGACAGCTATCGCTGGGAATGCAGCGCTGATAACGGCAGCGAATGGTTTGAAGTGGAAGGGTACACGTCGAGCGTTCTGTCTTTTAAAGCTTACCGTGAGCATGATGATCTTCTGTTCCGCGCCGTTGCGATTGGGCGGGGAGGCGAAACTGTATCCAGCGCTGCCAGGCTGACCGTGATCAATCCGCCGGCGGTCATACAGGATCCGGCCGATCAGGAAACGGCGGTGGATGGCATCGTTACCTTTACCGTGAGAGCAAATTATGCCCAAAGCTATCAATGGCAGTTCAGCTGGGATATTGATGATGATGAGTCCTGGAAAGCTTTGGGTAATGAGGCTTTCTGGCACGGCAGCAAGACCGACACCCTGTCTTTTACCGCTTCCCAGAGATATAACGGGATATGGCTCCGCGTTGCTGTGTCAGGGGCGGGTATTACCGTCTTCTCGAATCCCGCCAGACTGATCATCGTCCCGCCGCCGGTAATCATCAATCATCCGGAAGACAGGGAAGCCAATCCGAATCAGATCACCTTCTTCCGGATCACTGCCAGGGACGCGGACAGCTACCGCTGGGAATGCAGCGGAGACGGAGAGACATGGAGCACCCTGAGCGACGGCGCTTTATGGTATGATTGTCATACGCCCATTCTGAAAGTCTATGCTGACATGGATTATGACGGTTACTGGTTCCGCGGTGTTGCGATCGGGGTGGGAGGAGAAACCGCTTCCAATCCAGCCAGGCTGACCGTCAGGAAAGTACCGGTCATTCTCACAGACCCTTCTGATCAGGAAGCTGTTGCCGGGGAAGATGTTACATTCACTGTGGAAGCAGTAAACGCCGGCAGCTATTACTGGGAAGCCAGCCAGAATAATGGGGAAACCTGGCAGCGCCTGACCAATGGCGCTTTCTGGCGGGGCAACAAAACGGATACACTGACTTTTACGGTTTCCAGCCGGTATCTAGGTTACCTGTTCCGCGTGGCTCTGACCGGACAGGATGAAACTGTGACGGATCCCGTCTTTTCCCAGCCGGCCAGGCTTACCCTGAGGGTCCATGCGCCTGTCAATGCGGCTGCCGAAGTCCTCAGTCATACGTCAGTCCGGCTGACCTGGGCCGGTTCCGGAGAAGTGGATGGATACCTGATCCGTGTTTCCGACGGGACGGGGGAGCCGTATATTTACGCTGCGACGCAGAATGAAGCAACAAGTATTACCGTCGCAAATCTGAACGATTCCACAGATTACACCTTCTATATTTCCGGTTTTATCGGCGACTATGAGAGCAAAAAAGCAGCCGTTGAAGTCAGCACGGCAAGCCCTGAGGCACCTGCAACGGTTGCCGCATCTGCCGTCAGTTCTTCATCGATCGCGTTGTCCTGGAGCGCTGTCGAACATGCCGAGGGGTATTATGTCTACATGTTGTCCGGGGATCATGTACCTGTAAAAATACTCAGCGTCAATGCAAGAACGTGCGTTGTCGATCACCTGGAGCAGCTGACAAAATACACTTTCTATGTTTCCGCTTATTGCGGAAACCTGGAGAGTGAAAAAACCGCTGCGACCGCCTGGACGCTCTACTGACGGAGGGTGAAACATTCTTTCCGTATATAATACTGTTTTTCATCTAGAACATGTGCAGATGCGGGATGGATTTTGTGCCAGATCAAGGAAGACGTCTGAAAGCGTACCCGTAGGTACGGTGAGGACGGCTGACACAGAGATGGCGCAAAAGGCGCCCGCAGATGTGCATGGGTTAGGTGAAAATCAGTAAAAAGACCATTTCAGCAGCATACCCCCGCAGGAAGTTCCTGCGGGGGTATGCTGTGCGTTCTGCTGATCGTAAAGTCTGAAACGGCTGCTGCCTGCTACGGCGAGGAGGACTGACACAGAGATGGCTCCAAATGCGCCTGCAGATGCGCATGGGGCAGAAGTCCACCAGTATTACCTCTTATCCTTGTCAATCAGCTCCAGCACCAGGATCGAGGCCAGGGCGAAGCCGAAGATGAAGACGCCCAGCATCAGCCAGTTGCGGACGATGTTTTCATTGGTGCGGGCGTATTCCGCTTTCTGGCTGGCGGCTGCGGTCTTTTCTTCCACGAGGCGCTGCACGTTCTGTTCCCCGAATATCTGGAAAACTTCGCCGAAGGTGGTTTTCAGGGTGAAGGTCCTGTCCCGGCGGGCCTGGACGGCCTCGTTGTTCTTCAGGAAATCGACGATATCGCCCAGCGTGACGGAGCCGCTGAGCTGCTGATCCCGGAAGGTATCCGTCAACTCCTGCGCGTGCAGGAGATCAAGGATCTGGCCCAGGGTCAGGGTGGTGCCCACCTCCTTGTTCAGCAGGGCGGCATTGTCCTGATTTGTCAGCAGGGAATTGACGAATTCGCCCACGGTCATCGGATCGGTGAACTGGGTATCCGGCACGAGGCTGATGCTGCCGATCTTCTGCATGAACTCGGTGTCTTTCAGCATGTCCAGCAGGTTCTGCACGGTCATGGGGCGGGTGATGACGGTGTCCCGGATGTGCAGGCTCTGGTCCGCTTTGTTCAGGATGTCGGCGGCTTCGCCCAGCGTCATCGGCTTCATGATTTCCATATCCCGGCGGTTTTCGATGGCCGAGCTGTCCAGAAGGTCCAGAACCTGGCCCACGCTGAAGGTGCCGCCGATTTCTTTATCGCGCATGGAGTTCAGGGTCTTCCAGCCCGTTTCCATCGGCAGCTCGTTGTAGCCGGACTGGGCAATGATGGCCTTCATGCCGTAGTTGGAGATGGTATAGTTGGAATATACCTGGGCCCAGGTGGGCAGGGGAATGACGCCGCCGGAGAAGACCAGCTGGAAGATCAGCACGAAAGGCATGACCGTCATCGCACCGGTGGTGGTGTGGGACAGGCTGGAGATAAACAGGCTCATCATGTCCGAGGCATAGGAGATCAGCAGCATACTGATTCCCAGGTCCACGACCATCCAGGGTGTCATGAAGCCCCTGGCCGGGATCGGCACCTGCATCACGGTCATGACGTAGATGCTCAGCGCCGTCTGCGCCGCACACAGCAGAAGCTGATAGATCATGTGCGCGATCACATACGAGGTGATGTGCAGGCCGGAGCGGTGTTCCCGCTTGATGATCGGCCTTTCCCGGCAGACAGCCTGGATGGAGTTGAAGCAGCCGTTCCAGATGGCCACGCAGGTCAGGGCAAAGCCGCCGATCAGGCTGCCTTCCATGTTGATAAAGAACTTCCTGCGGATGACCATGGAGACCAGCGCCGCGATGATGGCCGCCATCGGCAGGACCTTCCAGTCGTTCTCATTGATGAAGAAACGGAACTGCTTGCCCAGATAGATCAGGATCTGGCCGTCGCGCCCGGAATGCCTGACCCCGCGGGTGCGGACGTTTTTGCTTTTATTCTGCTCAGCCATGCTGCACCTCCGCGTATTTGAGGATAAATTCGTCCGCCCGGCCTTCGCCGCCTTCTTCCTCGCGGTTGACGGACTTCACGATCTCTTCCATCCTGTCCTTGCCGAAGAAGGTTCTGGCTTCTTCGATGGGGCCGTAGAAAGCCAGGCGCCCGGTGCGGTTGGCGTCTTTCGCCAGGACGATCACGTCGTCGAACAGGTCGATCACGCGGTCCGGCGTATGGGTGATCACGATGATGATCTTTCCCTGGTCGGCGATCTGGCGCAGCTGCTGGAACAGCTCCCTGGCCATGACGCCGTCCAGACCGCTGTCCGGTTCGTCCAGGATGAAGAGGCTGGGGTTGGAGATGAATTCCATGGCGATCGAAAGGCGCTTGCGCTGGCCGCCGGACAGCTTGCTGACCAGGTTTTTCTGCACCGGGGTCAGGCCGAAGATCTTCATGACTTCATCCACCCGGGCCAGGCGTTCCGCCCGGGAGAAACCGGTCGGCAGGCGGAGGGCGGCGGCGTCCATCAGCGTACGGAACACGGTGTCCGAGCCGCGCATCAGGTCCAGCTGCGGCACGAAACCGATCTCGTACTGCATGTCCTTGTAATCCTTATACATGTTCCGGCCGTTGAGCACGACCTCCGCCTTGGCTTTTTCGTAGCCGTTCACGGCGTTCAGATAGGTGGTTTTGCCCGCGCCGGAGCCGCCCAGCAGCAGCACCATGCGGCCCGGCTGGATGTACATATGGATGTCGCGCAGGAGGTATTTCTTTTTGAAAAACTCGGTGGCGGTCCGCTCTTCCAGGTTCACGGTCAGTCCCTGGTCCATGACGGCCGCTTTCTGATTGGAGAAGTAATTGGCCGTTTCGTTCTCCAGGTCGGACACCGTCCACTGGGGCTTGAGCTGTTTATCCCAGCCGAAAATGATGGCGGGCAGAAACTCCAGCGTTACCCACAGAACCATCCACCGGGGTTTCTGGGCGAACAGTTCGTTGACGCCGATGTAGACGCGGATCATGTAGATCGAGTAGACGAGGGCGACCAGCAGGCTGACGATCGACAAAAAACCGAAGAACCTGCCTGCGACATCGGGGTCTCTGGTCGGGGCAAACAGGTTGAGCAGCGCGATGAGGCCGAGAACACCCTGCATGACAGCGGCGAACCGGCCCTCGTCTTCCCGGTTGCCGGCTCTGCCCAGCTGATAATCCCGGACGCAGGGAACCAGCGCCAGCCACCATTTGATCCCGCACTTGCGGAAAATGCCGATCATGCCGACGATCAGCAGCGCGCTGGAGACCAGAGAAAACGGTGTCGGCTGGGTGGTAGAGAAAAGGATTTTCAGGAAAGCTTCTAACAGTCTACTGACGTTCATTCGTCATCCTCCTTGCGGACATGAATGGCAGCGATCCGTATTCATGATTTATGCTTATACCGGGTTTGCCGGATCAAGCAGATTATAGCACAGAATTGGGAGGGTGTGTATAGATTTATAAGGGAAAAACGGGAGAAAACGGAGAAGGAAAACAGAAAAAGCTGTGAAAAAGCGGACCCGTCCAGGTCCGGTCCCTGCTTGACATCAGGGACGTTCCGCGATAAAATCAAATTGTCATACAAGGATCATATAAAAAAGGAGAAAACCAAATGAAACATGTACTGTGCTGGATACTGTGCCTGACCCTGGTGCTGGGCTGCTGCCCGGCCTGGGCGGAAGAGCCGGCCGCTCCGGCGGAAGAAACTGTTCATCAGCTGGAACGGAAGACGATGCCCATGTATTTTTCAAGCGTGGGGCTGGTCAACAGCGCTTATCCCGTATATTACGCGGACGGCGTCGCCGATCTGCCGTATACGGACTTGCGGGAATGGACCGAAGCGATGAACGGGTTCCTGAAATTCGGCGATTCCAAGGAACCCGTGTATGCGATCGAATATGATGCGGACGGCGACTGGTATACGCTGACTTATGTGCCGACGGGGTCCGTGGCCCTGATCTCGCCCAGGGAATCCATGGTGCTGTTTGAGAATTTCGATACCTTCAGCGCCGAACGGTACGGGGCGCTGGATGTCCTGAGCCTTTCCGGCTTCAACGAGCTGACCGGCCAGCGGGAGCTGTTCGCCCGCCTGGTGGACCTGAGGAACGAGCGCAAGGGCGAAAGCAAGGCCATCAATCTGGGCGATTATGAGATCCCGGTGATTTTCCAGGACGGTCAGTGCCTGATGCCGCTGCATACGGTGTTCGACCTGTTTTTCTGCATCCAGCGGAACCTGATCTGCTGCTGCAACAATCAGGCGCTGTTCATCGGCGGAAAGACCATGTTCGTCATGAACGTGAAAGACCCGGACACCGGGGAGGAAAAGCTGCAGCTCAACCAGCTCGGCGAACGTTACTACGGCGTTCCGAAAACGGAACGCAGCGAAGCGTTTGCCTGGTTCGGCTTCAATGAGCTGTGCATGGAACTGGACTGCTTCTACGGCCTCAAGGAGGCCCACAGCATCTATAATTTCCGTGACCTGATGGTCCAGACGGATTATTATCAGCGCCTGCTCAGCCCGGACACTGCTGAAGCGGACGCCGCCGTACAGGATTTCATCAATTTCTATTTTGACGATCTGCACAGCATGTACAGGGAGAATTCCTTCTCGACGGGTTATGAAACCGATCTGACGCCGGAACGCATCGGTTTTTCCGGGCGCAATGACGAGAGGATCAGCAGTATCTACCGGGCCGCAGCGGACGCGATCATCCCGGAAGGACGTCCCATATATCAGGAAATCGGCAATACGGCTTATCTGACGTTAAACAATTTTGCCATGGAATATGACAGCGATTACTATTACGGGCTGAACCTGGACGATCCGGACTGCATCGTCGATACGGTGTCCCTGGTGCTCTTTGCCCATCACCGGATCACGCGGGAGAACAGCCCCATTCAGAATGTCGTGCTGGACCTGAGCCTGAACAGCGGGGGCGACGCGGACGCCGCGCTTTTTGTCATCAGCTGGTTCCTGGGAGAGGCGGCCGTCGCGAATGTGGATACCTTCACCGGCGCGCAGGCTTCCGGCATCTATCTGGCGGATACCAACCTGGACAGGGAATTTACCGACGACGACTGGCTGACCTACCGGTATCAGCTGTATTGCCTGATCTCTCCCTACAGCTTCTCCTGCGCCAACCTAGTTCCCTGGGCGTTCAAGAGCGACGGGGCGGTCACCCTGGTGGGCAGGACGTCCGGCGGCGGCAGCTGCGTGGTGCAGTCCATGGCTACGGCATGGGGCACAATCTACCAGATGTCCGGCTTCAAGCGCCTGTCCTACATCAAGAACGGCTCCTTCTACGACGTGGACCGCGGCGTCGAACCCGATATCGTGCTGACCAAGCTCAGCAGCTTCTATGACCGGGAAAAGCTGACGGACATTCTGAACAATGCGTATTGACGGGGTAAACAGTTAGGAGTTAGGAGCTAGGAGTTAGGAGTTGAAATTGGTTCCAAAGCTCCCGGCACAATAAAAAACGCCTGCGGATTCAGAGAAAAAACTGAATTCCGCAGGCGCTTTCTCTTTGGTTTCAGAACTGAATCAGTGAAATGTTTAACTCCTCACTCCTAATTCCTAACTCCTCACTCGTTATATAGTCTGATCACATTCCAGGAAGCGGCGGGGAGGATGACCTCAGCGGCTGAAGGATCCATGGGCATCGGGCGGGGAGTGACGTTGTCCGGATGGAACTCGGTGTTCACGGCCTTCATGTCGTCATGGTGGAGGACGGAATGCTCTGCCTTGCTGAAAGTGCCGAAGGAGCGCAGGTCCAGAGAGAGCACGGTGTCCTCCTTCAGGTCGCGGTTGACCGCGAAGATGGTCAGGGAACCGTCATCGCCCTGCACTGCGGCGGCGTCAGCCAGGGGAACGTCCGTATAATTTTTCGTATCGGTCTTTTCGGCGGTGAGCCGGGGCAGGAGACTCATGCCCCGCCCGTACAGGCTGGCCTGCATCAGCGGCCAGAAAATGGTCTGTTTCCACGCGCCGCCGCCCGGACGGGTCATGATGGGCGCGATTACGTTGACCAGCTGGGCCATGCAGGCGATTTTGACCCGGTCGGCGTTTTTGAGGATGGTGATCAGCATCAGGCCTACCAGCAGGGCGTCCTCAAAGTTGTAGACGTCCTCCAGCAGCGGCAGGGCGGTGCCCCAGGGCTCGCGCTTGTACAGGTCCTGATCCTGCTGGTTGGAGTGGTACCAGACGTTCCACTCGTCCAGGGAGAGGTGGACCTGCTTTTTGCTGTGCTTCTTGCCCTTGACGGCGTCGCAGATGGAGGCGACGGTCCGGATGAAATCCTCCAGGTTCATGGAGGAAGCCAGGAAATCGGCGGTATCGTTGGTGGGGTTGCCGTAGTAGCGGTGGAGGGAAACATAATCGACGTTGTCGTAGCATTCGCTCAGGACCGTGTATTCCCAGTCGCCGAAGGTTTTCATCTCGCTGGAGGAAGAACCGCAGGCGACCAGTTCGATGCTGTCGTCCGTCCACTTCATCATCTTGGCGGCTTCGTTGGCGATGCGGCCGTACTCATAGGCTGTTTTCTGTCCGGTCTGCCAGGGGCCGTCCATCTCGTTGCCCAGGCACCACAGTTTGATATTGAAAGGATCCTTCGCCCCGTTTTTGACGCGCAGGTCGCTCCATCTGGAGCCGCCGGGATGGTTGGCGTATTCCACCACATGCTGGGCGTCCGCCGGCCCGCGGGTGCCCAGATTAACCGAGTACATCACGGAAGAGCCGGCCTTTTTTGCCCAGGAGGCAAACTCGTGCAGGCCGAAGGTGTTGGGGTCGGTGGTTTTCCAGGCCAGGTCCAGCCGGCGGGGCCGGAGCTCCCTGGGGCCGACGGAGTCTTCCCAGTCAAAGCCGGAAACAAAGTTGCCGCCGGGATAGCGGATCACGGGGACGTTCAGTTCCCGCACCAGGCTGAGGACATCCGTGCGGAAGCCTTCTTCGTCCGCCGCGGGATGGCCGGGCTCAAAGAGCCCCGTATAAACGCAGCGGCCCAGATGCTCCACAAAGGAACCGTAGATCCGCTTGTCGATGGGGGAGATCTGATAATCCTTGTCCAGGACCAGACGGGCTTTTCTCATCGGGAAACCTCCTTTTGGGTCGGCGGTAAATGGCTGATCTGTTTTATCCGTTCAGGATTCTCTTGAGGAATTCTCTCGTCCGCATGTTTTCGGGATTGGAGAAGATCTTCCGCGGCTCTCCTTCTTCCTCGATGACGCCGTCCGCCATGTAGACCACATGGGTGCTGACGTCCCGGGCGAAAGCCATTTCGTGGGTGACGACCAGCATTGTCATCCGGTCCCGGGCCAGGGCTTTCATGACCTCCAGCACCTCGCCGACCATCTCCGGGTCCAGGGCGGAGGTCGGTTCGTCGAACAGGAGCACCTCCGGCTCCATCGCCAGGGCGCGCGCGATGGCGACCCGCTGCTTCTGCCCGCCGGAAATCTGGTCGGGCCGGGCGTTGATGTAAGGCGCCATGCCCACTTTGTTCAGGTAGT
Source organism: Christensenellales bacterium (assembly GCA_045113695.1). Classification (GTDB taxonomy): domain Bacteria; phylum Bacillota; class Clostridia; order Christensenellales; family Aristaeellaceae; genus UBA4246. The sequence continues at coordinate 34,066 of JBGUJG010000093.1, forward strand.
GGATGGCCTTGCTCCGGGCCTCTTCCTTGCTGATTTTGGAAACCTTCTGCTGACCGATCATGCAGTTGCCCAGCACGGTCATGTTGCTGAACAGGTTGAAGTTCTGGAAAACCATGCCAACCTTGGCCCTGTACCTGGACGGGTTGATCTTTCCCTTCGTGACGTCCTGCCCGTGATACAGGATTTCGCCGGTCGTCAGCGTTTCCAGCAGGTTGATGCACCGAAGCAGGGTGGATTTTCCGCTCCCGCTGGCGCCGATGATGGAAGTGACATCCCCCTGGTCCACGGTGAAGTCAATGTCTTTCAGGACCGCGTGCGTGCCGAAGGTCTTCGAAAGATGACGGATCTCGAGAATATGCCCGCTCATTTCGTATCCCCCTTATAATCCTTGTTCGTTTCATCAAACGGGGATGCGGCGTCCCGCGGCAGGCTGTAGGTGCCGGCCGTCATGACCAGCTGATCCAGGTTGACCAGCTCGTAGTCGGACTTGCCGGCCAGCTTCTTTTCGAACTTCCGCAGCAGGAAGGACGCGGCGAGGGTCAGGCAGAGGTATCCGCCCATTTCCATGAAGGCGGAGGGAAAGTATTTGAACACCGCGCCCGATACCATCTTGTGCACGGCGAAGAAGTCCGAAAACCCGATGATGAACATCACGGAAGTATCCTTCACGTTGATGATGTAGTTGTTGCCGATCTGCGGCATGATGTTCCGCAGCGTCTGCGGCAGGATCACATACAGCATGGTCTGCCAGTGATTCATCCCGATGGCCTTCGCGCCTTCAAACTGGCCCGGATCGATGCTGATGATGCCGCCGCGCACGGATTCCGCCATATAGGCGCCGGTGTTGATCGAGACGACCAGAATGCTGACCGTCCAGATGTCCTTGAACGATACCCCGAAGAAATACGGCATGCCGTAATAGATGAACACGGCCTGCAGGATCATCGGCGTGCCGCGGAATACTTCCACGTAGACACGGATAACGATGCGGAGCAGACGAAGCAGGATCCTCTTGAGGATAAAGTCGTTCGGCCCGTACGGGATCGTCTGCAGGATGCCGCAGAAGAACCCGATGACGCACCCGATCAGCGTAGCCGTTACCGCCAGGATCAGCGTATTGGCTATGCCGGTCAGGTACACATGCCCGTATTTTGCCCACAGGGTCCCGATATCGGAGAAAAGCTGATTCACCATAGAAAGAGATACTCCCTTACTGCGCTTGTCGGCCAGGATTTGGTCCCGCTGTGACAGAACAGGACAGACAGCCGTCAGCAATCTGCTGCGGCTGTCTGCCCGGGTTCAGTCCTCCGGGACTGAATGGTTCTGCTGAAAGTCTTATTCGCTCAGCGGCTGGATCTTGATCGCTTCAGCCATCAGGGCGTTGAAATCGTCGGCCGTCTTATCCTTCAGGTAACTGTTGATGGCGTCCACCAGGGCGGTGTTCCCCTTCTGCACGGAGATGCCGATGTTGATTTCTTCCTCGGAAACCTTGAAATCATCCTCGCTGCCGGAGAAGTCCAGGATCATCAGGTCGGGGTAGGCGATCAGGGCGCCCTGCGCGGTGGGCATATCGGTGCAGACAAAGTCAACCGTGCCGGACGCTACGGCCATCAGCATCGCGGGCGCGGACTCCGCGGGCATGCCGATATTGGCGTTGGGGATCTGGGGCAGGCAGGAATCATACCAGATGGTGCCGCTCTGGCTGGTGCAGCTGCCGCCGGCCAGGTCGGAAATGCCCTTGGCGCCGGCAAACTTGCTGTCCTTCTTGACCAGGCAGACGATGCTGGCGTAAAGATACGGGCCCGCGAAATCAACGGCTTCCATCCGGTCGGAGGTCATGCTCTGGCCGGCGATGACGGCGTCGCAGATACCGCTCTGGACCGCCGGGATCAGGGAATCCCAGTCCAGCTGCATGATCTCAAGCTTCCAGCCATTGGCCTGGCAGATCGCCTTGGCGGTCATCACGTCGTAGCCGTTGGCATACAGCAGGGAATCCTTGATCGGGACCGCGTCGTTTGAATCGTCGGGCTGGGCCCAGTTATAGGGAGCGTAAGCGCATTCCATGGCGACGGTGAGCACGCCGTCTTCCAGGCCGGGGATGGCCCCTTCGGCATACGCGCAGGAAACGAAGAGCAGCATCAGCATCATACACAGGGCAGTCAGTTTCTTCATGGTTTTTACCTCCTAAAAAAGCCATCCTTGATGGTCTGTGCAGTCAGTATATCATGAATCACGCGCTGCGCGTTGTTTTTTCTCTGTTTTGACGCATGACGGGCTTTAAAAGTTTCTGCTCATGTCGTACCGCTCATAGAATTCCCTGCGGAAGTCCAGGAAGCGGTCATGGGCGATGGCGTCGCGGATCTGTTCCATCAGGCGGATCAGGTACCTCAGGTTGTGGATGGTGGCCAGGCGCGCCCCGGTGATCTCGCCGACCTTCAGCAGGTGGCGGACGTAGGCGCGGGTGTGGTTTTGGCAGGTATAGCAGTCGCAGTCGTCCTGGATGGGGGTGAAGTCCTCGGCGTAATTCGCGTTGCGGATCACCATGCGGCCGTTTTTGGTCAGCACGGTGCCGTTCCGGGCCACACGGGTGGCCAGCACGCAGTCGAACATGTCGACCCCGCGCAGGACGCCCTCCACCAGGCAGTCCGGCGTGCCGACGCCCATCAGGTACCGGGGCTTGTCCGCCGGCATATAGGGCATGAAGGCGTCCAGCATTTCGTACATGACGGGCTTGGGTTCGCCGACGGACAAGCCGCCGATCCCGTAGCCGATCATGTCCATATCCGCCAGGGTCTTGGCGCTCTCAATCCGCAGGTCCTTATCAAAAGCGCCCTGCACGATGCCGAAAAGGGCCTGGTCCGGCCGGCTGTGGTGGGCCTGGCACCGCTTGGCCCAGCGGTGGGTGCGCTCCATGGCGTCCCGGGCGTCCTCTTTTGTGCAGGGGTAGGCGGAGCAGATGTCAAAGGCCATCGCAATGTCGCTGCCCAGGGATTCCTGAATGTCCATCGCGATCTCGGGGGAGATGAACTGGCTGCTGCCGTCCAGATGGCTGCGGAAAGCGGCTCCCTGCTCCGTGATCTTGCGCAGGCCCGCCAGGGAAAACACCTGGAAGCCGCCGCTGTCGGTGAGGATCGGCCTGTCCCAGTTCATGAAGGAATGAAGGCCCCCTGCCTTTTCGATCAGCTTTTCGCCCGGCCGCAGGTGCAGGTGGTAGGTATTGGCCAGGATGATCCGCGCATCGATCTCCCTGAGTTCCCGGCTGGTCATGGCCTTGACCGTCGCCTGGGTGCCGACCGGCATGTAGATCGGGGTCGGGATATCCCCGTGCGGGGTATGGAAAACCCCCAGCCGCGCGCCGGACTGCGCGCAGGTGTGGATCAGTTCGTAGGAAAAATACTGGCTCATAAAACTCCTTCAGATCACATCGGCCACTTGCGCAGAAGCCCTTCCAAATCTCCCGTGAAGCCTTCCCACTGGGCGCCCTCGGGCACCGGGGCCAGGAAGGTCATCTTCTGATGGGTCGTGGGGTGCTCAAAGGACAGGCGCATCCCGTACAGGGCGATCTGCTCGCTGCCCTTGCCGTTTCCGTAGCGGTGGTCGCCGACCAGGGGATGGCCGGCGTGGGCCATCTGGGCGCGGATCTGGTGGGCGCGTCCGGTTTCCAGGCGGATGGCGCAGAGACTCCTGCCGTTTTTGACGGCCACGGCCATCCCGTTCAGGATGGCCGGCTTGCCCTGCAGGCGCAGATGGTCAGGGAGCACCGTAACCAGGTTCCTGGCCTCGTCCTTTTTGAGGTAATTGACCAGGCGGAAGCGGGGCTCAGCCTGCCCTTCGCAGACGCAGACGTACTCCCGGCACAGGGTGTGCTCCCGCACCTGGGCGGACAGGCGCTCGGCGGCCTTGCTCGTCCGGGCGAACACCAGCAGCCCGCCCACCGGACGGTCCATCCGGTGCACCAGGCCGATGTACGCCTTCCCGGGCTTTTCGTATTTGACCTCCACATAGCGCCGCACCTGGGAAAGCAAATCCGGATCCCCGGTGGCGTCCCCCTGGGTCAGGAGGTTTTCGGGCTTGACAACGACCAGAAGGTGGTTGTCTTCATACAATACGTTGATTTCTTTGTCCATAGATGATCCTTCTTACTATTGTATTTGTCCATAAGCTCAGTTGGAAGATTGTTCTGCGACAATCTGCACAGTCTGCCAAGCTGTCCATTCGGACCAGGCTCCATTTCGATATACGGCAAACTGATAAAACCAGGTTTGTCCGGCAGTGGTGCGTTTCTGTTGCCATTGGGTTGTGGCTTCTGTGACCGTGACGGTTTCCGTGGATATATCATTGGTGTAACCGTCCCGACAGTACCGGATTGCCAGTTTTTCAGCGTCCGATGTGGAGATGCTGAAACTGACATATGAACCGGCAAGGCTTTCTGATGGTGAATTCAGTATTTCTGGGGCTGTGGACAGAGTGGATGGGAGGACAATGACGGTTTTATTCGGCGAAGAAATCCATTGATAATTAATATATGCTGAAACACGAACAGAATAAGTTCCTGGTGTCAGCGTATAGCCATCAACAGTGACACTATCTACATAACTTGTATAATAATCAAATATTCTATTGCTATTTTCATTGTATATAGATATCTCATAATAATTATTAGAGTTGGAAATTTCTGTGAAGGCGATGGATAAATTTTCTCCCTGATGAATCGTGTTATTTACGGATACAATAGGAGGCTCAATCTCTGGATTCTTTTCAACAGTAATGAGAATCGGATCAGACCAGGCGGTCCAATATCCATTTTTCAGGCCTGCGAATTGATAGCGTTGTTCTCCTTCATTATTGGTAGAAGAAGCAAACCTTGTTATGTTATTGATCACATTAATGCTGTAACTGCTGTTTTGATTAATTCGGTAACGCAAGGCAGAAAGACCAGTAGTATCAAGGGTGAAAGTAAATGTTTCTCCAGCTTTGACCGTTGTTTTATCTGTAGTTATTGTGCCCATTTCGTTTTTGGTTCCAATAATTGTGAAAACTTTTTCTGATGTATTTGAGCGATAGCCATTAGCGTAAGCTGTGACGGAATAGCGATAGGTTCCTGGTTCAATGTTGTAGCCGTAGATAGAATAAGTGCTGTTTACATTTTTGCTACCGCTGTAAATATTTATATCGGAAGTATTTTCATATACTCTCCATTCATAGGATTCTGCATTTTCTACAGCGTCAAAACGCAGTACAATATTTTCACCGGCTTGGTATGAATCTTTGATTTTTATTGTTGGCTGAGATAATTGTTCCAGGTCTTCAATAGCATAAGTCAGTGTTTTCCAAGCGGACCAGCGATTGTTTTTATAGACAGCAACTTGGAGAGTGAGAGTGCCATTTCTTGCCCACTCAGATGGTGTGTATGACCATTCTGTTTGATTTGATGTAACAGTTGAATTTATAGTATTAGAACTGGAACTAGCGTTCCCAACAGCTCGATAACTGATTCTGGCTAAATCAGCTCCTTCAGTGTCAATCACAAAGGTTGCTTCTGAATTAATGCGAACGACATCTTCCTTCAGCATGACTTCAGGAGCTTCAAGCCATTCACCAGAAACCTTAAAAGTCTTTGTAGCAGCGGTCGAAGTTTTATACTCAGAAGCGGATGCGGTTACAGTTACCCGATAACTGGCAAGAGTCATCAGATAGCCAGGTACAGTTACGGATAAAGCATCAGAAGAGTTAATAGTAGTGCTGTAAATACGATCATTTCCATAGACTCGATTGATTTCAACATAATATGATTCTGCATTTTCCACTTCAGAGAGTTGGATGGTCACATCTTCGCCGGCACTGAACGTTTCATTGACTGTAATGCCAGATGAAGCCAACTGCTCGCGTGCCAGAATGGTCCAAGTCAACGGTTCGGACCAGGCGGACCAGGTATCGTTAGCGGTAGTGCAGGCGGAAATCTGAACAGTTTTGCCAGGGTAAGACCAGATGTTGAATTTTTTGACATTTGCACTAGTTGTATTCATGCTGTAATTATTTGTATAAGAATCTATGAGGTTGCCATCTTCGTTAAAATAATCGAACGAAACCAGAATACCTTCGGCATTATTTGAAGCAATAGTAATTGAAACCGATTCACCTTCATAGACTTTTTCCTGTTCAGAGGTAAGAACAGGAGCAGTTGGCAATATTCCGGTAACCTTAAATGTTGTTTCAGACGTGTTACTTCGGAAACCATCGCCATAAGCGGTTACTATGAATCGGTAGTTAGCTGGTGAAAGCAAATAGCCATTAACATCAAGATACGTATTGATACTATACCGTTCATAAGATATTTGCTCATCTCCTCTGTATAGATAATAATCGTATCTTGTGGCATGTTCTACGGGATCAAAAGAGAAGGTAGCGTTCTTTCCGGCTGGATATGCACTGTCAATATGTATGATAGGTTCTGAGAGTTGTTCCAGATCTTCAATCGTGTAAGAAAGTGTTTTCCAAGCGGACCAGTGATTGTTTTTATGGACAGCGACTTGTAGAGTGAGGGTTCCATTTCTGGTATATTCAGAAGGTGTGTAAGACCATTCAGTTTGAGAGGATGCAGCAGTTAAGTTGCGAGTACTAGAATTATACAAATTACCATCTTGCATGATTGCTGAATAACTGATCCTTGTCAAATCCGCCCCTTCGGTGTCAATCACAAAGGTTGCTTTTGAATTAATGCGAACGACATCTTCCTGCAGCGTAACTTCCGGAGCTTCAGGCCATTCACCGGAAACCTTAAAAGTCTTCGTAGCAGCAGCCGAAGTTTTATACTCAGAAGCAGACGCGGTTACTGTTACCCGATAACTGGCAAGAGTCATCAGATAGCCAGGCACATTTACAGATAAAGCATCTGAAGATTGGATGGTAGAACTGTATATACGATCATTTCCATAAACTCGATTGATTTCAACATAATACGATTCTGCGTGTTCCACTTCAGAGAGTTGGATGGTTACATCTTCGCCGGCACTGAACGTTTCATTTACTATAATGGCTGGTGAAGCTAACTGCTCACGTGCCAGAATTGTCCAAGTCAACGGTTCGGACCAGGCAGACCAGGTATCGTTAGAGGTAGTGCAGGCGGAGATCTGAACAGTTTTGCCGGGATAAGACCAGATGCTGAGCGTTTTGATATTTGGACCGGCTGCGGTCATGCTGTAATTATTTATATAATCATTGTAGAAACTGCCGTCAGCATTATAATACCTGAACCATACGCGAACACCTTCGGCGTTGGCTGAAGTAATTGCAATGGACACAGATTCACCTTCATAAACTTTTTCCTGGTCAGAGGTGAGGACAGGAGCGCTTGGCAATATCCCGGTAACCTTAAACGTTGCTTCAGACGTGTTACTACGGAAACCATCGCCATAAGCGGTTACTATGAATCGGTAGTCAGCTGGTGAAAGCAAATAGCCATTAACATCAAGATACGTATTGACACTGTGCCATTCAGAAGATATCTGATCATCTCCTCTGTATAGATAATAATCGTATCTTGTGGCATGTTCTACAGCATCAAAAGATAAAGTTGCATTCCTTCCAGCAGGATATTCGTTATCAATATGTATGATGGGTTGTGCAAGCTGTTCCAGATCTTCAATCGTGTAAGAAAGAGTTTTCCAAGCAGACCAGCGGTTATTTTTGTGAACAGCGACTTGTAGAGTGAGGGTTCCATTTCTGGTATATTCAGAAGGTGAGTAAGTCCATTCGGTCTGAGATGACGTTACACTATAATTGTAAGTATAAGAATCATAATAGTCACCAGTTTCAGTGTATACTTGATAATTAATTCTAGCTAAATCGGCTTCTTCGGTGTCAATCAAAAAGGTTGCTTTTGAATTAATGCGAACGACATTTTCCTTCAGCGTGACTTCCGGAGCTTCAGGCCATTCGCCGGAAACTTTAAAAGTCTTTGTAGCAGCAGCTGAAGTTTTATACTCAGAAGCGGACGCGGTTACTGTTACCCGATAACTGGCAAGAGTCATCAGATGGCCAGGAACGGTTACGGATAAAGCATCTGAAGATTGAATGGTAGTGCTGTATATACGATCGTTTCCATAAACTCGATTGATTTTAACATTATACGATTCTGCATTTTCCACTTCAGAGAGTTGGATGATTACATCCTCACCGGCATTGAACGTTTCATTGACTGTAATGGCGGGTGAAGCCAACTGCTCGCGCGGCAATATTGTCCATATCAGCGGTTCGGACCAGGCAGACCAGGTATCGTTAGCGGTAGTGCAGGCGGAGATTTGAACAGTTTTGCCGGGATAGGAGCTGATATTGAAAGATTTCATGTCTATGCCAGTAGAAGACAGACTGTAGTTGTCGGTATAACCTGCGTAAATACTACCATCTTCGCCATAATACAATACTGAGATCATAGCACCTTCAGCGTTATCTGAAGAAATAACAATCGATACCGATTTTCCTTCATATACTTTTTCCTGTTCTGAGGTTAGAATAGGGGCACTCGGCATTGTTCCGGCAACAGTAAACATTTCTTCCGATGAACTATTACGGAAGCCATCTCCATAAGCAGTGACGACAAAACGATAATTGCCGGGAAGCAGATCATATCCATTGATGTCCAAGTATTGCTCGGTTGAATTAGTTTTCTGGGCAATTCTTGTTTCGTCCCGATACAATTCAATTGTATATTTTGAAGCATGTTCTACGGCATCAAATGAGAAAGTGGTATTTTTACCAGGCACATATTCTGTATTCGTATGGATGACGGGGGAAGCAAGCTGTTCTATGTCTTCGACGTTGTAGATCAGAGTCTTCTTGGCTGACCAGCGGTCATTTTTATGGATAGAGAACTGCAGGGTCAGTTTTTTATTTGCGTATCTTTCAGCAGGACGAATAGTCCATTCAGTTTTGTCATTGACTGTACTGACTGTGTCAGTTTGTTCCGCATAACCGTCATATTGCCATGTGATCACGATCTGATCTGCTTCTTTTGTATCTATGACAAATATGGCAGAACTATTGATTCGTACCGTCTCCTGGGCTGGAGTTACTTCAGGAGCCTCAAGCCATTCTCCAGTGACAGTAAACGGGTAGAATTCATAGCTTTGTCTGTGATAATAATCAGATCCATATCTGTTATATGTATTAACACGCAGCTCATAATCTCCTGCGCTTAGCAGATATCCAGGAATATAGTATACGCCGCTTTCGAACCCGTCTTCCAGAGAAAAAGTAATTGAAAACAGGCTATTTCCTGATGAGTATAGTTCATATGTGTAATGAGTAGCGTTCTCAACCCAATCGCAAAGAATTAAAACATCCTGTCCAGCTAAAATTTGAGAAGGAAAAACAATATCCGGTGTGCCCAAAGGTTCATCCGGGATAATGGCGATAGTAGCTGTCATTGGCTGACACCACAGTCCATTCACCTTAGGAGAATAGGTTATTATAACTGATCCGCCTTCTCGCAGTTCTGCATAATCAGTCCAAATAAACATGCTATTATACATAACACCCATATCATAGGAATCAACCACAGTGTTATGTACATCAATGTATTTAATTGCTGCAAAACATCTTTCATAATCAGAGAATGTCAGATCAATGTCATCACCAGCTAATATACTATTCGGAAATTCAATCGCATCAGCAACTGGCTTACTGCCAGTGATGCTAAGATTGTATTCAACAGGAGTGAGGGACTTGAAAGTGTCTGTAACAGTATAAACAGTGAGTTTGTAGTCACCAGTTTCTAATTCATAACCTTCCCATGTGAGTTGACCACTGCTTTGCGTCAAGGCGCGATAGAGCTTTGATTGGTCACTGTTTTTGATTAGATAGACACCATGCCGGACTGTATTTGAAGCACCTATAATAGAAATAGTTAAGTCTTCTCCTGCTTGAATCGTAGAGGATAAAACTACTTGTGTGGGGGTATTTGGGTCACTTTTTATATATCCTCTTATTAATGCCCATTCATAAGCCCAGCTTCCCTCAGGAGCAGTAATGGACATATTATCACAGTTGCGAAAAGCGTCTGTCCCGATGAATTCCAGGGTGGAAGGAAGTGTCAAATGAGTTAGGCTGGTGCCAGCAAATGCGCGCCTTCCAATGGAAACAACTCCTTCCGGAATGATAACGGTGTCCAAAGAAGCGTCATTCATAAAGGCTTCTTCTTCAATCTCAGTTAAACCGGCAGGAAGTGTCATTGTGCCCGCCAAAGCAATGCAGGAAAAAAGAAGCATCAAAGCAATGACAGCAATAAAGATGGTGCTTTTCATAATACGAAGTGCTGCAATCTTCATATAATCATAGCCTCGGTGTCCCATTGCGTCATGGCATTTGGGGCGGCAGGCATCCTCCTTTTCGGTTATTCGGAGACTGATAAAACGACCATACTGGAATAACGCAGAATAGTTACGCATTATGCATTATGCATTACGCATTGTTTTCCCACCGTCCGGTCGCCCCGCACGGCAGGACCCCGCCGGAGCGGACGGGCAGGCAGACCTCCTGGGCATCGATCCGGCCGCCGAAGCGGGAGCGGACCGTTTTTTCCAGGATGTTGGACAGCACGGCGGGCTGCAGGCCGGTGGTGTAGCTGTTGATAAAGAAAAACAGGGGACGGTCGGACAGGAGCCCGGAGCAGGCGTACACCAGCGGGTACAGCTCGTTTTCGAGTTTCCAGATTTCGCCCGACGGGCCGCGGCCGTAGCTGGGCGGGTCCATCAGGACCGCGTCGTAGCGGCTGCCCCGGCGGTGCTCCCGCTGGACAAAGGCGTTGGCGTCCTCCACGATGAAGCGGAAGCGGTCTTCCGGCAGTCTGCACAGCTCTCGGTTGCGTTTGGCCCACTGCACCATGCCCTTGGCCGCGTCCACATGGGTGACGTGGGCGCCGGAGGCGGCGCAGGCAACTGTCGCCCCGCCGGTGTAGCCGAACAGGTTCAGCACCCGGACAGGGCTGTGCCGGTTTTCGATCAGCGTCCGCATCCGGTCCCAGTTGACGGCCTGTTCCGGAAACAGGCCCGTGTGCTTGAAGCCGGTCGGGCGGACATAAAAAGACAGATCGCGGTAGGCGACCGTCCATTCTTCCGGCAGGGGACGGCGGAAGGCCCACGCCCCGCCGCCCCGTTCGGAGCGGCTGTAATGGGCGTGGGCTTCCTGCCATTCGGCTTTGGGCAGGGCGGGAGGCCAGATGGTCTGCGGGTCAGGCCGGGCCAGGACATAGCTGCCCCAGCGCTCCAGCTTTTCCCCGTTTCCGGTATCCAGGACCTCAAAGTCCTGCCATTGAGAGGCGATAAACACGGAATACTCCTTGCTTTGGTTTTTTGACCGGGAAGACGCGGTTACTCTTTTTCCAGCCGGATGGTGACTTTTTCACCGTTCAGGTCGGTTTCCTTACCGGCCTCGTCCGGGGTTTCGGAAGCGGTCAGACCGGCGGCCAGGACAGCCTTGCGGATCATTTCGCCGCAGGCGTTCAGGGCCTTGGCGACCTTTTTGCTGCCGCTGACGGTCAGGCGGATGCGGTCGGTCAGCTCCAGGCCGGACTCCTTGCGCAGGGTCTGCACCTTGCTGATCAGCTCGCGGGCGTAGCCTTCCAGGATCAGGTCGTCGGTCAGGTTGGTGTCGAGCACCACGGTGACGCCGCCTTCGCTCTGGGCCATCAGGCCGGGCTTCTGCTCGGTCTCCACCAGCACGTCGCTCTGGGCGAGGTCAACGGTGGTGCCGTCCAGCTCGAAGGTTACGTTTTCGCCCTTTTCAAAGGCTTCCACCACGGCGGCTCCGTCCATTTCTTTGAGGTGCGCGCTGATCTTGCCCAGCAGCTTTCCGTAGCGCGGGCCGAGGGTGCGCATCTGCGGCTTCAGCCGGTAGGAGACAAAGTCGTTCGCTTTTTCGGAGATCTCCACCCGGCGGACGTTCAGCTCGTCCTCGATCAGGCCGGCGTATTCATCGCCGAAGGACGCGCCGACCACATACAGATTGGCCAGCGGCTGGCGGACCTTGAGGTTGGCCAGGTTCCGGCAGGACATGCCCAGCTGCTTGACTTTGAGGAGGGCGTCCATCTGCCGCTCGATATCGGGGACAATCATGCTTTCATCCGCCGCGGGGAAGTCGCAGAAGTGCACGCTTTCCGGGGCGTCTTTGTACTGGGTGCGGACCAGGTTCTGGTAGATGGATTCGGCCATGAAGGGGGTAAAGGGAGCCAGCAGCTTGGACAGGGTCACCAGCACGTGATAGAGGGTGGCGAAAGCGGCTTCCTTCTCGCCCGCCATGCCCTTGCCCCAGAAGCGCTCGCGGCCGCGGCGGACATACCAGTTGGACAGCTCGTCCACAAAGTCGGTCAGCGCACGGGACGCGGTCAGCACGTCGTAGGCGTCCAGGCTCTCGTCCACGGTTTTGATCAGGGTGTTCAGGCGGGAGAGGATCCACTTGTCCATCAGCGTCAGGCTGACGGCATGCAGGTCGTGCGCCTTGGGGTCAAAGCTGTCCAGGTCGGCGTACATCACAAAGAAGGCGTAGGTGTTCCAGAGGGTGCCCATGAACTTGCGCTGGACTTCTGAGACGATCTCGCCGGAGAAGCGGGAGGGCAGCCACGGGGCGCCGGAATAGAAGTACCAGCGCACGGCGTCCGCGCCCTGCTCGTTGAGCACGGTCCACGGGTCGACCACGTTGCCCAGGTGCTTGGACATCTTGCGGCCGTCCTTGTCCTGCACGTGGCCCATGACCAGGCAGTTTTTGAAGGAGGGCACATCGTCGAACAGCAGGGTGCTGATGGCCAGCAGGGTATAGAACCACCCGCGGGTCTGGTCGATGGCTTCGGAGATGAAGTCGGCCGGGTAACGCTTTTTGAATTCTTCCTGATGCTCGAAGGGATAATGCCACTGGGCGAACGGCATGGAGCCGGAATCGTACCAGCAGTCGATGACGTCCTTGACGCGGCGCATCTCCTTGCCGCAGTGCGGGCAGCGGATCAGCACATTGTCGATATAGGGACGGTGGAGTTCCGGCAGATTGACCGGGCCGACGGCCATCTTTTCCAGCTCTTCCCTGCTGCCGATCACGTGGACATGGCCCTCTTCGCACTGCCAGACAGGCAGCGGGGTGCCCCAGTAGCGCTCGCGGGACAGGCCCCAGTCCACCACGTTCTCGACGAAGTTGCCCATCCGGCCTTCCTTGATGTTGTCCGGCATCCAGTGGATGGAGCGGTTGTTTTTAACCAGCTGGTCGCGCACCGCGGTCATGCGGATGTACCAGGTGGGGCGGGCATAGTAGAGCAGGGGAGTGTCGCAGCGCCAGCAGTGGGGATAGTCGTGCTCGAACTTCGGCGCGGCGAACAGAAGGCCGCGGGCGCTCAGGTCCTTGAGCACTTCCGGGTCGGCGCTGACGGCGCCTTCGTCCATTTCCTTCTGGGTGGGCTTGCAGCGCATGCCGGCAAAGGGGGTGCCTTCCTTCATGCGGCCTTCGTTGTCCACCAGCTGGACGAAGGGAATATCGTACTTTTTGCCCACGCGGGCGTCGTCCTCGCCGAAGGCGGGGGCCTGGTGGACGATGCCGGTACCGTCCGTCATGGTGACGTAATCGTCGCAGCAGACGAAGAAGGCCTTCTTCTCCTGCTGGGCGGCGATGTCGGCGGCTGCCTGGTAGAGCGGCTCATACTCCCGGTATTCCAGTTCTTTGCCGGTCATGGTGGCCAGCACTTCGTAGGCCTTGCCGTCTTTGCGGAGCTCATGCTTGTCCTTGAGGGGGCTGAGCACCGTGTCCAGCAGGGCTTCGGCCAGGTAGTAGACATTGCCGTCAACGGCCCTGACCTTGGCGTAGGTTTCGCTCGGGTTCACGCACAGGGCGACGTTGGAGGGAAGGGTCCAGGGCGTAGTGGTCCAGGCGAGGAAATAGGCGTCCTCGTCCTTGACTTTAAAGCGGACCACGGCGGAGCGCTCCTTGAGGGTCTTATATCCCTGGGCTACCTCGTGGCTGGACAGGCCGGTGCCGCAGCGAGGGCAGTAGGGGACGACCTTATGCCCCAGGTACAGCAGGCCCTTTTCCCAGATCTTCTTGAGGGACCACCATTCGGACTCGATATACGTGTCGTGGTAGGTGACGTACGGGTGCTTCATATCCGCCCAGAAGCCGACGCGGTCGGACATTTCCTCCCACTCGTGCAGGTATTTCCACACGGATTCCTTGCACTTCTGGATGAAGGGCTCGATGCCGTACTCCTCGATCTGCTGCTTGCCGTTGATGCCCAGCAGCTTTTCGACTTCCAGCTCCACCGGCAGGCCGTGGGTGTCCCACCCGGCGATGCGCAGGGCGGACTTGCCCTTCATCGTCTGGTAGCGGGGAAAGAGGTCCTTGATGGCGCGGGTCTCCACGTGGCCGATGTGGGGCCGGCCGTTGGACGTGGGCGGTCCGTCGTAGAAGGTGAACTGCTCGGCCGCATCGTCGCGCAGGTGGAAGCTGCGCTCCATGATGTTGTTGTCTTTCCAGAACTGCAGCACTTCTTTTTCACGCGCCGCAAAGTTCATGTCGGTACTGACTTTGTTGTACATGGGAAAACCTCCAGGTTGGTTAATAGTGAGGGATATAGCGGTTCATTGTTAATGCGTAATTCGTAATTCGTAATGCGTAATGATTTGCAATGACCGATTCTTTCACCGGGTCAATCCGCGCCGCAGGCGCGAATTGCGAATTACATATTATGCATTATGAATTAAAAAAGCCGTCCCTGATGTATCAGGGACGGCAGAATACCGCGGTACCACCCATTTTGACGGAAGAACCTGCTTCCGTCCGCTCACAGCCCCGGTAACGGGGGGCATACGCCCGCGCTGACTGTTCACGCGGGAGGCTCCGGAGTGATCCGGAAAACCGACGTCCGCCGGGCTTGCACCAGCCCCCGGCTCGCTAAAAGGCGTCTTGAGGTTTCCCCGTCTCCTTCATCGCCGAAACAAAATACATTATATCGGATAAAACTGCATTTGTAAAGCGGGAAATTTGGCGGAAAAACCGGAAAAATTCGGCGGAAAAACCGGAAAAAAGTTTTGTATTCATTCTCCGGACCCGCCCGGAAAGGGGACGATTTCACGTACGGTCAGGGTTTCCCCTGACACGGTAAAGCGCACGTCCGTCCCGGCAAAGCCGAAGCCGTACACCCGCTCCGGGTCGTCCTGGTAGGCCGGGCGCGGGTCCAGGGACAGGACTTCCAGGAGGGCTTCCCGCTTTTCCGGGGGGATCTTCCCAAGGAGCGGTTCCGGGAAGACAACGCTCAGGCGGTCTGCGGCATGCTCCAGGGCAAAACCGCCCCGGGCGTCCGGTACGGCCTCCAGGTGGGGCAGGTAGGGCTTGATGTCATAAACCGGTGTGCCGTCCGTCACGTCGATCCCACCGATCAGGAGGGCGGGCCCCTGCTCCGTATCCAGCACCTCCAGAAGGCGCACCAGGGACAGGCCGATGGGATTCGGCCGGAAGGGGGAGCGGGTGGCGAAAACGCCCCGCTTTTCGTTGCCGCCCAGGCGGGGCGGGCGGACCAGGGGCTCAAAACGCTTCGGGCTGGGCACGAGGGAAAAATCCCAGATCAGCCACAGATGGGAAAACTCTTCGATGCCGCGCAGGGCCTCTTTTACCCGGTATGCCGGGGTGAACTCGATCAGCCCGGTGAGGCCGGATCCCAGTCCGCTCTGCCGGGGGACGCCGAACTTTTCGGGAAAATCCGTCCGGACATGCGCGATCACTTCCAGATGTCTGTCCGGATTCATGGCTCCTCCGCCTCCGTTTCTTCCTCAGAGATCTGGCTGAGAACCCCGGAAACGATGTCCCAGGAAAAGCCCCTGCGCGCCAGGGCCGCGGCGGCTTTGCGCCGTTCGGCCGGGTCGGAAAGATCCCTGCGGGGGCATAGCTTCCGCGCCTGACGCAGGGCTGCTTCCCGCTCGTCCTCTTCCGGGAGCCCTTCGACGGCTTCCTTCGCGGTTTCCTCGCTGACGCCCTTGAAACGGAGTTCCCGCAGGATCCGGCCCCGGCCGTACCGCGCGGAGCGGCCGGACACATAGCGCTCGGCATAGCGCTCGTCGGACACAAAATCATACCGCGTCAGCATTTCCATGACTTTGGCGACCGTCTTTTCCGGATAGGCGGCGGTGAGGAGCTTTTTCTCAAGCTGGGCTTCCGTCATGTCGCGGGCGGCCAGGGCGCGGCCGGCCCGGTCGAGGGCGTATTCCTCATAATGCGCGGCAAGCTGCTTTTCATAATGAGCCCGGTCCACCGGGTCTCCTGCGCGGACGCGGAAATCCCAGTACATCGCTTCCGGGACGCGCAGGCTGGTTCCGTCCTCAAAGGTGAGCTGACGGCAGCCGTTCAGTTTTTTGACTTCGGTCACCACGGGCGGCACCTGCCTTCCTTAAACAGCAGGCGGCACAGGCTGATGTTGAGAGCCGTCATCACGCCCTGCCGTTCTTCCGAGGCGGCGGAGGTCAGCAGGGCGAAGCCCTCACCGCGGCCGTTCAGGAACAGGCCGTTCACCGCCCCGTAGGCCAGGCCCTGATGGCCGTACAGGGGCTCCGCCATATCAGCCCGCTGATACAGAAAAGTGCCCAGACCTTCGGAAAGGTCCCGGTCCCGGGTGCCGAAGGAAGCGCGCTTTTCTTTCATCTGGGGGAAGAAATCGCTTTGTATGGCCTCCCGGCCGATCCGCAGGAGGTCTCCTGCCCGGACGCACAGGCTGCCGTGGGCCAGCAGATAGTCTTTCTGAAGGTCAACCTTCTCAGGATTCCGGCTTTCCTGCTGCCGCCGGACCGCGTCATAGCCGGCCAGCCGGGCCGGCGGAAGCAGACGCCAGGCGTCCGCCAGGGTGCCGCCGACGCCGGCGGGCAGGAAGGAAGCCTCCACTGAAAGAGGATCAAACACGGTTTCCCGCATGATCCGGTCGAAGGGTCTGCCCAGCGCGCCTTCCAGCACGCAGCCGATGATCCCGGCGGCGAGATTCGAGTAATCCCACTGTGTGCCCGGCGCGTAAGAAGCGAAACAGTCTTTCCGGAGCAGCTCCGGGAAAGGCGGGGGAGCTGTGAGACTGTTCAGATAGGCGTCCCCGTCCCGGATGGAAGAGGTGTGGGACAGGAGCATCGAAAGGGTAATGGGGTTATCCGGGAAGAGCGGGTTCCGGACGGGAAAGCCCAGATACGCGCCGATATCCTCCTCCAGGGATATTTTCCCTTCCCGGGCCAGGGTCAGCAAGGCGCAGGCCGTGACGAATTTGCTGACGGACGCGGCGCGGAAAAAGACGTCCGGCCGGGCGGGCAGGGAGCCGTCTTTCCGGACCGTCCCAAAGGACGTGACGGAAACGGTTTGCCCGTCCGACAGGGCCAGGGCCCCGCCCCGCACGCGCTGGCGGGACAGGATGGCCGAGATGTGCCTTTCAAGCGCCGGGTCCGGCCGGTTCCCGGTCCAGCCGGACAGACGGACCGGCAGGCGGGGCACCAGATGGATCCCGGCCCGGTACAGATCTTTGTTCATGGTTTTTTCCTTTTCAGTTTCCGGATCAGGAAATACGCGGCCCCGGCCAGCACCATCAGGCCGCTCAGCAGCTGGGAGATGCGGACGGAGGTGCCGGGAATGTACAGGCTGTCGCTCCTGAGGCCTTCGATCCATACCCGGCCCAGGCCGTAGACGATCATATAGAGGGGCAGGCCGTCGCCCGGACGCCAGCGCTTCCTGGTGCCCCAGAGGATCAGGAAGCCCATGAGGTCCCACATGGACTCATAGAAGAACGTGGCCTGATACCAGCTGCCGTTCACCAGCACAGCCAGGGGGAAAAACTGCAGGGCGGGGGAGAGGACGGGGTTTCCGTAGGCTTCCTGGTTGAAAAAATTGCCCCACCGGCCGATGGCCTGGCCCAGCAGCAGGGAGGGAATGGTCATATCGACCAGGGCCCAAAAGGATACTTTCCGCCGCCTGCTCAGGGCGCAGACGCCCAGCAGGCCGCCGATCACCCCGCCGTAGATGGCCAGGCCGCCCTCCCAGACACGGAAAACGCTGAGCGGATCACCAGCGTAATCCGCCCAGCGAAAAATGCAGTAATAAAGCCTGGCGCCGATCAGCGCGGACGGAACGCCCCAGAGGGCGACGTCCAGCCCGGCGTCCCGGGGGAGGGAAAGCCGGGCCGTATTCCTGCCGCATAGCCAGACGCCCAGCAGGATGGCAGAGCAGATCAGCAGGGCGTACATCGGCAGGGAGGAAAAAAAGGCAGGCGGCATGATTACTTGCCCTCAGCCGGTTCAGGCGTGATATTTTCCAGGATGGTTTCCAGGGTCCGGACATAGTATGCCTCGTCCGCCGAATTCAGTTCCATCTGATCCAGGCGGTCCAGCGCGTCCTGGAAAGTCCGGTAGCGTTCTTCCATTTCCTTCTGCCGGCTCATCATCAGCAGCGGGGTCTTGGAATTGGTCAGCTCGCTTTCAAATGTCTCGTATTCGGCCAGGAAGGCGGTATAGCAGGCCATCAGGTGTTCGAATTCTTCGGACAGGTCAGCGCTTTCCGAATAATCCGTCTCTGCCGAGCGCAGCAGGAAGGCGTTGAAAGCGCTCAGGAAATCGGAATAGGCCGTCCCGTCGTGCGGTACGTCGTACAGCTCCCTGCTCAGCTCCTTCTGGCCCTGGGAGAGCGTGTCCTCCCCCGGGGCTTCTTCCGCGCCGGTCAGATCGTCTTCTTCATCCCGGACGATGAAGGTGCCGTACAGGAAGGCGTGCAGGGCTTCCCGGTTGGCGGGATAGTCGATCTGCTGGGCGGAGCCGCCGTAATCGATCTCTTCGAAGGTGCCCTTGATCGGAATGCGCAGCTGGTCGATCTGGGCGCCTTTCAGGTCAAAAGCGATCTGAACGGCTTCAAACAGGTCGGCGGCGGACATATCGGTGACCAGGGTGTTTTCGACCACCGTGTCCAGCAGGGCAAGCGCCTGGTCGTAAGAGATGTCCCGCAGCGAGGAAGCCAGGGAGGAAAGGACCATCCTGGCGCGGGTGGTCCGGCGGAAATCGTTCGCTTCGCCGTTGACCACATAGCTGGAGCGGATGCGCATGTAAATGACGGCGGCGTGCCCCTTGAAATGATAGGTCCCCCCGCCGTTTTTGGCCGGCAGCACCGGGTCGGTCCAGGAGGAGGTATAGGCGGTTTTGGAGCGCAGGCGGGTGGCTTCGCCGTCGGTGATCGTGATGTCGACCCCGCCGCAGGCGTCGATGATGTTCTGGATCATCGTCCAGTCCACGACGATATAGTGGTCGATGCGGATGCCGAAATGGGTTTCAAAGATCCCGACCAGTTTTTCCACCGCTACCTTGTTGGCGCCGTTGTTGATCACATAGCGGCTCAGGCGGTTGTAGCCGGACTTTTCCGGGTTCTTGACCAGGAGGTCGCGGGTGAAGCTGGTCAGGGAGATCTTGCCCATGTCTTCATCCGCCGTCACCAGCACCATGCCGTCGGTGTTGCCCAGGTTATCCGCCTTTCCGTTCCAGGAATCCACGCACAAAAGCAGGTAGTTGCGGATGCCGTGCGGGGTGGCGGGAATATCCTCCTGAGCAAGTACGGGGATCGCCTTCGGGGTCGCGATAGCGCCTGCAGAAATGCAGGTCAGCAGCAAGAACAGGGTCAGCAGAGCAGACAGAAGACGTTTCATCAGGCTTCCTCCTCGGGGTCCATCTTTTCAAGCACCACGCCGGTTTCACCGAATATTTCCAGGGAAAAGCTGTCGGGGTAGCCCTGTTCATACACCACCCGGCGGATGCCGGCATTGACGATCATCTTGGCGCAGACGGAGCAGGGCTGGTGCGTGCAGTACAGCGTGGCCCCGTCGATATTGACGCCCAGCTTGGCGGCCTGGATGATGGCGTTCTGCTCGGCGTGGATGGCATAGCAGACCTCGGCCCGGGTGCCGGAAGGGATGCCCATCTGCCGGCGCAGGCAGACGCCCTTTTCCCGGCATGTCTTCATGCCCTGCGGGGCCCCGTTGTAGCCGGTGGTCATGATGCGCTTGTCCTTGACGATGACGGCCCCGATGGCCCGGCCGGGCGCAAAGCAGCTGGTCCAGCCGGCGATCACATGGGCCATTTCCATAAAACGCCGGTCCCACTTGTTGAAAGACATAAAA
Source organism: Christensenellales bacterium (assembly GCA_045113695.1). Classification (GTDB taxonomy): domain Bacteria; phylum Bacillota; class Clostridia; order Christensenellales; family Aristaeellaceae; genus UBA4246. Next base: position 54,212 of record JBGUJG010000093.1, read on the forward strand.
ACCTCCAATAAGAGAGTGGAGAGCGAGGAGTTAGGAGCGAATGAGGAGTGGGGAGTGAGGAGGTAGGAGTTAATAGTCATGAGTTAGGAGTGAGGAATTAGGAGTGAGGAGTTGAAAATGGTCACATGATTAACTCCTCACTAAGTGAGCGCAAGCGAACGGTCACTCCTCACGCCTCACTCAGTGGCGGCCCAGGGGCCGCCGCTGCGGCGACCGCAGGGAGCAAAATCTCTCGCCCGCCGGTTTACGCGGGCAGAAGGGGCAGCAGGGCGGTCAGAAGCGCGGCGCTGGCGGCGCAGGCTTCGTGGACGTTTTCCTCGTATTCTTTGCCGTTGCCGGTCAGCGTGTCCGAAATCGCGCGGAAAGCGGCGTAAGGGGTGTTGTATTCCAGGCAGACCTGGGCGACGGCCCCGCCCTCCATATCGCAGGCCCCGGCCCCGAAGTGGGCGGCGAGCCATTGCTTTTTGTCAAGGTCTGCGATAAACTGGTCTCCGGTGGTGATGTTGGCGGTGACGCAGCGCAGGCCGGCGTTATCCGCCGCCCGGCCGATCAGGGCGGACAGGGTTTTGTCCGCCGGGATATAAACGTCCGGCAGGCCGCTGACATAGCCGACCGGGTCGCCCAGGGGGGAAGTGTCCGCGTCGTGCTGGACGGCGTTTTCCGCAGCGACGATGTTCCCGATGGCAAGGTCCGGCAGCAGGCCGCCGGCGACCCCGATGTTGAGCACGGCGTCCGGGTGAAACCGTTCGATCATGCCGAAGGCGCACATGGCCGCATGCACCTTCCCGATCCCGCAGCGGGACAGGACGACCGCCTGCCCGTCCAGCGTGCCTTCCGTATAACGGATGCCGGCCACGGCAGTGTCCTTCGCGTCCTTCATCCGTCCGCGCAAAGCGGCGGTTTCCTTTTCCATCGCCCCGATGATCCCAAGCAGCATGGCCCGTCCTCCGTCCGTTTCAGGTTAAACAAGTGTGAATATATCATAAAATAAGAAAAAAAACAAGTTGCCCGGAAACTCCGTCCAGGGCAAACGCATGAGCGGCAAAAACATCACATATTTGCAGTTCAAGTGGCAACATACAAAGGGGTTGTGAAGGGGGCTGAGCCCCCTTCAGGGAAATCCACAGGACCGGCTTTGCCGGTTCGAGGAGAATTTTTGCGGAGGTTAGCACCCAGGGCCTTCTGGCCCGTTGTTCGGTAAGGAAGGGCCACAGGCCCTTCCTCCTGGCCCTCACAACCCATCCGGGAGCAAAAATTCGTTCTTTGCGGATTTGCCGCGTGGGGTTCGCAGCGCCCGGAAAACAGCACAGTGTGCTGTTTTCAGCGAGAACGGGCAGGCAGGCCCTGGATTTCTGGAAGGGCGAGAGGCAAATCCGTTCAGGGGGTGGCATTGGCGGGGGAAGAATTCCCCCGCCAACACGGTTCACGCATTCATGCGTGAGCCGTGAAACTCCGTCCGGCTTCCCTGCGTTTTTTTACCGTTTTCCGCCCCGGCGGTTCCATCCCTCAGGATCTGAAAAAAATATTTCCGGGTTCTTGACAGATGAACGTAATCTGTTATAATACATATGAGCGGATGCTCATATGAACAATCACTCAAATTTGTTGCAGGGGGATCAGGAAGATGAAAAAGAGCTACAGAATTGATGTGGACTGCGCGAACTGCGCCGCCAAGATGGAAGATGCCGCCAACCGCACCCCCGGGGTCAAAGAAGCGGTGGTCAACTTCATGCTGCTCAAAATGAATGTGGAGTTTGAGGACGGGGCAGATCCGAAAGCGGTCATGCAGGAAGTGCTCAAAAGCTGCAAAAAGGTCGAATCCGACTGTGAGATTTTCCTGAAATAAACCGTCCGGCGCTTCATTTGATGTCTTTCACTGCTGTCCGGACTTCTGTCGAGGTATCTTATGAATCGGAAACAGAAAAAGACCCTGATCCGGATATTGATCTCGGCGGGTCTGCTGATCCTGTTTTGCCTTCTGCCGGCGGAGAACCGGTGGCTCCGCCTGGGGCTGTTTTTGATCCCCTACTTGATCATCGGGTACGATATCCTGCTCAAGGCATTCAGGGGCATCAAAAACCGTCAGCCCTTTGACGAGTGCTTCCTGATGACCGTGGCGACGGCCGGCGCGTTTGCCCTGGGGGAATATACCGAAGGGGCGGCGGTCATGCTGTTTTACCAGATCGGGGAACTCTTCCAGTCCGTCGCGGTCGGCAAAAGCCGCAAAAGCATCACCGACCTGATGGACATCCGGCCGGACACCGCCTATATCCCCGGGGAGAACGGAGAGGCTGAGGCGGTCGATCCGGACGAGGTGGAAGTTGGGACCGTTCTGTGCGTCCGTCCCGGGGAAAAGATCCCGATCGACGGTGTGATCGTCCGGGGGGAGACCACCCTGGACACCGCCGCCCTGACGGGGGAGAGCGTACCCAGGACGGCCAGGCCGGGGGACGAGGTGCTGAGCGGCTGCATCAACCGGAGCGGCTACATCGAATTCAGAACCACCAGAGAATTCGGCGATTCGACCGCGTCCCGCGTGCTGGACCTGGTGGAAAACGCCAGCTCCAGAAAATCCCGCTCCGAGGCGTTCATCACCCGTTTTGCCCGGGTCTATACGCCGGCGGTCTGCCTGTCCGCCCTGGCGCTGGCTTTGCTGCCGCCGCTGTTCCGGCTCGTGGCCGGGAACAGCCCGGACTGGAACGTGTGGGTCTACCGGGCGCTCACCTTCCTGGTGATCAGCTGTCCCTGCGCGCTGGTGATCAGCATCCCGCTGACGTTCTTTGCCGGCATCGGCACGGCCAGCCGCCAGGGCGTGCTGGTCAAGGGCTCCAACTATCTGGAAGCGCTTGCCGATGTGCGGACCGTCGCTTTTGACAAGACGGGCACCGTGACCCTGGGTGTTTTTGAGGTGTCTGGCGTCCACCACAGCGTCATGGACGACCGGGAACTGCTGCACCTGGCTGCCCGGGCGGAGCGGCAATCCACCCACCCGATCGCCCGCAGCATCCTGGCCGCCTGCGGAGAAACGAACCTTGGACAGGAAGACGGGGCAGTCCGCGAGATTGCCGGCCAGGGCATCGAGGCGGAGCTGGACGGAAGCCTGGTGCTGATCGGCAATGAAAAACTGATGGCGGCCCGTCAGGTAGACTTTATTCCCTGCCGGAGCGTCGGGACGGTCGTGCATATCGCCCGGGACGGCCGGTATCTGGGCCATATCCTGATCGCGGACCGGGTGAAGCCCGGAGCGAAGGAAGCCATCGAAAGCCTGAAGCAGGCCGGCGTCCGCCAGACTGTCATGCTGACCGGCGACCGGAGGGCCGCTGCGGAGGAGATCGCCCGGACGCTTTCCATCGACCGGGTGGAAGCGGAGCTCCTGCCGGACCAGAAGGTGGAGCAGGTCGAGGCCCTGCTGGCCGCCCAAACGGGGAAGGACAAGCTGGCCTTCGTTGGCGACGGCATCAACGACGCCCCGGTCCTGTCCCGGGCGGACGTCGGCATCGCGATGGGGGCCCTTGGGTCCGACGCGGCCATCGAGGCGGCGGACGTCGTGCTGATGGACGATGACCCCCGGAAAATCTCCACCGCCGTGCGGATCGCCCGCACCTGTCTTCGGATCGTCCGGGAGAACATCTGGTTCGCGATCGGGGTCAAGGCCCTGTGCCTGCTGCTGGGCGCCCTGGGCGCGGCCAACATGTGGGCTGCGATATTCGCCGACGTGGGCGTGATGGTGCTGGCCGTGCTGAACGCGGTCAGGATCCTGCTGTACAGAAAATGGTAAAGGACGGGAACATCATGAGCGAGCGTTTTGACACGGGCGTCGAGTGCTGTGAAGAGAACATCATCCACAATGACCTGGTGAAGCTGGTGCGGGAAAAGCTGCCTGCCGAAAACGACATGCAGGACCTGGCGGAGCTGTTCAAAATTTTCGGGGACACCACCCGCATCCGGATCCTGTTCGTCCTCTTTGAAGCGGAAGTCTGCGTGTGCGACCTGGCGGAAACCCTGGGCATGACCCAGAGCGCCATTTCCCACCAGCTCAAAATGCTGAAATCCTCCGGCCTGGTGCGCGCCAGGCGGCGGGGAAAGAGCGTTTTCTATTCCCTGGCCGACGATCATGTCCGCACGATCATCGCCCAGGGATGGGATCACATCATGGAGGAGAAATAGAAAACGGTTTATCCGGCCGAAATTCTGCCGGAACCGGCGGATTGACAATCAGGAAAAAAGGTGTACAATCTCTCTTCTGCCCGAACGGGCGGAGAAAAGAGGACTTTTTTGAATGACCGATCTGCTTTCGGGCTCTCCTGCCCGTAAAATATCCCTGTTCTGCCTGCCACTTCTGGTGGGCAACCTGTTCCAGCAGCTGTACAGCATGGCGGACAGCATGATCGTGGGCCGCTTCATGGGGACGGAGGCCTTCGCCGGCGTCTCCGGCACAGGCTCGCTCAACTTCCTGATCATCGGCTTCGTGCTGGGGCTCTGCTCCGGCTTCGCGATCCCCGCCGCGCAGGATTTCGGCGCCGGGGACATGGCGGGCGTCCGCCGCGCCGTGGCCCACTGCCTGTGGCTGGGGCTGGCGCTGACGGCCGTGCTGACGGCGCTGATGTTTTTCCTGACGGACGATCTGCTGACGCTGCTGAAGACCCCCGAAGCGCTGTACGCCTATGAGTATGACTACATCCACGTGATCTTTACCGGCATGGCCGTGACGATGCTGTACAACATGCTGGCTGGCATCCTCCGGGCCGTGGGGGACAGCCGGACGCCGCTGTTTTTCCTGATCCTGTCCTGCCTGATCAACATCGTGCTGGACGTGCTTTTCATCTCTGTCCTCCGCATGGGCGTCGCGGGGGCGGCATGGGCGACCCTGTGCAGCCAGCTGATCTCGGGGATCCTGTGCCTGATCTACATGGTGAGGCGTTTCCCGCAGCTGATCCCGCACGGGGACGAATGGAAACCGGACGCCGGATACGCCGGCAGGCTGCTCAAAAACGGGCTGCCGATGGGGCTTCAGTTTTCGATCACCGCGGTCGGCAGCGTCATCATGACAGCGGCCGTCAACGGGCTGGGCGTTTACGCCGTGGCGGCCGTCGGGGCCGCCGCCCGTGTCCACAATATCCTGACCTGCCCGATGGATGCCCTCGGCGTCGGCATGGCGACTTTTTCCAGCCAGAACCTTGGCGCCGGCAACATCAGCCGCGTCCGCGCCGGGATCCGGCAGATGACGGGGATCGGACTGCTGTACAGCGTCCTGTCCTGCGCGGTGCTGGGCTTTTTCGGCCGCACGCTGGCCATGCTCTTTGTCAGCCCGTCCGAAACGGAGGTGCTCCGGCTCACGGCGCAGTATCTGCTGATCGACGGTTTCTTCTTCCCCTCCCTGCTGCTGATCTTCATTTACCGAAACTCCCTGCAGGGGCTGGGCTATTCCCGGGAGGCCATGCTGGCCGGCGTGTTCGAGCTGATCGGCCGGGTGGCAGTCGCCTCCCTGCTGGTGGGCCGGTTTGGGTTTACCGCCGCCTGCTTTGCCAGCCCCGCGGCCTGGGTTGCTGCGGACGCCCTGCTGCTGAGCCTGTACAAAATCAAGATGGCCCATCTGCTCAGGCGGGAAAAATCGCTCAGACGGACGGACTGCCCCGTTTCCGAGAAGGAAACGGAAGCGCCTGCGGAACGCCGCGCCCGGACGGCTTTCCCGCACGCGGTCCGCGCGCGCCGCAGGACGGAATCGCTTGCCCGCTGAGCGGAAATCAGTTTTTCTGCACGTTTTGCTTGACATTTCCGGCTGAATGCCTATAATAAGGACTGACAATCAAACATCCCGCTGGGGGTGCGTCCGGTCTCCGGATGCTGAGAGGGCTTCGCCCGACCCTTGGAACCTGTGTAGATCATCCTACCGTAGGGAAGCGGAAACGCCTTTTTCCACCTGAAAAGGTTTATGCCCCCTGCGTTCCGGACGCGGGGGGTTTTGACTGATCGGAACGCTAAGGAGGCTTTGTATGGATTTCCTGTTTGTCCCCGCCCTGGCGGAAGAGGCGGAAAAAACGAATTACGTAACCGACACGCTGTTTAAAAAACTGCTGAACGCGGACATCAGATTCTGGGGCATGATCATCGGCCTGGCGGCCCTGGCAGCGATCCTGTTCGTCATCTGCCGGGGCAGGAAGGCCTGGACCGCCCAGACTGTCGCGTACGGGGCGATCGCGATTGCCCTGGGCTTTGTGCTGAGCTATATCCGGGTGTTCCGGATGCCGCAGGGCGGCTCCATCACCCCGGCCAGCATGCTGCCGCTGATGCTTTTTTCCGCGGCGTTCGGCGCGGGGCCGGGCGTCGCCGCGGGCCTGATCTACGGGGTGCTTCAATACCTGCAGGGCGGGGATTTCCTGTCCGTCTGGCAGGTGATCTTTGACTACCTGATCGCCTTCGCGGCGCTGGGCCTGGCCGGCCTGTACCGGTACACAAAACAGGGCTGGCAGGTCTGGCTGACGATCGGCCTTTCTGCCGTCCTGCTGGTCCTGATGATCATCGGTTATCCGTCCATCTGGGGTCTGTATGCCGTGCTGCTGGCCGCGCTGGCCGTGCTGGCTTTCTTTGTCGCCCGGGATCCGGAGCGCTTCAGCCTGCTGCCCGCCATGGGCATTGCGGTGCTGGGCCGCGCCGCTTCCGCCGTGATTGCCGGACTGATGTGGGTGGCTGCTTATCCGGTGGAGGGCCAGGCGCCGTTTGTGTACAGCGTCATCTACAACGGCGCCTACCTGGTGCCCGAGCTGGTGATCTGCATGGCCGTTGCCGGCCTGGCCGGCGGCCGCCTGCTGCGGATGATGAAGCAGCAGGCCAAGAGATAAGACGCCCGCGCTGACCGATGCGGAATCCCTCCGATTTTTATGGTTTACAATCGGGGGGATTTTTGCTATAATCAAACGAAACCCGCCGGACCTGACCGGCGGATGCAAGGAAAGGCGGTACATGCTTTTATGATCGATCTGTTTCGGAACCTGAGCCTCTTCGCGGCGGAAGCGACGACCGGGGCTGCCGGTGCGGCCGGTGCGAACGGCGCCGCAGCCGGTCCCTATGACGCGAGCGCGGGCGTCGGTTCCCTGATTTCCATGGGTCTTTCCATGGTGGTCCTGTTTGTGGTGTTCTATTTCTTCCTGATCCGTCCGCAGAAAAAGAAGGAAAAGAAAACCAAGGAGATGCTGGACGCGCTTAAGAAGGGCGACCGTATCTGCACCATCGGCGGCATCTACGGCACGATCGCCAGCATCAAGGACGATACCATCACCCTGATCGTCGGCGGAGAAAAGATGACCATGGTGGTCGCCCGGTGGGCCATCCGCAGCGTGGAAGACGTCTCGGTGGAGAACGAGGGCGAGATGCTGAACTGATCTGACTGAAGTTTCCGGGCTGTTGCGGCAGTTTTGCCGCGATGGCCTCTTTTTCATACGATGATGGAGGCTGAACATGCTGTTTATCGGAATATGCGGGGCCAGCGGCTCCGGCAAAACCACCCTGGCGGAGGAGCTGATCCGGGACCTGGGGGTGCCTGTCATCGTGATCCATCAGGACGGGTACTATCTGAACCATCCGGACATGACCTTTGAGGAACGCTGCCGGCTGAACTATGACGAGCCATTTATCTTTGACCACGACCTGCTGTATCAGGACATCTGCACGCTGCTGGAGGGAAAACCGATTTCACGGAAGCTGTACGATTTCTCCCAGCATGCCCGAGCGGACGACGGTATCCTGGTCTATCCGACGGACGTGCTGATCGTGGAAGGCATCCACGCCTTCTATGACAAGCGCCTGTGCGATAAAATGTACCTGAAGCTCTATATCAGCGTCGAGCCGGATATCTGCCTGCTGCGCCGAATTTCCAGGGATATCAAGGAACGCGGCCGCGAGATCGACAACATCGCCGCGCAGTACCTGTCCACCGTCAAACCGATGTACGACCGCTACATCCGCAACTACATCCATGACGCCGACGTGATCGTCGCCCGGGGCGGGAAAAACGCCAAGATCGTCGATATCCTGGCCGGCTATATCCGCGACCAGCTGATGGCGGACGCCCAGAAGGAAAAGCAGTCATGAGTTTACGTTCCCGTCGCCTGTGCTGCCTGCTGTTCTGTCTGGCTGTTCTGCCCGGTGCTGCCCTGGGACAGGGCAGTTTTGAGGGCCGTTTTCCGGGCAGGTTTCTGCAGCCGGGCGAAACCCCGGGGTGGGACGGCTGGGTCTACCGGAGCGAAAGCCTGTATGTTTCCGTCATCCGGGAGCGTTTTCTGGATTCGGACGTTTTTACCGCCGACATCTATTTAAAAGACCTGTCCCAGCTCCGCCGCGGATACGGCGGCGGGCAGTGGGGCGCAAGGAGCCGGAAGATTTCCGCCATTGCCGAAGACGAAGGCGCCATGCTTGCACTGACGGGGGATAACAGCCGCAGCCTCTCCCAGGGGCCGGTGTTCGGAAACGGCGTTCTGCTCCGGGCTTCCCGCAACCGAAAGCGCGAGCTCTGCGTGATCGGCACGGACGGCGTCATGCGGATCCTTTCCGGAAAAGACCTGACGGAACAGGATATCCGGGCCATGGAAGGCTCCGTCTGGCAGGGCTTTTTGTTCGGCCCGGCCCTGCTGGATGAAAACGGCAAAGCCCTGACCTCTTTCGTAACCGGCGTCTTTCCCGCCAACCCGCGTGCGGTGATCGGCTACTATGAGCCCGGCCATTACTGCCTGATCCAGGTGGACGGGCGCGGCACCAAAGGCGCGGACGGACAGACCAACAAAGGCCTGACGATGACCCAGCTGGCTCAACTGGCCGAGCACTTGGGCCTCACCCAGGCTTACAACCTGGACGGCGGCCAGTCCGCCGCCATGTGGCTGAACGGGGAGATCATTTCCCACCCGTACCATGGGGGAAGGGCCGTCAGCGACATCATCTGCATCATGGATCTGCCTTAAAACATGTATCCGCCCGCCGTTTTTCAGAAAGCCGGCGGGCGGTAGCATTCCGGGAATATCTGCGGCCGCAGGACAGGCGGCCTTTTTTCATTCATCCAGCCGTTCGATCCGGCTGCAGCCGTTGAACCGCGCCAGGCGGAGGAAGGCGCCGCCGACCGCACGGTCCAGCCCCTTGGTCCGCTTCACGCCTGCTTCATACCAGACGTTCCGGACTGTCAGCGTGCCGGTTTTTCTGTCCGCGGCGGCCTCCGCCCGCCCGGCAAAACGGCTGCCGTAAATCATCGGCAGGACATAGTAGCCGTATTTCCGCTTTTCAGCCGGCGTGTAAATTTCCCAGGAATAACGGAAGTCCCAGAGTGCTTCGATCAGCTTCCTGTCCCACAGCATCGGATCCAGCGGGGCCAGGAATTCAAGCCTCGGCCGGATATCCGCCGTGCCGTTCAGGACGGCCTCCATCAGCGGCAGATCCTCCTCGGGAAAATACAGCGGCGTGCGGATACCTTCCGTCTCTGCCCGGAGAATCGTGCCCTGGGTTTCGAGGGCATCAAAGACTTCGTCCCGCTGCTGCGCCGTCATGCCGATGCCCAGCCAGGCGTCCGACCGCCTGTTCCACATAAGGCCTACAGCGCCGATCCGCCTTCGCACCCGCCACCGGATGAAAGCGGCCTCGTCTGCGCAGGGGCTGGGCGCCGTCAGCAGTTCAGGGCTCAGGTATCTTTCAGCCAGGTCATAAAACTTGCGGGACCCGCTCTTATGGTGGATCAGCAGGATCCCGTCCGTATACAGCTGCTCCAGGACCGACCTGGCGGCCGGGGATTTCCGGTCCCAGTTGCCGCTCCAGTGCATGGAGGAGTGCCAGTAAATGCTGCCTCCGATCGGCAGGGTATCGCTGCTGACCGGGCCGTGCGCCCGGATATAGGCGGCAGCCTGCTCTTCCAGTTCCGCCATGCCGGAGAAGGATGCCCCGTGCGCCATGCTTTTTTCCCGATAGGAGGAAAAGTACGGCCAGTCCTCTGCCGGCCAGATGGACAGTTCCTTGTCGCTGTAATCCACCAGGAGGCGGTCTTTGTACAGAAGATCGGCCAGTGCTTCCTTTGTGAAGCCTTTCACACGGGACTGCAGGGTCAGTTCGGCGTTCCTGCCGCATACGTCCACCGGGTCATACTGGATGCAGCCCGCCTGGCGGATATAGTCGTACGCACCCTGTTTGCCGGAAAACCGGTGCTTTCCCAGCAGTCCCTGCTTGCAGAGCATGAACTGTCCGGCCTGTTCCCGAGTAATTTTCAGCATGTGATTCAGTCCTTTGGGTGAGTGGTCGAAAATGTGCGGTGCCGGGAGCCCGGCGCCCCGGGCGGATTGTCCTGCTTCCGGGCAGGCCTGCCATCATTCTATACCGGAATCCCGGTTTTGACCAGCAGAATAAAGACAAACAGAAAAAAATCAAAAATTTTTTCATTCCGGCAGGAATTTTCGGAACCATACAGAATATATTAAACAGACAAGAATTGGCATATAGAACTTTTGTAGATATCTCGTTTTTTTGATACTCGGAAAGAAAGGAACGAACATGACGCATCCGTTCTATTGTCAGATGGATTACCACACACTGCCGCTGTCCGCCTCGTTCCGGCCGGAAAAAAGGGAAGAGATCATTTCGTGCTGCTGCGCGTCTTCCATGCTGGTGGAGGGAATGCTAGACCTGTGCTTTCCGCCGGAGGAGTGTTTCCGCTTTGCCTCGGAATGCGGGCTGGAAGACTGCACGGGCGCTCTGTTCCCGGTATACTGCGGAGCGCTTGCCGGGAGGTTTTCCCTCCGGGTAAAAAAAGAACAGGAGATCGGTGAGGATCTCCTCCGCCCGAAGGACGGCCGGGCTCCCTGGCTGCTGATCCCTGTCTGCCGGGACGGAGCGGCTGACGGCGCACAGCATGGCCGTCAGAATCATATCGTGCTGGTGAACGGCGTCCGGGAAGACGGTTTCCTGATGATGGATCCGATGTTCCGCCCGGGCCGCAGCAACCGCCATGTCCGCAGGAACCGCCTGCGCCTGGACGGGAACGGCACGGTGGTTTCCAGGGAAGTACTCCTGCGGGAGTATACCGGCTCGCCGTTCTTTTCATTTGCCAGGAGATAAAAATCCGTCAGTTTCCATTTGACGAAACGAAAAATCTGTTGTACAATAGCCCACGGGTAAGGCGGTTGGATGACCGCGGGCCTTTTCCGGGTTTCCGGAAAAGGAATGAGGAAAGTCCGAGCACCACAGGGCAGGGATGCCAGTTAACGGCTGGTGGAGGCGACTCCAAGGCAAGTGCAACAGAGAGATACCGCCAAAGCGATTTGGTAAGGGTGGAAAGGTGCGGTAAGAGCGCACCGGCGGCCTGGCGACTCGTCCGTCATGTAAACCCCATCCGGTGCAAGATGAGGAGGCACAAGGGCTGCCCGTCCGCCTCCGCAGTATCGCTGGAGCGCATCGGCGACGATGCGCGTAGATAGATGGTCATCAAAACAGAACTCGGCTTACAGACCGCGCTTCCCGTTTTTTGTCTCCGTAGCTCAGCAGGATAGAGCGTTCGCCTCCTAATAAGAAGTCGGACTGCCGCCTGAATTGAGCGACCGGATAGCAAGATTTCCCCTGATTTCGTCCGATTTTCCCTCCCAGAGCTACCGCCAAACTGCTAACATCAGGCGGAAGATGAAGGGCTCGTGAAAGTCGAACACGCCGCCCGCAGTTAGACAGCTAACGCGGAAAGCCCGGATTACTCCCCTCGGTCAGGAAGATCGAAAAGCTCGAAAGCCTTGTGAAATAAGGATTTCGAGGACATGGTCCCGTACCTCAGCAGGATAGAGGGTCCGCCTCCTAAGAAGTAGGCCGACTACCGCTTATCCGGAAACTGAAAACGAGAACAGCGTTCGGAAGTGACCCGGTTTCCCAGTTACTCCGACACCCTTACCCAGCAAGGTCAAAATCAGCGTGTGGGAAAATGTCCTACCGCCAAAGTTAGAAAAGCTGATTAGAAATCGACCTTCCCTGATTAGAAAAAGGCACCCTAACCTCTACGGTGAACAGTCACCGAAACCTCGGAAGCCTTGAAAAATAAGGACTTTCGAGAGCATGGTCCCGTACCTCAGCAGGATAGAGGGTCCGCCTCCTAAGCGGAACGTC
>JBGUJG010000094.1:0-46908 GCA_045113695.1 Christensenellales bacterium
CAACAGGACTCGAACCTGTGACCCCATCGATGTGAACGATGTGCTCTACCAACTGAGCCATGCGACCTTATTCCGAACTTTTTAGCCTTATCCGCTGAAATCGTTCGGTCATTTCAGCTTCCTGCGCTTGTTGGTCTTGTCTACCGGTGGGCCGGTCACTTGAGATACTCATGAACCGGCAGTCTGACAACTTGACCAGTGGGTTCTACCAACTGAGCCATGCGACCTTGTTCCGAACATTTCTGGCAACTCTCGCAAATCGTCCGGAAATTTGCTTGAGGCTTCTGGTCATCGGTGTTAACGGCTTGCCAGCACTCCGTCAACATCTACATTCTGGATTCGATGGTTTGTACCGCCTGGTACTACCGACTGAGCCATGCCACCACGTGTCGGTTTGAAGTTCCTACCAAGGTGTCCTACCGACTGAGCCATGCCGCCGCGCGTTTGATGTTCCGACCACAAGGGACTGCCGACTGAGCCATGCCGCGTCCCGGCTGCCGGGCAGTCTGCTGAAGTGAACAGCAGGGACCGGCGCAAAATCCATCCCCGTTCTCCACATGTTCCGGACGTAAATCAGCAGAAGAACAACGGGGCTGACGCGGTGTGATGTCCGCGGCAGCCCCGTTGGCGGTATATCCGGTTTCTGATCAGTCTGCGGCCCGGGCCGGCGCGGCTTCGGGCTGTGCGCCCGCCTTTTCCAGGCGATGGAAGCACCAGGGGAAGAGGAAGGACACGAAGAACATCTGGATAAAGCAGGACACGATGGTGCCGGCCGGGCCGGGGATCCAGGATTTGACCAGGGGCACCAGGATCAGGCTGAAGGCATAGTAGCCCAGCAGACCGCCAGCCGCCCGCGTAAGCTTCCGCGTCAGGGGAATATCGGTCGCAAAACCGACGAACCGCCTCTCCAGAATCCAGCCGATCAGGAAGGCGGCGCTCCAGCCGACGCCCTTGAAGGTGTCGTTCGCCATTTTCGCCCCGTCCACGATCAGCTTGCCGGCCGCGTCATAGTCGGCCGGATAGGACTTGACAGCGGCGTAGACCGCCACGGCGGCCGCCAGCCCGAGGCCGATGCAGACCACCATCCAGTCCTTTTCCGGATGGGCCTCCACCCAGCGCATCAGCCGGACGGTCAGCCACATCACCAGGCAGCCCGCGAGGAAGCCGACCAGCACGTCCTGGGGCGTATGGACGCCCAGGTACAGCCGGCTGAACCCGACCAGCACCAGGATGATCCCGAGGATCACCCGCAGCGCCGCCGGCATATCTTTCCGGACCATGCCGCCGCCGAACACCGTGGAGGCGTTCATGGAATGACCGCTGGGGAAGGAATATCCCGTCGCCGTGGTCATGCTGTTGCCGTACGGAATGATCCGCGCGTCCCTGATCCACGGCCGGTAGGCGCAGACCGTCACTTTGAGCACGCCGTTGACCAGGCGGTTGCCGCTCCAGCCCATCAGCAGATAGGTGCCCAGCTCCTTGCTGACCGCCCAGTACAGGACCGCCATGATGACGATGGCGGTATTCAGTTCCCCCAGGAACGTCATTTTTGACAGAAAGTCGTTCAGGAAAGCTCCGCCGCCGTTCCTGAAGGACTGCAGACCCAGTAAAATATCCATATCCATACGAATACCCTCACCCCAGTTTGAACAGTCCCTTGAATATCTGGTTGACACGGTTGGCCGTATTGACGAGCAGCGTGATGCCGTCGGGCGTGATCTGAACATTCTTCAGCTGATCCGGAAGGTTTTCATACTCATTCCGGTCTTCGTTTTTTACCAGCCCGCGGATCAGGCCCTGTTCCTGCATGCTGACGATGATGTATTCCCAGTAGTATTCGTTGATCATGCAGAGCCTGCTGTCATGCCGGAGCATTTCCGGCTCGGGCGGCTGACCCGCTTTCAGCTGTTTGTACAGATACTTGAGCAGCCGGCTGACCACCGCGCCGTAATCGTCATTCGGTTTGTGTTTTTCCTCATTGCGTTTGAAGCACATGTCAGTCATTCCCTCCGGCTGATCTTCCGGAACGCACCGTGCCGGACCTGGGCAAGCGGCATGCCTGTTTTCCCGCCGGTCCGTCTGATTTTATTATATGGTTTCGAAGGGAATTGTCAAGGAATATTGTCCCATGAAAAAGGGATCCGCGGGAACGCCTGCCGGCGGTCCGCCGGAAAAGAATTGAAAAAAGGGCCGCGCTGTGGTATGATTCACGGGAAGAAAACAACCCGGCGTCTGGCATGGCCCGCTCCGTCTGATGATTGATGCCGGATATCCCGGAAGGATCCCGTCCGGAAACGCGGCCGGACGCACCTCCCGCTTTGGTTCGGTTTTTCCCGGACGGAAAGGAGAACGCGATGAAAGCGCTGATCGTCTACTGCCATCCGTCGGAGGATTCGATGACCGGGTGCATCCGGGACGCCTTTCTGCAGGGAATCGCGGATTCGGGCCACGAGGCCGTCGTTTCGGATCTGTACAAAATGAATTTCAGAACGGACATGAGCGAGGCGGAATACCTCCGGGACGCTTACTACAGGAATGCGCCGGAACCGGCGGAGGACGTGCGGGCCGAGCAGCGGAAGATCAACGCATCGGACGCGGTTGTCTTTATTTATCCGGTGTTCTGGTCGGAAACCCCGGCGAAGCTGGTCGGATGGTTTGACCGGGTATGGTCGTATGGCTTTGCGTACGGCGAAAGAACCATGAAAACCCTGGAAAAGGGGCTGATCCTGTGCTCCGCCGGCAATTCCCTGGAGCGGCTGGAAGAAACCGGCATCCTGGACAGCATGAAAAAGGTCATGCTGGGCGACAGGCTGGCTGACCGCGTGAAACAGGCCGAATTTGTCGTGTTCGACTGTACGTCAAGGGAAAATGAGCTGCGGGAGCAAAACCGGGACAGGCACCTCAGGACGGCGTACGAAAAGGGCTTCAACCTGTTTGATGCATGATCCATCCAGCAGAACGGCGCCGCAGCCGTTCCGGACCGGCCGGAGCCCGGCCATATAAATCATATCATTATGGAGGAATATGATGCAGTACAGAAACGACCGGACCGGCCGCCCGATCTCCGTGCTGGGGTACGGGTGCATGCGTTTTACCCAGAGCGGCGGGCGGATCGACCTGGAAAAGGCCGAAAAAGAGATCCTGGCCGCGTTCCGCGCGGGGGTCAATTATTATGACACCGCCTATATCTACCCCGGCAGCGAGGCCGCCCTGGGCGAGATTCTTGACCGCAACGGGATCCGGGACCAGGTGAACATCGCCACCAAGCTCCCGCACTACCTGCTCAAAAACCGGGACAGCGCGGAAAAGTATTTCGCCGAGGAGCTCCGCAGGCTCCGGACGGACCATGTCGATTACTACCTGATGCACATGCTCAACGACGTCAGGAGCTGGGAGCGGCTGACGGAGATCGGCGTCCCCGAATGGCTGGCGGAAAAAAAGAAGGCCGGGATCATCCGGCAGGTTGGTTTTTCCTACCACGGGAACGCGGAGATGTTCTGCACCCTGCTGGACAGCTTTGACTGGGATTTCTGCCAGATCCAGTACAATTACCTGGACGAGAACACCCAGGCCGGCCGGAAGGGCCTCCTTCACGCGGCGGAAAAAGGCCTGCCGGTCATCATCATGGAGCCGCTCCGGGGCGGAAAGCTGGTCAGCAACCTGCCCCGGGAAGCCCGGCGCCTGTTTGACGAATCCCCCGTGAAGCGCAGCCCGGCGGAGTGGGCCTTCCGCTGGCTGTGGGACCAGAAGGAAGTGACCTGCGTCCTGTCCGGCATGAACTCGGAGGAAATGGTGGCCGAAAACTGCCGCGCCGCGTCCGAAGCCCGGGCGGGCGAATTCGGCCCGGAAGAAAAACAGCTGCTGGCGGACGTCATACAGGCCATCAGCGCCAGGATGAAGGTCGGCTGCACAGGCTGCCGCTACTGCATGCCCTGCCCGAAAGGGGTGGACATCCCCGGTACCTTCGCCGCCTGGAACCGGCGGTATACGGACGGCCTGGCCGTGGGGCTGCGGGAGTATTTCATGTGCACCGCCCTTCGGAAGGATCCGACCTCCCCCTACCGCTGCGTGGGCTGCGGAGCTTGTGAAAAGCACTGCCCCCAGGGCATCCCGATCCGGGAGGAACTCAAAAAAGCCCGCCGCGCCCTGGGCGGCCGGGTGACCGAAGCCGCCGGCCGGATGGCCAGGCTGGTGATGAAATACTGAGCGGCGGGGAAAAGAAAGTGAAACTGTATCATACAGGCCGTGAGGAAATCCGGGAGCCGGATCTTTTCAGGGGACGGAAGAATGCCGATTTCGGACAGGGTTTTTATCTGACCCCGGACCTGGATTTCGCTGTCCGATGGGCCGTTCCGGACGCCGTGGTCAATGAGTACGAACTGGAAGAGGACGGCCTGCTGATTCACCGGTTTGTCCGGGACGAGGCGTGGTTCCGGTATATTTTTGAAAACCGCCGGGCCCGGGACGGCCTTCAGGCGGACGCCGTCATCGGGCCGATCGCCAACGATACGATTTTTGAAACCTTCGGGGTCATCAGCAGCGGATTCCTGAAACCGGAGGACGCCCTCAGGCTGCTTCTGATCGGGCCGGCCTTCACCCAGGCGGCCGTCAAGACGGAGAAGGCCGCGCGTCAGCTGCGCTGGATCCGCTCTGAAAAGATCGAAAGGCTCGACCCGGCCCTGCGCAAAACGGAGCAGGAAGCGTATGACGCCGCGTTCGCGGAGGTCCTCCGGGAGATCCTCGGGGAGGAATGATAACCGATACCGTCCCGTCCGCCGGGCGTCGCCCGGTGTTCCGGCGGACTGCTGCCTCACCCCGCTCAAATACAGAAGAAAAACAGGGCGGGACAGCCGGAGGGGAAGAGCCCCGGAACGGAATGTGTTATAATGTTCCCGCAGGCCGCTGAAGCTTTGGAGCCATGGCTCCGTTCAGCTGTTTCGGCCAGTTCCTGAAAGGAGCAGCGCCATGAGAACCCGACGGACCGGACGATTCATCCCCCTGCTCGTCTGCCTCTTTGTCATGCTGGGCATGACCTTTGCTTTTTCCGCGCTCGCGGAAGAGGGCGGAACTGCGCCGCATTTTTACCGGACTTTCTGGTCCCTGCTGCCGCCGCTGATCGCCATTGCCCTGGCGCTGATCACCAAAGAGGTCTATACCTCCCTGTTCGCCGGCATCATCGCCGGCGGTCTGCTGTATTCAGGTTTCAGCTTTGAGGGCACGCTCACACACATTTTCAGCGACGGAATTGTCGCTTCCCTGTCGGACCCGTACAATGTGGGCATCCTGGTCTTCCTGGTGATCCTGGGCATCCTGGTCCTGCTGATGAACAAGGCGGGCGGGTCCGCCGCGTTCGGCCGCTGGGCCTCTTCCCGGATCAGGTCCCGGGCCGGGGCGCAGCTGGCTACGGTCGGCCTGGGGGTGCTGATCTTTATCGACGACTATTTTAACTGCCTCACTGTCGGTTCCGTCATGCGGCCGGTGTCGGACAAGAGCAGGATCTCCCGGGCGAAGCTGGCCTACCTGATCGACGCGACCGCCGCCCCGGTGTGCATCATCGCCCCGGTTTCCTCGTGGGCAGCCGCCGTATCCTCCTATGTGGAGGATGGGAACGGCCTGGAGCTTTTTATCAAAGCGATCCCGTTCAACTTTTACGCGATCCTGACCCTGGTGATGATGATCTTCCTCGCCCTGACCCAGACGGACTTCGGCCCTATGGCCAGGCATGAGAAAAACGCAAAGGAAAAGGGCGATGTCTTCTCCGGTATGAAGGGTCTGGCAGAGGCCGCGGACGGGGGCGGCAACCCGAAAGGCCGGGTGCCGGACCTCGTGCTTCCGATTATTGTGCTGATCCTTTCCTGCGTCACCGGGATGGTCTACGCCGGCGGTTTCTTTGAAGGCAAGGATTTCGTGACCGCTTTCTCGGACACCGATGCCTCGGTCGGCCTGATGCTGGGCTCGGCCGTCACGCTGGTGATCACGGCAGTCTATTATCTGCTTCGCCGTGTCCTGTCCTTTCAGGAAATCACCGCCTGCATCCCCGAAGGCTTTAAATCGATGGTCCCCGCCATCATGATCCTGACCTTTGCCTGGAGCCTCAAGGCCATGACTGACAGCCTGGGCGCCAAACAGTACGTGGAAGCCCTGGTCAAAAGCTCTGCGGGCGGTTTCCGCTCCTTCCTGCCGGCCGTCATCTTCCTGATCGCCTGCGGCCTGTCCTTTGCCACCGGCACCAGCTGGGGGACCTTCGGCATCCTGATCCCGATCACCCTGAGCGTATTCCCGCTGACCGCCCCGCTCGGGGTCGTCTGCGTGAGCGCCTGCATGGCCGGCGCCGTCTGCGGAGACCACTGCTCCCCGATTTCGGATACCACCATCATGGCCAGCGCCGGGGCCCAGTGCGACCATGTGACCCACGTCTCCACCCAGCTGCCCTACGCCCTGACCGCCGCGGGGGTCAGTTTCGCGGCCTACATCTTTGCCGGTCTGGTGCCCAACTGGATGATCGTTCTGCCTGTTTCGATGATCGTCATGATCGGCGTGCTGCTGGTGATGCGGAAAACGATGAAATAAGGGCGGACCTGGGACGGCAAAGATTCTTGACGCGGCATACTGTATGCTGATATAATGTCAAAAATGGCAAAAGTTCCCGGTCCGCGTTCCGGGTCGCCTGCTGTGAGCGCGGGGCGGGGGCAGAGCCCATCAAACAAGGAGGATATTTCATGAAAAAGATCATTGCGCTTTTCCTGGCCGCTGCCATGCTGCTGAGCCTGGCCGTCTCCGTACACGCGGAAGACAAGATCAAGATCGGCATCTCCATCTGGAGTTCCACCGATACGCTGGGCAGCGAATGCAAACGCATCATTGACGCCGCCGCCGAAGCCCTGGGCGTGGAAACCCAGTGGGTCGACCAGGCGCACATCTCCGAGCAGGTGACCGCTTCCGCCGAAACCCTGGCCCTGGCCGACTGCGACGGCATCATCATCTGCAACTCCGCCTCCGCTGAAATGGGTTCCGTCATCAAGACCTGCGACGAGAACGAAGTCTATGTGGCCCAGTTCTTCCGCGTCATCGACAAGGACGCCAACCCCGACGAGTACGCCCAGGCCTGCGCTTCCAAATACTATGTGGGCGCCGTCCATGAATCCGAGTTTGACAACGGCAAGACCCTGGTCACCATCCTGGGCGAAAAGGGCTGTCGCAAGATCGGCCTGGAAGGCTGGGAGCCCGGCGATGCCACGTTCCTGGGCCGCTGGGAAGGCTACAAGGCCGGCGTTGCCGAATGGAACGAGGCGCATCCGGACGATCAGATGGTCATGCTGGATCCCCAGTACGGCCGCACCACCACCGACACCGGCCGTCAGGCCGCTGAAGCCATCATCGACGCCAACCCCGACATCGACGCGCTGATCGTTGCGGGCGGCGGCGGCGACACCCTGCTGGGCGCCATCGCCGGCATCGAAGCCAAGGGCCTGACCGGCAAGATCGCCGTGGTCTCCACCGACTTCCTGCCTGACCTGGATGTGAAGCTCCAGACCGGCGCGATGGCTGCCGAATCCGGCGGCCACTATGCCGACCCGTTCTTCGCCTTCCTGATGGTCTACAACGCCATCAAGGGCAATTACGCCACTTCGGAAGACGGCTTCTACAACATGGTCTTCCCCTACATGTTCGTTGCTTCTCCCGAAGACTATGCCAACTATGCCCGGTACTTCACCGGCACCGAGCTGCCCTACTACCAGGATGAAATCGTGAACCTGGCCGGCCTGTCCTACGACGATCTGGCCGCTGCCTGCGCCGCCCTGTGCGTCGAGGACGTGGTTGCCCGCCACACCAAGTAAATCAGCTTCGCCCGGGGAGGCGGCGGCCGTCAGGCGCGGAAAAGCCCCTCCCCGGGACTTTCTTTTGAAAAGACTTTCTGTTTGAAGATAGGAAGAAGAGCGTATGAAACAAACACTGGAAAAGCTCAAGGGCAGCAGATACTATGGCTTTATCCTCCTGGCGGCCATGGTGCTGTTTTTTTACGGGGTTTTCAAAATTCTCACGCCCGGCAACTTCGGCTCCCCTGCCAACCTGTATTCGTATCTGCAGTCTTCCATCATTTATTCCGTCGGCGGCTGCGGCCTGTATTTTATCGTGGTCATGGGCCTGTTCGACTTTGCCGTCGGCGCCAACGTCGTGCTTTCCTCGATCGTGGGCGTGATCCTGTCCAAGCACCTGGGCTATTTCGGCTTTGTGATCGGATGCCTGGGCTGCGGGACGCTGATCGGCCTGCTGATCGGTTTTCTTTACAACCGCCTGAACGTACCTTCGATGATCGTCACCGTCGGCCTGATGCTCATTTTTGAGAGCGTTGCCGTGTTCGCCGCCGGGGGCGTCAAGCAGACCCTGGGCGAAGACCTGCGCTTTTTCTCAGGCGCGCCCGGCAACATCATTCTGGCGGGCCTGGCCTTCCTGCTGATGTATTTTATCCTGAACTACACAAAGATCGGCACTTACTGCAACGCCATCGGCAGCAATGAGTTCACAGCCAGGAACATGGGCATCAACGTCAAGAAGTACAAGCTGATCGGGTTTATGCTCCTGCACTTCTTTGTCGGCGTCATGGCCATCCTGACCGTCTCCTACGGCACCACGATGACGGCCCTTACCGGCATGAGCACGATGAGCCGGAACTTTACCCCCCTGATGGGTACCTTCTTCGGCATCGCCTTCCGCAAGTACGGCAAGCCCATCACCGCCATCGTGGTCGGAGAGTTTATCATTTCGCTGATTTTCAACGGGTTCGTAGCCCTCGGCGCGCCCACCACCATCCAGAACGTGGTGACCGGGGCTGCCCTGCTGGTGATCGTCGCCCTGACGGCCCGCGGCCGCAAGGGCAGCGTGGTAAAGTGAGGTGGCGGATATGGAAAAAAGAACCCTCCTGGTGGCCGAGCATATCGACAAGCGCTTCGGCATCACCCACGCTGTCAACGACGTATCCCTGACCATCGCGGCCGGGGAAGTCCGCGGACTGATCGGCGAAAACGGCTCGGGCAAGAGCACGTTCAGCCAGATGCTGTGCGGCATTTATACCATCGGCGGCGGCACCTTTACCCTGGACGGGGAGCCTCTGCATATCCGCAACCAGGTGCAGGCCAACAACGCGGGCATCTCCATCATCGTGCAGGAAATGGGCACCCTGAGCGGGCTGACGGTGGCCGAAAACATTTTCCTGGGGCATGAGGAGCCCTTTATCCGCCACGGCATCAAGAACAGCAGGGCCATGAACAGGGAAGCCCAGCGTCTGCTGGATGCGTACGGCTTTGGCCGGATCAAGGCCGGGGCGATGATCGACCAGTACAATTTCGAAGACCGCAAGCTGGTGGAAATCGTCAAGGCGACCTACATGAAGCCCAAGATCCTGGTGATCGACGAAACCACCACCGCCCTGTCCCAGAACGGCCGCCAGGAGCTGTACAAGATCATGGACGATGTCCGCGCGGACGGCCGCTCGGTGATCTTTATCAGCCATGACCTGGGCGAGGTGCTCGCCCGCACGGATACGATCTCCGTGCTGCGGGACGGCGAGTACATCGACACCGTGAACGCCGCCGACGTCACCGAGGACGACTTAAAGCGCCTGATGGTCGGCCGGGAGATCGGCTCGGCTTACTACCGCACAGATTACGGCACCCCGGTATCGGACGAGGTGGTGCTGACCGTTGATCACCTGTCCGTTCCGGGAGAGATCCGGGACGTCAGCTTTACCCTGCATAAGGGCGAAATCCTGGGGTTCGGCGGCCTGTCTGAATGCGGCATGCACGAGGTCGGCAAAGCCATCTTCGGCGCTTCCTGGAACCGGACCGGCTCCGTCACGCTGAAGGACGGCACCGCCGTCAACGATATCCCGACAGCCATCAGCCATTCGATCGCTTACGCCTCCAAAGACCGCGACAACGAATCCGTCATCCTCAACGAGTCCATCCGGAACAACGTGGTCCTTCCCTCCCTGGAGGAGCTGGCCAGCCACCACCTGCTGTTCGGCCCCACGCTGACCCGCTTTGCAGATCAGCACGCAAAACAGATGCAGACCAAAATGCAGTCCGTCAAGCAGTTCGTCTCCGATCTGTCCGGCGGCAACAAGCAGAAAGTTGTCCTCGCCCGGTGGATCGGCAAAAACAGCGATATCCTCGTGCTGGATTCCCCGACCCGCGGCATTGACGTGAAAGTCAAGCAGGCCATTTACGCCCTGATGATGCAGCTCAGGGAGCAGGGAAAGTCCATCATCATGATTTCGGAGGAAATTCCGGAACTGCTCGGTATGTCCGACAGGATCTTCGTCATGAAGGACGGATGGATCAGCGGGGAGTTTTTCCGCGATCCGGAACTGGATGAAGAAGACCTGATCAGGAAAATGGTGTAAGGAGGCGGAGAATATGGAAAAAACAACCGGCAACAAGCGGGAACAGTCCGGACTCCGCGCATTCCTGGGCAGCGATACCATGAAAGCCCTGCTGCCTTTTATCGGCCTGGTGGTGATCATCGTCGTCATGAACATCCTCACCGGGGGCAAGATCTTCACCGCCAAGCGCATCCGCCTGCTCCTTTCCCAGGTCTATTACCCCGCCATTGTGGCGACCGGCGTCTTTTTCATCATGACCCTGGGCTCCATTGACTTTACGGAAGGCTCCACCCTGGGCGTCGCATCGATCGTCATCAGCTCTCTCTCGTTTGTCAGCATCCCGCTGGCCATTCTGGGCGGCATCCTGACGGGAGCGGCCATCGGCGCGGTCAACGGGTTTGTACACGTGAAGTTCAAGCTCCCCAGCTTCATCGTCACCATCTGCACGATGTACCTGTTCCGCGGCGTCTGCGCCTACCTGACGACCGAGAGCGCCGTGCCGGCCAGCGCCGCCATCAAAGCCCTGGACCAGGACTGGATCAAGATCACCATCACCCTGGCCGTGCTGGCGGCGGCCTTCTTCCTGTTCCAGTTCACCCGCATCGGGGTGGACGTCAAAGCCGTCGGCTCCGGGGAGACTGCCGCCCGATTCTCCGGCGTGCGGACCGACCGGGTCAAATTCCTTGCCTTTGTGTGCGCCGGCGCGCTGACCGGCCTGGCTGCTTTCGTCAACGTGATCAAGGTCGGTTCCATTACGTCCACGGCGGGCAACCAGCTTGAAACCCAGATCCTGATTTCCCTGGTTCTGGGCGGCCTGCCGATTACCGGCGGCGCCAAGGTGCGCTTTACCAACATCATCGTGGGTACCCTGATGTACACCGTGCTCAACAACGGCCTGGTCATGCTGGGCTACGATTCCGCCACCCAGCAGCTGATCAAAGGCCTGGTGTTCCTGGCCTTCGTGGCCCTGACCATCGACCGCAAGGCGCTCAAGGTGATCAAGTGACGGACGGCGTCAAAACGCAGAACGCGCCGGTTTCCGATGAAAATCAGTCCAAAGGGGCGTCCGGTTCAGTCCGGCGCCCTTTTTGACCGCGGCGGCATCGGAACAGGACGCGCGCCTTTTATGGGCACGGAAAAGAATACCGTAAAAAAACAGGGTATTTCTTGCGGTTTGGCCGCACTGCTGATATAATAAAATCCGTATACATGTATACATGAAAGGATGAAACATGATGGACAAACTTCGGATGACAACTCCGCTGGTGGAGATGGACGGAGACGAGATGACCCGCATCCTGTGGGCGGAGATCAAGGAAACCCTTTTATCCCCGTATATTGACCTGAAAACGGTATATTTTGACCTGGGGCTGAAGCACCGGGACGAAACGGAGGATCAGGTGACCGTCGACAGCGCCCTGGCCGCCAAACAGTACGGCGTGGCCGTCAAATGCGCCACCATCACGCCCAACGCCCAGCGCGTGGAGGAATACGGCCTCAAACAGATGTGGAAGAGCCCAAACGGCACCATCCGCGCCATGATGGACGGCACCGTGTTCCGCACGCCCATCCTGGTCAGGGGCGTCCGGCCGACCGTGCGCACCTGGGAAAAGCCGATCACCATCGCCCGCCACGCCTACGGCGACATCTACCGCAATACCGAGATGGCCGTTCCCGGCAGGGGCAAGGCCGAGCTGGTGTTCACCGGCGAAGACGGGACCGAGCAGCGTAAAACCATCTTCGATTTCAGGGGCCCGGGCATCCTGCAGGGCATCCACAACCTGGATTCTTCCATCTCCTCCTTCGCCCGCGCCTGCTTCAACTATGCCCTCGACGTCCGGCAGGACCTGTGGTTCTCCGCCAAGGATACCATTTCAAAGGTGTACGACCACCATTTCAAGGACATTTTCCAGGAGATCTTCGACGCGGATTACAAGGATGCCTTCGAAAAGGCCGGTATTTCTTATTTCTATACCCTGATCGACGACGCCGTCGCGCGGATCATCCGCTCCAAAGGCGGGATGATCTGGGCCTGCAAAAACTACGACGGCGACGTCATGAGCGACATGGTGGCCACTGCCTTCGGCTCCCTGGCCATGATGACCAGCGTCCTGGTCAGCCCGGACGGCAAGTATGAGTACGAGGCGGCCCACGGCACCGTGACCAGACACTATTACCGCTATCTGAAGGGGGAGGAAACCTCCACCAACCCCGTTGCGACCATCTTCGCCTGGACGGGCGCCCTACGCAAGCGCGGCGAGCTGGACGGGCTGCCTGACCTGTGCGCCTTTGCCGCCCGCCTGGAGCAGGCTGTGATCGGCACCATCGAGGGAGGCGTGATGACCGGCGACCTGGCGGCGATCTATGAAGGGGAAGCCCGCGCTGTGACCAGCCGCGCCTTCCTGCAGGCTGTGAAGGAAAGGCTGGAAAACGGCTGATTGCCGGCTGCGATCATACATTCACTGCCAGGCGGCCTTTGATCTGCGTATCAACAACCGGAACAATGCCCTGAAGCGGCGGCGCCGCGGCCGGCTTGTTCCGGCATCATGCGGGAAGGCCCGGAACACCGTTTGTTCCGGCCCGGCACAGCGGAAGGAGAAATGAAAATGGAAAACATGATCTCTCTCACCCCGGACGAAATGGAACAGGCAAACGGAGGCGTTGCCGTCACCGTCCGGCTCAAAACCATCGAAGTGCGCAGCGGTCCGAGCCTCAGCTATCCTGTCATCGCGACCCTGTCCAGCGGCGTCACGCTCAACACCACCGGCTATGTCTCCGGCAGCGGGCAGGACGCCGGCCGCTGGTATATGATCAACAGACCCGCCAAAGGCTGGGTCAGCGCAGCTGACCTTGGAATCTGACGGACAAAGCAGCGAGACCAACCTCCCAAACCAACCTTCTTCTCCTGAGAGTAAAACAGCCGGAGAAGGAGGTTAGTTTTTGCAAAAGGATTTGAAAGCTCTCATGGCTGATCAGAAGAGGGTGTATGCTGCTGTGAACGAATCATCTGCGGGAAAGGCATTGGGAGAATTATCTGCCCTGCCGGATAAGAAATATCTGGAGATTCCCAACATTCTTCAAGCACAGGTGTTTGTTCTTCTTTGGGTTCTTCTTTACTATTTTGGGGTCTCCTTTCTGGAACTTTCGCCCCGGACTTAATTCAGCCACTTTATTGTTTTAATGTAAGACTCACCTAAATCCGACTGTGTGAATTATTCTTGGTGATTTTCTATATTCATACATGAGCCGCGCTTGATACATACCCACACCATGATCAAAACGGAAGAAACAAGCACATATGATCGTTTTTTATCTATAGTCACACCGAAATGACTGCGGAGCGTTTCCTGAAACTCCAGCGTAAACACTGGACAATTGAGAACAATCAGCACTGGTGTCTCGACTGCTGCTTTCATGAGGAGGACATACATGTGCGTTTGGGGCATGCCGCCGTTGTCATAAACAGTCTCCGAAAACTGTGTATGCAAATGCTGAAAGCAGATACAACTGTTAAAGATTCCCTTGCCGGTAAACGTCAACGTTGTGCCTGGTCTTTTGACTATGCTATGTCCGTCTCTCTTAACTTTGCTCTGTCCCTTCCTTAATTTCGTAAGTGATTGCCCCGGACCGGGTGCCGTTTGATTGCCCCGGACCAGCTGCCGTTTTCCTTGACACGCCGTATGAAACCGGGTACAATCAGTTTACATGAAAACAGCGGAGGAAAGAAGAAGGAACGGACGGAAGCCGGAACCGGCCGGACGCCGCTCATGTAAAAAGGAAAGCAGCCGTTCCGGCGGGAACCGCCCGGACGATCTGAAAGGAGAAATGACAATGATTTGGCAGCAGGGACAGCGTTTTCACGGCTTTGTGGTGAACCGGGTGCGCCGGGTGGACGAGCTGGACGGCGAACTGGTGGAAATGACCCACGAAAAGGCCGGCACGAAGCTGTGCTATTTTGACAGCCCGGAGGAAAACAAGCTGTTTTCCATCACCTTCAAGACCCTGCCGGAAAACGATACCGGCGTGTTCCACATCCTGGAGCACTCGGTGCTGTGCGGCAGCGACAAATATCCCGTCCGGGAGCCGTTCGTGGAGCTGATCAAGGGCAGCATGAACACGTTCCTCAACGCGATGACCTTCTCGGACAAGACGATGTACCCGGTGTCCAGCCTGAACGAGACGGACTTCCTGAACCTGGCGGAGGTCTATCTGGACGCCGTGTTCGCCCCGGCCATCCTGCATAATCCCTGCATCTTTGAGCAAGAGGGCTGGCACATCGAATGGCCGGACCGGAAGGAAACGCCCGCGTACAAGGGCGTGGTGTTCAACGAGATGAAAGGCGCGATGAGCTCCGTGGACGAGGTGATGGAGCAGGAGGTGCTCCGGACCCTCTTCCCGGACAGCTGCTACGGTTTTAACTCCGGCGGCGACCCGGAGCATATCCCGGAGCTGAGCTACGAACAGTTCATCGCCACCTACAAGCGTTTTTATCACCCGGAGAACGCCTTCATCTGGCTGGACGGGAAGATCCCGCTGGAAAAGACCTTCGCCCTGATCGACGGCTACCTGTCCCGCTTTGAGCGGCAGGGGAACAGCTTCCCCATCGCCCCGCAGAAAGTGAGGGCGGCCGGAAGCACGGTGAAGCCCTACGAAATCGCCCAGACGGAGGACCCGAAGGAAAAGACCCACCTGATGCTGTGCAAGCTCTTTTCCGGCTTTGAGGACAAGACGGAGATGTACGGGGTCGGCCTGCTTTCCGACGTCCTGTGCTCCGGCAACGATACCCCGGTCAAGCGCGCCCTGCTGGATGAGGGCCTGTGCCAGGACGTCTCGATGGGCCTGAGCGACGGCATCGCCCAGGAATGCTTTGAGCTGTGGATGCGCAACACCGAGGAGGACCGGATCCCCAGGATCCGCGAGGTCGTCCGGCAGACGGCGGAAAAGATCGTCCGCGAAGGGATCGACCGGGAGGAGCTGCAGGCGGCCATCAACCGCCTGGCTTTCCGGCTGAAGGAGCCCACGGAGCCTCAGGGCCTGTTCCGGGCCATCCAGGCGCTGAACAGCTGGCTGTACGGCGGCGACCCGATCCTGTACCTGACCAGCGACGACGTGATCCGGGACCTGCGGGAAAAGCTCAATACCTCCTGGTATGAGGACCTGCTCAGAAAGCTCCTCCTCGAAGAAGCCGACCTTCACCAGCTGACCCTGGTGCCCGATCCTGATCTGGGCGAAAAGACCCGCCGGGCGGAAGAAGCGCGGCTGACCCGCGCCATGGCCGCAATGAGCGAATCGGGCAGAGACGCCCTGATCGCCGAAAACGGACGGCTCACCCGCTGGCAGCAGACGCCGGACACCCAGGAACAGCTGGACACCCTGCCCAGGCTGCCGATCAGCGCGGTCAGCGCGGAGCCGGAGTTTATCGACACGATGGCGGAGGAACGCGGGCCGGTAACGGTGCTGTACCACCGGGTGCCCTGCGGGGACATCGTCCATGTGCGGATGTATTTTTCACTGACCGACCGGACGCTTCAGGACCTGACGCGCCTGTCCCCGGTGACGGAGATGTTCGCCGAGCTGCCGACCGCAAAGCATACCGTGACGGAACTCCAGCGGATGATCCGCCTGTACACCGGGGCGCTCGATTTCGGGCTGGAGGTGATGGCGAAGACGGGCCAGATGGACAGGGCGGCGCCCGTTCTCACGGTCAGCTGCTCGTGCCTGAAGGAATACCAGCAGCAGGCGGCGGACCTGATCCGGGAGATCCTGCTGGAGACGGACTTCAGCCAGGAAGCCCTGATCCGGGAGATCCTGCTGCAGACGGACGACGACCTGCGCCAGTCCGTTGTGATGGCAGGCAACCGTTTCGGCGTCCTGCGGACCCAGGCGCACTACAGCGCGGCAGGCGCCGCCTCCGAGGCCCTGAACGGCCTGACCGCCGTGCGCTTCGTGCGCAGGCTGGCCAGGGGAGAAGAGGACCTGCCCGCCCTGGCCGGATTCTGGGCGGAGACGGTGCGGCAGGCCGTCTGCCGCAGCCGCCTGACGATGAGCCTGAGCAGCGGCGGCCAGTGTTCCCCGGACGCCTTCCTTGCCGGCCTGCCGCTGGGCGCGCCGGTGCCGGTGGACGCTGCTTACCGCTATGAAGGCCCCCGGAAAGAGGGCATCCTGATCCCGGCGCAGATCTCCTTTGCGTCTGTAGGCGGCGATTTGTCACGGGCCGGGCTTTCCTATGACGGGACGGCCTCGGTGCTGTCAAACATCCTGACGTTCGCTTATCTGTGGAACGCCGTCCGCGTCCAGGGGGGCGCGTACGGGGTCTCAGCCAGCATCAGCTATACGGGCCGGGTCGCCATGTCCTCCTACCGGGATCCGGACGCCGCCCATTCCCTCAGCGCCTACCGGGAAACCCAGGCCTTTGTGCGGGATTTCGTGCAGGGGGACGAAGACCTGACCCGCTACATCATTTCGACCATCGGGCAGATGA
This sequence comes from Christensenellales bacterium, assembly GCA_045113695.1. GTDB lineage: Bacteria > Bacillota > Clostridia > Christensenellales > Aristaeellaceae > UBA4246. Next base: position 16,863 of record JBGUJG010000094.1, read on the forward strand.
GCCCGCTGACCACCCCGCGCCAGAAAGGCGTGGTGGAGGACATCCGCTGGTTCTCCGGGATCACGCTGGACAGCCGCCGGAAAGAACGGGAGCGGATCATCGGGATGAAGAAGGAGGACCTGCTCAAATGGCTGCCGGCTCTCCGGCAGGCGGCCGAAGACGGGACTGTCTGCGTGGTCGGCTACCAGGCTGTGCTGGACAAATGCGAAGGACTGGAAGTCAGCGAGCTGTAACAGTATGATTGGGAAGGGGAATCCTTCCCCTTCCCACGCTTTCCCCTGAACGAATTTGCCTGTCGCTCCGCTCCCGGGCGGCAAAGCCGGTACGGACGATGACCTGCGAGGGTGTTCCCCCTCGCCCTCCCCTCCTCCGGCAACAGCGGCATGACATCTCAACGCCCTTCGGGTTCGCTTTCAGCGAATCCGCCGAATCAATCGGCGGACTTATGGGATGCCATGCCACCGCTGCCCCGTCGTGTCTCATTCACCGCAGTTCAAAGCATACACCTACGGCTTTTCTATTATTTATAATAAACGATCTGAAAACCCAATGATACAGATCCCCGATACTGAAAAACTGATCATTGAAATAAATTCACCAATTCAGGAGGCCAATCCATGCTAGCACCATTTTCCCCTTATCTGAAGTCGATCGCACCGGGGCTGAAGGATCTGATCCGCCTGCTTTCGGCGCGGTACGACTATGTCAGCGTCCTGTCGACGGATTCCGTGGGCTTTGCCGTACGCATTTCCCAGCGGGCCAAGTCCGTATCGAATGAAACCATGACCACCGAGCGGGGCACCGTTGTCCGGGTGTACAAAGACGGCCTGTACAGCGAGGCTTCGTTCAACCGCTTTGACCCGGACCATCCGGAAAAAACGGCCGAAGAGATCGGTCAGGAACTCGACCGCCAGCTTGGCCTGCTTTCGGAAGCGGGGGTCTCCATATATGAGACAGGCGTCCTACCGGACGAGCCGCAGACCCTTCTGACCGAAATGGAGACGGGGCGCCTGCCTGAACTGGAAGACATGGAGCGCCTGATCGAAAACCTATCCGCCGTGTCCGATGAGGGCATGAAGCGCGGGAAGGACCTGCTGGACTGCGCGGCAGGCGCCCAGTCCACCCACATCAGCAAGCTGTTCCTGACGGAACACCGGGACCTGCGCCAGTCCTACGTCTACTCCGAAGGCAGCGTCGTCTGCACGGGCACCGGGAACGGGCGGACGGAAATGGGCCGCGAGGGCGTTTCCGGCCGGGTCGGGCCGGAACTGTTCGACGATCTGTCCGGCGCGCTGGACGAGGCGCTCAAAGACCTGACTGAGCTTCTGAACGCGGATCGTGTCACGCCGGGGGAATACGACATCATCACCGCCCCGGACGTCACCGGCCTGATCGCCCACGAGGCCTTCGGCCACGGGGTCGAAATGGACATGTTCGTAAAGGGCCGCGCCCTGGGGGCAGACTATATCGGCAAACGCGTGGGCTCCGACCATGTGACGATGCACGAAGGCGCCCTGTGCGCAGTGGACGTGACCTCCTATGCCTTTGACGACGAGGGGACCCCCGCCGGGGACGTCACCGAGATTCAGAACGGCATTCTTCAGACCGGCATCTGCGACGCCCTGAGCGCCCTGCGCCTGGGCGTAAAGCCCACCGGCAACGGCAAGCGGGAAAACTTCGAACACAAGGTCTACACCCGTATGACCAACACCCTCTTTGATTCCGGCACGGACACGCTGGAAGCAATGATCGCCTCCGTGCAGTGCGGCTATCTCCTCAAGGGCATCGCCTCCGGCATGGAGGACCCCAAGCACTGGGGCATCCAGTGCATCATCGAAAAAGGATATGAGATCAAGGATGGAAAGCTGACCGGCAGGGTGGTCGCCCCGGTTATCATGACCGGCTATGTGCCGGACCTGCTGGGCTCCGTGTCGATGGTCAGCCCGGACCGGGGCGTTTTCGGCACCGGCGGCTGCGGCAAGGGACACAAGGAATGGGTAAAGGTCGCCGACGGCGGTCCGTACCTCAAAGCGAGAGGGAGGCTGGGCTGAGATGCTGGACATCATTCTGGAAGAACTGAAAAAAGCTTCCCCGGACGGCTGGGAAGTGACCGATACGCAGACCCTGGGCTGGGAATTTTATCTGATCCGGCACAGGCTGGACCAGAACCGGGTAAAGCGGGTACAGCACATCCGGGTCAAGGTCTATCAGAAATCCGGGGACGGTCAGTTCCTGGGCTCCGCCTCCGGCGAGATCCCCCCGACCGCATCCAGGGAAGAGGCAGCCAGGCTGATCGCCCGGCTGCAGGCCAACGCCGCCCTGGTCAAAAACCCGGTCTACGCGCTGAACCGGCCGTCCGCCCGCGCGGCGGAGACGCCGTCCGATGCGCCGGATCCAAAGCCGGCCGCGAAGGATTTCCTGTCCGTCCTGTCCCGCCTGCCGGAGACGGAAACCGCCGGCCTCAACTCGGCGGAGATCTTCGTCAGCTCCGTCCGCCGCCGCCTGATCACCAGCGAGGGCATCGACGTCACCAGCGTCTATCCTTCGTCCATGCTGGAGGCCGTGCTGAACGCCCGGCAGGAGGGCCATGAGATCGAGCTGTACCGGATGTACGAGTCCGGCGCGTGCGACGGGGAAGAAACCCTGCGCCGCCTGACGGAGACCATGCGCTTCGGGGAAGACCGGCTGAAGGCCGTCCCGACCCCGGCCCTGGGCAGGGCGGACGTGCTGTTTTCCACCGACGCCTGCCTGGAGATTTACCGGTGGTTCGCGATGCGGATGAACGCCGCCCTCAAGTTCCGCCGCCTGTCCGGCTGGGAAATCGGGCAGGATATCGCGCCCGAGGCTTCGGGCGACCGGGTGACTGTCACGGCCGCTGCAAACCTGCCGAACTCCTCCGAAAACGCGGCCTATGACGACGAGGGTGCCCCGGTCTTCGACGCGGTGATGCTGGAAAACAATGTGCCCCGGCGCTTTCTGGGCAGCCGCCAGTTCAGCCAGTATCTGGGCCTTACGGAATCCTTCATTCCGGGCAATTATGCCGTTTCCGGCGGCACCGCGCAGGAAGAGGAGCTCCGGGCGGGGGATCATCTGGAGGTCGTGGAATTCTCCGACTTCCAGGTCCACCCGGTCACCGGGGACATCGCCGGCGAAATCCGTCTGGGCTACCTCCGCCGCGGCGGGAAAACCACCGTCGTCACCGGCGGCTCGGTCTCCGGCTCGATGAACGATTTTGTCAGAACCCTCCGCATGTCAGCGAATACCCGCCAGTACAACAACTGGCTGGTGCCGGCGGTGACGATGCTGAAGGACGTCACGGTGACGGGGGCGGAATAATCAGTAGATTCAGGGCTGTATAACCATAATCCGGATAACCCATTCCCTTTTTATTCCCCACATGCTATAATGCCGATGTGGGGAATAAATTTGGGGAAAAGGAACGGATATGGATATCAAATCAATTGTGATGGATCTGTGCGCTTATGCTGACGAACAGGAATGGTTTGAGTTCAAGGAAAACTGGTTTCAGCCGGAAGCGCTGGGTGAATATGTATCCGCCATGTCCAATGCCGCTGCATTCCATGGCAGAAAGAACGCCTTTTTTGTCTGGGGCGTTCATAATGATACCCACGAAGTCGTCGGAACAACTTTTAACCAGTACTGCGAATACAACAGGGAACCGTATCAGAACTATCTTGCAAGGAATCTTTCCCCCAGTATCAATTTTTCCTTTGAGGAAGTGATGATCAGCGGCCGGAGGGTTGTCGTACTGGTGATTCCTGCGGCGGAAGGAATCCCCACTGCCTTCAGGGAAAAGAGATATATCCGGATCGGTTCTTCCAAGGTAAGCCTGAAGGATTATCCGAAAAGGGAAATCCGGCTCTTTCAGATTTTAAGCGGCAGAAAAGAGACGATCGAAACAGTTCCGTCCAAGTACCAGGACCTGACCTTTTCGAAGCTGTTTGGTTATTACGGATCCCGGGGGATGGTTCTCCGGGAAGAGACTTTTATCAGAAACCTCGGCCTCAAAAACAGCGACGGTGAATTCAACCTTCTGGCCCAGCTCTTATCTGATGATTCCCATCTTCCGCTGCGGGTTTCCATCTTTGACGGAGAAACCAAAGTTTCTCCTTTGTTTTCTGTCCGGGAATTCGGAAATACCTGCCTGTTATACAGCCTGGATGAACTCCTGCGCTATGGGGACGTGCTAAACCTGATTCAGACGGATGAGCGGGGCAGGGTGATGGAAAGAAAGGAAATTCCTTTATTCGACAACAAAGCCTTCCGTGAAGCAATGATCAACGCCGTACTGCACAACCGATGGGTCGACGGAAATGAGCCCATGATTTCGGTGTTTTCCGATCGTATAGAAATCTTATCCAGAGGGACGATTCCTCCCGGTCAGACGATGGAAGGTTTTTTTCTCGGAGAGTCGGTCCCGGTCAATGAAAAGCTGTCAGAGATTTTCCTGCAGCTTCATATCAGCGAAAAATCCGGGAGAGGCGTTCCGACGATTCTGGAGGTATATGGAAAGGAAGCCTTTTCCTTCAGGGAGAATTCCATTGTCGTTACAATTCCTTTTCAGAGGATCCACCATCCGCTGTATACAGTGAGCAATAAACCGGAAGAACAACCCGGAACGAAGCGGCCGCTGAATGAACGCCGCAGCAGGATCCTGAAAGAGATGAGAGACAATCCGAACATTACGACAGCGCAGCTCACAGTTATTCTGGCCTGCGCGGAAACAACGGTGGAAAACAATATCGCATTCTTAAGGAAAAACGGATATATTGAAAGGGTCGGATCAAGAAAGAACGGCTACTGGAAAGTACTGTAGATCATGGGTACCAAGATTGCGGGAGGAATCACCAATGGCCATGCAGGAACGCCCCCTTGTCCGTCCGGCGGACGGCGGGAAATGCTGGGAGCACACGTTTGACACATTCTTTCTGAAAGCCTACGTGCCGGACAACGATCTGGACGGGCAGGTAAATAACTACGGGTTCCGCGCCCCGCTGCTGCTGATCTTCGAGGAAGAGCGGCAGGATATGGACAGCGCGGTCCGCTTCGCCCGGGACAAGGGTTTTGCGGAGATTGCGGCCCGGTACGATACCGCCGTGCTGTTCGTCTATCCCACGGCGGCGGGCGGCTGGTCCGGGGCGGGGGATGATTTCTATCCTTCCGTGATCGCCGAGATCAGGATGATCCAGGTCTACCGGGACGGGATCGTGGAAAACCATGACTTTTTCAAGAAGAAGTTCCTGGGATATTTTGTCCGCGGAGCCGTCTTCCGGGCGGACATTTACAGTTACGGCGCTTCGGCGGATTATGTCGGGCAGCATCTGCTCAAAACCCAGCAGGGCGAATTCCTCTGGGGTCCGGGCGAGATCACCCCGGCGATGTGCTCGATGGAGGCCTTAAGCGTTCTGCCGGACGTGCAGCGCAAAGACATCGCGGTGCTGAGCGCCGGCAACAGCGAAGAAATCAACCGGGCATTTGACGGCTGCGAACACCTGCTGATCAGAGAACAGGCGGACGTTCCCAAGGATTTCGACGCCTTTGTGAAGCGCTTCAAAATGTGGTGCGGGCACATGGAGCCGGAGCCGGACTTCCCCGCCCTCGGCATGACGGAAGAGGCCGGCAGCGTGACCGTCCGGACCTCGCCGGATAACCGCGGCCCCGAAAAAGAACTGCCGGCGCACCGGGTCGGTTACTTTGCCTATTACAACAACGGTCTGTTTGACAAAGGCCCGGTCCCGCTGGTGGTCGGTTTCCACGGAGGCGGGGATTCGTCCATGTACCTGACCTTCGTGGCCGGCTGGTGGGAAATCGCCCACAGGCACCATTTCCTCTTCGTATCAGTCGAAAACCATATGAACGTCCCCGCGGCCGAGGCGGTGCAGCTGATCGAGAGCCTTAAACAACGCTATCCGGTCGATGAACACCGGATCTACGCGACCGGCTTTTCCATGGGCAGCGGCAAGAGCTGGGACTGCTTCCAGGAATTCCCGGAGGTATTTGCCGGCCTTATGCCCGCCTCCGCCCTCTTCCCGGTCTACAGGACATTCTACGGGGATCCGGTGCCGGCGGAGAAGCTGAACAGGTCCGTGCCCGTGCCGGTCTTCTATTCGGGCGGGGAGGAATTCCCCCTGCCGGAGCTGCCCTTCCACACGGCGACGGCTCTGGAGCGGGTGCAGTATGTGGCGCAGGTGAACCGGCTCCGGAAAAAAGACCGGTTCGCGCAGCTCTCCTTTGACCGGAAGGACGAATGGGAAGACCCCATCTGGGGCGTTCCCGGCGACCGGATCGAAAAGATATTTGACCCGTCCCGGGGCAGCACCCTGACCATCCATTACTACGACAGCGACGACGGCGTCTGCCGCACGGCCTTCGCCAGCGTCAGCGGCCAGCAGCACGAGTGCAGGCAGCACAGCTGCGAGAACGCGTGGAAGTTCATCAAACAGTTCAGGCGGTGATCATATGCGCAGAAAAGACCGTGAAATCACGGACATGGAGACCATGCTCGACATCCTCCGCCGGTGCGATACCGTGCGGATCGGGATGCGGGGGGAGGACTTCCCCTATGTGGTGCCGGTGTCCTTCGGCCTGACGGTGGAGGAAGGAAAGCCGGTCATCTATTTCCACTGCGCCCGGGAGGGGATGAAGCTGGACCTGATCCGGAAGGATCCGCGGGTCTGCGTGGAGGGGGACATCTTCATCAGAACCGAACCCACCGACCACGGCATCACCACCCGCTACGAGAGCGTGATCGGCACCGGTACCTGCGAGATCGTGACAGACACGGAGACCTGCATCCGGGGTCTGGCCGCCGTCACCGACCATTACGGCTACGAGGGCTACGACATCCGGAACTGCAGGGCCCTTTCCTTCCTGCATGTCTGCCGGATTCCCCTGGATACCCTGACGGGGAAACACAATCTGCCGGCGGAGCGCTGACAATCCTTTCCGCCGCGGCGGAAGCGTTTTTAAAGGAGATCGTTCATGTTCAGAGAGAAAAAGTATTTCGAGGATCCGTCCGTCCTGCACGTCGGCATGGAGGAAAGCCGTTCCTACTATATCCCCTTCGCCCCGGGGGACGACCCGAAGGGCCCCTCCTCCCGGGTGATCAGCCTGGACGGGGAATGGCAGTTCAGATACTATGACAGCGTGTACGACACGCCGGCGGACTGCGGGAGCAATACGGAGCAGTTTGACGACGTGATCCCGGTGCCAAGCGTCTGGCAGAACCACGGCTATGACCGCCACCAGTATACCAACGTCAACTATCCCTTCCCCTTTGACCCGCCCTATGTGCCGAAAGAAAATCCCACGGGCGTCTACAGCCGCCTGATCTGCCTTGATAAAAAGGAAGGCATGCGGTATTACCTGAACTTTGAAGGGGTCGACAGCTGCTTTTACCTGTGGGTCAACGGCCTGTTCGCTGGCTACAGCCAGGTCAGCCACTCCTCCCACGAGTTTGACATCACCGGCAAGGTACAGTCCGGGGAGAACCGCCTGACCGTCGCCGTGCTCAAATGGTGCGACGGCTCCTACCTGGAGGATCAGGACAAGCTCCGCATGTCCGGCATTTTCAGGAGCCTCTATATCCTGGAGCGGCCGGAAGCCCATATCCGGGATTTCTTCGTGCATACGAAGCTGGACGAATCTTATACGGACGGCACGGTGAAGGTAGACCTGTCCCTGCGCGGGGATGTGAAGGTCAAGGCCTCGCTCTTTGCCCCCTGCGGCTGCGAAGCGGGCAGCCGGGAAGTCTGCGGGAATACCGTGGAATTTGCCGTGCCCCATGCGAAAAAGTGGACCGCCGAAACGCCGGACCTCTATACCCTGAAACTGGAAACGGCGGATGAGGTGATCTGCCAGCAGGTCGGCATCCGGGTGATTGAAATCAAAAACAAAATCGTCATCACACTGAACGGCCGGCCGGTCAAGTTCCGCGGCACCAACCGCCACGACTCCGACCCGGTGACCGGCTACACCGTCAGCCGGGAGCAGGTGATCCGGGACATGCGGCTGATGAAGGAGCACAACATCAACGCCATCCGCACCTCGCACTACCCCAACGCCCCCTGGCTGCCCCAGCTGGCCAACGAGTACGGCTTCTATCTGATCGCCGAGGCGGACCTGGAATCCCACGGCTCGGTCAGCCTGATTGACGCAAAGACGATGACAAAGCCCTGGGATGACCCGGAGGTCTGGCAGTCCCACATGAACCGCTACTGCCTGACCGCCCGGAACCCCATGTTCAGGGAAGCCACGGTGGACCGCTCCCGCATGAACGTCATGCGGGACAAGAACAACCCCTGCATCCTGTTCTGGTCGCTGGGCAACGAGGCCGGCTTCGGGGAAAACTTCGAAGCCGCTGGCCGCTGGGTCAAACAGACCGACCCGGACCGCCTGGTGCACTACGAAAACTGGTACCTGGAGCCGGAAGGATATCAGAAGGACATTTCGATGCTGGACGTGTACAGCCACATGTACCAGTCCCGCGAAAGCATCGAAGAGGACATGAAAAAGCCCCTCGACAAGCCCCTGATCCAGTGCGAGTACATCCACGCCATGGGCAACGGGCCCGGGGACATCGAGGATTACCAGCAGCTGATCAACCGCTATGAGGGCTTTGCCGGCGGCTTCATCTGGGAATGGTGCGACCACGGGGTCTATACCGGCGTGACCGGGACCGGCCAAAGGAAATACGCTTACGGCGGGGACTTCGGGGAGTTCCCGCATGACGGAAACTTCTGCATGGACGGGATGGTATCGCCTGACCGGATCCCTTCCCCGGGCCTGAAAGAATTCAAGAACGTCATGCGTCCCCTGCGCGCTGCCCTGACGGACAGGGAAGGCGTGATCCGCTTCCACAATTACCGGGATTTCCTCAACCTCAGGGACGAAGTGACGGCCGTTTACGAGATTGCGGCGGACGGCCTGGTGACGGAAACGGGCGATGTCCCGCCGATCGACGCGGAGCCCCATCAGGAGACGGAGATCAGCCTGGGGTATCGGATCCCGGCGGAAGGGGACAGGGTGACTCTCAAAATCACCTATTTCCAGAAGAAAGACAAAAAGCTTACCAAAGCCGGCCACGAGCTGGGCTTTGACCAGCTGATCCTGAGGGAGCGGAAAACGCCTCTCCCGCCGATCGGGCCGGAGGAAGGCATCACCGTGACGCAGGACGAGCGGCGGATCGTGATCGCTTCCCCTTCGTTCCGGTATGTGTTTGATTGTTTCTCGGGGAATTTCACGGAGATGACCCGGCACGGGAAAGTCCTGACCGCCGCCCCGGTGACGGCCGTCTGCTGGCGGGCCCCCACGGACAATGACCGGGAGATCCGGAATCTCTGGGAGCGGGCCGGCTTCGACCGCCCGAAGGTCCGCGTCTATGAGGCGGAGGCCGCCGTGAAGGACGGGAAGGCGGTGCTTTCCTGCCATTTTTCCCTGGCCCCTGTTTCACTGCAGAAGATCCTGGACATCCGGGAGACCCTCGTCATCGGGCAGGACGGCGTGATCGACCTGACCTGGGAAGGCGTCAAGGATCCCGCCATGCCCTTCCTGCCACGGCTGGGCCTGTGCTTCGTCCTGCCCAGGGAGATGGACCGGGCCTCCTATCTGGGCTACGGCCCGCTGGAAAGCTATCAGGACAAGCGTCAGGCTTCCTGGTACGGCCGCTTTGAAACGACAGCCGCGAAAAACCACGTGGACTACATCAAGCCCCAGGAAAACGGTTCCCACTTCGGCTGCAGCCGCGCGGCCGTGACCGACGGGGATGCCTGCCTTTCCTTTGCCTCGGAAGAACCCTTCAGCTTCAATATCCAGGAGTACACGGACGGGGAGCTGACGCGTAAAAAACATAACTGGGAGCTGGAGAAATCCGGCCATGTCATCCTGCACATCGACTTCGCGATGAGCGGCATCGGCTCCGGCAGCTGCGGGCCGCAGCTGGATGAGAAGTACCGGGTCAATCCGAAGGAATTCCGCTATTCCCTGCGCATCGGGACATGACGCCGGACTCTGAACCCCTGTCATCCTGTAAATGCAGCGCCATCGCTTCCGGAAATTTTTTTTGCGCGCCAGCTGCCATCCCCCCGGGCTGCTGCGTATCTATCAGTGTAAAGGCACTCAGGCCTTAAGAAAATAAAAAAAATGAAAAACAGGGGGATATCAAAATGAAAAAGATGATGGCTGGTCTGCTGGCGGTAATGCTCATGGTGTGCTGCGTATCTGCGTTTGCTGAAGGAAAAGCCCTGACGAAGGAAGAAGCGATGAAAACGGCGGCCGAATACACCGGCCTCAGGGAAGACCAGGTCCGGTTCACCAAGGTCAGGCTGGACTGGGACGACGGGCGCCAGGTGTACGAGATCGAATTTGTCTTTGACGGCGTTGAGTACGAAATGGACGTCGACGTACAGACCGGCCGGGTCACGGACTTCAACCGCGAACGCTATGACCGTCACGACGATCATGACTGGGACGACGACTGGGACGATTGGTTCGATTTTGACTGATCTCCCCCTTCACACATAAAACCTTTATAAAGAACCATCATAACGGGCGGAAGCGGCATGGCTTCCGCCCCTTGATTTTTTGTTAATTTTCGGTTTTCACGTTGCGTTCCGGCCTGTTTTTGCATATAATAGAAAGGTATGTTCTGAACATTCGGGAGGTTATCGCATGATGAAGAGAATTCTGAGCGTTCTGACAATTCTTGCCATGCTGCTGGCCGGTCCCGTTCTTGCCGAAGGGACGGACACGCTGGCTGACGGGGATTATCAGTACGTTCTTCAGGCGGACGGCACGGCGAAAATCACCGCGTACACAGGTTCAGCCGCCGAAATCGTCATACCGGATACGGTCGGCGGGGTTCCGGTCTCCGCCATCGGGGAGGACGCCTTCTACAGCCAGACCTCGCTGACCTCCGTCACGATCCCGGACAGCGTGGCTGAAATCGGGGAAGCCGCGTTCCAGTACTGTATCGCGCTTGAAAACGTCGCGCTGCCCGAAGGGCTGACCGGCCTGAACAAGGCGGTTTTCAGCAACTGCTACCGCCTGACCGGGCTGAAGCTGCCGGATACCCTGAAAGTGGTGGGCGCTTACGCTTTCGCTTCCTGCAGGCGGCTGACCGATATCACCCTGCCGGAGGGCGTGACGGTGATCGCGGAATACGCGTTTTATCAGTGCACCCATCTGGCGGAGCTCAAACTGCCTGCCTCCCTGATTTCCCTCTCCGCTTCCGCTTTCCGGGGCTGCAGTCAGCTGACGCAGATCTCCCTGCCGGAAAGCCTTCAGGAACTGTCCGGCAATCCATTTGCGGACTGCCGCTCGCTGACGGACATTCAGGTGCCCGCGACAGGCCGTTTCCGTTTTGACGGCCAGGCCCTCTATTCCGTGATCGATCAGCGCCTGGTGGCCGTTCTGCCCGCCCTCGTGGGAAAGGATTACGCGGTGCCGGACGGCATTACCGTGATCGGGGACCGTGCATTTTACAACTGCGGCACGGTGGAAACCATCACCCTGCCCGATTCCGTCCGGACCATCGAGCCCTATGCCTTCTACCAGTGCGCCGCCCTGCGTACGCTGAACATCCCTTACGGGGTCAACGAGCTGCAGGATCAGGCGCTCGCCGGCTGCGTGTCCCTGGAGCTGGTGACACTGCCCGGATCTCTCGTTTTCTTTGGGCCCTATTCCCTGAAAGACTGCCCGGCAGCGGCTTTTGCCTGCCCGGCCGGCAGCGCGGCGGAACGGTATGTGCAGACCAACCCCGCTCTTGTCCGCCCGGAACCGGAACCCGCGCCGGAAACGGAAGAAGCACCAGCTGAACCGGAACCCGCAGCAGAAGCGGAAGCCGCGCCGGTCGGGCAGGAAACCGCACCCGAAACGGAAGACACGGCAGCCGAGCCGGAAACCTCGCCGGAAGCAGAAACCGTTCCGGCCGAGCCGGAGACCGCCCCGGATACGGAAGAAACGCCCGAAGCGGAAGAAACACCTGCTGCGCCGGAAACCGCTCCGGCCGAGCAGGAAGCCTCTCCGGATGCGGAAGACGCGCCGGCTGAACCGGAAACCGCGCCCGATGCGGAAACCGTGCCCGAAGCCGACAGCCTCCCCGCCGGACAGGAAACCGGAGAGCCCGCTCAGGCCGCACAGAACAGCGCGGTGAACGTGTCCTACCGGATCATGTCCGACGGCAACGCCCAGATTACCGCCCTGGAAACCAGCGCCACCCGGATCACGATCCCCGAAAAACTGGGAGATTATCTGGTGACCTCCATCGGCCGCTTCGCTTTCAACAACAATGAAACGGTGGAATACGTTGCTCTGCCGGACAGCGTCAGCGACCTGGAAAAATCCGCTTTCAGCGGCTGCACTGCCCTGCGCGAGGTGGTCCTGCCAGCCAATCTGCTGAACCTGCCGGACTATGCTTTCAACGGCTGCACGCATCTGGAAACGGTAAAGCTTCCGGAAAACCTCCGCTCCATCGGGTACGCGGCGTTCAACGGCTGCGAATCCCTGACGGAACTGACACTGCCCGCCTTCACCTGGACGATCGGCGGCTACGCCATGTCCGGCTGCAGCAGCCTCCGGAAGATCGCATTCCCCGTCGGGGTGCAGGAACTGCCGGAATATGTTCTGTTCAACTGCCATGCGCTGGAAGAAGTTTCCCTGCCCGCCGGCCTGACCGGCATCGGCACCGCGGCCTTCTACGGCTGCGGAGCCCTCGCTTCCGTGACGCTGCCGGACAGCCTGCTGTCCATCGGCACCGGCGCTTTCTGCGGCTGCCGCAGCCTGAACAGCGTGCGTCTCCCCGCGGGGCTGACGACGCTGGGAGACGGCGTATTCTACGAATGCGATCAGCTGACCCAGGCCAACATTCCCCAGAGCGTCACGGAAATCGGCGCTTCCGCCTTTGAACGCTGCCCGCAGCTGACGCTGCAGGTCATCCCCGGCAGTTACGGGCTGGAATACTGCCGCGCACAGCAGCTTCCCTTCGTCACGGAAGAACAATAACCTCCGTCCCCCGGCCGGGATCTCCCGGTTCACCGTCCAAATAATGTCCGGCTTCTTTCGGGAAGCCGGTCTTTTGTTTTCCGGGAAATCCAATTTTTTACAAAATTATGACAAAAGATTTCCGAAATCGTCATAATTCACTTGACATTGAAATGAAATTTTCATAAAATAGATAAGGATAAATAGCCATTACCGCGGTCAGCCGGCGCAGACTCACGGAGCCGGAAAACGCGTTTGTTCACCAGGAAGGGAGGAAGGGCTTTATGAAACACGCCCTGACCAAAACAACATGGGTGCTGCTGGCGGTTTTCATCCTCGGGATGATGCCGGCGGCCGTACCGGCACAGGCGGCCGAGTTTCCGGTCAGCGCGGTGCTGACGCTGAATCCCGACGCCATTCCCGGCCCGCAGAAAGTAACGGCCCAGGTACAGGTGACCAATATTTCCGGTGCGGACATGACCTCCCCGGTGAGCCTTTATGACCCTTACGGGAAACTGGTTTCCGTCTTCGGCAGGGGCGGAGAGGCCGTGCTCAAGAAAGACGCTTCCACCTCCGTCAGCGCGGAAGTCCTTGTATCCCAGGCGATGATGGATGCCGGTGAGGTTTCCTATACACTTCGCTGGCAGAGCCCGGACGGCCAGGAACTGGCCCTGCCGGTCGTCTGCCCGGTCAGCTTCAGCGGTGAAAAGGGCAATCTGCGCATCGTGCGCGCTATCTCTCCGGAGGTCGTGCGCAGCGGACAGACGGTAAAAATCACGTACGAGCTGACCAACGTCGGCGATTCGACCATCCAGTCCGTCACCGTACAGGAAAAACTGCAGAAAAACCCGAAAACCATCAAGTCCCTGGCCGCCGGCGACACCAAGAAGGTCGAATTCTCCGTGAAAATGGGCAGTTCGGACCTGACCAGCGGCGCGTCGGTCAAATTCCGCGTCGCCAGCGGCAGCCCGGAAGAAGTCGCCGTCGTCGAGGACACGACCATTCCGCTGGCCGTCAAGAACCTGAGCGCTACCGTGAGCGTTGACCGCAGCGCCGTCAATATCGGCGAAACGGTCATGCTGACCCTGGCGATCGTCAACGGCGGCAACATCACCTATTCCGACGTGACCGCGACGGAAAAGACCCTGGGCACGCTGTTCGAGGGGCTGGAAATCCCCGCCGGGGCAACGATCTACCAGAACAAAGAACTCCAGGTGAACGGGCCCACGACCTACCAGATCAAGCTGAACCTGAACGACAACACCGGCATGACCAATACGTACGATACCAACAGCGTGTCGGTCAGCGCCTTCGACCCGGAAAAGGAACTCAAACTGACCATGCTGCTGACGGCCGATAAGGAGAGCCTCGTGCATCCGCCGGAAGACGTCGCGATGACCCTGGTGGTCACCAACACCAGCAACGTGGACTGCAAGAAGGTAGCCATCACCCACGCCGGCGTTGCCATCGGCACGATCGACGTGCTGGCGGCCGGCCAGAGCGTCACGCTGAAGCGCGACTTTACCGTCTCCCAGGCGGGCCAGTTCCGCTTTACCGCCACCACCAAGGACACCGTGGGCAACACGGCCGTATTCGAGTCCAACACCCTGACGCTGATGACGGCACGGCAGACCCCGGCACCCACGCCCGTCCCCACGCCGACCATCGCGCCGCTGGTGACGATCGAGCCGGTCACTTATGAAAACGTGAGCCAGCCACTGCGCATCATGCGCAACGTGCTGTACCCCGTGGCCAACGTGCTGGGCGTTCTGTCCGCGGCCGCCCTGCTGCTGTTCCTGGTCAGCACCTTTATCCGCTTCAAAAAGCGCCACGACTCCGACACCGCATACGATCACCTGGATCTGGCGGAAAAGCGGGATTATTCACAGCCCGCTGAAGAAAACGAACCTTCCGAATCCTCTGAGGAAGAAACGCCTCCCGCCCGGGAAGAAATGCAGGAAGAGCCCGCCGATCAGGCGGACCAGCCGCAGGAAACCCCGGAAGAGTCCGCCGAAGAGCAGCCCGCTCAGGAACCGCAGGCGGAAGAGACAGACGCCCCGATGGGCCATTCCGGCGGTTTCCGGATGACGAGAGACAGTCAGACGGATGAATTCCCGCCCTACAGTCAGGACGACGTCCGCAAGCCGGATTATAAGCCGGCCCGCCGCTCCCAGAGAACGGATCTGGCGGAGGAAGCCGCCGATGAACTGACGGACGCCGCCGCGGACGCACGGGACGAAGTCACCGGGGCGTGGAAGAAAACCAGAGAAGCGAAAGACGATCTCCAGGCTGCTGTGGAAAACGCTGAAGAAACCGTTCAGCAGGCAGCTGAAGACCTGAACGGCGCCATCGACGGCACCGCGCAAGACAACGGCAGCGAACGCAACGCCCTGCCCGACCGCCGGCGCAGGAGGAACAGAAGATCATAATCAACGGTCGTGAAGGCCGGAAATATTCACAGCATCCGCCGGTCAGGCGGATGCTGTTGATTTCATCAGGAAGGAGGGGGCAGATGGCAGACATTTTCCTGCGGAGCCTTTCGATCGATTGGTCCGGCATCGGCCCGGATTCGTATCTCCGCCAGATCCCGGCGCTCAGCGGGCTGAACGCTCTGGTCTTTCAGCGGAACGTTACCTTTTTCGCGGGCGAGAACGGGTCCGGCAAGTCCACCCTGCTGGAAGGGATTGCCGCGGCGTACGGGTTCAACCCAGAGGGCGGGACGATCAACTACCGCTTCAGCACCTACGACGATCTGTCCGGCCTGGCGGATGCGGTGAGGCTCACCCGGAACGCCCGGAAAAAGCCCTCCGCCGGTTATTTTTTCCGGGCGGAGAGCTTTTTCAACGTTGCGACCGCGATCATGGAGAAGTACAACGACGACGGGAAACTGCCGGACTACCACAGTGTATCCCACGGAGAAAGCTTTCTGGACTTTCTGAGCCGTTCCGGCCGCCAGGGCCTCTACCTGATGGACGAGCCGGAGGCGGCCCTTTCCCCGCAGCGGCAGCTGACCCTGCTGATCCACATCATCCGGATGGCGGATGCCGGCTCCCAGTTCATCATCGCGACCCATTCCCCGATCCTGCTGGCCGTCCCGGGGGCGGAAATCCTCCGTTTTACGGATACGGGGATCGCCCCCTGCGCCTATGAGGAAACGGAGAGCTGCCAGGTGACCAGGATGTTCCTGGACAACCCGGACAGGATGATCCGGCTGCTGCTCTCGGAAGACTGAACGGGAGGCGGACACGCCTCCCGCTGAAACGGACATCCTGTGCGTTCACTCTGCCTGCGCGGAGCGCCTGCGCCGCTGCAGCTCCTCCGCCAGGCGCATGTATTCTTCGTTCAGCAGGTCCGGGCGGTCGCCCTTCCGCGGCCTGGCCAGGCGGGCGCTCAGGTCGGCCAGCTGCATTTCAAGCTTCATGATCTCAAAGTCCTGCTCCTGTGTTCCGGGAGGCGGGGTCTCTTTTTTGTCCGTCTCCCCCGTTCCGGTTTCGGAGGTGATCAGCTTCCGGTTTTCAAAGCGGACCCGGCGGGTGGCAATCTTCTGCAGGAAGGTTTCATCGTGCGTGACGCAGAGGAGGGTCCCTCCGTAGCCCGCCAGCAGATCCTCCAGGGCTTCCATCGTGAACAGATCCAGGTGGTTGGTCGGCTCGTCGAGGATCAGCAGATTCAGATCCCGGAGCAGCAGCTGGGCCAGGGCGGCCTTGGCCTTTTCCCCGCCGGACAGGACGGATGTCTGCTTGAACGCGTCCTCCCTGGAAAAACCCAGCCGGGATAGGACGGTCCGGGCCATGGCCTGGGACTGGGACGAGCCTTCCAGCACGTTTTCCAGCACCGTCCGGTCCATCCGAAGGGTGCGCTCATGGTGCTGGTCAAACCAGCCGATCCGGGCCTTCGGGTTCAGCCGGATCTCCCCCGTGAAAGACGCACCCGGAGCCATCCGGCCGGTGACCGCAGACAGGAGGGTCGTCTTTCCGCAGCCGTTTTCCCCCGTCAGAGCCGTCCGGCTGCCGGTGGGCAGCGTCATCTCCGTCTGCGTGAGCAGCACGCGTCCGCCCGCTTCCAGCCGCCCGCAGCGCACGGTCAGGGCAGTCTTGGCCTCTATCGGGAAGGCAAGGCCCAGCGCCATCCGGATATCCGGAAGGGCCGCGGGCCTTTCTTTGGCCTCCATCTGCTCCATCCGGTTCTGGATGGTCCGCTTTGCATGGCTCAGGCGGAGGATGGCGTCCGTGGCCTCGCGCTTGTGCAGGCGGGCTTCGCTGTTGCCCATCCGGCTCGGAGCCTTTTTGACGGAGGAAGCCCGCTCCGCCATCTTCTGAGCGCTTTCCTTCAGGCGCTTCTGTTCCCGGCGGTACTGGTCATACTCAAACTGTGCCCGCTCCCGCCGGCGGGAACGCTCCGCCTGAAAACTGTCATACCCGCCGGGAAAATCGGTGACGGTCCCGTTCTCCAGATGCCAGATCCGGGTGCAGAGGGCCCGGAGCATCGCCCGGTCGTGGGAGACCAGGATCAGCGCGCCGGGATACTCCATAAGCTGCGCAAGCAGCAGGCGGACGCCGTCTTCGTCCAGGTCCGTCGTCGGCTCGTCTGCCAGCAGCAGGGCCGGCCGGGCGGACAGGGCGGCTGCGATCCGCCTTCTGGTCCTCTCCCCGCCGGACAGGCCGTCCCCTGCTTCCCGCGTACGGAACAGGGAACGGAGCTCCCCTTCGGGGACCGTTTCCCCGTGGTTCCCCTGCTGGTGGATATGGGCAGAGCGGCCAAAGCAGCGGACAATCCCGGCGTCCGCTTCCGTTTCCCCGGCGATCAGGCTGAGCAGGGTCGATTTGCCCGCCCCGTTCTGGCCGATCAGGCCGACACGCTCCCCCTCGTACACCCGCAGGGAAGAAAGGTTCAGCAGCTCCCGGTCCCCGTAGGACATACGCAGACCGATGATCTCCAATATCATTTTTGCCATCAAAAAAGCCCTCCCGAACGCCGCGGAGGGGCCCGGCAGGACAGACATATCCTGACTTTCCGTCCGGCCCATGCGCTGCTGCGCATGCCACGGACGGAAACATAAAAATAAGACGTCTGGCCATTGCGGGAAACACAACCTCCAAACGGCGTCATCAACAAGCCCGGCCCCATCAGGCCAGGGAGTGTTCACAATGCCGGTTGTCAGCCGTTTTTCCTCATCAGCAGCCAAAGACCGTCCTTTCTTTCCGATGTGCCCATGATACACGATGCGGCCCGGGTTGTCAAGCGGAACCTTGCAATTGAACATTCCCGGAAGAGAAAACTGTATCCGGATGCAGAAATCTCTTCCGGAAACCAGTAAAAGCGGGCAGCCGCCGATTCGCAGCTGCCCGCTCCGTATCTGATTGTATCAGCCCTTGTTGTCCGTGAGCACCTTTTCCGATTCCCCGTCGAACAGGTACACGCTGTCATAGGGGATGCTGAAGGTGAGCTGCTGGTCCAGTTCGGGGATCTCGTGCGGCGTCACCTTGAGGATGGAGCGCTCTTCCGCCATGTTCATATAGATGTTGGCGTTGTCGCCGAGCATTTCGGTCAGCTCCACGACGCCGGTCAGATGATAGGCGTTTTCCATGGCGCCCAGGTGAATGGCTTCGGGACGGAAGCCGAAGACGATCTCCCTGCCCTCGATGTCTGCCTTCCTGCCCTTCAGGGCCAGGGACAGGTCAAGCTTCGCGCCGTTGATTTCGATCGCCCCGTTCTGCACCGGGCGGCGGATGAAGTTCATCGGCGGCTCGCCGATGAAGCCGGCGACAAAGACGTTGCGGGGGTTGAAATAGACGTCGTGCGGGGTGCCGATCTGCTGGACATAGCCGTCCTTCATGATGACGATCCGGTCTGCCAGGGTCATGGCCTCGGTCTGGTCGTGGGTGACGTAGATGGTCGTCGCCCCGGTCTGACGGTGGATCTGGGCGATCTCGGCGCGCATCGTCACGCGCTGCTTGGCGTCCAGGTTGGACAGCGGCTCATCCATCAGGAAGATGCCGACCTTGCGGATGATGGCGCGGCCGATCGCGACGCGCTGGCGCTGGCCGCCGGACAGGGCGCGGGGCAGGCGGTCCAGATAGTCCGTCAGGCCCAGGATGCCGGCCGTCTTTTTCACGCGGGCGTCGATCTCGTCCTCGTCCACGCCCATCAGGGTCAGGCCGAAAGCGATGTTGTCATACACCGTCATCTGCGGGTACAGGGCGTAGCTCTGGAACACCATGGCGACCTTCCGCTGCTGGGGGCCCCATTCGTTCGCCCGCTGGCCGTCGATCAGGAACTCGCCATTGGTGATATCTTCCAGCCCGGCGATCATCCGCAGGGTGGTCGATTTACCGCAGCCGGAGGGACCGACAAAGACGATGAACTCGCCCTTTTCGATGTTCAGATTGAAATTATGCACCGCATGGAATCCGTTGGGATAGATTTTGTTGATTGCCCGCAGTGATAAATACGCCATGTAGGTTCCTCCTCGTTATTTCAGCCGCGTCCGGCAGATGCTTTCAGTTCCGCGTCCGCCGTGATTTTCTGAAAGCCGTGCTTGAGCCCGATCAGCATCATATCAAATCCCAGGCAGAGCAGACCGAACAGGATCGGCTCCACCCCCAGGGGCACCGCGTCCCCCGGCAGACCACGCAGGGCGATCAGCGCCCGGTTCAGCGCGTTGTACGCCGTATAGACCAGAAACAGGACAGCCCCCGCGTGCAGGACGTTGAGCGGCAGGCTCCAGAAGCCTTTGCGGGGATGCATCATCCAGCGGTCGTTGGCGCCTTCCGTTTTCGCCAGGAAACGCAGGACGTTGTTGGTCAGCAGGTCTGTCACAAAGCCCAGGGCCAGGCCGGTGATGACCAGCTGGTCCAGAACGTTCGGCACCATCGCCCCGAGCCCCCACAGGATAAAGAAACATACCGCCGCAGAGAACCACCACTTGATAAAAAGAAGCTTGACCCAGTCCCCAAGCCGCAGCCCGCCGCGCTTCGCGGTATATTTCCGGAGCTCCGCCCGGGAAACCTTCGGGGAATTGGTTTCGTCTGCGTTCAGCAGATCATTGACCGCATCGGTTTTCAGGTCGTAATAATCTGCCGCTTTCCACTCTTCCCGGGCTTTGGACGTCTGTTTCCGCTTTTTATCGCTCACGCGTCTTCCCCGGAGATATCGATGCTCTCCATCTCGCCGTTCTCCTCGACGCGGATCGACGTGTTGATCTTCTTGATCATCGGGGCGTAGACGGGCAGCAGGGCCGTCAGGCCCAGGCCGGCGATGACCAGCCAGAAGTGCGTCTTGAGCATCGCCACAGACTCGTTGATGTAGCTGGTCGATTCATCGACGGTGATCACGTTTTCCGCCCGCGTGACGGCATTGCTGACCAGGGAAATGTACTGCCGGTCCGCGACCATCACAGCAATAAACAGCACAAAGGTCAGCGCCAGCATGAACTTGTTGACCGGTTTTCTGTGCGGGAACGTCCGCCCGAAGGAAACGAGGCCCAGCATCGAAAACAGCATGATGATAAACCCGCACAGGCCCATGCCCGGCCCCTGGATCTTCGCGGTCGTGTTGGAAATGACCGTCAGCCGCAGGCTGTAGACCAGGAACGCGATGACCAGCACCACCAGGGGGATCATATGGGGCTTGCGCTTCAGGGCCACCAGGAATTTACGGAACTTTTCCTTCACGGCTCAGCCCTCCTTCCGGATCGCGTTGGTCGTTTCCGCGTCAAAGAAATGCTTGCGGGTAAAGCTGACGCCCACGTCGTCGCCGACGCTGTAGTCCAGCCAGCCCTTCAGCTTCGCGGCGATCTTCCGGTCCGCCGCGGCGCTTGCGCCGATGTGGCCGTGGACCAGGGTGTTCATGCCGAGGTTCTCGTTATTGTTCACATGAATCTTCACATCGCTGCCCAAAGCGATGTCTTCCGGACGGACGCCCAGGATGATCTCCTTCCCGGCGTGGGAAGCGAGGATTCCCCGCTCCGCTTCCGTCAGCGGGCACTTGAAGCCCTCGCCTTCCAGGAAGCCTTCCCGCACGGTCACCTTCCAGGTGTTCATCGGCGGCAGGCCGATGAACCCGGCCACGAACAGGTTCGCGGGCTGATCGTACAGTTCCAGCGGCGTGCCTACCTGCTGAACGTGACCCATGCTCATGCAGACGATCCTGTCCGCCAGGGTCAGGGCCTCGGTCTGGTCGTGCGTGACGTACAGCATGGTTGCTTTGAGCCTTTTGTGCAGCAGCAGGATCTCACGCCGGGTGGCGCCGCGCAGCTTGGCGTCCAGGTTCGAAAGAGGCTCGTCAAACAGGAAAACCTTGGGGTTGCGGACGATGGAACGGCCCATCGCCACGCGCTGGCGCTGGCCGCCGGACAGCTGCGCCGGCTTTTTGTTCAGCTGGCTGGTGAGCCCCAGGATCTCCGCGGCGGCAAGCACCTTTTTGTGGATGACGTTGGGGTTCTCCTTGCGCAGGGTCAGGGAAAAGGCCATGTTCTCGTAAATCGTCATATGGCCGTACAGGGCGTAGTTCTGGAACACCATCGCCATATCCCTGTCCTTGGCGGGGGTCTGGGTGATGTCCTTCCCGTCCAGCAGCAGCTGGCCGCGGCTGATGTCCTCCAGGCCGGCCACCATGCGCAGCGTGGTCGATTTGCCGCACCCGGACGGGCCGACCAGAACGATCAACTCGCCGTCTTTGACGTCCAGGTTGAAATCAAAGACCGCCTGCACATTGTTGTCATAAATTTTATCGATATGTTTCAGGCTCAGCTCCGCCATCTTACGAGGCCTCCTTCGCTTCCAGGGTCTTCAGATGTCCCGCCAGGGCTGTGCACTTGCTCTGATTGATGACGCCCGCGGCCAGCAGGCAGGCCGCGCTGCCCGCCAGGTAGATGATCACCCGGATAAACTGCGCGTTGCCCATCACCGGAACCTCGGCGCCTCCGATCTTCACCAGGGCCTGATGCGCCTGCAGCGGAAGAATGAAGATCCGCGCGATCTGCCCGGCGCCCAGGCCGTACAGGAGCTTCGAATAGGACGCCTGATAGTTCTTGACCCCCTCCGAAGCCAGGAAGGCCATCAGCATGAACAGCAGATTGTAAACGATCGAGGCCCCGATCAGGATCTGATAATACCAGGAACCCACGTCGGATTTGTAAATGGAAACGAAATAGAACACGTTCAGCAGGATCGCCAGATAGCAAAGGCGGGAGGAAGCGGTGTTCTTGACGTACCGCATCCGGTCCAGCTGCAGTTCACGGTCATTGATGTTGGTCATGCGGCCGCCTCCTTTCCCTGGCCGATCAGCCCCTGTTCTTCTTTCATGAGCCTGCGTTTCCAGACAACATTCAGAATCAGCAGGACAGTGCCGATCAAAAGCAGTCCGAATACCAGATAGTGGATGTCAAACCAGAACGTCGATTCCGTGTAGAGGGTTTTGCGTTTCTGCGCGAAATCCGCCAGCGCCTTAAAATCGATCTTCTGGAACTGGGCCTTGAACGCCTCGATCCGCCCGTGGCCCCAGATCATGAAGGCCAGGC
This sequence comes from Christensenellales bacterium, assembly GCA_045113695.1. Taxonomy (GTDB): domain Bacteria; phylum Bacillota; class Clostridia; order Christensenellales; family Aristaeellaceae; genus UBA4246. The sequence continues at coordinate 39,382 of JBGUJG010000094.1, forward strand.
TGCCTGCGGTGAACAGCCCTACCGCGCAGTAGTTGCCGATATAGTACTTCCTTCTGCTGTGGGTGTTGGTGATGAACAGCACCACGCACAGCAGGATCATGCCGATCGACCCATACAGGAACGACTTGTTGAAACCCTGCATGTCGTTGTAGATCTCCGCGCCGTCGATGCTGGACTTTCCCCTGCGGAAGGTGCCGTAGAGCGAGTCGTACAGATCCGTCATCATCCCGAGGGAATAGACGAACGCCAGCGCGCAGACGATCACCAGCGCCAGGCAAAGGATCCTTTGCAGCTTCATCTGTTTCTTATACATGATCAAACCCCCGAACCAATGCGCAGTCAGCCTGAGCATTTCCATGCGTAATTCGTAATGCGTAATGCGTAATTATTCTGTACTGCGGTACCGTCTCCCCGGAGGATCAACGGGGATGCCCGGCGTTTCCGACGGCTGCTGATCTGCGCCTGCCGTCTGTAATTACGCATTACGAATTACGCATTACGAACCCTTCTTCCGCGGAGGGGCCGGAGCCCCTCCGCGGAAATGAATCGTCTTACTTCAAGGTATCGTAGTAGTCCAGCAGTTCTTCCCAGGCGATTTCCTTGATATCCAGGTACTGTTCGCCGCTCATCACGTCCTTGACATACTCGGCGGCCTCTTCGGGGCTGCCCATGCCCTCGGCGGTGAAGCCGGAGGCAATGATGTCCACCAGGACGTTCTCCTGGCCCTTGCCGCCCTGGAACTTGGTGTTCAGCTCGTCATATCCGCCCAGGGCCTGGTTGTCTTCCTTGGTGGTGGGCAGAACGGTCGGCACGGAGGTATACCAGGGATTCTCGGCCACGGCCAGCAGGGGGTGCTTGATGGTGCCCAGACCGATGGCGACGGAGATCTTGCCGGCGCCTTCCTTGCCGACGTCGTGCGTGCACTGATACTCAAAGGCCTGGCTCTTCATGAAGCTCAGGGTGGAGCCCAGATAGAAGCGGGCGAAGTTGGTGTAGTTGCCCTTGCCCAGAGACCAGAGCAGATCCTTCGTCACGTCCGCGATGACCGGCATTTCCTTGCCGTTGAAGAGGAAGGTTTCGCCTTCCTTGATGAACTGGGAGGGGCCGTAGCTCATCAGGATCGTGCCTTCATCGGAGTAAGCGAAGTCGATCAGGGACAGGGCGGCGTTCAGCTTGGCTTCGTTGCCCGCAACGCCGGCCACGGAGATGCCCCAGCCGTCCGTCTTGACGGAACGCCAGGACTCGGTAAAGCGCATATAAGTGCCTTCCTCGGTGTCATACCACTTGGCCACGGGTACCATGACCGCCATGTACTTTTCGCCTTCCTGAAGCAGGGTGGCGTTGTGCAGGGTCTGGGTCTGGTTGTAGTCATAGTGCATGAAGCCCAGGTCGTTCTCCAGGTAGTTCTGGGTCTTGACGTCCTCGCCGTTGATGAAAGCCTGAGAGAGCAGGCCTTCCTGAGCCAGCGCGTTCATCCTGGCCAGCGCTTCGTAGGTGGCAACTTCCTGACGGGCATCCTTGAGCATGCCGTCGGTATCCACATACAGGTAGTCCTGGCGGGATTCCAGGCCGCGCACGCCGAACAGGGTGCCGGCGAAGCGGAACATATCGACGCGGCGCTGGTTGTTGGCGTCTTCACGGGTGAACAGGCCCTGGATGGTATCGGTGCCGTTCAGGGTCTGGGGGTTGGCGACCACGCAGCGCAGCAGGGCAACCAGTTCGTCAGCATCCCAGGCGGCGTTCTGACCGATGAAGAGGTCGGCGCGGTTCGTGCCATAGTAGCCGTTGTAAGCCTGGTCGATGTAGGTCCTGAGCATGTTGACAGCGGTCACGCCGTCGATCTCGCCCGCTTCGTTCATCTTGGCGACGATGTTGCCGGCAGCGTCATAATCCTTGGTCACGGTTTCGGTCGCCGTGCCGTCGGCGGTCGGGGTTTCGATCTCGATCTTGCCAGCGAGCGGCATATAGGGGGTATACACGGCGGGCTTGACCTTGTTGCAGGCTTCCGCGGTGAATTCGCCTTCGCCGTTCAGCAGCTTTTCGACCATGTCCACACGCATCAGCGGCATGCGCTCGATGTCGTTCACGCCGTCAAAGTAGGGGCTGAAGTAGATGGCGCCGGTCTCGGTGTTGCCGGTGATGGACAGCTTGACGATGGGGTTCTCGTCCAGGTAAGCCTTGAAGTTCGGCATCTGGTCCAGATATGCGCCGATGTTGACCACCAGGCCCGCCTCGCCCGCTTCGCTCAGCTTGGCGGCGGTGCCGGACAGCATATCGACCTGGTCCAGCTGCTCTTTCCAGTAGTCAAATTCAGCGGAAGCGCCGTTGCCCTGATACTTGTTCTCAAAGACAACGTTCAGCTTTTCCTGAACCGCCACCCAGGTGGGCTTGAGGTCGCCGGAGTGATAGATCACGCCGGCCAGCTCGATGCCTTCGCCCGCGGTTTCCGGATCGAAGAACAGGCCGGTCTTGGCATTGTTGTAGCCGGTCGCCATCCGCAGCGTCACAGGCTCGTCGGCCATCGCAACGCTCACGGCAGACAGCGCCAGGATCAGCGCCAGCACTAAAGACAGATACTTTTTCATGTGTAGTCTTTCCTCCTTTATAATGTTGCAGGCCCCCGGCCCGCGGGAAGACAGTAACGTTCGCTGCGCTCACTTCAATGAGGAGTGAAGAGTGAGGAGTGACCGCTCCCTGCGGTCGCTCAGTTCAGAAGAGCAGCTGATCACTCCTAACTCCTAATTCCTAACCCCTCACTTATTCTTTAACGCCGCCTGCGTTCGTGCCCTTGGCAAAGTACTTCTGAATAAAGGGATAGATGATCAGGATCGGGATGATGGAGCAGACGATCAGGGCGTAGATCACGGAGTCGGAAGCGTAGGGCTCGTTCCAGCCGGCGATCTGTTCCGGGTCGGTGAACTGCTCCAGCTGCAGACGGATGAAGACCTGCAGCGGGTGCTCGTTCTGGTTGGAGATCATCTGCCGGGCCCAGAAATAGCCGTTCCAGCGGGAGATGGCAAAGAACAGGGCCACGGTAGCGATGGTGGACTTGCTCATCGGGATATAGACCTTGCTCAGCACCTGGAACTCGGAAGCGCCGTCCACGATGGCAGCCTCCTCGATTTCACCGGGCACGTTCTCAAAGGCGTTGCGCAGAAGGATGATGTTCATCGCCGCCATACCCATGGCGATGACGACCAGCCACTTGTCGTCCATGATGCCGACGGCGCGGAACACCGTCTGCGTCTGCAGGTAGTTCAGGTACTGCGGGATGATGCCGGCGCTGAACCACATGGTAAAGACGAGGAAGAAGTTGAAGGTCTTGCGGAACAGCAGGCGCTTTTTGCTCAGCGCATAGCCGCCCAGGATGGCGACGCCCATGGACCAGAGCGTGCCGTACAGGGTCAGGAAGAGCGTGTTGGAATAGGCGTTCCAGAACATGTTGTTCTGGAACATCCTGGCAAAGGCGTCAAACTGCACATCCTTGGGGAAGAGCACCACCTGGCTGTATTCCACCGCGTGGCGGCCCGACATCGATGCGGATACCGCGTACACGAAGGGATACAGGCAGCACAGGGCGAAGATCGTCAGGAACAGATAGCTCAGGCCCTTGAACAGCTGCTCGGAGAATTCGAGCTTTCTTTTCATGCTGGTTCTCCCCCTCTCAGTACAGCGAAGTGTTCGAGGCCTTGCGGGCGATGGTGTTCGCGCCGATGACCAGCAGCATGCCGACGACGTTGTTCATCATTTCCGCCGCGGAGGCGATGCCGGTGCCGGCGCCGCCGCCCAGGCCCGTCCTGTACGCCAGGGTGGAGATCACGTCCGCCGTGACGTAGGTTTTGGTGTTGTACAGCAGCAGGACTTTTTCATAGCCGATGTTGAGCAGGCTGCCGATCCTCGTGATCAGCATGATCACGATGGTGGACAGCATGCTGGGCAGGACAACGTAGCGCATCTGCGCCCATTTGTTGGCCCCGTCGATCTGGGCCGCCTCATAGCTGGTGGGCGATATCGCGATGATCGCGGCGAAGAATACGATGCTGTCGTAGCCCGCGCCCTCCCAGATGCCGCTGATCTGGTAGATTGCCCGGAAGAAACCGGGGTTGTTGAGCAGGCCGGAGTTCCCGACCTCCTCCGAAATCAGGCCCAGCCGGACCAGGGCCTGGCTGACGATGCCCATCTGGCTGATCAGGGAGCCCTGCTTGACCAGCATCGTGACCAGGGAGGTCATAACGACGGTGGACATGAACTTGGGCAGGTACGTCATCACCTGATAGACGCTGCGGGCGGCGTTGGAGCGCACCTCGTTAAAGAACAAGGCCAGGATGATCGGCATCGGGAAGCCGAAGCACAGGCCGTAGAAGCTCAAAAGGAAGGTGTTGCGCATCGCCCGCCAGAAGTTGATGCTCAGGCTGTCGCCGCCGACGAGGAGCTGCTTGAAATAGCTGAAGCCGGAAAACAGCTGCTCGCTGACCGGCAGCACCGTATCCGACACCTTGAAGCAGCCCAGCAGCTCGTACATCGGGAAATACCGCCAAAACAGGAAGACCAGCAGCATCGGCACCAGCATCAGGTACAGCCGCCAGTCCTTGAGGATCGTCAGGCCGACGTGCTTCCAGTAGTGCTTTTCCACGTCGTCCCGAACGGCCTGTTCCGGATTCTCCCGGTATACACCGGCACTTTCATCCCAAATCAGATAATCCGCCGCTTTTTGTGTCATCTGTCTGTTCCCCCGTCTTCCGTTCCCCGGCCGACCCGGTGAAGATAATGCTTCTGATCTTCCAGAACGCCGTCCAGCCTGCGCGCGATCCACATCGTCACCATACAGAACACGCACGACAGGACGTCGGTTGCAAAAAATAAGAAAAACGCTCCGCCGTGCCCCAGGCACAGCGCGGTCAGGGCCCGCCCCAGCTGCATCAGCAGCGTGCAGCACAGACCGTACAGCATGGAATAAGATGCCCTGTCCCGGATGGTCTGCCAGCCAAGCCTGCGGATGGCCGGCACCAGCAGCAGGGCCGGGAGATTGCCTCCCATGTAGATCGCGTACTCTGCGGCCGCCGCGCCGGACGCCATGCAGAACGCCGCTCCGCCCGCCAGCGCCGGGACAAAGCCCCACACACCCCAGCGGATCATGACAATCGCCGTAACCACCGGCGTTACGGACAGGACGTACAGTTCATTCGGGAACCACCGGGTGGACGCCCGGACGATCAGCCATTCGCAGAATATGAGTATCAGCGACAGCATGGTCAGATCCATCGCCCGGTACTGCCGGAAAGTGAGTTGAGGACGCATTGCGCTCCTTCCCCGTTCGCGTTCACAAAAAACAAATATCTGTTTAAATTATAGGTGAATCAAAGCAATTTGTCAATGTTTCCCTCCAGAATTAATCACTTTTTGTTTTTGAATTTATCATTTTTTTCTTATTTTAGTTTCAGGCATATCTCTTTTTCTTCCGGATAAATTGTGACAAAATTGTGAAAATCAAAAGAGAATTGAAACAAATCCTGGCCCTCCGTCGTTTATATGAGCGAGTGAGGTGATACGACATGAGCAATCTGCTTACTTTCAAACCCGCGAAGGGCAACGACACACAGCTTTATCTGGATGAAGCCAACCGCTCCGTCTACATGGACGGAAAACGCTTCCCGCTGACCGAGCAGGAATACTGCCTGCTCAGCGAGCTGGCGCAGCATGCCGGCGAAGCCGTTTCCCGGGATGAGCTTCTGAGGACCGCCTGGGGGTACATCACGCCAGGCGAGACCAGAACGGTGGACGTTCATGTGCAGCGCCTCCGCAAGAAACTGGGCTCTGAAACGATCGCCACCGTCTACCGTTTCGGTTATAAGCTGCAGGCGACGCCGGCGTGAAAGGGCCTCTGATACCGGCCGGCAGACATCTGATTTTCTTCTGACAAGCCGCGGGGCGGCGCAGTACGGAACTGCGCCGTCTCTGCGGTGTTTTTTTCGCCTTTTTCCCGTTGCCTGCGCGGATCGTTTCTGTTATAATGCTTCCGTTCTCGCGAAACAACTGTACGGGAGATGAAAGAATGCGCAAAACCAATCCGGCTTTCCGCGTCGCCATGCTGGGCGTACTGGCGGCGCTCAACGTGATCGCTGCCGAGATACTGAAATTTCCGGTCATCCCGAAGGTGCTGGAGCTCAACTTCGGCTTCGTGCCGCTGGCGGTCGCCGGCATGCTGTTCGGACCGGTTTCCGCGATGCTGGTCGGCATCGTCGGGGACATTGTCGGCGCAGCCATTTTTTCGGCGGGGGATTTTTATTTCGGCTATACCCTGACCGCCGCGCTGACCGGGCTTTTTTACGGCCTGCTGCTCCATCAGCAGGCGGAGGGAAAGGCGCGCGTCCTGCGCGTGCTGGCCGCCCAGGCCCTGGTTTCCCTGATCTGCTTTGCGGGCCTGAATACCCTGTGGGCCTGGCAGATGGGCTACGGTCGTTCCGAAGCGTATATCCGCACCCGGCTGCTGGTCAATCTGGTGGCCTATCCGATTTACTGCCTGGTCCTGCTGCTGATCTGGCGGTACCGGAAAAATCTGGAAAGGGCGGTCCGCGCATGAACGAACACGCCCGGGAAATCTTTGACGAGCTGCACCGCCTCTATCCGAGCCCCCGGCCGGAGCTTGATTTTTCCAATCCCTATGAGACGCTGGTGGCCACGATCCTCTCCGCCCAGTGCACAGACAAGCGGGTCAACGAGGTCACGCCGGCCCTTTTCCGGGATTATCCCGACCCCGCCGCCATGGCCGCCGCCGACCCGGAAACCATCCATAAATACGTCAAAAGCTGCGGCTTCAGGTCCAAAGCCGTCAACATCGTGAATGCCTGCCGCATCATCGTCGACCGATTCGGCGGCGAGGTGCCCCGCACGATGGAAGAGCTGACCAGCCTGCCCGGCGTCGGGCGGAAGACCGCCAACGTCGTCCTGGCCTTCGCCTTCGGGATCCCCGCTTTTCCGGTGGATACGCATGTGTTCCGCCTGAGCCGCCGCCTGGGCCTTTCGGACGGTGCCACGCCGGAGCAGGTAGAAAAAGACGTGACCGCTATCCTTCCCCGCGAAGAATGGTCTGACACGCATCATTGCCTGATCCTCCACGGCCGGAGGGTCTGCCACGCCCGGAAGCCCGACTGCTCCGCCTGCACGCTCCGCCCCTGGTGCCCTTCCGCGGAGGGCGGGTCAGGGGATTCCTGATTGTACGGAGGGGTTCTCTGCTTTATCAGATCCCGCGCCCGGCGCGGGTTTTTTTCCATATAAATAACGCCGTCCGGAAACGGCGCTTATAAAATGAAGGGGCTGTTGCACAGCCCTCAGCAGGGGGACACGTCCCCCTGCTGGGAACCCCCTCGCCTTTGCCTCTCGCGTCTTCGACGCTCCCGGGCGGCAAAGGCGCAATGAATGAATTTTTGCTCCGCGGGGCAGGCTCCGCTCCGCAAAAATTCCTGCCCGGGGCCTGCCGGCCCGCTGTTCGCTGAAAATATGCCACCGGCATATTTTCCGGGCGCTCAC
>JBGUJG010000095.1:0-16421 GCA_045113695.1 Christensenellales bacterium
AAATGCAATCTTAAGAAATATATGCGTACCTATTTCTCCGCCTCCGGATAAAAAGAAGGCGCTATCTCATCAGCGCCTTCCTTTGGCTCAAAGCCTTTTAGTATTCGCTTTTTTCCCGGTTCAGTCGGAAGGCGACGGAGCGTTCCAGATACTCCATATATTCATCATCCCTGCACATGGTCTTTCCGGCGGAATCGGACAGCTTGGCAACCGCCCTGCCGTTCACCGTCTGCAGCTTGATGACAATATTCAGCGCTTCCTCGCTGGTATCGTTGGAGCAGAATGTGCCGATGCCGAAGGAAACCTTCGCCCGGTCCTTAAAGTAGTCATACAGCGCCTGTGCCCGGTCAAAGTCCAGGCTGTCGCTGAACAGCAGCAGCTTGGTTTTCGGATCCGCCCCGTACTTTTTGTAGTGGGCGATCATCTTTTCGCCCCATTCATAGGGATCGCCGCTGTCGTGGCGCACGCCGGTGAAGTTGTTCACCATCGCCCGGTTGAAGTCCAGCAGGAACAGGTCCGTGGTCACCGTATCCGTCAGGGCCGTTCCGTTATCGCCCTTGTATTCGTTGTTCCAGTCTTCCAGGGCGTAGTGGTTCGTGTAGGCCAGCGGGATGGAGTCGATGCCCTGGTACATCTGCACAAACTCATGGGCATAGGTACCGATGGGCTTCAGGCCATATTTCTTCGCCAGCATCACGTTGGAGGTGCCCACGCAGTTCTTTGTCTCCGTGGCCAGCCGCCGGACCACTTCGTCCTCCCATTCCCGGGACAGCCTGCGGCGGCATCCGAACTCGGCAAAGCTGAAGGTGTATTTTCCGTTCCGGAAGGCCTTGATCTTTTCGTCCAGCCGTTCCTCCGCGGATTTCCGCAGCTCCGCGTAGTCGTATTTCAGGCGGAAGTAAACCTCATTGACAATCTCCAGCAGGTAGATTTCAAACTGCATCGCGGAGAACAGCGGTCCGCGCACAATGATCTTCAGGGTCCCGTCCTTGGTCAGCCGGGTTTCCACATAGTCCCGGATCGGCCGCCACAGCCGCAGGAACTCCACATAGTCGCTCTTGAGGAATCGGATGGACCGCAGGTAATCCAGCTCATCCTTTGTAAAGGTCAGGGAGCACAGATGGTCGATCTGCGCGTTGATTTCCTCAAACATTTCCGGCGTGAACACCACGCCCTCGTTCCGGCAGCGGAAATAGTATTCGCCGCTCAGGTCCGTGTGCTTATGGAAGATCACCTGGTCCATGTTGAACTTGTACAGGTCGGTATCCAGCAGGGAAAAGACGATGGGATCGAGTTTCATGGCAGTTCCTCCTCTTGATTGAAAAGCAGCGGCAGGATTTCCTGAGGCACCAGCGTCCCCAGCTCCCGGACCAGGCGGCGCACCTGAGTGGAGGAGACGTTCCGGGTCTCTTCCGGCGTATCCAGGACGGTGATATGGGGCGAGAGCGTCCGGAGGTACGGGTCTTCCGCAATCATTTTCCGGCACTCGTCCCCGCCCCGGCATAAAACGACAAAGCCGAACTCCTCCGCGATCTCCCGCACATGGAGCCACCCGTGCTCGAGCTCCGGCAGCTTGTCCGAGCCGAACAGGAGGGAGGCCTGGATGCCTTCCTCACGGAGGTGACACAGGGTTTCATAGCTCCGGGGCTGGCGGGGCTGGCGCATTTCCCAGCCGGAAACCCTCATCCAGGGGCGGGTCTGGGCCGCCTTTTCCAGCATGCGCAGACGCCGGGCGTCGGTGTAGGCGAAGTCCTTTCCCTGTTCGTCCCGGATGTAGACCGATTTGGAGGGGATGAAAACCGCCTGTTCCCGCCCCGTCTGCCGCAGGGCAAATTCCGCCAGGCCCAGATGGGCCGCCGTCGGCGGGTTGAAAGCCCCGAAAAAGGCCAGAGCCTTTGTCATTTTACTCATCTTCTTTCAGGGGGTCCAGGATCAGGGGCATGCGGCGCTTGTGCATGTTGGCGCTTTCCCTGCGGCGGATTTTTTCATCCGTCTCCGGGTCCCCGCAGGTGCCCAGGCGGATGTATCGGTGGATGTCCTGATAGGTCAGGCCCAGCCGTTCCTCGTCGCTCTTGCCGGACAGGCCGTCGGTGGGGGTTTTGACCACCAGCTCCCGCGGGAGCTCTTCCATCGTCAGGCCGATTTCCACCACTTCCACGCTGGTCAGTTTGCCCAGTACGGAAAAGTCGCAGGAGGTATCCCCGTCCTTGGTGCAGTAGCCCACGGTGAGCTCGCTCAGGTTCCCGGTGCCGGCCAGCCGGGCGCCCAAAGCCTGGCCGATGTAGCGCACCGCCGTCATCCGCAGGCGGGGGCCGACGTTGATGTCGCTCTCCCGGCTGTAAGGAACGCAGAACTCCCCGTCCCCAGCAGTTGTGCCGTTCTGGTCGGTCACTTCCCGCAGAGCCCGGTGCATGGCCCCGATGTTGACGACGCGTTTGTTGATCTTCAGCGCTTCGCAGACCTTCCGGCTGTCTTCGATGTCCTTCTGTTCGCCGTCGGGCATCATGACGCCGAAGACGTTTTCCGCCCCGAGGGCCCGGGCGCACAGGGCGGCGGTGACGGTGGAATCCTTCCCGCCGGAGATGCCGATGACGACCTTCGAAAAGCCCTGGGCTTCCGCGAGGTTCCTGATTTCCCGCACCAGGCGGTCCCGCACGGCGGTAGCGTCAAAACGGTATTCGCTCATGGTATCTTCCTCCTGACTCCGTTCATATCACGGTGATCTGGCAGCTGCGCATGGTTTCCAGGGCGGCTTCGTGCTTGGCCGGAGTGACGCCAGCGCAGCAGTCCGCACGGACGGAAAAGTCCGTCTCCGGGAAAGCGGCCTTCAGCAGCATGGCGTTGGAGACCACGCAGATATCCGTGCACAGGCCGAGCAGCTCGATTTGGGCAGGAGCTTTTCCGCCGCTCAGTTCCCGGACGATGTCCGGTAGGCGGATGCTGCCGAAGGTGGGCTTTTCGACCAGCATGGCGTCATCCCCCAGGGCTTTCCGCACTTCCCTGCGGATGCGCCAGCCGTCCGTGCCCCGGATGCAGTGGCGCACCGGCAGGAAACGGCCCTCCCGGGTGTCCAGGTAGTTTTCCTCATGGGTATCCAGAGTGGCGATGACGGCGTATCCTTCAGCTTTCAGGGCCGTGATTCGCTCCGTTACGGCGGGCACGATGGCCTGGGCTTCCTTCGTGCCCAGGGAACCGTCGATAAAATCGTTCTGCATATCCACAACGATCAGGAATTTCCGTTTCTCCATGATCAAGGCCTCCTGTGTTTCATTCTGCTGACAACTATATCACAACGTCCGGCCGATGTCGAGACTTTTGATATATCATAAATATCCTGAAGGTCGGGCTGTCTTTCTGCAGTTACTGACTGTCTGAACCTGATGAACAACAAGGAGTAACCGGTTCTTTGCATGTCAGCGTGCAATGAAATGGCATTTTTCTGATTCTTTGTGATGTCAGGGAAGGGCGAAGAGGATCCGCCGGAGGGTTTTTACACTTTATTCTTCCGCTTTTCTTTTCATTTTAAGTCATTCGTGATATGATAATCGGGAGATTCAGAACAGGAGCCGGGACAATGAGCGAGAACCGTCAGAAAATCAACTGGTATCCGGGCCACATGGCCAAGGCCAAACGGCAGCTGCAGGAGCAGCTGTCCCGGGCGGACGTGATCGTCGAATTGTGCGATGCCCGCCTGCCGCGGGCCAGCCGCAACCCGGACCTGATCCGCATGATGCGGGACAAGGAGCACATCCTGGTCCTGCAGAAGAGCGACCTGGCCGACGAAAAGGAGACCGAAGCCTGGCTTGCCTATTTCCGTTCCCTGGGGATCACCTGCGCGGCCATCGACGCAAACAAACAGTACAAGCAGGTGCTGCGCCTGATCACCGCCAAGGCGGAAAAGAAGGTGGCCCAGGCCCGTGCCCGTGGCATCGCCAAGACGGTGCGGGCGATGGTCGTGGGCGTGCCGAACGTGGGCAAGTCGACCCTGATCAACCGCATGAACGGCAGCGCCGTCGCCCGGGTCAGCGACCGGCCGGGGGTCACCCGGTCCGCGCAGTGGGTGAAGGTGACCCCGTATTTGGAGCTGATGGATTCGCCCGGCCTGCTCTGGCCGCGGCTGGATGACCAGAACGCGGCCGTCCGCCTGAGCTACATCGCCGCCATTCGGGACGACGTGCAGGACGTGTACGCCCTGGCGGTCCGCCTGCTGGACGACATGATGGAGATGAAGCCGGAGGCCGTGCTGGAGCGTTTCCACGTGACGGACAGCGCCCTGCGCGGCGCCCCGCTGATGGAAGCCGTCTGCCGGGGCAGGGGCTTCCTGCTGAGGGGCAACGAAGTCGACGAAGAGCGGGGCAGCCGGGTCGTGCTGGACGAGTTCCGGGCTGGAAAGCTCGGAAGGATCACGCTGGAAAAGGCGCCGGTGCCTTTCGTCAGGAAGGAGGCGCACGATGAAAACCAACCGTCAGGAACGGCTGAATGAGCTGATCCGGACCGATCTCCCCCTGTGGGAGCGCGGCATCGTGTTTGCCGGAATGGACGAGGCCGGCCGGGGCCCGCTGATGGGCAATGTGGTCGCCGCCTGCGTCGTGATGCCCCGGGAACCCCTGCTTCTGTACGTGGACGACAGCAAGAAGCTGTCCGAAAAGCGGCGCGAACAGGTCTTTGAGGAAATTCAGAAAACGGCCCTGTACATCGGCGTCGGGGAGGCTTCCCCGGAAGAGATCGATGAAATCAACATCCTGAACGCCACGAAAAACGCCATGCGCCGGGCGGCGGAAAACGTCCCCGCGGAGCTGTTCCTGATCGACGCCCTGGAAGGGCTGGGGCTTCATGGGGAAGAGCACGGCATCATCCACGGCGACGCCCTGTGCTATGCGATCGCCGCCGCGAGCATCGTGGCCAAGGTCACACGGGACCGGCAGATGGCGGAATGGGACCGGCTGTACCCCGAATACGGCTTTGCCCGCAACAAAGGCTACGGGACGAAAGAGCATATCGAGGCCTTGAAGCGCCTGGGCCCGTGCCCGGCGCACAGGAGAAGCTTTATCGGGAAATTCGTAATGTGTAATTCGTAATGGAAAGCGGCAGTAACTCCGCTGCCGGAGGCAGCGAATTACGCATTACGAATGAAGAATTACGCATTTTTACTCGGCTGCGTTATGGGAGTAATTGATGAAGATTTCCGGTGTCTGGGCGGAACTTTCCGCCGTCCGGTATCTGCGGTCCCGGGGCGTCAGGGTGATCCGTGTGCGCTACCGGGCCAGAGGCGGGGAGATTGACCTGATCGCCCGGGACGGCCCGGTGACCGCCCTGATCGAGGTCAAAAGCGCAAAGCGCCTGTTTGAGGGCGCTGCCCGGGTGGACGGCGTCAAGCAGGAACGGATCCGGAAAGCGGCCCGTCAGTGGACGCTGGAAACGGGGGAGACGAACCTCCGCTTCGATATCCTGGAAAAGAGCGACGCCGGCTTCCGGTATATCAGGGGCGCGTTCTGACGGCAGTATCATAAAGGAACATGGAGAGCATGAACAGAAAACTCCTGAAAAACAAGTGGATCCCGGTGCTGGCAATGATTCTTGTACTGCTGGCGGCCGGTCTTTTCATCCTGAAGCCCTGGCGCAGGCCGGAATCACCCGCCGGGGTCAACCTGCTCCCGGAGACGGATTTTTCCCGCCTGCAGGCCGGGGAAAGCCTCTGGTATGAGGACGCTTATGTGCACAGCGAGGCCTATACCGTCTTTTCGTTTGACGAGGGGCGGGACGGGGGCGTCAGCGGTCACATCGTCAACCGGATCGGCAACGACGCCCGCTTTGCCATGGACGTCGACGTGGAGCCGGACAGCCTGTACTGCCTGTCCGGATGGATCAGGGCCGCCTGCAGGGAAGGGCTCGGGGCGAACCTCTCCGTGGCGGGGGTATACGCTTTTTCAGAGCCCCTGTACGATACGCAGGGAGAATGGAAATTTGTGACGTTTTACGGCCGGACCGGCCCTTCGCAGACCGGCCTGACCGTCTATGCCCGCCTGGGCGGCTATTCCGGGGAGGCGGAGGGGGAGGCCTGGTTTGACGGCCTTTCCTTTGAGCGCGTGAACGCCCTGCCGGAAGGCGTCCGGGCCGCCGCCTGGTATACCGAAAGCGCCCCGCGGGAGGATGCGGGCCGGGGGAAGGACGGTCAGGACAAGGGGCCGCTCTGGCCTTCTGTCCTGCTATGCCTGGCTTCCGCCCTGTTTCTGTGCCTGCTGGTCCGGGGGGCGCTCTCCGCCCGTTCCGGCCGTACGGTTCCGGCAGTGCCAAGCCTGCTGATCCTGTTTTTCTGCGGGCTGCTGATCCGGCTGGCCGTCATGGGGACGGTCCGCGGCTATGATGTGGACATCGGCTGCTTTACCGGGTGGGGGCAGAGCATGGCCCAGGCCGGGCCGGGGCAGTTTTATACCGACGCCGGTTTCTGCGATTATCCTCCCGGATACATCTGGATCCTCGGGCTGTTTGTCACCGTGGGCGGCTGGTTCGGCGCGTCCGCGTCCGAATGGCTGGTGAAGCTGCCGCCCGTACTGGCCGACCTGATCAGCGCGGCCCTGCTGACCGGATACATCTTTAAAAAAGAACGCCTCTCCCTCCGGGACAGACGGCTGCCCCTGTCCGCGCTGATGCCCGGGCTGTTCTGCCTGCTGAACCCGATGATCCTCCTGACGGGGGCGGGCTGGGGCCAAGCGGACGGCGTGATGATGCTCTTCCTGCTGATCACGGTGCTGGCCGCCATCGAACACCGGTGGGAATGGGCCCTGCCGGCCTATGTCGCGGCCGTGCTGATCAAACCGCAGGCGCTGATGTTCGGGCCGATGGGCCTGGCGGCCCTGGGGCTGGACCTGGTTTCAAAGAAGAAAGCCGGGGAAGGGACAGCGAAAACCTGGATCCGCTTCGGCATCGGGGCGGGCATCTCCGTCGTGCTGGCAGCTGCCGTGATCCTGCCTTTCCGGGGGAATCAGCCGGCCGGCTGGCTGATCGCCCTGTACCAACGGACGATGAGCTATTACGCCCACGCGACCGTCAACGCCTGCAACCTGTACTTCCTGGCGGGGGCGAACTGGGTCGGGATCGGCCAGAGCGCCTCCCGCCTGTTCCCGCTGCTGGCCGGCCTGCTGCTGGCCCTGCCGGCCCTGGCTGCCTTCCTCCTGGGCGGCAGGAAGAAGGGCCCTGAAAAAAACCTCTGCCTTTCTGTGACGGCGGCGGGCGGGCTGGTCATGATCACAGCCCTCTTCCCGCTGCCTTACCAGGTGTATTCCTGGCTGCTGATCGCCCTGTCGGTCGGGCTTTCGCTGTATGCCTTCCTCCGGGCGGGCCAGCTTCGGCACCTGCCGCTGTACGGGGCGGTCCTGCTGGTAATGCTGTTCAACCTCGGCGGCATGATGCACGAGCGCTATCTGTTCGCTGCCCTGCCGCTGCTGGTCCTGGCCTGGTACCTGGAAAAGGACGACCGGATCCTGCTGCTGCTGGGCCTGATGACGGTGTCCTCCCTGCTGAACGCGGGGTGCGTCCTGTCCCGCAACCACCGTATCGGCGGGGCGGAAGGCCATCTGAGCGCGCCGCTGATGTCGATCGAAAGCGACATGGCGGTTCTGGAATACATTTCCGCCTGCCTGAGCGTCCTTGCGGCCGGTTACGGCCTGTACATCGGCATCCGGCGGACGGAGCCGGACCTTCAGCCGCTTTCGCTGAAGGGCCGCTCGGAACCCGGCGCCCTGCCGGAAGAGGCGGAAGAAAACGCTTCCTCCGTGCCGCCGCTCCTTTCCGAAAAGGACTGGCTGGCCCGCCACCGGATGGACCGGAAGGACTGGCTGATCATGGCCGTGATCACCGTCTGCTATGCCGGGCTTGCCTTCTGGCACCTGGGCGCGCTGACCTCCCCCCAGACGGGGTATCTCTTCTCCGAATCGGAACAGACCGTCACCTTTGACCTGGGCGAACACCGGGATGACTTCCGGATGCTGTACTTCGGCGGCGTGCACCAGTACGACCGGGAGTTCACCGTCTCCCTGAGCGAGGACGGGAAAGCCTGGGGCGACGGATACGCCTGCAATATGGACATCGGCAACCTGTTCCAGTGGTACTATGTCCGCTCGTGGAAGGGGACGGACAACCTGTCCCTTTCCGGCCGCTATGTGCGGATCAGCGGGCGGCCGGGGCTCAACCTCTACGAGGTGGTGTTCCGGGACGCGGAAGGGAACGTGCTCCCGGTCCGGGCGGCGGAAAGCTCCGCGGGGGACAGTGTCTCCGCCCTGACTGACGAACAGCATGCCCTTTCCGGCGAGCCGGGCTGGTACAACTCGATGTACTTTGACGAGATCTACCATGCCCGCACGGCCTATGAGCACCTGACCGGCATGTATCCGTACGAAACGACCCATCCGCCGCTGGGCAAGGTCCTGATGAGCTGGTGCGTCGCCGTGTTCGGCATGACGCCGTTCGGCTGGCGGTTTGCCGGCACTCTCTGCGGGGTGCTGATGCTGCCCGCCATGTACCTGCTGGGCCGGCTGCTGTTCAGGAAACGCCGTTTTGCCGTGCTGCCCATGCTGATGATGACCTTTGATACCATGCACTACACCCAGACGCGGCTGGCGACCATCGACTCGTTCGTGGTGCTGTTCATCCTCTGGGCGGTGTATTTCATGCTGCGCTGGTTCTTTACCGACTTTTTCGGGACCCCGTTTGCCCGGACCCTCGTCCCGCTCGGTCTGTCCGGCCTGTTCATGGGTCTGGCGGTCGCGTCCAAGTGGACGGGCTGCTACGCCGGGGTGGGTCTGGCGGCGCTGTTCTTTGCGGGGCTCTGGCGGCGCCTGCGGGTGATTCGCTGGGCCCGCAGGACCGTCCGCCGCGAAAAAGAACAGGCGGAAAAGGCGCCGGCAAAAGAAAAAGCCGGGCAGCAGCCCGCCCGGACAGAAGAAACGGAACGCCTGGCCCGGGGCGGCGCCCGCGTCGTGTGGACGATGCTTTCCTGCGTGGTCTTCTTTGTCGCCGTCCCGCTGGGGATCTATTATCTGTCGTATATCCCGTACTTCGCCCCGTCGGGCGGGGTCACGGTGCGGAAGATCATCCAGGCTGCCGAGAACATGCTCAGCTACCACAGCCAGCCGGGGCTGGGGATGGACCATCCCTTCTATTCCCCGTGGTACGAATGGCCCCTGTCCCTCAAGCCCATGTATTACGCGGCGGACGGCTACGAGCCCGCCGGCACCGCCTGCACGATCCTGGCGTTCGGGAACTACGCCGTCTGGTGGGTTGGCATCGCGGCCATGCTGATGGTGCTGTACGCCCTGATCCGGCATCAGGCTGAGCCCCTGGTCCTGGGGGAAAAGCGAAGAACGGAAGCCGGGTTCTTCTGTCCGGAAAACGGGCGGGACATCCGGCCCCTGCTGCTGACGATCTGCTTTGCCGCCCAGTACCTGCCGTGGATGCTGGTGCCCCGCGGCACGTATATCTACCATTACTTCCCGTCCGTTCCCTTCGTTATCCTGGCGGTCGCCCTGATCGCCGAATACTGGACGGACCGCCGCGGGGCGGCCGCCGCCGGGAAAGAAGGGGCGGGGACAGACGCAGCGGCACGGGCAGACCGCCGGGCGCTCTTCCTGGTCTGCCTGTACATCGCGGTCTGCGCGGCCTTCTTCATCGCCTTCTTCCCCTACGCCAGCGGCATCCGGACCCCGACCGGGTGGCTGGACGCGGTGAACTGGTTCGGGAATCTGTATTACTGATATGATCAACGAAAACAACCCGGTGATCCGCCCTGTGGATGAGTCCGGCCTTCCGGCGGCCGGACTCATTCATTCCGTCTCCTGGCAGGAATCGCACCGGGCCTTCTGCACCCCGGAATTTGTCGGAAAGCACACGCCCGAACGGCAGACGGAATATCTGCGAAACAAGATGAAAAACGGCAGCCGGATCTTCCTGCTGTTGGGCGGGGAGCCGGCGGGGATCGTTTCGGTCACCGGGAACCTGATTGAGGACCTATATGTCCTGCCGGCGTTTCAGAACCGGGGATACGGAACGCTCCTGCTCCGCTGGGCCATGAAGCAGTGCATAGGAACCCCGACGCTGTGGATCCTGGAAAACAACCAGCGGGCCGCCTGCCTGTACCGCCGGGAAGGGTTCACGGAGACCGGCCGCAGGCACCGGATCACCGACGGACTGAATGAAGTGGAATTTTCCTTCCTGCCGCAAAAAGACGCGGAGGTCCGATGATATCATGAACGAAACGTATATCTGCAGGATCGCTTCCCTTTCGGAAATGGAACGGAAATGGGATGATGAGATCAGGCGGCACGCGGACAGGAAAAACTGGATCATCTGGAAGGACGAGGCGATCGAAAGCGCCCGGCTGGGCCGGTCCGTTCCGTACTACGGGATCCTGGACGGAACCATCATTTGTGAAGCGACCGCCGTGCCGGACCCGGACTTCGGGCCATGGAGCCGGGAAGCCGGGCGCGCCGCGGAGCTGTGCGCCTTCCGGACCAACCGGGAATACCGGGGACAGGGCTGGTTTTCGCGGCTGATGGACTTTCTGCTGGAAGACCTCAGGCAAAAGGGGTATCGGAAAGCGGTCGTGGGCGTCGAACCGCAGGAAACACGCAACCGGGAGATCTACCGTCACTGGGGATTTACCGAACCGGTTGCTTCCGGAACGGAGACCTATCCGGACGGCACCGTCATTCAGGTTGAATTCTATGGAAAGACGCTGTGATCTGACGGCGGGAAATGCGCGGTATGGTCCCGCTGCTTTGCGTGCAGAAAAGACCGCCGTCACTCAGATATATCTGCCCGTGACGCTGTCCGGGCTGTTCCGGACCTGAGCGGGGGTGCCGCAGGCGACGATCCGGCCGCCCTGCTCGCCGCCGCCCGGGCCCATGTCGATGATCCAGTCCGCGCTGCGGATCACGTCCAGGTCGTGCTCGATCACGATCACGGTGGCGCCGCTGCCGATCAGGGCCTGGAAGACCTGGAGCAGGGTCTGAACGTCCAGCGGGTGCAGACCGATGGTCGGTTCGTCGAACACGAAGACCGAATCGTTCTGCAGCCTGCCCATCTCGCCGGCCAGCTTGAGCCGCTGGGCTTCCCCGCCGGAAAGGCTGGGCGTCGCTTCGCCGAGGGTCAGGTACCCAAGGCCGAGCCGGTCCAGGACGTCCAGGCGGCTTTTCACCACGTTCATGTCCCGGCAGAAGGAGAGGGCGGAGTGCACGTCCATCGCCATCACCTCCGGGAGGGAGCGGGATTCGCCCGCCCGGTTCGTGTGGCGGATCTGCCATGCTTCTTTTGCGTACCGGGCTCCCCGGCATTCCGGGCAGGGGATGTCAACGTCCGGCAGGAACTGCACATCCAGGCTGACCGAGCCGGTGCCGTCGCATACGGGGCAGCGGAGGTCCCCTGTGTTATAGGAAAAGGAAGGGGCTTTGCGGCCCCTTTCTTTCGCGTCCGGGGTGCGGGCGTAGATTTTGCGCAGCTCGTCGTGGACGTTGGCGTAGGTGGCGACCGTGGAGCGGACGTTGATGCCGATGGGCGCAGCGTCGATCAGCTTGACATGGGCGATGCCCGGGGCCGATATGCTTTTCACATGGGCCGGGAGGCCGCCGCCCTGCGTCAGGGCTTCCAGGGCCGGGACGAGGCTTTCCAGGATCAGTGTGGTCTTTCCGGAGCCTGAGACGCCGGTAATTGCCGTCAGCCTGCCCTTGGGGATGACCGCTTCCAGAGGGCGCACGGTATGGAGCCCGTCCGTGGACAGGCGGATCACGCCCAGGGAAAAGATTTCGCTCTCCGCCGTCCGCGCCCGGGTGACGGAGGCCTGCCCGGAAAGGAACGGCCCGATCCGGGAAGCGGGATTCCGGGCGACGTCCCCGACGGTGCCTTCCGCGATTACCCGGCCGCCGGAGGCACCCGCCCCCGGGCCCATTTCGATCAGCCAGTCCGCTTCTTTGAGGATCTGTGTGTCGTGGTCCACCAGCAGGACAGAGTTGCCGTCCGCCTTCAGGTCCCGCATGACCCCGGTCAGGCCTTCGATGTTGGCCGGGTGCAGGCCGATGGACGGCTCGTCCAGCACGTAGAGGACGCCGGTGGTCCGGTTGCGGACCGCGCGGGCCAGCTGCATCCGCTGGCGCTCGCCGGTAGACAGGGTGGAGGCGGCGCGGTCCAGCGACAGGTAGGAAAGGCCCAGGTCCAGCAGCCTCCGGGCGGCCGCGTGGAAGGAGGCGCAGATGCTCTCCGCCATCGGCCGCATTTCTTCCGGCAGGGAGGCGGGCACACCGCGCACCCATTCGCTTAAGCCGGACAGGGGCATCTGACAGGCCTGCGCCAATGACAGGCCGCGGAGCCTCGGGGCCCGGGCCGCTTCCGAAAGCCGTGTGCCCCCGCAGTCCGGGCAGGTCTCCTCCCGGAGGAACTTTTCGACCCGCTTCATCCCCTTTTCGTCTGTCACCTTGGCCAGGGCGTTGAGCACGGTGGCCGTGGCGCTGTAGTAGGTGAAATCCATCTCGCCGGCGGTGGCGGTGTCCGCCTTCTTCGGGCGGTAGAAAATATGCTTTTTGACCATCGGGCCGTGCAGGACGGTCTCCTTTTCCTCATCCGTCAGCTCCCGGTAGGGCACGTCCGTCCTCACGCCCATTGCGCGGCAGACGTCGGTCATCAGCGACCACATCAGGCTGTTCCACGGGGCGACCGCGCCGCCGTCGATGGTCAGGGACTCATCCGGGACGAGGGTGCTTTCATCCACCGTGCGGATCGTGCCGGTGCCGCCGCAGCGCCTGCAGGCGCCCTGGCTGTTGAAGGCCAGCTCTTCCGCCCCGGGGCCGTAAAACCGCGCCCCGCATGTCGGGCACAGGATTTCGCGGCCCGCCGCCACGTCCGTGGAAGGGGGGCAGTAATGCCCGTTGGGGCAGCGGTGGGAAGCCAGGCGGGAAAACATCAGCCGCAGGCTGTTGAGCAGCTCCGTGCCGGTACCGAAGGTGGAGCGGATCCCCGGCACGCCGGGGCGCTGGTGCAGGGCCAGGGAGGCGGGCACATAGAGCACCTCGTCCACATCCGCCCGGGCGGCCTGGGTCATCCGCCGGCGCGTGTAGGTGGACAGGGACTCCAGATACCGCCTCGAGCCCTCGGCGTACAGGACGCCCAGGGCCAGGGAGGACTTGCCGGAGCCGGATACGCCGGCGACGCCGACGATCCGGTTCAGCGGGATGTCCGCGTCGATGTTTTTGAGGTTGTGCACCCTGGCCCCGCGGACCAGGATATGATCGGGGATTTTTTCGGCCATATGATCCTCCGGACGGTGTTCTGTCTGTTCCGCTTCCCGGGTTTGCCGGCGGAAAGCTTCCTGCCTGCTGCAGCACATTCGGAGCAGGGCTTTCAACCGGACAGCGCCGGAGGGCACGGTTCCGCTACGACCTGATTTCCTTCAGGAAAAGCTCCTGGATCCGGGTCAGTTTCCTGCCGCTGGGCCAGACAAGGTAAAGGTTTGAATGAATCGCTGGAAAGAACGGGCGGAAGCATACTTCGGAGCGGATGCCCTCGTTCATGATCCCTTCCCGGATGATGGCGTATGCGACTTTTTCCTGCACCAGGGCTTCGGTGCTGGTCATCAGGAAGGAGGTACCGATCAGGTTCAGCTGGCGGAAGTCATACCCGAGCCAGCCGCTCATCAGGCTCCGGAAATTCTCGCTCTTTCCGGCCAGCAGGGGCAGGCCGCGGAGGTCTCCGGCGGTCACGGAGGGCTTGGCCGCCAGGGGGTCGTCCTTCCTCATCAGCAGGCCCCAGGTATCCTGGAGGGGGAGCTTGATGTTGGCGAAACGGGCCGTCAGCGGCACGACGCTCAGCAGGGCAAAGTCGATCAGGCCGCTTTCCAGCCAGCTGGCCTGTACGTCCCGGCTGCCGGCGTTGGAAAAATCCACCTGGATGCCGGGATATTTTTCACGGAGCTGTTTCACGATCCGGACCGTATAGAGGATCGAGGGGGATTCGCCCGCGCCGATGCGCAGGCTGCCGGAAATGGTCTTTCCCTCCTGCGGGAACTCCGCGGCCGTCCGGTCGGCCAGGCTGACGATGTCCGCCGCCCGTTTGCTCAGGTAGATCCCGGCTTCCGTCAGCTGGATGCCTTTCTTTTCCCGGACGAACAGCGGTTCGCCCAGCTCTTCTTCCAGGTGCCGCATCTGCCTGGACAGGGCGGGCTGGGTCATTTTCAGCTCTCCGGCTGCGGCGGTGACGCTGCCGGTTTCGCACAGGGTCAGAAAATAGCGGAGCTCTCTCAGTTCCATCAGGCGATTCTCTCCTTCCCATACGGACATTATACAGGACGCGATCCGTGCGCGCAAGGCATGGATCAGGATAAATTATAAGCATTTGTCATAATTTCACGAGAGATATATAATACTTATAAAACCACAGAAGGAGATGTCCGTATGAGAAAAAAACTTGCGTTTGTGCTGGCGCTGATTCTGGTGCTGAGCGTGTTTGCTGTTCCGGCCGGGGCGGAAGGCCCGTATACGCCGGGCACGTATGAGGCCAGCGTGCAGGGCATGGGCGGCCCGGTGAAGGTCACCATGACCTTCAGTGAAAACGCCATCCTGTCCGTGGAAGCCAGCGGCGAGCTGGAAACAAAGGGCCTGGGCGACGCCGCGATCGAAAAGCTGAAGGATGCCGTGATGGAAAAACAGACCGCCGAAGTGGATTCCGTCGCCGGCGCGACCGTGTCCAGCACGGCCATGCTGGCCGCCGCCGCGGAGTGCATCCGCATGGCCAAAGGATCGGCGGACACCAAAGAGGTTGTGGTCGAAGAAACCGCTGACGTGATCGTGGTCGGCGCAGGCGCCGCCGGTCTGTCCGCGGCGGCCGCCGCCGTGGCGGGCGGGACGTCCGTGATCGTCCTGGAAGCGAATTCCTTCCTGGGCGGGGCGGCCGGCACCTCCATGGGCAACATCCTCGACATGAACCCGGAAAAATTTGCCCAGGCGGACCGCAACGACGCGGCCCTGGACAAATATGCGGGCTACGGCGAAGACCGCTTCCCGGAACCCTGGAAAGCGGTGTACATAACGCTCATGGAGCAGATCGAAGCGTACAAAAACAACGGGCAGGAGAAGGGCGCTTTCGTCTCGGCCGAGCGGGTGCTGATTGACCACTATGTCAAGGGCATGGGGCAGGATCAGGCCGGCAATACCGTGACCCTGGACTATGACATGATCCGCTCCGGCGTCGAAAACGCCGTGGGCATCTATGAGTGGCTTCAGACCTATGGCCTGACCACCACCCCCCTGATGGAATACGTTTCCACCCCGGCGGGCCGCGGCATGGGCCTGATCGAGCTGCTGAGCAAGGCGGCCGAAGGGGCGGAAATCCGCCTGAGCACCCGCGCCAGGGAACTGATCCTGGAAGACGGACGGATCACCGGTGTCATCGCCGAGGCCGCGGACGGCAGCCGGATCACCTATCACGCGGGCAAGGCTGTCGTGCTGGCGACCGGCTCCTTCTCCTCCAACGGGGAAATGGTGGCTAAATACCAGAAGATCGGCACCGGCCTGACAGCGAATATCCCGAGCAACAACCCCGCCGGCAACCGGGGCGACGGCATCGTGATGGCGGAAGCCGTCGGCGCTCAGCTGCGCGACATGTCCTTCATCCAGACCTATCTCAAGGGCTATCAGAACCTGGCGGCCTCCGGCGAGGCGGGCAACGCCTTCAAGGCGGCCCAGATGGTCGTGAACGCCGGCGCCGTCCGCTTCGCGGACGACAGCAACCAGTCCCGCATCGTCAGCCGGGAAGGCAACGACCAGCCGGACGGCATCTTTTTCGCTGTCGGCGACAGCAAAATGATCGATGCCCTGAACGGCCAGAAGGAAGGGTTTGCGGACGAACTGATCAGCCGCGGCATGGCCTGGAAGGCCGATGCCCTGGAAGAACTGGCAACCCTGGCCGGCCTGGACGCAGACACGCTGAAGGCCACGGCTGAGAAGTTCAACGGTTTCGCGGACGCCGGGGAAGACGCGGACTTTGGCCGCAAGACATTTAACGGCAAGCTGGAAGCCGGCCCCTTCTATGCCGCCAAGCTGCAGCTGGCCTGCCACCTGACCTTCGGCGGCCTGGTGATCGACGGGGACGCCCGGGTGCTGAACACCGAAGGCAGCCCGATCAGCGGACTCTATGCTGCAGGCGACGTGACCAGCGGCTACGAGGGCGTCGTCCACCAGACGGGCAACTGCCTGACCATCATCATCAACACCGGCCGGACCGCCGGTGCCAACGCGGCGAAAGGGAAATAACAAACATCCGTTTTCCTGACAAAACAGGGGATGCAGCAGACTTTGCGTAAATTCCCAAAGTAACTTCCACAGTGTAAAGGTGTGTGGGAGTTAATGTGAGAAAGCCAGCAGGAATAAGTCTAAGAGAAGTGA
>JBGUJG010000096.1:0-3276 GCA_045113695.1 Christensenellales bacterium
ATGCTGAAAAACGGCATGTCCGCTTATGAGTGGATGTCGAACGAAGTAAGCAGTCTTCACAATGATGGTAATTATACTACGGATGAGGTTCAACGCAGTGATGCAGTTGACAGTAGGGAGTAGGCTTCGCCTGAACCGATGAGGTTCAATGAGAACGGGTGAGCCATGCCATCGGCACGGCAAGGGCAGAGCCATATTGAGTAAGAGATTGGGTAAGCCATGCCTTCGGCACGGCAAGGGTGGAACCCTTTTGAGTAAGAGAAACTGACGGTAGGAGGACGAAGGGGTTAGTTTACTAACCCAGAGGACATTATTACTGGGATAAGGTTTTCCCAACGGGAGGTGATCTAAGATGGGGTTTAAGTGTGCGTTGCAGATAATGGGTCTGACGAGAGGGGAGCCGACACCAAATGCAAAGCATCGGATGAACCTGCGTAAAGCAACAATGGAAGCAGGTTATGAGCGTGCATCTCACTCTGTTACATTAGATAGACGACGCTCTTTCATGGTAAACGGTAAATAGTGGGTGCTATGTTAATAGTAAGCCATCCCACTTTTGGGATGGCGAAAACAGTATTACTTCGATTGTCTGCATTCCTCCGGAAGTTTATCCGACCAGGGCAGGAGGTCTTCCAGGTAGGAGCGGTCTTCGAACTCCCCATGTTCAGGGATCTGTTCCAGCAGATATTTGAAGTATTCATAAGGCTTCAGGTGGTTCGCCTTTGCAGTCTCGACCAGGCTGTACAGCACTGCACTGGCCTTCGCCCCGCTGATGGTGTCGATCATGATCCAGTTTTTCTTTCCAATGCAGAAACCGCGGATCGCCCGTTCGGCAGCATTGTTGTCTAAGGGGACTTCGCCGTCTTCCAGGAAGACTTTCAGGTACTTTTCCTGGTTGATGGAATAATTCAGGCCGTTCCAGGTCTTGCTGTTTTTCAGCACCCTGCCCAGGTTCTGCTTTGCCCATGCGAAATAGGCCTCCACCTTTGGCCGGAGGAGCAGTTCCCTTTGCTTCTGGCGTTCATCCGGGGGAAGGTCTGCAAGGAGACCATCTTCCCGGTAGATCGACTGGATCTGCCTTAGTGCCAGGTACGCGATGCTCTCTTTCTGCTGGTCCTTCGGCATTGCCTTGACGGCTTCGTCAAACCTCCTCCTTGCATGGGCCCAGCAGCCTGCGATCTTAAGGTCTTCGCGCTCTGCATCCAGTGTGTGGTAGACCTGGTAGCCATCCGTAATGCAGATGCCGTGGAACCCTTTCAGGAATTCCCTGGGATGGCTGGCGTTCCTGGTCTTCTGGTATTCATACAGGACGATCGGCTTTTCCGGACAGGAAGCGCCGGTACGGTAGACCCACATGTAACTCTTTGATCCCGGATCCCGGCCGTCCTTTGTGACCAATACCGGCGTTTCATCTGCCTGCAGGATATGATACCCATAGATCTTTTCATGCAGGAGATCATACAGCTGGCTGAGATACTGGTTGGAGCATCCGATCATCCAGTGTGCCATATCCTGGCGGGAGATGTGCAGGCCCCGTCGTTTGAAGTCCTGCTCGATCCGGTACAGCGGCATGGCGTTGTCATACTTGCTGTCGATGACTGCCGCCGAAAGGGACGGTGATGCAAGGCTGTTGCGGAACAGGTAAGCCGGATGCTTTGCCTTGCACTTTGTCTTGCTGGAAAGACCTTCATAGACCGCTACATGATGTTCTTCCACCTTGACCTCGGAGGGGATATACCGGTACCTGCGGTAGACCTCATCCGGGAGCCGCCTCCAGCCTTCCGTGCCGAATGCTGACCTCAGCTCATCATCAGGCATGGTGTGTTCGATCTCAATGACCGGCAGGCCTTTCAGGTCCTCCTCACGCTTGCCCTTCCGCTTGCCGGAACGCTTTTTTACGGAGGCCTCTTCCGGTCCCTCTTCCGGATCCTGGTCGGCAATAGCTTCCGCTTCATTGAGGAGATAGATCAGCTCGCCGTTCGCATTATAAAAGGACATCTGTCCCGGGATATCCAGGCGTTCCGTGGAACGGCCGAACCGCCGGCGGTTACTGTCCGCCAGCTGCTCAAGGATCTTCTGGAGCTTTTCATCCATCTCCCTGAGCTGTTGCTGCTGGGAGAGGAAAAGCTCTATCATAAGATCCTTATCCAGTTTTTCAAGCTGTTCCCTGGATAACCCGGTCTGCATAAAACTGCCTCCTGTATACTATGTCTATTATACAGGAAACGCCGGTTTTAAGCGAATCGGAGGCCGGCCGGGCACTGTCATTTTGCCCATGGATCAGGCTTTGTGCAGGGGCCGGAAAGAGACTTTGCGATACTGTTTTCAAGGAACGGAAAGTTTTACCGGAGGCTCCCATAGGATCAGGGAAGCCCCCAAAGCAGGCTCTGTATGGCAGCGATCCCCTTCCGGACAGCGGGTGGGAAAAGGGTCGGAAAGTTCTCTGTTTTGCACAATAGATCAGAGAACCTCCCGGGGCCGGCCCTCCCGGATCGGATGCCTTGGGATGATCTGCAGCCCGGTCATCAGCATACGGTATTGCTGCTGCGTGATGGCAAGTGCTTCCGGTTCTGACCGCGGCCAGCTGAAGGAACCGGTCTGGAGCCTCTTATACAAAAGAAGGAAACCATCCCCCTCCCAGAGGATGCCTTTGATCCGGTCACTCCGCCTGCCGCAGAACAGGAACAGGACCCCTTTTTCATATGGGTCCAGGTGGAACCGGAGCTTTACGATGGCTGCGAGCCCCTCCATTCCCCGCCTCAGGTCTGTATAGCCCACTGCAAGATATACCTTCCTGAAGCCGGCTGCATCATTAAGCATCGGAGAGGACCTCACATACCATGGAAAGCAGTGACTTCGGGGTGTTCCCATTCACACTGATCAGAGACTTTCCAAACTGAATCGTCAGCTGTGGTGAGAACTGAGGGGGAACCGTTTCCTGCCATATGCCGGAAAGAGGAACTTCTGTGAAGGAGCACCCGGAGGACTCCAGGGCAGTACGCCGGATCTTCCTGAGCCAGTAAAAGTACGCATTCCTGGAAATCTGGCGTTCCCGGCAGTATTCCTTTATCGTAAGCCCGCTGGACTTCTGGTCCCGGATGATGGCAACCCAGTTCTGCATGCGGATCTGGGAAGTAGCAAGTTGAGTATCCATAAGAAACCTTCCTGTGAAAAACTGTGAAAAGTTGGCAACAACTTTTTCAACTCAAGAAACCTACAGGTTGATTATCTCATGGCAGCCGTGTTAAAGCACGGCACCCACTATTTACCGTTTAC
>JBGUJG010000097.1:0-2304 GCA_045113695.1 Christensenellales bacterium
ATGGCTTATTTTTTTGCCCTTTTTGCGTTTCAAACAGCACAAACCCCCTGCTTCCGGAGAAAAACAGGGGGTTTGTAGACGGTCTGAGGATCAGCTCCTGATCCTCTTGAAATTGCCCAGCGTCTCGCTGACGGTGGAGATCACCGCGAACGTATCGGGGAAGGCGCTGATAATCTCCGTCATCTGGGTCACCTGATGCTTGTTGATCACGCAGACCAGCAGGGTCTTCTGCTGGTGGGAATAGCCGCCGACCGCCTGCATGATGGTGGCGCTGTGGTGCAGCCGGGAAATGATCGCCTGGGTGATCTCCTCCGGATGGGCGGTGATCATCTCCACGCGGATGGCGGCCTTGCTGCCCTGGATGATCCAGTCCGAAACGCTGGTCGTGAGCAGGGAATAGATGATGCACAGGGCCACCGGCTCGATGTTGTAATCGTACACAAAATAGCTCAGGCAGGCGACCGTACAGTTCATGATCAGCACAACGTGCGTCAGGCTGTAGGCCGGGTTTTTATGGTGGATCATCTCGGCAATGAAGTCCGTCCCGCCCGTGCTCGCGCCGTGCCGGATCGTCAGCCCGTAGATGATGCCGTTGACTGCGCCGGAAATCACCGGCGCCAGCAGGGTGCTTTTCCCGTCCGGCGTCTGGTAGACAAACCGGGACAGGTCGATCACCCGGTTCTGGAACAGCAGCAGCAGGCCGGAAAACGTCAGCGAAAACACCAGGGTCCGGACGGAAAACCGCCTGTCCGCCGTCAGCGCGCAGAGGATGGCCAGCGGCACGTTCACAATCAGGGAAAAATAGCCGATGCTGAAATGAAAGAGGTACTGCAGCATCGTCGCGATGCCGTTGAGCCCCGACGGGGCGAAAGCGTTGGACAGGATCAGCAGCTGATAGTTGACCGTCATCACGCATGCCATCGCCAGTATCACCGCATAATCCCATACCGTCCGCCCGAAGGAAGGCTTTGTCTGCTGCTGCACGTCATTTACCGTCCCTTTTTTGAAAATGAAAGAAAAAGACCCGCCCAAAGGGCATTGCCGGGCAAAAGCGTTTCCCGCCGTCCGTGTCAGCCGGTCCGGGAACAGCCGTCTGTCCTCCGCTATTGTATATCAAAAACTGCCGGCGATCAATCGGCGATCCCGCGAAAACGCCGGGAAATTTACCGGAACGGAACCGCTCTGCGGCGCCGTCGGAAAGGCCGTATTGATTTCCCGCGGGTTCATGTGTATAATCGTGCGACTAACCCCTGTCAAACCGGTCCCGCATGCGTGGTTCGGCGATCTGAGAGGGAAAAAGCTGCTCGGCCTTGCGAGCGGGGGCGGCCAGCAGATGCCGGTTTTTGCCGCGCTCGGTGCGGACTGCACGGTGTTTGACTATTCCGAAAAACAGCTGGAAAACGAACGGGCGGTAGCGGAGCGGGAAGGCTACCAGATCCGCATCGTCCGCGGGGACATGACCAAGCCCCTGCCCTTTGAGGACGAATCATTCGATCTGATTTTCCACCCGGTATCGAACTGCTATATCGAAGACGTCCGCCCGGTCTGGAGGGAGTGCCGGCGCGTGCTCCGGCGGGGCGGTTTCCTGATCTCCGGCGTCAGCCATTTCTCTACGAGGATACGAACAGCACGGGCCGTCTTTTTGAGATGGGGATCCCGTCCTATCTTGCGATGAGGTCCGGAAAAGAATGACCCGGCGGGGAAAAGGGGGGCGCTGCGGTTTTTTTCCGCAGCGCCCCCTTCTTTGGGTATCGTTTTTTCTCCGAAGCGATTATCTGGCCAGCTTTCTGGCGACCCATACGACCAGGCAGGATCCCGCGATGGCCAGCAGGATGCTCATGATCCAGCCGTCGCCGGCGCCGATCAGGTTGCCCAGAAATCCGCCGACGATACCGCCGACCAGGCCCAGGATCACGTTCCAGATAATGCCCTTGGACGGGCTCTTCATGATTTTGTTGGCCGCGCATCCGCACAGGCCGCCGATAACCAGTGAAACGATCAGCTTGAACAGCATATGGATTCCCTCCTTTTTCTTTGGGCAGCCCATCCCTCTCTTTGCCGGGCCCGGTTTCGTTCCCGCCGTCCGGCCCGTTTCCTTTGCGGTATTGGGCAAAACCGTCTGCCGAAGGATCATGGCTGCACCGGTATTATAGAATCATTGAGCATTTCAGTCAAGAACGGACCGCACGTTTCTTTCACGCGTTTCTTTCGGCATTCGTAACTATTCAGTCGATTGGTATTATGCCGTTTGCAACTGGCTTTTTCTGTCCGGAATCCCGAAGTCCGGCGATTGATTCGCCGGAT
>JBGUJG010000098.1:0-11184 GCA_045113695.1 Christensenellales bacterium
CATGTCCAGCCCCTCCGGGGAAAACGCCTGCCCGGCGAACTCCCCGTTCAGATAGGCGCACAGCTCCGTCTTCCCGAAATCCGAGCCGATTTTCTTATATTCGGTCAACGAACTGTGAAGCTCCCTGGCAAACAGGATATATTCGCTGCACAGATAGGCTTTCTCGTCATCCACCGTCAGCACCCGCCACAGGATCGGCCGGACCTCTCCCTCCTTGGTCTGCGGATAGGAGCCGAGCGTCACATAGACATAGCCCAGGTTCCGGTCATATCCCCGCAGGGCTTCCCCTTCTGCCAGAGCTCCGAAGGACGACGCCATGAGGACAAGCGCGCACAAGGCCGTTAATAATCGTTTCATTGCCGCTTCCTTTCTTCAGGAATCTGAGCTTTTTAGAGTGAGGAGTGAGGAGTGAGGAGTGAGGAGTGAGGAGTTGAAATTGGTTCATTGATAACTATAAACTCCTCACTAAGTGAGCGTAAGCGAACGATCACTCCTAACTCCTCACTCAGCGGCGGCCGCAGGGAGCGGCCACTCCTGACTCCTCACTCTGATACGTTCACTCCTCCGGCACCCTGAACAGCACCGTCGGCGGCAGGCAGGAAATATCCTCCGCCGTGACCCGCAGCAGCGGGACCGGGTCCGGCATGGGCAGGCCCATGGCTTCGTAGAAGGGTTCCGGTCCGGTAATGGGCCAGCTTTCGTTCCACTTGGTTTTATAGTGCATCGGAAGCACCACTTTGGGAGAAAGCTCCCGCACGATCCGGGCGGCGCTTTCCCCGTCGATGGTGAAAAATCCTCCCACAGGGATCATCAGGATGTCCGTGCCGGACAGGAAACCGGCCTGTTCCTCCGAAAGCGGGCAGCCCAGATCGCCCAGATGGGCGATCGTCAGCCCGTCCATCCGGATCCGGGTCAGCAGGGTTTTGCCGTGCTTTTCCCCCCCGCAGTCATCGTGGTCAGCTTGGACGGCGTCCGCCCAGATTCCCTCCGCCAGATCCGTACGGCCCGGGGCATTCAGCACTCTGGGGCTGCCGTCCACCTTCTGCACATAGCTGTGATCGCCGTGCCCGTGGGATACCGAGACGGCGTCCGCCCCCGGCCTGTGCATGGGGTAGCCGGTATGGGGGTCAAACGGATCCGTCAGGATCCTGTAGCCGGAAGCGCTCTCCAGCAGGAATTCAGAGTGACCGTTCCATTCGATCAGCATGAACAAACCCTCCCCGTCAGAATATATTCCGGTTCATGGCCCAGATCAGCGCCCAGCCCGCCGCCTCCGGCAGGGGCTTTTTTTCGCGCAGCAGGGCCGACAAAAGCGGGGGAAAAGCCCGCAGCACATGATCCGCATCGCCTTTGTCCATGGCTTTGATCAGCAGGCGCAGCGGGGCGATGGGCTGGGCTTCCGCCGCCGCGGGCTTCCCCGTCAGCCGGACGGCCAGCGAATACAGCGGCAGGGACACGCGCAGCGGATCCGGCGGCTTTTCCCTGGGAAGGGAGCGGATGAAGTCGCGCCACATCTCTTCTCCCGGGTCCAGCCGCCACAAACTGCCCGAAGGCCGGACATCCCACCCCGCCGCTTCCAGCGCGCGGCATACCTGCCCGGCGTTCCCGGGAAACCGGGCCGGATAATCGGTCACAAACAGGCAGCCGTCATCCCTGCAGACGCGCAGCATGCACCCGCCGTCCAGCAGCCGGACAAGCCGGCTTCTCCAGTCGCTCAGCAGGATCATGCCCGCCCCGGGTTTTTGTCCGCGAAGCGGATGTGCAGTTCCCTGTCCCCCGTGTACTGGCCTTGAATATCCAGCCGGTAGGAAAGGTCGATCTCCCCCTTCGCTCCGTCCAGGCGGTAGGATACGGCGTTCGGGAAAACGCCGATGTTCATGTCCCCGTAAGGGGTCTGATACATGCCCTCAAACCGCTTTCCGGGGGTAAACTCCATCAGCGTCTTCCCCATCCCGTCCCGGGACATGGAGACGCTGTTTTCTTCCATTTTCAGCGTGATGTGGCTGCGCTCGCTCGTTTCCGGGTCCGTTTCCGTATACCGCAGGCGCCAGCAGCCGTTCTCCCCGCTCAAATAACCGGTGGTAAAAAGCTTCACCACGTCTTCCGGCATATCCCCGTTTTTGACGCAGCCCACGACGGTCATGATAACGTTTTTTCTCATCCTATCCCCTTATCCAGGGCCTATCGGCCCTGAGAACAGACTTATCGGAGTGAGGAGTCATGAGTGACCGCTCCCTGCGGTCGCCACTGAGTGAGGAGTGAGGAGTGACCGCTCCCTGCGGTCGCTCAGTGAGGAGTGAATAGTCATGAACCGGATTCAACTCCTCACTCCTCATTCCTCACTCCTCACTTGCTCTGTCCCTATTCCCTACTGCCTACTGCCTGTTCCCTATTCCCTGTTCCCTATTCCTTGCCGCCTGCTCCAGACATCTTCTGCGCTTTTTCCATGGCCGCGGCGGCCGCCTGAATCACGGCATTCCGGAAGCCGCAGGCTTCCAGCTTCGCGACGGCTTCGATCGTCGTGCCGCCGGGAGAGCAGACCATGTCCTTGAGCGCGGCGGGGGGTTCCCCCGTCCCGATGGCCAGGCGGGCGCAGCCCAGCATCGTCTGTTCCGCCAGGCGGACCGCCTGTTCGCGGTGCAGGCCGCCCAGGACCCCGGCGTCCGCCAGCGCGTCCAGGAAGACGTAAAAGTAGGCCGGCGCGCTGCCGCTGACGCCGATCACGGCGTTCAGCTGCTCTTCCCTAATGACCTCCGTCCTGCCCAGGGCGGAAAACAGCGTCAGCGCCCCGTCAAACACCTTCTGCGGGACCGCCGGGTTTTCGCACACGGCAATCATGCCCTCCCCGATCACCGCCGGGGTGTTCGGCATGGCCCGGATGACCGGGAAACGGTTTTCCGTCAGCTCCGTGATCCTCCGGATGCTGAAGCCCGGAGCGATGGACAGCAGGCAGGCTCCTTCCGGCGCCGCGTCCCTGATTTCCGCAAGGACTTCTTCGTAGCGCTGCGGCAGCACGGCCAGCAGGATAAAATCGCTGTCCGCGCAGGCCGCCCGGTTGTCCGTCAGGAAGCGCAGGCCGGGAATGCCCGCAAGGGCATCCGGCACCGTCCCGGAACGGTTGGTGATCACCATGTCCTGGGCCGAAACCAGCCCGGATTTGAGCAGGCCCCGCACCATGGCGCAGCCCATTTTCCCGCACCCTATGATCGTGACATTCATACAATCTTCCTCCCTGCCGGACATACATCCCGACAGACTGATCTTATCCCAATTCTTCCCGGCTGTCAATCACCGTCCCGGCATTGCCGCCGAAAGAACGCGAAAAAGGCAGGAAAAAGAAACAGAAGATCAAACCGCCGTTTTATATGAAAGGATTCCGCTTGCATATCCGCATGAAAAGTGCTATGCTAATGGAAAGACTTCTGAAGAGCATGCTTTGTTATCTTTCAGACAAACAGGAGGTTCCGTATGATTGACGTTGCGGTCATCGGCTGCGGTGTGATCGGCGCAGCAGCCGCTTTTGAGTTATCCAAATACCAGGCGTCCGTCGTGGTGCTTGAAAAAGAAAACGACATCGCCATGGGCGCGACCCGCGCCAACAGCGCCATCATCCACGCCGGATACGACCCGAAGCCCGGCACCCTGATGGCGCGGCTGAACGTTCAGGGCAACGCCATGACGGAGCAGCTGTGCAGAGACCTGGACGTTCCCTTTGAGCGGATCGGGTCTTTCGTGCTGGCCTTTTCGGAAGCCGAAAAGGCCACCGTGCAGATGCTGTATGACCGGGGCGTAAAAAACGGCGTGCCGGGCCTTGAGATCCTGGACGGCGACGAGGTCCGGAAAATGGACCCCCTGGTCAGCCCCGAGGTCGTGTGCGCCCTGTACGCGCCGAGCGCCGGCATCATCACCCCCTGGGAGTACGCGCTTGCCTTTGCGGAAACGGCTGTCCGCAACGGCGTTGAGATCCGCCGCAGCACCGAAGTGACCGGCCTTGCGAAGATCGATGGCGGCTACCGGATCGAAACGAACCGGGGCCCCGTCGAAGCCCGCTTTGTGATCAACGCCGCCGGCATTGAAAGCGGCCGCATCCACGACATGGCCGCCCCGCACGCCTTCACCGTGATCCCGAACAAGGGCGAATATTACGTCCTGGACAAGTCCGAATGCTACCGGGCCCGGCACGTGCTGTTCCAGTGCCCCAACGAGGACGGCAAGGGCGTCCTGATCACCCCGACGATGGACCATAACCTCCTGGTCGGGCCAAACGCCCAGAACATCGCGGAGCCCGTGAATACGGGAAATACTTCAGACGGCATGGCCTTTGTCCGCGCCAAGGCCGCCAAGACCATGCCTTCCCTCACCTACCGCAGCGCCATCCGCAATTTTGCCGGCATCCGGGCAAACACCGACCGCGACGAATTCCAAATCGGCATCGCCGCGGAGCATTTCATCGACCTGGCCGGCATCAAGTCCCCCGGCCTTTCCTCCGCTCCGGCCATCGCGCTGGAAGCGGTGAAGCTGCTAGCGGAATGCGGCTTTGCCCCGGAAAAGAAGGAAAACCCTGTCCTCACCCGCAGAAAGAAGCGTTTCCGCTTCATGTCCGAAGAAGAGCGGCAGGAAGCCGTAAAGGAAAACCCGCTGTACGGCCGGGTCATCTGCCGGTGTGAAACCGTCACGGAGGGAGAAATCGTCGACGCGATCCACAGCCCGGTTCCTCCCTGCAGCGTGGACGGCGTCAAGCGCCGCGCAGGCTCCGGCATGGGCCGGTGCCAGGGCGGGTTCTGCGGGCCCCGGGTGGTTGACATCCTGTCCCGCGAGCTGGACGTCAGCCCGCTGACCGTCCTGCAGGACGGCGCCGGCAGCAACATCCTTTTATCCGAGACCAAGAAGGAGGCGTAAGCGGTATGTATGATCTGATCGTGGTCGGCGGCGGGCCGGCCGGCCTGGCGGCAGCCAACAGCGCCTGGCAGAAGGGCCTCAGAAACATCCTGATCGTCGAAAGGGACAAAGAGCTCGGCGGCATTCTGAACCAGTGCATCCATAACGGCTTCGGCCTGCACCGCTTCAAAGAGGAACTGACCGGGCCGGAATACGCCGCCCGGTTCATCGGAATGCTGAAGGAAACCGGCGTCGACGTCATGCTGGACACGATGGTGCTGGAAATCAACGACCGCCGCGAGGTGCACGTGATTTCCGCGCAGAACGGCTACCAGGTGCTCCAGGCAAAATCTATCGTCCTGAGCATGGGCTGCCGCGAAAGAACGCGCGGCGCCATCGGCATCCCGGGCGAGCGGCCCGCCGGCGTCTTTACGGCCGGCTCCGCCCAGCGCTACCTGAACCTGGAAGGCTACATGGTCGGCAAGCGTGTGGTGATCCTGGGGTCCGGCGATATCGGCCTGATCATGGCCCGCCGCATGACGCTGGAGGGCGCCAAGGTGCTGGCCTGCGTGGAGCTGATGCCCTACTCCGGCGGCCTGATGCGCAACATCGTCCAGTGCCTTGAGGACTGGGACATTCCGCTGTATCTCTCCCACACCATCACCAACATCGTGGCGGAAAACGGCCGCGTCTCCCACGTGACCGTGCATCAGCTGGACGAAAACCGCCAGCCGATCCCGGGCACCAACCTCGAGTTCGACTGCGACACCGTCCTGCTCTCCGTCGGCCTGATCCCGGAGAACGAGCTGACCCGGGCAGCCGGCATCGAAATGGACCCCCGCACCAACGGCGCCGTGGTCTACGAGAACATGGAAACCTCCGTCCCGGGCATCTTCGCCTGCGGCAACGTCGTGCACGTGCATGACCTGGTGGACTATGTCTCCGCGGAAAGCGAGCGCGCCGGGGCCGCCGCGGCCGAGTTTGTCCTGAAGGGACAAAGGGAAGGCAAAGCGCTGGAACTCAAAAACGGGGCCGACATCGGCTACACGGTGCCCCAGAAGATCCGCGCCGGCGCGGTGGAAAAGGCAGCCGACGTCTTTTTCCGGGTGCGGCGCGTATTCAAAAACAGCGTGATCGAAGTAAGCGATGGGGACAGGATCCTGCTTTCCTTCAAACGGGAGCATATGGCGCCCGGCGAGATGGAGCATATCCTTCTGCCCCGGAAAATCCTGGATACGGTTCAGGGAAGCCAGGTCACCATCAGCGCGAGGGAGGCGTAACCGTCATGAAAGAACTGGTCTGCATTGTCTGCCCGAAGGGCTGCCGGCTGCATGTCGATGAGGAGAACGGCTTTGCCGTGACCGGCAATTCCTGCCCCAGGGGCGCCGAATACGGAAAAAACGAGATCCGGAACCCGACCCGCGTGCTGACCAGCACGGTCAGGCTTTCCGGCGGGGCCTACCGCCGCTGCCCGGTCAAGACGGACAGGGCCGTCCCCAAGGGAAAGCTCCTGGACATCATGAAGGAACTGAACGGGGTGGAATTGACCTCGCCGGTCGCCATCGGGCAGGTCGCGCTTGAGAACGCGGCCGGCACGGGGGCCAGCGTGGTGGTCACCAAGGACCTGTGACGGAGAAAACTGCCATGAACGAAATGCGGGATACGATGCGGCGGAAAAAACTGTTTCTGCTGGATATGGACGGGACGCTGTACCTGGACGACGACGTCTTCGACCACTGTCTGGACTTCCTTTCCGCCATCCGCCAGCGGGGCGGCCGGTACCTGTACCTGACCAACAATTCCTCCAAATCGGTGGACAAATACGTGGAGAAGATGACCCGGATCGGCATCCCGGCAGAGGCGGACGACTTTTTCACCTCCACCGACGCCGCCATCGTGTATCTGCGGGAAAACTGGCGCGGGCAGAAGATCTACGCCCTGGGCACCCGGTCGTTCCGCCAGCAGCTCAGCCAGGCGGGCTTCCCGATCACCGATCATCTGGAGGACGATATCGACTGTCTGCTGATGGGCTTTGATACGGAGCTCACCTTTCAGAAGCTGGAAGACGCCTGCATCCTGCTGGGCCGCGGCGTCACCTACCTGGCGACTAACCCGGACTGGGTTTGCCCGACCGCCTACGGCTATGTGCCGGACTGCGGCTCGGTCAGCCAGATGCTCTTTAACGCCACCAAGCGCCGGCCCTACTTTATCGGCAAGCCGGAGCCCGCCATCGCCCATCTCGCCATCCGCAAGGCAGGCTGTTCCCCGGAGGACGCCGTCCTGATCGGCGACCGGATCTATACCGACATCGCCTGCGGCGTCAACGCGGGCATTTCGACCGTCCTGGTCTTCAGCGGGGAAACCACGCGGGAAGACTGGGAAAAAAGCGACGTCAAGCCCCAGTTCACCTGCGATTCGATCGCCGATATCTGGGCCATGATCCGGAACGGATGACCGTCCCGGGCTGACAGCCGGAAAAGCACCCGCCGCGGAGCCCGGTGATACCGTCCTTCCGCGGCAAAAATTTTTCGTCTTCCCGGTTCATCCGGGAAAGATTTTCCCTTTCGCTTTCGTTTTATTGTTGGAAAGTTCATCCGGGCAGGTGATGTCATGAAGCGCAGACTGCTGCTGGTCTGTATGCTGTTCAGCCTTCTGCCGCTTCCCGCGCAGGCCGTTTTTTCGGATGCCTGGGCGGCTCTCCGGGACGATCCCCGGGGCGCGGCGGTTTCGATCGGTTCCCTGGAAATTACCCGGCTGAACGCCGGGAAGGAATCCCTGGCGCTGCTCAACGGTTTCCTGTCCCCCCTGGAGCTTCAGGTTTCCGACATCTCCGGGGACGGCGTGATCCGCCTGACCGACAGGGAAAGCGGACAGTCTGTCTGCTTCCGCGGCGAACGGACGGAGCGGCCGCTTCCTTTTCTTTCCGCGGCGGGAGCCATGAAAGATCTCTGGGAAACGGTTCTGCCCGGCCTGTTTCCTCTCCTTGCCGGAGAAGAACCGCCTGAAACCGAGGAAGTCAGCACCTATTTCCGGGTGCTGGGGAAGTCCTTCGCCCGCCAGTCCCTGACGGTCAGCCTGGAGCGGTTTCAGGTCCTGCCGAAGGACGCTCTGTCTCCCCTGCTCTCCTGCCTGAAAGCCCTGTTCCGCGACTGCGCGGCCGGCCCATACGTATCGGCCTATCTGGACAGGCTGACCCTGGAAGGCGAAATGACCGTGCGGCGCAATCTGAACGAAGCCGGGCAGGACATGGCCTACCAGTTTGCCGGCCGGATCGGCTCGGACGGGGAGGACATCAGGAAGCTGACCTTCATCATCGGCAAAAACGGGGAAATCTTCTATTTTTCCGTCAAAGCCCCGGCGGTCCGGGGCGGCGGCGGTTTTCAGGCCGCGCTGACCGTTCCCGCCTGGTCGGAAACGAAAACCAGAGCTTCCCGGAAGATCACCTGGTCCATTCGGAGAACCGCCGATAAGAACACCTGGAAGCAGACCGATACCCTGCAGCTGAACAGTCAGAAAGGCAAAAGCGAGACCGTCAGCGCCGATTTCCGGCGTGAACTCAGCGACGGCATCAAGCAGGTCTGGCAGCTGAGCCTCAGGCTGCAGAGCGCCGGAGACGGGACGCTCCGGGGGACGCTCTCCGGCAGCCGGCAGCACGCCGCCACCGAAGTCGTCCGCTGGCAGGCGGCGGTATCCGCCGGCCCCGCGGGGCCTGTGCCGGACGGTGAAACGGTGTCCGAAGCGCAGGCGGCCGCCCTGCTCGCCCGTATGCTGGCCGGCAGGCGGAATCAATTATCCCCAGGCGACCGGCGTCAGCTGGATCATCTGCTCAGAACCGATTCCTGGATGAACGGGGCCTCCGCGGCCCCGCTGCCAGAACTGAACGAAACGGAGGAATAAACCCATGCGGAAACAATGGATCGCCCTGCTGCTCTGTCTGTGCCTGCTCTGCGCTTCCAGCGCGTCCCTGGCCGATGTGGCCGTCCGGGAAAGCACCCAGCTGGATAAGCTGAAGGGGCACTGGATGAACTCCAGCTTCCAGGGGACGCTGACAGGCACCGCCACGCAGGAGGGGCCCGCTTTTATCGACCCGGTTCTCTGGTCTGTCATCCGGGCTTATCTGCAGGATTATACCGTCAGCTTTTCCCACACCAATCAGAATTCCACCGCTGACCTGGGCAGCGAGAACGTGCTGACACTCAGCAATTCTTCGGGGGACGTCTCCATCCAGAACATCCTGGCGGAAGACCACAACGGCATTCGCTATGTCCGCTCTCCCCTGCTGGATGACCAGGGCATGTACTATGCCTTCGGCCCGAACAACGACGCGGTGTCCCTGCTGACCGACGCGCTGAACGACAGCGCCTGGCCGGCCCTGGCCCACGTGGTCTACGCGATCGCCGCGGCCGGAGAAGACTGGCAGAAGCGTGCCCAGCCCTCCTACAACCAGGTCTCCATCAAAGTGACCGGCTGGCTGCAGAATTACGGCAAAACCGTCACCGAGGCGGACACCCAGGGCCGCTTCGTCATGACCAACGACTACGTCATCCCGGCCAGCGCCATGCTGCAGGAAGCCAAGGCCCTGCTGGTGGATCTGTTCGTCGATCAGGACCTGATGAGCCTGCTGCGCGAAATCCTGACCGTGGACGAGCAGGCGGCCTACCTGCAGAAAGACATGCTCTGGAGCTTCCTGAGCATGATCGACCGGGTCAAGCTGAATGGGGATGTCACCGTGCGCCGCCAGTTCAGCGCGGAAAACGGCGATGTGATCTTTGAAAGCGTCCGCCTTCCCTTCGCGGAAACCTCTTCGCTCAAAGAAATGACCGTCGCACACTCCGTTCAGGAAGACGGCGATCTGTGGCAGTTCAGGGCCGAGCTGGCCAAGGCCCCGCTGGAGGGCGCGCTGATCGAACTCTCTGCCCAGAGCATGGGCAGCGGGGTCTGGGTGGGCGACGTCAAATGGACCCCCGCGCCCGAAAAAGACGCCGTGACAGAGCCCAAGGCCCTCACCTTCGCGTACAATCTGGAGTGGGCTCAGCCCGAGGATGTCAACGACACCTACGAGCAGCGGTATGAGCGGAACTACAAGGGCACCCTCGTCGTCAAGGCGGACGAGAGCCTGGGCCTGCCGGTCATGTCCCTCTCCTATACCGGCAGGATCTACTCCAAGCTGGCCACCCTGACCTCCCCGACCTATTTGGACGCCGTCCTCGAGTGGGCGGACC
Organism: Christensenellales bacterium; assembly: GCA_045113695.1. Classification (GTDB taxonomy): domain Bacteria; phylum Bacillota; class Clostridia; order Christensenellales; family Aristaeellaceae; genus UBA4246. Next base: position 10,101 of record JBGUJG010000098.1, read on the forward strand.
TGGAAGGCGGCGCCGGCGCCACCCTGTCCTTCAGCGGCAAAACCAGTTCCCGCCGCACCCCCGTATATCTGAACGAGGCCATCGCTTCGGCCCTGCGCCTGGATATGCTGGACGCCGAGAGCAGGTCTTCCCTGCTGGGCGGCTTCCTGCATAACCTGCCGGCCCGCTTCCTGCAGCTGGTCAGCGCGCAGTAAGCGGCAGCGCGGCTGCGGTCATATCAATAAGGAGACCATTCATGAGCAGACTCGGAGATCTGATCCGTCTGGAAAGAACCCGCCAGGGGCTGACCTTCAAACAGGTCGCCCGGAAATGCGGCGTCAGCGATAAATATCTGATGGAAGTTGAATCCGGCAAGCGGATCATCGCGGACGACCAGGCCCGCAGGATCCTGAAAACCATCGGCTCCGGGGACACCCGCACCGAAGCGGAGTTCACCCTGGACGATATCGCCGCGACCGTCGACCTGCAGTCGGCCGTCGTCCCGTCGGTCAGTAAGGCGGCACCGGAGAAAAAACTGACCAAAAAAGAAAAGCAGGGCGGCGAACCGGACAGTCCGGCCGTCCCCGGCTCCATCTGGCTGGACGCCCTGGCCGGCGTGTTAAAACACGTCCCGGTCTACAACGCCGCCATGAAGGAAGTGGACCACCGCCTGCTGCCCATCACGAACGGCAAAATCGAGGGAGCCAATCCGGACAAGGTGTATTATCTTTCCGCCCCGGACAACCAGATGCGCGGCTTCCGGGTCATGAAAGGGGACTATCTGCTGGTGGTTCCGGCCAGCGGCCCGGTGGACGGAGCGCTGATGGTGCTGGACACCCCTTACGGCAAGATCCTCCGGAAGACCATCCTGATGGCAGGCTTCCAGGTCATGCTGCAGACCTATGACGACCGCTGCGAGAGCGAGATCAAAAACCTGAACGAGATTACCGTGGTCGGCAAGTGCGTCCGGCTGGAAGCGGAACTGTAAAACCATCGCAAGGGGGACTCGTCCCCCTTGCGGGAACCCCCTCGCCTTTGCCTCTCGTCCCTACGGGACTCCCGGGCGGCAAAGGCGCAAGGAAAGAATTTTTGCTCTCGCGGGAGT
>JBGUJG010000099.1:0-21754 GCA_045113695.1 Christensenellales bacterium
CGAGAGGCAAATCCGCTCAGGGGGTGGCATTGGCGGGGGAAGGATTTCCCCGCCAACATGGCTCACGCATTCATGCGTGAGCCGTGCCTTCCGCATGGAATGCGCTTCACAGCATCTTTTGTTTATGCTATAATGCATCCTGAAAACGGGACAGAAGCCGCGGCGGCCCCGGCCGGTCCGCGCGGATGTTTCCGGACACGAACGGAGAAAAAGAAAACCATGTGGGAAATCACCATCCGGGATTTTGTCGACCTGCAGACAGCCGTCTTTGAGGACGTCTGGAATGAAAAGCTGCACCGCTACCGGGACAACCGGGTGTACCGCGGAATGGGCAACGTCAAATGGACGCTGGAGCCGGCCCTGAACCGCGCCTGCCGGCATGACCTGGGGCTGGAAAGGCATATGCTCCGCTCCTTCCGCAAGTACGGCTACGCGGACCTCCAGCAGACCGCTTCCTTCTGGCAGACGGCCGCGATGGCCCAGCAGTACGGCCTGCCGACCCGCCTGCTGGACTGGACCTATTCCCCCCTGGTAGCGGCCCACTTTGCCACGGAGGACGTCTCCATGTACAACCGGGACGGCGTCATCTGGTGCGTCGACGTGGACAAGGTCAACGAGCATCTGCCCGCCGCCCTGCGCGAGATGCTGCACCGGCGGAGCACCAGCATCTTCACCATGGAGATGCTCGACCGCATCGGGGACAGCTACGATGCCCTGAACGCCTTTTCCCGTGAGCCGTATGCCTTTTTCTTTGAGCCCGCCAGCACGGTCAACCGCATTGCCAACCAGTACGCCCTCTTTTCCCTGACGACGGACCCGGCTGTGCTGATCCATGAGCTGCCCGGCCTTTCCGGCTGCTTCAGCCGCATCATCATTCCGAAAGAAACCAAGCTGGAGATCCGGGACAAGCTCGACTACATCAACATCTCCGAACGGATGATCTACCCCGGCCTCGACGGCATCTGCAAATGGATCACGAGACGGTACGCTGATCTTGGGCTCACTTACAACCATCATGAAGGTTAGTGAGGAGTTTGGAGTGAGGAGTGAGGAATTGAAATTGGTCTGTTCAGAAAACAGGGCGCTTCAGTTGATTTTTCCTCCAACGCTTCGCATCACCAGATTCCACTCCTCACTCCTCATTCCTCACTCCTAACTATATTGTCATTTGGGAGGACAGCATGATTCTCTGCGATACACACTGCGATACCCTGTACGCCCTGGCCACCCGGCCGGGACAGCCGACCGACGTGACGATGGAACGCCTTCAAAAAGCAGGTGTGAGCCTCCAGACCCTGGCCCTCTACGTCGGCGACAGTCCGAAGCAGGAGGATGTGATCATCCACTTCGACAAGATGATGCGCGTCTTTGACCGGCTGAAACGGGAAGGCTGGCAGCAGGCCATGGATCCCCGGGAGGCGGAGGAAGGCAGGGTCAGGGTCATGCTCTCCATCGAGGGCTGCGAGATCCTGGAGGGGGGCCTTGAAAAAGTCTCCCTCTGGCGGGAAAAGGGCGTCCGCATGGCCGCCATCACCTGGAACTATGAAAACGGCCTGGCCACTCCGGCCAAGCTGAACGCAAAAGACGGCCTCAAGCCTTACGGCCGCCAGGCCGTCCGGGAGATGGCCCGTACCGGCATGGCCCCGGACACTTCCCACCTGAACGAGCGCGGCTTCTGGGACATCCTGGACATGGGCATCGCCCCGCTGGCCTCCCATTCCTGCTGCAAAGCCCTGTGCGGCCACTGCCGGAACCTGTCCGACGAGCAGCTGAAGGCCCTGTTTGCCGCCGGCGGCTATGTCGGCCTCAACTTCTACCCCTGGTTCCTTTCAGACGACGGGAAGTGCACCCTTGATACCCTCTGCGACCACATCATCCATATGCTGGAGCTGGGCGGGGAAGGGATGATCGGCTTCGGCTCCGACTTTGACGGGATCGAGGAAAAGGTGCCTGGACTGGACAATCCGCTGGACGTCCCCGCCCTGATGAACGCCCTTAAGCGCCGCGGCGTGACCGGGGACATCCTGACCGGCATCGCGGGGAAAAACCTGCTGAGCTATTACGGCCGGTTTGATCCGGAATAACCGGTTTCTGCCGAAATCATCATGGGCTGCCGCATACGCTGCAGCCCATGATTCATGTATCCTTTTCTTTCCTGAGCAGCCTCCTGTACACCGTCAGGTACATCGTGACAAAGGCCGCCATCCCGCCCAGGAAGTTGGAGATCGGTTCGGCCAGGAAGACCCCGTCCGTCCCCAGGCCCAGCCGGGGAAGGAGCATCGTCAGCGGGAACACGATAACCGCTTTGCGCAGCAGGGAAAAGAAGATCGCATGCCGGGTGTCCCCCAGGGCCTGGAAGGTCGTCTGGGCCGAGAGCTGGAAGGCCTGGAACACGAAACCGAAAAAGTAGAGCCGCAGGCACCTGGGCGCCAGGCCCAGCGTTTCCGGATCGCCGGTGAAGAGCTCGGCCAGCGGCCGGGCCGCGGCCAGCACCAGCAGCCAGGCGACTAAAGTATAGCCGATGGCCGTGAGCGAGGTAAAGCGGATGCTTTCCCGCACACGGCCGTACTGTTTCGCCCCGTAGTTGTACCCGGTCACCGGCTGGCTGCCGGAGGTCACGCCCATCGCCGGCAGGGTCAGGATCTCGCGCACGGAATTGGCCACCGTCATCACGCTGACATAGACGTCCCCGCCGAACTGCTGCAGCGTCGCGTTGGCCGTCATCTGCACCAGGAAGTTCGTCGCCTTCATGATGAAGCCGACGACGCCCAGGGAAACGATCTCCTTCAGCATGGATAAAGAAACGCGGAAATAACGCCGTCTCAGCGGCAGCAGGGCCTTTCTGCCCGTCAGGAACAGCAGCACCCATGCGCAGGAAACAGCCTGGCTCACGACCGTCGCGATGGCCGCGCCCCGGACCCCCAGGTTCAGCACGAACAGAAACAGCGGATCCAGCAGGAGGTTGAGCGCCGCCCCGAGCACGGTCGTCATCATCCCGACTTTGGGAAAGCCCTGGGCGTTGATGAACCCGTTGAGCCCGGTGGACAGCATGATGAACGGCGTTCCCGCCAGGTAGATCATCAGGTAGTCCCTGGCGTAGGGAAACGACCGGTCACTGGCCCCCAGCAGATAGAGCAGCGGCCTGTGCAGGCTGTAGAGCAGGACCATCAGGATCAGGGAGCACGAAAGCAGGGATACGAACACGCACCCCTCCAGCAGGCTCGCCCGCTCTTCATCTTTCGCGCCGCGGGCCATCGAAAACAGCGACGTCCCGCCCTGGCCGAACAGGCTGGTGAACGCCGAGATCAGGGACACCGCCGGCAGCACCAGCCCCACGCCCGTCAGCGGCAGGGAATCGGCGCCCGGCAGATGGCCCAGATAGATCCGGTCCACGATATTGTACAGCAGCTGTACGATCTCCGCCAGCGTCAGCGGCAGCGCAAGGTTCAGCACCTGCTTCCAGACTTTGCCCGAGGAAAAATCCCCGGTCTTTCCCTCTGTTCTCATCTGCTCCAGCACTTTCAAAAACGCCTGTCTTTCATGAACGGTGCTTCACGGAAAGACAGGCGCGGTCATTATGTTACGATTCGGTGGTGGCAGGCTGTTTCCTGCCCTTCAGCATTTCTTCCATCGTGTGCCAGCCGAGCACCGCGCATTTGACGCGGGCGGGCATGTGGGAGATATCGCTCAGGGCGCCGGCCTCCTCAAGCTCCTCGATCTCGTCCGGCGTACAGCCGCCGCGGATCATTTTGAGGAACAGGGCGGAAAGGCGCTGGGCTTCTTCCACGGGCTTTCCGATGATCATGTCCAGCATGATGTCCGCGGAGGCCTGGGAGATGGCGCAGCCGTCCCCTTCAAAAGACCCTTCCTGAATGACGCCGTCCTCCACCCGCAGCTGCAGGACGATATCGTCCCCGCAGGAGGGGTTGACCCCTTCCAGGGTCATGTTGGCCCCAGGCAGGGGATGCTTGTGATAGGGATTCTGATTATGGTCGATCAGGATCTCGTTGTAAAACGTATTAGCCAAGGCCCATTTTCCTCCTGATGGATGCGACGCTTTCCAGGAACCGGTCGATCTCTTCTTCCGTGTTGTACAGGTACAGGCTGGCCCGCGTGCTCGACCGCGCGCCCAGGAACGTGTGCAGCGGCTGCGCGCAGTGATGCCCGGCGCGGACGGCCACCCTGTCCTCGTTCAGAATGGCGGATACGTCGTGCGGGTGAACGCCGTCCACCAGGAACGCCAGGATGCCGTGATGCTCTTCCGCCGTCTTTCCGCCCAGGACCCGCACATGCGGGATGGCCTGAAGGCCACGGAGGGCCCTTTGGGTCAGCGACAGTTCGATCGTCCCGATCCGGTCAAACCCTGCCCGGTTCAGATAGTCGATCGCGGCGCTCAGGCCTTCCGCCCCGGCCCCGTTGACCGTGCCAGCCTCAAACTTGTGCGGCAGGTCCGCAAAGGTCGCGTCCTGCTGGCGGACGGAGTCGATCATCTCCCCGCCGCGCAGGAAGGGCGGCATTCTGTCCAGCAGTTCCCGGCGTCCCCACAGGACGCCGATGCCCATGGGCCCCAGCATCTTGTGGCCGGAAAAGGCCAGGAAATCCGCCCCTAGGGCTTTCACGTCCACCGCCGTATGCGGGGCCGCCTGCGCCGCGTCGGCCAGCATGACGCCGCCGTTCCGGTGCACCAGCTCCGCCATCTGCCGGACAGGCCCTTCCTGCCCCAGGACGTTTGAAACGCAGGCCGCGGCGGCCAGCTTCACGCGGTCCGTGAAAGCCGCTTCGACGTCCTCCGCGGGGTAGCTGCCGTCTTCCCGGCAGAAGATATAACGGAGCTTCGCGCCGGTGCGCTCACAGACCATCTGCCAGGGCAGGATGTTGCTGTGATGCTCGGAGATCGTGATCAGAATCTCGTCGCCCGCCCTGAGGTTCGTCAGCCCCCAGGACCAGGCGGCCAGGTTGATGCTTTCGGTGGTGTTGCGGGTAAAGACGATTTCATCCGCACTGTCCGCGTTCAGAAACGCGCGGACCTTTTCCCGCGCGCCCTCATAGCGGGCGGTGGCCTCCTGGGCCAGGTCGTAAAACCCGCGCAGGGGGTTGGCGTTGTACCGTTCGTAATACTCTTTTTCCGCCTGAATCACGCAGGCGGGGCGCTGGCTGGTCGCCGCGCTGTCCAGAAAGGCGATGTCCGTCTGGGCCAGCAGCGGGAAATCCGCCCGGAAGGGATGGCTCATTCCGTTTCCTCCTCTTCCCCCATGAAGGATCCGATCTCTGCCCGGACTTTCTCGTCCGGGATCAGCGCCCGCATCCAGTCCACCCGGCTCCGGGCAATCAGTTCGGCGGCCTTTTCCTCGGAAATTCCCCGGGAAGCCAGATAGAACAGCATTTTCTCATCCAGCCTGCCGATGGAAGCGCCGTGGCTTCCGTCCACATCCTCTTCCTCGCACAGGATCAGCGGCACCGTCTGGTTGACCTGGTTTTCACCAAGCAGCAGAACGGACTCGGTTTCCGCCCCTTTCGCCCCCGCGCAGCCGCGGACAAAGTCGATCGTGCCGCGGAAGCATTTCCGCGCCTTGTCCTGCAGCACGCCGTTCACCTGGATGTGGGAAACGGTCTTCCGGCCTGTATGCCGGGCCAGCCAGTTCATGTCGAGCCGCCCGTTTTCCCGGACCCGGTATACGATGCCGGACTCAAACCGGCTCTTCCGCCCGGCCAGCTCCGCGCAGGCGGCGGTATGCACATCCGCCCCGCCCAGGTCAAGCCGACGCAGGGAGAAAGCGGCGTTTTCGCCTTCGCAGGCGGAAACGTCGTCCGTCAGGACGGCCCCATCCCCCAGTAGATTGACGACGTACAGCGCGGCGCCGGCGTTTTTCCCTGCGCGGACCGCCGTGCGGAGGGCGCAGTGCCCGCCGGCGTTCCGGTGTTCCGAATCGAGCACCAGGATGACGCGGATCACGGCGCCGTCTTCTGCGTCCAGGAACAGGCGCAGGCCCGCGTTTTCCCCGTCCCGGAGGGTCAGGCGGATCACCGCCGGTTTTGCCTGCGGTTCCTTCGCGCTGATCCACAGCGCCGGGACAGCGGAAAGATACCGGCCGTATTCATCCCCCATCGCGGAGCGGACGGTAAATGCCTCTCCCTCCCGGGACACGGTGATCCCGTCCGGCGCCTCAACGGAGAGTTCCGGCTGCGAAAGGCGCTCCGGCATCTCCGCGGAGCTGTCGTTCACCTTCAGCCGGTACCAGGTTTTCGCCGGCAGCCTGTTCAAAACGATCTGAGACAAAATCAGTTCAATCCTTTCGGTTATCGCTTGGAGAATGACATACAGAAATCATTCCCAGCGGACAGAAACAAAACCGCACGGTTCAAGAGATTGTCCGACGGTTTATCCGCCGGATGCCGCAGGCACCCCAAAGGGGCGCTTGAGCCGTGTGGGTTTGTTGGCATCATAAAATGGGAGTATGAGGGGATACACCCTCATGATCATTCGTACACACCGGCTTTGCCGGTGTGGGCGGGGTTTTCCGAAAGGAAAACATTCCTTACGGATTTGCCGCCCGGGAACGAAGTGACAGGCAAATCCGTTCAGGGGAAAGCATGGGAAGGGGAAGGATTCCCCTTCCCAGAAGATTCAGCCTTTGGCTGAATCGTTTACCATTCTTCCGAAGAAACCAGCTTGCCGGTTGAAATGTCATACGTCAGTTCCCGGCAGACCTCGTTTCCGTTGCCGTAGTAGATGTCCACGGTCAGCTCGCCCCTGCGGATGTACCAGACAATGGACTGGTTGATTTCCCCGGTGCGGTGCGTTTCAAAGTAAATCTCGTCCGTGCCGCCGGCCGGGCCGCGCATGCCGGCGGAAGCGATGCTGATGCCGGCCGTGAAATCCCACAGGATCCCGTCGTCCGTTTTCAGCGACCAGGGCCTGGCGCTCAGATCGATCCGCCAGAAATCAGCGGCCTGATGCGCGGCCCCCGCCTTGTCCGCCGAATAGAGGCCGTCGCCGGTCCGGGTCATCTGCTGGGTGCTCATGTCCATGAAATAGGCGACGGCCTGGCCGGACAGCGGGAAGAAGGAAGGCTCCTGGGTTTCGACGGTATACGCCCCGTCCTTCCCGGCAAAGGAAGCGGTCTTGCCGCTCATCCATGCGTAAATGCCCGCATAATCCGCCGGCAGGACCGGGAAGTCCTGAAGGGTGGCCGGGGCTTTCTTTTTGCTCCATTTGGAGGCGTTGGAAAAAATCTCCTCCAGCCTGGGCGCGAGGGTTTCCAGCGCTTCGGCAAAGCCTGTGGGCATTCCCTCCGCCGTTTCCGCGGCAGGTTCATCAGCAGACTGCTCCGCGGGTTTTGTTTCGTGCGTTTCCTGCGTTTCTTCTGTATTGGCTGCGTCTTCCCCGTCCGCCGCAGGTCCGGCGGGAGCGGCTTCCTCCGTTCCTTCCGCAGGCGTTTCCGGGGCTTCGGCGGGGGCGGCTTCTTCCGTTCCTTCCGCGGCAGGCGTATCGCTGCTGCTGAAGGTAAAAGTGGTCGCGCGCGCGGCCGGCAGCCCGGCCAGCACGGCCAGCGCCAGAACCAGGGTGATCATTTTCAGCAGGTTTTTATTCATCGGGTGCTCCTTTCAGGGCTTTCAGCCTACCGTGCCTTTCATTTCCAGCCGGATCAGGTTGTTCATCTCCACCGCGTATTCCAGCGGCAGTTCTTTGGATACGTTGTCCGCGAAGCCGGACACGATCATCGCCCGGGCGTCTTCCTCGCTGATGCCGCGGGACATCAGGTAAAACACCGCCTCGTCGCTGATCCGGCCGATCTGCGCCTCGTGGCCGATGTCCGCGTCGCCGGACCGGATATCCATCGCCGGGATCGTATCGGAGCGGGACCGGTCGTCCAGCATCAGGCTCTCGCAGGACACGGCGGATTTGGCCCGCCGGGCGTTTTCCGTCACCACGACCGAGCTTCTGAACGTGCTGATACCGCCGCTCTTGGAGATCGACTTGGTATTGACATAAGAGGACGTATCTGACCCCTGGTGCACGACCTTCGCGCCGGTATCCAGGTTCTGCCCTTCACCGGCGAAGGTGATGCCGGTAAACTCCATCTGGGAGCGGTCGCCCTTTAAGATGGTCATCGGATACAGGTAGCTGACATGGCTGCCGAAGGAACCGGACACCCACTCCATCCGCGCCCCCTCTTCGACGACGGCGCGCTTGGTATTGAGGTTGTACATGTTCTTGGACCAGTTTTCGATCGTGGAGTAGCGCAGCTTGGCGTTCTTCCCGACGAACAGCTCCACGCAGCCGGCGTGCAGGTTGGCCACGTTGTACTTGGGGGCCGAGCAGCCCTCGATAAAGTGGAGGGACGCCCCTTCGTCCACGATGATCAGCGTGTGCTCGAACTGGCCGGCGCCCTTGGCGTTCAGCCGGAAATAGGACTGCAGCGGGATCGCGACCTCCACGTTTTTCGGCACGTACACGAACGACCCGCCGGACCAGACCGCCCCGTGCAGGGCGGCGAACTTATGGTCCGCCGGCGGCACCAGCTTCATGAAGTGGGACCGGATCATGTCCGCGTACGGTCCGCGCATCGCGCTTTCCAGGTCCGTATAGATGACGCCCTGGGCGGCCACTTCCTCCCGGACGTTGTGGTACACCAGCTCGCTGTCGTACTGGGCGCCGACTCCGGCCAGGGATTTGCGCTCCGCCTCCGGAATGCCCAGGCGCTCGAAGGTGTCCTTGATGTCCTGCGGCACTTCCTCCCAGGTGTTGGACATATGCTTGCTGCGGCGGACGTAGGTGACGATGTTGTCCATGTCCAGCCCTTCGATGGAAGGGCCCCAGTCCGGCACCCGGAGGGACCGGTAGACCGACAGGCAGTGCAGGCGGAAGGCCCGCATCCAATCCGGATCGTTCTTTTCGTCCGAGATCTGGCTGATGATCTCCTCCGTGAGCCCGGCGTCCACCTTCCAGTTGCCGGTTTCCGCGTCGCGGATATCGTAAACGCTGCGGTCGATCGCCTCGACCTGTGTCTTTTCTCTCATGGTGTCACGCCTTTTTCATGGCAATAAATTCATCGTAGCCGCTCTCGTTGACCCGCGTCACCAGGGAAGCATCCCCCTCGTACACCAGGGTGCCGTCCACCATGATGTGGGTGCGGTCGATCCGCAGCGGGTCCAGGATGCGGGTGGAATGGGTGATGATCAGCAGGGCCCCGCCGGTCTCCTGCTGGTAGGTGCGGATCCCCTCCGCCACCAGGCGGACGGCATCCACGTCCAGGCCGGAGTCCGTCTCGTCCAGGATCGCCAGGTCCGGCCGGAACAGAAGCATCTGCAGGATCTCCGCCTTTTTCTTCTCCCCGCCGGAAAAGCCGACGTTAAGGCCCCTTTCCGCCTTTTCCGGGGAAATCTCCAGCAGCTCCATCACCCTGCGCATCTGCTTTCTGAACTCCCACGGCCGGACCTTGACGCCCGTCCGCTCGGATACGGCGCTGCGCAGGAAGCTTTCCAGCGAAAGCCCCGGCACCTCCAGCGGCTCCTGGAAGGACAGGAACATGCCTTTTTTCGCCCGCTGGTCTGCGGGCAGGCTGATGATCTCCTCCCCTTTAAAAAGCAGGGAGCCGGTCGTCTTATACCGCGGGGAGCCCATCAGGGCATAGCCCAGGGTGGACTTGCCCGCCCCGTTCGGCCCCATCAGGACATGGGTCTCCCCCGGTGCAACGGACAATCCGATATCGGACAGAATCTGTTTATCTTCCACGGAAACGTTCAGGTGTTCCGCTTTCAGCAGCGCCTCGCCCAAGTGTCATTCCTCCAGCCGCCGGGCGGCTTTTTCTCCCGGACAGAAATTTTACCTACTGATCAGGTAGGCAAAAGAATCTTAACACGGGACCTGCCCGGTGTCAATAGGGAAATAATCCCGCCCAGCAGAGAACTTCGCGTATCCCGCCCAGACACTGACATCCGCTTTCGCTCATCTTTTGAGGAGCAAGAAAGATACGCAGAGGACTGACAAAAACCATTCTGAAAAAATCATAAAAAAAATTTACAAATATGAAATTTGCAGCAGGATTTTTCAGGAGAACGGCGAAATGTATATGAAGGTGTGCGTATGTATCGTTTTTTACGCAGTTACAGCGCCGCCAAAGGGAAAGGTCGGTCATGCATGCCTGTTGAAATTGCCCGCCACGCGGGATATTGCGCCGGGGTCCGCCGGGCGGTGGACATGGCGCGGCAGGCGGCCGTGGAAGCCCGGAAAAAGGGCGTCCCCTGCGTGATGCTGGGGGAGCTGATCCACAACGACCAGTCCCTCCGGGAATTCCGGGAGTTGGGTGTCGGCATCATCAGCCGCCTGGAAGACGCCCCGGCAAATGCCGCCGTCATTCTCCGCAGCCACGGCGAGCCGCCCGAGACCTACGAAAAAGCAGAGGCCCTGGGCCTGACGGTGGTGGATACCGCCTGCGTCTTCGTGGCTTCCCTGCACGAAACCGTGCGCAGAAGCGCCCGGGAAGGAAGGCCGGTTCTGCTGCTGGGCGATCCCGCCCATCCGGAGATCATCGGCACTGCTGGTTTCGGCGAAGGGAAGGTATGGGTCCTGCCGGACGCGGACGCCCCCCTGCCGGACATTGCGGCCCCGGTGCTGGCGGCGCAGACCACCTATCCCCCCGCCAGATGGGAGGAAGCCGTCCGGAAGCTTTCCGCACATTATCCGGGGCTGACAGCCATCCGGACGATCTGCACGGCCACGCAGCAGCGGCAGCAGGCCGCGGCCGAACTGGCCGCCCGGGCGGACGCGATGGTGGTGGTCGGCGGCCGGAAGAGCGCCAACACCCGCAAACTGTACGATACCTGCCGGGCCCTGTGCCCGCGCACCTGTCTGGTGGAAAGCGCCGGGGAAATCCCGGAAGGCTTCTGCGACACCCGGACAGAATTACTTGGAATAGCCGCCGGTGCGTCCACACCGGATTGGTCATATAAGGAGGTTGTCACTGTTATGAACGAAACGGAACAGAACAAAGTAGAACAAGCGGTTCCCACTGAAGAGATCCGGGAAGAAGTCCAGGAAGCCGTCCAGGAAACCGCACCAGTTCAGGAAGATGCGGCTTTGACCGAAGAGGAAATGAACAAGCGCAGCTTCATGGATGACATTGAGGCGACCTTGGTCAGAATCCGCCCCGGCCAGACCGTCACCGGTTCGGTCGTACAGGTCACCGACGATGAGGTGTGTGTCAACATCGGCTACAAGTCCGACGGCCTGATCAAGCGCGAAGACCTGTCCGACAAGGACGTCAAGGTCGGCGACCAGATCGAGGTGGAAGTTGTCAAAGTCAACGACGGTGAAGGCAACGTGATCCTCTCCCAGCGCAACATCGTGAACCGCAAGGTCTGGGAAGAGCTGATGGCCAAGTATGAGAACGGCGAGTACATCGACGCCGTGGGCAAGGAAGCCGTCAAGGGCGGCCTGATCGCGGATGCCGGCGGCGTTCGCGCCTTCGTGCCCGCTTCCCACCTGGCCCAGCGTTTCGTCGAGAAGATCGACCAGTTCGTCGGCCAGCCGCTGAAGCTGAAGATCATCGACGTCAACAAGGAAAAGAAGCGCATCGTCGCCAGCCGCAAGGAAGTGCTGCGCGAGGAAGCCGCCAAGAAGAAGGAAGAAGTCTGGTCCAAGCTGGAAGCCGGCGCTGTCGTCAAGGGCATTGTCCGCCGCTTCGCGGACTTCGGCGCCTTCGTCGACCTGGGCGGCGTGGACGGCCTGATCCACATCACCGACATGGCGTGGTACCGCATCGGCCATCCCAGCGAAGTGCTGAAGATCGGCGATGAGATCGACGTGAAGATCCTCTCCCTGGATCCCGAAAAGGAACGCATCCAGCTGGGCTACAAGCAGCTGCAGCCCAAGCCCTGGGACAACATCGTGGACAAGTACCCGGTCGGCGCGATCCTCGAGCGCAAGGTGGTCCGCATCCGTCCCTTCGGCGCCTTCGTCGAGCTGGAGCCCGGCGTGGACGGCCTGGTGCACATTTCCCAGTGCGCGCTGACCCGCGTGGCCAAGGTCGAGGACGCCCTGCAGCCCGACCAGATCGTCCGCGTGAAGGTGCTCGGCGTTGATCCGGACGCCAAGCGCATCAGCCTGAGCGTGCGCGAAGCCCTGGCCGAGGAAGCCCTGGACAACAACTTCTCCGAGGAAATCCCCGGAGACGAGCTGGAAGAAGCCCCCGCTGAGGAAGCTCCGGCCGCCGAAGAGGAAGCCCCGAAGGCTGAAGAATAATCCCTGACCAGACAGCGGACAGCAGTCCCCGGTTTTTGTGACAGACAGATTCCGGCGGCGCTGTCCGCTTTTTTGATGGCCTTCCGGCGGATAAACCCGTTTATTTCCGCCGATCATCCTGAAGGAGGATGGATACCGTGATAGAACCGTTGAACCGGGAAATCCTGTCCCAGGACGGCTGCCGGATGCGCCTGTACGGCCGCGGCCGCACCCTCCTGTGGCTGATCGGGGAGGAAGAAGCCCCCTGGCTGGGCGTCCTGCCGGAAGATGCCGCCGTCATCACCGTTTCCGGAATGGACTGGGACCGGGATCTTTCCCCCTGGCCCGCGGAACCGGTATTCCGGGGCCGGCCTTTTTCCGGCGGAGCGGCGTCTTATCTGCGCAGGCTGACGGAAGAGCGGATGCCGCAGGCCTGCTCCCGCTTTTCCCTGTCTCCCGTCCGGGAGGGCATCCTCGGCTATTCCCTGGCCGGGCTCTTTTCACTCTGGGCCCTCAGCCAATGCAGCCGGTTTTCCATGGCTGCATCCGTTTCAGGTTCGCTGTGGTATGACGGGTTTCTGCCCTGGCTGCAGGCTCATCCCCCGGCCCGCCGGATGGAGCGGCTCTGGTTTTCGGTCGGCGACCGGGAAAAAAAGTCCAGAAACCCCCGCCTGGCCGCCGTGGAAGACTGCACCCGGCAGGCGGCTGCCTGGGCACAGGCTGCCTGCGATGAAGTCCGCTTCGAGCTCTCCCCCGGCGGACATTTCGATCAGCCGGACCAAAGGCTGCTGCGCGCCGTCCGGTTTCTCCTGCAGGCTGAAGACGGGAATTCACCGTGAAACCGGCTGCTACTGAGGCAGCGCAAAGAAAGCAAAAAACACAAATATTGCAAAAGCCCCGGCCAGGATCGTCCGAATGATCCGGCCGGGTTATGTTTATTCATGGCGGAACGGCATTTCATGCGAAGGCCGGGCAGGACTGCCCAGGCGGAATGTTCCGGCTGTCTTCCGCTGTCCGTCACTCCGGCGGGAGCGGACCGCCGTAATACACGATCTCCGCTCCGGTTCCGGAAAGGGCGTCCGGCGCCAGCGTGATCCCTTCCGGCAGGAACAGCAGCAGAAGATCCGGACAGTCTGCGAACGCCCGGCTGCCGATCTGCCCGCAGTCCGCCGGCACGACGGCCGCCTGACCGGAAACCCCGCTGAGGGCCTCCGCTTCCAGGCAGATCAGTCCCTCCGGCAGCCGGATGACATCCAGGCCGTCCATCTGGAAAACCCGGCGGCAGTACCGGCACGCTCCGTCTTCCAGCACATGGATTCCTTTTTCGCATTCCCCCGGCAGGGCTTCCGGATGCCATTCCGCATTTCTCAGATCATCATTTCCCGTGTTGATCTGTATGTCCTGTTTCTGCCCGGCCGTCCCGGCGTAATAGACGTCCGTCAGCGCGGAACAGGAACTGAAAGCGCCGGAATCAATCAGCTGCAGGGACGCGGGCAGATAGATCCTTTTCAGCCCGGCCGCGGCTGAAAAGGCGCTTTCCCCGATCTTCCTCACCCCTTCCGGAAGGAACACGGAGGCAAGGCGGTTGGGACTCGTATTATAGGAAAAAGTGAGTGCCGGAACCTCGGTCACGGAGGGCGTCCACACGACCTCCTCCAGGTCAGCACAGGATTCAAACACACTCAGGCCCATCAGCTGCAGGCCCTGCGGCAGGCGGACAGCGCGAAGACCGGTCCCGCGGAAAGCTTTGGATCCGATGGAGCTGACTGTGTCCGGCAGCATGATCCGTGTCAGCGATGCGCAGTTTTCAAAAGCATTATCCCCGATGGTACGCAGCATCTCAGACAGCCTGATCTCCCGAAGCTGTCCGCACTCCGCGAAAGCGTAATGTCCGATTCCGGTCACTGTATCCGGCAGGCTGACGGAGGTCAGCGAAACACAGCCGTACAGGGCGCTGGCCCCGATCCGGGAAACCCCCTCCGGCAGGATGACCGTGCTGAGCGCTTCACAGCCGTCAAACGCATGATTTCCGACAGCGGTCACGCCCGCCGCCACGGACACCGTCCGGATTTCATCCCGGAACGCTTTCCACGGGACCGTATTCTTCGTATAGTCCGCCATCGGCCCGGTCCCGGCGACTGTCAGCGTTCCGTCCGCGAACGCCCAGTTCACATCCGTCCCGCAGGCGCCGGAGGTCTCCGCAGCGGACACCCCTGCCGCCAGCAGCACATGTGCCAGAACGATCAGCAAAATCAGACCGCGCCTGATCATCCCCGTCCCTCCCCCTTTCCGGCTGATCCGTGTCATTTCAGTTTGATCCAACCGTCATTATAGAATGCTCCGGAAAGGCTGTCAACCAGAAAAAACCGGCCTTCCCGTGACGGGAAAGCCGGAAAAGGAGAGGAATCGGGGGTGCCGGACCGGTCAGGATTCGTCCGGGAAATCGCCCTGATAGAGAATAATCTGGGTAGCGGCGTTCGCGATGCCGGTCATTTTCAGGCCCTTGGCCTGCTGGAACGCCAGCACGGCGTTGAAGGTTGCCGTGTCAAAGTGTCCGTTGATGTTGCCCTTGAAATAGCCGAGTTTCTTGAGGCCTTCCTGCAGCATCTGCACCGGAATGCCGTAATCGCCCATCTGAAGGGTAATATAGTTGCTGTCCGGCGGCGCCTCGGTCACCGTCCTGTAGGACGGAGGGTTGGTCACGCGCGGGGTAGCCGTCGGCTTTCTGGTCGGCGTGGGCGAAGGCTTCGGCGTCCTGGTGGGAGCGGCTTTCGGCGCGTTGCTGAACAGATCCTGCTGCATATTGACGGAAGCGACGCCGTTTGTCTGCATGCCGTGATCTTTCTGATAAGCCAGTACTGCCTGATAGGTCGTCTTGCCGAAATTGCCGTCCGAGTTCCCCTTATAGTACCCTGCGCGGCGCAGCGCGCTCTGCAGACGGACCACCGGGTCGCCGCGGTCACCCATCTTGAGGGAGAGGTAGCCGCCGTCCGGTTTGTCGGTTACGGTCTTGTAAGCGGGCGGCTTGGTGGCGTTGTTTCCAAGCGGGGTGGGGGTCGGGGTCTTTGCCGGGGCCGGGGTAGCGGTGGCGCCGGGCGCGAGCGTTATTTTCGGCGTCGGGGTAGGCGTCGGCCGGACAGTCGGCGTCGGGGTGCGGTTGTATTTGCCGCCGAAAAGCAGCTCCTGCGTTTCGGCGTTGGCGTTGCCGGTCTGCTTCAGGCCGTTGTTCGCCTGGAAGCTGAGCACCGCCCGGTACGTCGTGGCGCCGAACTGGCCGTCCACGGTGCCCTTGAAATAACCGCCGTTGCGCAGCGCGCGCTGGAGCAGCTCCACCGGGGCGCCGGAATCGCCCATGCGCAGCGTCACATAGTTGGACCCGACAGGCGGGTTGGTGACCGCGCGGAAGCTGGGCGGATTCGTGACGGGAACAGGCGACGGGGACGCGGTGGGCGTCACGCCGTAAAGCATCTTCTGGGTGTTGGCGTTTGCGTTGCCGGTCTGGGTCAGGCCGTTGGCCTTCTGGAAAGCAAGCACCGCCTCAAAGGTGGTCTCTCCGTACTTTCCGTCCGCCGTGCCCTTGTAGTAGCCGGCTTTTTTGAGCGCCTGCTGGAGCGCCTTGACCGGATCGCCGCTGTCACCGACACGGAGGGTGACATAGGTCCTCGCCGGCGGGTTCGTGACCGTCCGGTAGATGGGCGGGTTGGTGGCTGTCGGCTTCGGGGTCGCCGTCCGCGATACGGACGCGAACAGGCGGTTCTGCGTGTTCACATCGGCTGCGCCGGTCTGATTGAGGCCGTAATCCCGCTGAAAAGCCAGGATACCCCGGTACGTGCTGGCCGCATAATGGCTGGAAATGTTGCCGGCGTAATAACCAAGCTCCTTGAGGGCGCGCTGCAGGTCAGCCACCAGCGTGCCGCCGTCGCCCATCCGGAGCGTCACTTTTTTTCCGTTCGGTGCGGGCGTGACGTTCGTATACTCGGGCGGGTTGGTGACCCTGGGCTCCGGCGTTGGCGTAGCCCGCTTTCTGGGCGCCGGGGTGCTTTCAGCCAGCGTGAAAAGCTTTTTCTGGGTAGCGGCGTCGGCGATGCCGGTCGGCTTGATGCCGTTGTCATCCTGGAAGTCCATGACGCCGCGGTAGGTCGTGGCGGCGTAATGGCTGGAGATGTTGCCGGAATAGTAGCCCAGCTTCTTCAGCGCCCGCTGCAGCCTGCCCACCGGCGTGCCGCCGTCGCCCATCCGCAGAGTCACGTAATTACCGTTCGGCGCTTCCGTCACGGTGGTATAGGAAGGCGGATTGGTAACCTTCGGCGCGCTGTCGGAAGCTCTGGAGGTATTGCCTGTGTTCTTTTTCGGGGTCGGGGTCGTTTTCGCGCCGCCCTTCGGCGTCGCCGTCCGTCTGGGCGTAGCGGTGGCGCTGTAGCGGTTGGGCGTTCCGGTAAAGAGCTTGACCAGGGTCGCCGTACCAGCCACGCCGTCGGCGCTCATGCCGTTCTGCTTCTGGAAATTGCTGACGGCTTCCTTCGTATTGGCCCCGTAGGTGCCGTTGATGGTGCTGTTGTAATAGCCCAGGGATTTGAGCTTCCGCTGCAGGGTCCGGATGGCGTTTTCCTCCGAAGAGCCGGTTTTGAGCACCACCCCGATGACGCCGGCGGAGTTGGTGGCTTTGGTGGCGCGGGCGCTGTACATGGAATTCAGGGTGGTAAAGCCCGCCACGCCGTCCGCGGTCAGGCCGGCGCGGTTCTGATAGGCGATCACAGCCAGTTCCGTGATCGCGTCCAGGGTGCCGGTGGATTTCCCGTCCAGATAGCCCAGGGAAATCAGCCGGGTCTGCATCCTGCTGACCTCGGCGCCCTTGGCGCCCCGTTTGAGGGAAATGCTGGTGGCGATCTTCGGGGTTGCTGTCGCCTTCGGCTTCGGGGTGGCGGTGGGCCTGGCGGTCGCGACGGAGCCGTTCAGCAGGTCCAGGGTCTGCTTGCCGGCGACGCCGTCCGCGGTCAGGCCGTTGGCGCGCTGGAAGGCGGTCACGGCGCGCTTGGTGGATTCGCCGAAGTCGCCGTCCACCAGGCCGTTATAATACCCCAGCTTTTTCAGGGCCGTCTGCAGTTCGCGCACGGCTTTGCCCTGGGAACCGAAGTGCAGCACGGCGGGCGTCGCGGCGGGGGTAGCCGTCGCGCGGGGCGTATTGGTCTGCGGCATGGGCGTCCCCGTGCTCAGGTAGATCATGCCGGTTTCATCCTGGGCGGGCGTCGTCAGCGGACCGCCCTGCACAAAGGGCGTGGCGTTGCCGCCCGGCAGCTGAATGATCGTCATGGGCGTCTGGGCAACCTCAGGCGTCTGAATCTCCACCGTGCGGTACTCCGTCGGTTCCGGCTCTACGGAATAAACCGGGTAAGGCACGGAATTGCCGGAGCTTGTGTCCGTCCCGCTGGTCACGCTGATCGGCTCTGTATAACAGCCGCTCAGCGTCAGGGCGATGACGGTGAGCAGAATCACCAGCGAAATTTTTTTCTGACTGCCCTTCTTCATGTCTTGTTCATTCCTTCCATCCATCCGCATCGGCGGCGGCGTTACTTGATCTGTCCGTCATGGGAACTGTATGCAGTGGTCCGGCCTCTGTCAGTCTGCCGCGATATCCTCCCCGCGGTGGCACCAGACGGAAAAGCCTTCCTTCCGGGCGGCTTCGCAGTTGGCCGCGCTGTCGTCGATAAACAGGGCGTCCTCCGGGGAAAAACCGTAGCGCCTGCACAGCAGCCTGTATATGGCGGGCATGGGCTTGACGATGTGCTCACGGGCGGAAACGACCCCGCCGTCAAAGCACTCAAAAAACGGAAAGCGCTCCATCGTCCTTTCAAAGGCGGGAGAGGCGTAATTGCTCAGGTAATAGAGCTTTTTGCCGGCGGCTTTGAGCAGCGGCAGCCAGCGGGAGGGCGCAAGCGGGACCAGAAACCGGTAAAACTCGTCCAGCAGCCGGCAGATCATCAGGTAATCTTCCCGGCTCTCTGTCGGGACGGTCCGGCACATCAGCCGGGCCAGATCCCCGGTGCCCATCAGGCCGCTGTCGATCCAGGCCCACAGCCCCGTACCGAACACGGCCTCTTCCAGCGCGGGCGGCAGGCCGAAGCCCTCGGAAATCATCCGATGGTCGAACCGGACCAGGACGTTGCCCACATCAAATACCAGAATGTCTTTTTCCTGCAGCCTCGGATCCATCCGTTTCCCTCCAGTTGTACACAGTAAGAATATCATAAAATAAGATGAATTACAATCAAAAAAATGAAAATTCTCCGATAAAATTTACAATTTTGTTACGAAATGTTACGGTTTTCCTGACTGTCGAAATAATTTTTATCTTTCTGCAGGAAAACCGGCCATTTTCGGGGAAATATTTATTTTGGCATTACAGACTTCCAACCGAACTTCAAGGAGATCAGCCATGGAAAGAACAGACGGCCGCGCCGCAGACGCCCTGCGCGTTCACGAGATCATCACCGGTTTTGTCCCTACGGCCGCGGGAAGCTGCCTGATCCGCACAGGGGAAACCCGGGTCATCTGCACCGCCTCGGTGGAAGAAGGCGTTCCGCCCTTCCTCAAAGGCAGGGGCGAAGGCTGGCTGACGGCGGAATATGCCATGCTGCCTGCCTCCACCGGCCGGAGAAAAGCGCGCGACGGGGTCAAGAAGGACGGCCGGGGCGTTGAAATCAGCCGGCTGATCGGCCGGGCCCTGCGCCAGGCGGTCGACCGCCGCTGGCTGGGCGAGAGGACCGTTACCATCGACTGCGACGTGCTGACGGCGGACGGCGGTACGAGGACCGCCGCCATCACCGGCGGCTTTGTGGCCCTGTGCCTGGCGGTCGACCGGCTGATGCGGGAAGGAAAGCTCAGGGAGTCCCCCATCGTCCACCAGATCGCGGCGGTCAGCGCCGGAATCGTCGGGGATACCCCCTGCCTGGACCTGTGCTATACGGAGGATTCCTCCGCCCAGGTGGACATGAACTTCATCATGAACGAGCAGGGCGAATACATCGAGCTGCAGGGCACCGGCGAAGGCCGTGCCTTTACCGGGGAGGAGCTTGCCGCCCTGTGCGCCCTGGGCCAAAAAGGCTGCGGCGAACTGATGGCCCTGCAGCGCGGGGCCCTCGGCCGGGTCAGCCTGCTGCCGCAGGAGCCGCATACCCTGGTGCTGGCCTCCAACAACGGGCACAAGCTGTCCGAGCTGCGCGAAATGATCGGCGGCAGCATGAACATCCTGTCCATGCGGGAGGCCGGCTTTGAGGAAGACATCGACGAAAACGGGAAGACCTTCGAGGAAAACGCCCTGATCAAGGCGCGTGCCGTCGCGAAAGCCACGGGTCTGGCCGCCCTGGCGGACGACAGCGGGCTTTCGGTCGACGCCCTGAACGGGGATCCCGGCGTTCATTCCGCCCGCTACGCCGGCATGCACGGGGACGACGCGGCCAACAACAAAAAGCTCATCCGGAACATGCAGGGCATCCCCAAGCCCTGGACGGCGAAGTTCGTCTGCGCCGTCGCCCTGGTCCTGCCCGGCGGGAAGGAATGGGTGGTCCGGGGCGAATGCCCTGGCGTGATCATTGAGGAGGCGCGGGGCACGGGCGGCTTTGGGTACGACCCGCACTTCCTCTTTGAGGAACTGAACCAGACCTTCGCCGAGATCTCCCGGGAAGACAAGAACCGCGTCTCGCACCGGGCCATGGCCATGGCCAAAATGCTGCCCATTATCCGGGGGCTGTAAGCCATGCGGACGGCGAAACGGATCCTGGTTCTGTCCGATTCCCACGGCTGGCCGCTGAACGGCCTGCTGATGAAAGCCGAAAGCCTGGGAAAGATCGACGCGGTCTTCCACCTGGGCGACGGGTTCCGGGACATGGACGGATTCCTGGCGGAATTTCCTTATGTTTTCAGGGTCGCCGGTAACTGCGATTTTTCCGGCGGCGAACGGGAGTGCCTGGCGCCCCTGTTCGGGAAGCGCTTTTTCCTGACCCACGGCCACGCCTACCGGGTCAAATCGACGATGCAGCTGCTCAAAGCCCGGGCTTATGAAGCGGAGGCGGACTGCGTCCTCTTCGGCCACACGCACGAGCCGTACAACGAATATGATTCCGGCCGCCTGTACCTGAACCCCGGGGCGGCCTGCGACGGACGGTTCAGCATCCTGAGAGTTGAACCGAACGGGGATCTGTACGCGGAAATGTATTGAACGCATGGGGGACTGATATCTTCAGGAGGGAATTCCACATGAAAGTTTTCATCAGCGCAGACATTGAAGGCACCGCTTTTACCACCTACTGGGAAGAGACTGAGAAGGACAAGGGCACCTACGCCCGCGCCGCGGAAGAAATGACGCGGGAGGTCCGCGCGGCCATTGACGGGGCGATCGCCGCCGGGGCGGATGAGATCCTGGTCAACGACGCCCACGACTTCGGCATCAACCTGGACCCGTTCCGGATGCCGGAAAACGTCGAGCTGATCCGCGGCTGGTCGGGCAGCCCCATGGGCATGGCCGAAGGCATCGACGAAAGCTTTGACGCCGCTTTCTTTGTCGGCTGGCATTCCCCGGCGGGGATGTGCAATAACCCCCTGTCCCATACGATGAGCGGAAAGCCCGCCAGGGTGGTCTTAAACGGCCTGCCCTGCTCTGAGTTCCTTCTGTACAGCTGGGCCTGCGCGATGCGCGGCGTGCCCAGCGTGCTGCTGACCGGCGACCGTCGGCTGACCGAGATCTCCCGGCCCCTTCATCCGGGCCTGGTGACGGTGGCGGTCAAGGACGGCCTGGGCGGGCTGACCCGCTGCAAATCCCCCCTCTGGGTGGAAAAGACCATCCGGCAGGCGGCCGAACAGGCCCTGCGCCAGGACCTTACGCAGGCGAAAATTGTGCTGCCCAGACGGTTCGTCTTTGACATCACCTACAAGGAGACGAAGAATGCCGTCAGTTACTCCTTCTTCCCCGGCTTCAAAATGATCTCGGACGACACGATCCGCCTGACAACATCGGACTATATGAACGTGCTTCGGGCGGCGATGTTCTGCCTGTAGGAATTTGTTCTTCCCTCTGCGAACCATTCTCTTTATGAACAAAAAAGAGGGCCAAAGCCCTCTTTCGTCCGGTATCTGCAGATCATTCCTGTTTTTCAACCTTGCCGGCAGGTTTATACTGTTCTTCTCCGGTTTCTACCCAAAGGATAAAATCGTTGATGGATTTTTCATCCCAGCCGGCGGCGCGCAGACCCAGAATGATTCGGGATGCTTCCTGTATGTTCATCGGGCAAAACCTCCTTCCGGTTCATCTGATTCCATCATACAGTACATGCTGCTGATTGTCAATTTCAGTTCCTCTGCACCGCACGGCTCACGCATGAATGCGTGAACCGTGTTGGGGGGGGTATTCTTCCCCCGCCCATGCCCCCCCGCGACGTACATTTTCCACGGCCTGCCGGCCCGTTGCTCGGTGAAAACAGGCCACTGGCCTGTTTTCCGGGCCCTCGCAACCCGCTGCGGATTACAATCAGGGGGAAG
>JBGUJG010000100.1:0-19853 GCA_045113695.1 Christensenellales bacterium
CCGGCTAAGCCGGTGGTATGCACCGTGCCTTCAAGGCATATCTCCGGCGTACGTCTAAAGACGCACCGAAAGGTTTAGCAACCGCAACTTTTTCACTGGCCGCCGCTAAAGCGGCCTTTTATCATGCCTTATTTGTTCTTGGCACCCGTAAACGGGTCTATGTACTCCTTCATGCTGATCTGTTCCGCCATTGCGTCTTCCTGTAGCTGGTTCCGGATGTACTCCGCAATTCGCTCTTTGTTCCGTCCTACTGTGTCTACGTAGTATCCTCTGCACCAGAAATGCCTGTTCCCGTACTTATACTTCAGATTCGCATGTCGATCAAAGATCATCAGCGAGCTCTTTCCTTTCAGGTACCCGACGAATTGCGCTACACTAAGATACGGCGGTATACTCACCAGCATATGGATATGATCCGGGCATGCTTCCGCCTCGATGATTTCTACTTTCTTGGCTTCACATAGTTGCCTCAGGATCTTCCCTATATCCGCTTTTATCTGTCCGTAAATAATTTGTCTCCGAAACTTTGGCGCAAATACGATGTGATATTTGCAATTCCATTTTGTATGTGATAAACTTTGACTGTCATTTGCCATAAATGACAACCTCCTTTGCTCCTTGTTGCGGTTGCTACACCTGTTTCAAGTATAGCAAAGGAGGTTCTCATGCTAAAGCTTTTTTATTCCACCAGCTCTGCTGGTGGTTTTTTCTCGTTCATGGCGCACAAAAAAACCTGCCTTTCCCGGTTCTTCCGGCGGAAGGCAGGTTTTTGATATTCAGGCGCTTATACGGACAGGTGTCCCTGCCGGGATGCGGGAATAATATGGTCATTGATTATTTTTCGGGAATTGCTGCCACCCCGTCAGCTGTTCCGTATCAATCAGTGTCCAGGGCAAAACGCCCGGACAGACAATAAAAAATGAAGCCTATCAGGCAGGAGGATAAGAAAATGAAGACCAACGAACTGAAAGTGAACGAGATGGAACAGGTAAGCGGCGGCAACTTCTTCGCCGATCTGGAGGATGTCCTGAGGAGAATCTTCCAGGACATCCCTTACCCCCCAAAGCCGGGCGAACCGGCGCCGAAGCCCGTGACCGCCAGAGGAAAATGCTGATCCACACAAGCGATCTCCGGAGGGCTGCGAAAAGCAGCTCTCCTTTTTTGTGCCCAGGCGTGCAGAGAAAACCGGCATGGATCAGACGGATATCCTTTCCGTCAGGGTACAGTAAATCAAAACAATCAGAAGATGATCAAACACAGGGCAGATCAATGTTTCCATGGATGCTCAGCATTTTCAGATCGCTGCTGAACCCGGCAGGAGAATGCTGCATAAGAAAGCATCTTATGTAACCGGTGACCGGTCTGTCACGCATCGGAATACATCGCTTCATTTATTCAAATCCCCGGGATTTCAGAAACTGGTAGCTGCGGCGCAGGCACGAGATAGGGTCCTCGCCGTTGCAGTCGTCCTGCTCCACCAGCATATACTTCGTGCCGCCATCGGCCGCTTTTTCAAATACGCGGTCGAAGTTGATGTTGCCCTCCCCCACCACGGCCATCTTGCGGCCATAGGCATAGTCCTTCAGATGGATGCACGGAATGCGGCCGGAGAGCTTTTCCAGCCACTGGGCAGGGTCTCCCCCGCCTGCCTGCACCCAGAAGGTATCCAGGGTGAAACCCATCTCCGCCGGGGAAAAATCCTCCATCAGCTTCTCGATCACCAGCTTGCCGCCGATGACCTTGAATTCCTGATCATGGTTGTGGTACATGAACAGCTTGCCGCTCCTGCTGATCTTCTTTGCCACAGGCCTGAAGGTATCTATGAACTTCTCATAGATGTCGCCCTTCTCCGGGTCAAAGGAGTACCAGCCCAGACCGATGCAGTCGCAGCCATAGATGCTGTGCTCTGCGATCACCTGATCCAGTTCGCCTGTCAGACGCGGAACCGGGGTATGGGTCAGCACACAGCGCAGGCCGTTCCTGCCCAGCTGTTCCTTCATCCATTCGGCGTCATAAGGGCAGGTCGCGGAAAGCTGCACGGTCCTGTAGCCGATGTCGGCGACCTTCGTGAGCGCTTCCGCCAGGCCTTCCGGTGTCTGCGTCATGCTGCGGACAGTGTATAACTGTGCTCCGATCTCCATGGTCATCACTCCTGTGTATCATTCATTCTGATATTTTCGTTTTTTTCATCTGATATCCTGCTGACTGCTGAACGATGGTTATGCTCCGGAAGCGAACGGAAAGAACAGTGATTATTTCCATACACAGACAGAACATCAGATAAAATGGGCGTGCAAAACCCCGTACAGAAGAAAGAAGGATTCAGCCGGGCCGGAGGGCCTGGCGGAATCCTTCTTTCCGGGATCAGTTTTGTGCCTTGATCTCCCTTGCGTGCGGGTACATTCAGTCTGATCGTATTGGACGCGCCGTAACCTGAACGGTACGTACAGCGCGGTGAGAGGACGGGGCCGGCCACCCCCTCCTGCCCGATCGTCATGAAGGCAACCCGAAACCGCGGGGATCAGCTGTCCATGATGAGGTCGTGCCTGCCGTTCCTGTTCGGGGTCGACAGACACACATGGAACTGCCGGTCGCACAGGTTCATCTTGCCGCAGTAGATCCCGTTTTTCTCCTGCCACTGATCGCCGTACCAGGAGATGAAGCAGCCCATTTCATGCCCGTCCGGCGCCGACTCGCCGTCCCAGAACATACCGCCAACGGCGGTGTCGAGGCTTTCGGGCGAGAGCGTTTCCGGCCCGTCCTGTTTTGCGCGCTCCGCCCTGAGCGCTGCGGCGGCCTGCGTCAGTTCGTCCGACGTGACGTCGAAGGACAGGCCGCGGGCGACCTCCGCAGCCTCCTTCGGGCTCTTCTCCCGCAGCTGCTCCTGCAGCGCTTCGTCCGTGTCGAGCAGCTTCAGAAATTCCATCGCCTGTTTCTTAGCCATGTACCATTTCTCCTTTCCTGCATTGATCCCATGTGATCGGGACACAGTGTTGTTATTGAGAGATTCCGCAGCGCTGTCAGGCGCCGCTTTGTGAAGCGATCATAAGCCTGTTCTGTGCCAGCCCGAGTACGCGCAGCAGCAGGCTGCCGAAACCGGAAAGATCCTCCCGTTCGGCATTCGTGCGGCTTTCCGCCTCCGTGAGAAGCAGCCGGTTCGCCTGCAGACGTCCGAGGAAGGACAGCAGGACCGGTTCGGAATACGCTCCGGAGAGCAGGGAACAGGTCAGCATCCGCAGGGTCCGGCCGTTGCCGTCGCAGAACGGATGGATCCTGCCGAACAGGAAGAACACGCATACTGCCCTCGCTTCCGGCGGGACGTCCGTGCGGATCCAGCGAAGCAGACCTTCCGTTTCCCGCGGAATCTCTCCGGGGGATACGGTCTCCCAGCCGCGGGGAACTTCACCGCCGGACCGGCTGCCCGTGAACGGGATATGCTCCCCTTCCCGCCGGAAATGCGCAGGCAGGCCGCAGACGGCCGGGTCTCCCCGGGTCGCGCCCGTCCACAGCCGGAGGAGATCCTCCGGAGTGTGCGGCAGAACCGCGCCGCTTCGGAGATGCAGGAGCACGCGGGCCCTTTCCCGAAGGTCCCGCAAGGAGCGGCTGTCTCCGGGAACGGAAAGTATATCCCTGCAGAACGTCTCCGTATCGGCACGCATTTCCCGGAAAGAGATCCGGGATTTCTCATCTCCCGCAATCAGACAGCGCAGCAGGAGTTCTCTTTCCTCGCCGCGGGGGAGAAGGGCGGAAAGACGTCGTTCCCTCGCCCGTACCGCTTCCAGCGTCTGCAGCCACTGCGCAGAGGGCGTGAACACGCGGCCGTCCACCCCCGTGCCGATGGGCCTGCCCTCCATGTCCGCGCTCACAGGCAATTGGGGAGTCCCCCGGCAGGCGCCGCTTTTTTTCCGGCGACGGGGGGATGCTTTTTCAGATACGCCGCAAACGCCGGAGCAGCAGCCGCGCGGATGCGTTCCTCCCAGCCGCCGCGGAAGAAGCTGCAGACGTCCGGATCGGCGCCGCAGTAGTCTTTTCCGGCGATGAGGGCGCTGTTCCTGCATCCGCTGCTGCAGCGGCTGATATATTCGCAGGATCTGCACTCGCTGTTCCCGTTCCGCACGCCGCCGACTGTAGTGTAGCTCAGCTTTACGTATTCCGAATCGGTGAGGATCTCGCTGAGCGGTCTTTCGTACAGGCTGCTCAGGCTTTCCGCGATCCCGCAGTCGCACATGCCCTGGCAGGGGGAAACGAGTCCGTCCGCGCCGATATAGAACATTTCGCCCAGAACACCGCATGCCAATACACGGTTCTCGTCGTCCGGCGTGACTTCCCGGTGATAGGCGGAGAACCATTCCCCCTCCCCGGGCGTGTAAGAAAACGCCCCGGAGAGCATCAGCGCAAGGGGCGCGCCGTCGGCAAAATACTGCGGGATATAGGCGGCGAAAACGGACAGTTCCTCTTCCCGCGTGAGCTTCAGCTCCGCTGCCTCCGGCGCTTTCCATTCGCCCAGGTCCATGACCGCACCGCACTTTACGCTGCTCACGCCCAGGGAGGCCAGGAAGTTGACGCTGTCGCGCAGGACAGACACGTTTTTGCGGTGCAGGCACATGGATACGGCGGTGACATACCCGCGTTTCTGCAGCAGCCGCAGCGCCTTTACGGTGCGCTCCTCCGCCCCGGGGACCCCGCGCAGGTAGTCGTGCCAGCCGACGCCGTCGAAACTCAGCTGAAAGGCAGGGCGGACGCCGTGCGCTTCCAGCATGTTAAGGAACGGCTCGTCCACGAGCCAGCCATTCGTGTAGATGGTTTCAAGAGCGATCCCGCGCTCGTTCAGAAGGCTCACGATCTGCGGAAGGTCGTCCCGGATCAGAGGCTCGCCGCCCGTGATCTCCACGCTGAACACGCCGCATTCCGCCAATTGGTCCACCGTCCGGACGAGCTGTTCGTGAGTGGGCGAGCCGTGCTTAGCATGGGGCGCGGACATGAAGCAGTGCCGGCATCTGAGGTTGCACGCGCCGGTGACGGACCAATGGGCCGCCCGGCGGTATCTTGCAGGATAGGCACGGTATTTCTGGTCCTCCCGCAGGAAGTCCCACAGGCCGGCCCGCCGGATGACGCCCTCGTGCTCAAGCTGCTCCAGAAACCGCGCTTCCCGACCCTCCAGCTTCTCCGTTTCGATCTCCTGCACGGCATCGCACCGCATCAGGAGGCGGTAAAGCGCTTCGTCAAAGAAAAGCGCGCTGTGCTCCTTCGTATCGTAAATGCCGTACGGCGCCCCATACCATCCGCGAAACCTGTATCGCCTGCCGAGCAGGTATCTCATACGCCGACGCTCCTTCTGCCAGATCGTGATACCATTATAGCATAAGCGGCTCCATTTGCAAGGAAAAGCTTTGCCCGGACGATGTCAGGTTCTTATCAGGCGAAAGGTTCCTTTTCCGTCCGATCCTCCGCTCCGGATCCGTTCATTTCGCCGGCAGGCCTGCCGAACGTTCCCCGGACCTGGGCGCGTCCATCACCGCGTCAAACGCGGACTTGGTTTTCAGATCCCCGCTGAAGAGCAGGGGATAACTTTCCTGCCTGCGGAAGAACCGCAGCCAGGTATACCGGTCCGTCACGCCCCAGAACGTGGCGCAGCCGATCTTTGTGCCCTCCTGTTTCAGGCGCAGGAGCATCTCAAAGAAACCGCCGTAAGCCTTTGCCAGCGCAGCCTGGCTCTCCCCGTCCGCGCCGGGGCAGTGAATATCCATCTCCGTGACGTGGAGGGTCAGGCCCGTTTCCGCGTAGGCGCGGGCCCCTGATTCGAACGCGGGCAGATCCAGGCGGCTCAGGTCCAGGTGCGTCTGCATCCCCATGCCGTCCACCAGGTTTTCAGCCTGCAGGCCGGCCAGCAGCTTCAGGATGGCTTCCTGCTTGTCCGGAAAATAACTGTTGTAATCGTTGTAGAAGAGCAGCTGCCCCTTCGTCTGACCTTTCCGGGCTGCCCGGAACGCGTGGGCGAGGAAGGCCGGGCCGGCGGTCTGGTACCAGAGGGAACGTGTGCGCAGGCCGTCCGGTCCGCCCTGCGCCGTCTCCACGGCCTCGTTCACCACGTCCCAGCAGTACACAAGGCCGGGGAAGGCCGCGTTCACATGCTCCATGACCTGCAGGATATAAGCCTCCTGCCGCGCCAGGACCGTTTCCGCGTCCGCCAGCGGCGCGTCCGGCGCGTCGCTCCAGCCCTCGGCGAAAAACCAGCGCGGGGTCTGGTTGTGCCACACAAGCGTATGATACCGCACACGGATCCCGCACTCCTGCGCGAAGGCAAGCATCCGGTCCGCCGGATCAAAGCGCAGCGCGCAGCGGACCGGATCCCCCAGCGCCAGGGTCGCTTCCCGGTCCAGCAGACGCTCCGGCTTCATTTCGTTTTCCGCTGTTATGGATGTAAACTGGCGCCTGATCAGGCGCCGGTACTGCTCGTCCCGGAGCATATAGGCGTTGACGGCAGCGCCGATGAGAAAATGCTCACGGTAAGCTTCCCCGAGCGACGGGGCTATAATCGCATCCTGCATCCGTTCATTCACCTCCGGTCTGTTATTCCGCTCATATAAACCCGCTCACAGGATGAGCTCCGCGGACACCCGTTCATCCAGGCAGGAACCGCCGGCATAAACGAGGTAGTTACCGGGCTCCACAAGCTTCCGCCCTTCCGCCTCGATGTATATTTCCAGATCGCCGGGGTTCACGGTGAATTCGGCCCGCCTGCTCTCGCCGGGGGCGAGGCTGCGGAGGCGTTCGAAACCGATCAGCCGCCGGATGGGGTGCACCGTCCGGGACGGCGAAACGCGGCGGATATACAGCTGGGCAACCTCGTCGCCGGTAACCCGGCCGGTGTTCTTCACGTCCACCGATACCTTCAGCCCGCCGTCCGGCTGCTTTTCAATGTGCAGACGGCTGTAATCAAAGCCGGTATAGGACAGCCCGTATCCGAAGGGATAAAGGACCGGCCCGCTGAAATACCGGTAGGTTCTGGGGTGCCGGATCAGGTCATAGTCCGCCATGGGCGGGAGATCCTCATCGCTTCTGTACCAGGTCATCGGAAGCCTGCCGGCGGGGTTCGTTTCCCCGAAAATCACGGAAGCAAGCCCCTTGCCCAGGTCCTGGGATCCGGTAGCGCTCATCAGGACGGCAGGCACATGTTCCTGGATCCAGCTGATGGCGTACGGATAGTTTGCGAGCAGAACGACGGCGGCATTCGGGTTCGCTTCGTACACGGCTTCCGCCAGTTTTTCCTGAAGCGGGATCATGCCGATGGTGCTCCGGTCGATCTCTTCCTTGGCGTTCACCACAGGATTGCACCCCAGCGCCACAATGACCTTCTTTGCCTTCGCCGCAAGCGCTTTTGCTCGCTCGATGCCGCTTGAGACGATCTCTGCCGTGAGCACGGCGGCTTCCTTTTCGGAACCGGCCCAGGCTGCCGCAACGTTGTAGCCTTCTTTGGTATCGCTACCGTTTGTTTTCCTGATCAGCGGATCTGTCTTCAGCTTTCCGTTCTCAATATATACATTCCGGTTTCCGAAACAGTACAGCCTGATATCCGTTTCTTCGTCGTTCCAGTATTCCGTGAGCTCCACACAGTTCGCGTTTTTCGGGTTGGGCAGGCGGACCGCGTCCGCAGGGCCGATGGTGAAGCTTTCGCAGACCATCCAGGAAAAAGGCTCATCGGAAGCCAGGCTGATCTTCCCGTCCGCGCTGACGGTCAGGTATTTGCGGTAAGCGGGCGCGTAAAGGAAATGACTGCCCGAGCCCCAGTTGATCTGTTCGAAGACGACCGCGTC
Organism: Christensenellales bacterium; assembly: GCA_045113695.1. Classification (GTDB taxonomy): domain Bacteria; phylum Bacillota; class Clostridia; order Christensenellales; family Aristaeellaceae; genus UBA4246. The sequence continues at coordinate 7,815 of JBGUJG010000100.1, forward strand.
CTCCGCGCTGTCCACCAGTACGAGTTCAGCCGGTTCCGGTTCCGCAAAGCTCCGGGGCATGACGGCCGGGCGGCTCCCGCCCACGTATTGATGCCCGACTCTGAAACGGACCAGGTTCAGTCCGCTGTCATAGGGCACCGCACGGCGCGCTGTCTGCTCGATCCCCGCCTTCAGCGTCACTTTGTAGAGGGGCTTCCCGCCGTACCAGTCCATGTACCATTTATCCGCCACATGACCGATCAGGGCGATGTCGTCATCCTTTCCGAACGGCAGGAAATGCTTTTCGTTTTTCAGCAGGACAACGGATTCCCTGCTCATCTGAAGGGAGATCCGCTTGGCCTCGTCTGTTCCCACATCAGCCATATCCAGATCCGCATAGGGGTCTTCCGGGTCAAAGGCTCCCTGCCGGATCAGCTCGGAAATGGTGCAGAGGATGGATCGGTCCAGCTCTTTCTCCGTGATGAGGCCGCGCTCAAAGGCTTCCCGCGCCGCTTTTTCGACTTCCGCGGGATTGTCCAGCATGGCGTCCACGCCCGCCTTCACGCCTTCTGCCAGGGTCTCGGCATGGGTCCTGAAATAACGGTGAAGCAGCACTGTCTGCAGGAAGTCTCCGCCGTCGGTCATGGCGTACCGGATGCCCCATTGGTCTTTCAGGATGTCCTGAACTTCATGATTCAGCATGCCGGGAATGCCGTTGATCGCATTGTAGCAGGTCATGACGCCTTCCGCGTGTCCTTCTGCGGCACAATACCGGTAGGGCTCCAGCTCATAGTCATGCTTGACCTTCTCGCTGATCTCAAAGTTGTCATAGCACCGCCGGTATTCCTGATTGTTGGCGTAAAAGTGCTTGAGCACCGCGCCGGTCCGGATGCGGTCGCCCCGTTCGCCGGCCTTCAGCGGCGTCCCGTCGTAATTGTGTTCGTCCTGCATGCCGATAATGTAGGCGGAGGCCATCTTTCCGGTGAGATACGGGTCCTCGCCGTAGCCCTCCTCCGTCCTCCCCCACCGCGGATCACGGCACAGGTCCACCGTGGGGGCCAGGCGGCAGTGGCCGCCCCTGCCGACGGCGTTGGCAAACGCACGGGATTCTTTGCCGGTCACATTGCCCGCTTCACGGATCAGGTCCCGGTCAAATGTGGCCGCCATCCCGATCGGCTGCGTAAAGGATGTCGTCGGCGTCGGCGGATAAGGCTCTTTCTGTCCGGCTCTCGCCTGAACGCCGTGGGCGCCCTCTCCCCCGCAGGTGGAGGCGGCGATCCCCAGCCGCTGATTCCGGAACCAAAGGGTAAAGCAGGAAAACTTCTCTTCCAGGGTCATTTGGGAGAGAAGATATTCCGCGCGTTCCCGGACAGAGAGTTTCGGGTCATACAGGGGTGCGGATCTGTCCATCTGATTCACCTCTCATGGTCTTTCATCTTTATGCAATGCCGGACGCTCTGCGCCGGGTTTTCATGCGCTCCTCTTTCCGGCGGAACCGTCATGAACAGTGTAATCGTTAAAGTCACCTCTATACTTACGTCGAATGATAATGTCCGCTTATTCCTGCGGAACACAGTCATCCAATCGATATCGCCATGCTTGATTTCATCTTCATGCGCGGCAACATCATACTGCGATGCTTGGATTCCTGAACCCGTCAATCCCTGTACAGATCAGTTGATTACTCAGTCGGATGACCTCCTCCACGGAGGTCTTTTTGCCGTCTGCGACCCACTGCTTATACAGTTCGACGATGGTGTACTGCGTATAGACGATCAGCATGCGCCGCTGCCATTCGGGAATGTTATTGAACCAGGCGCTTTTGTGCCAGGTCGCTTCGTTCACCCGGTCAATCATCGTGTTGCGTATGGAAATATAGCTCGCCGCGCAGGTGATCTTCTCATACACTTCTCCCTTGCTGACAGAATAACTGAAAAAGGCTTCATTGACCTTGTTCAGTTCCTCCGGCAGACGGTAATGCGATATCTGTTCAATGTATTCGGAGGAGATCTCTGTCTGCAGTTCCAGCAGCAGGTCGTCCATGGTCGGATAATAGCGGTAAAAAGTCTTTTTGTTGATCTTCGCCCGCTCGCACAGCTCCTTCACCGTCATCTCATGATAATCCATCTCGCAGATCATCTGCTCAAAGACAGAACGGATAGCTTCGATGGTCTTCTGCACCCGCAGGTCCTCGGTTCCCGTCAGTTTCATGCCGTCCTCCAAACTTTATGCAACGCTTTTTACAAAAGGGTGGCATAAGTGTCCTCATTCTGAAAAGTGCCCATTGTCTGTGATTCCATCCAATATTATAATCCGGTTGTAAGAAATAAGCAACCCGAGTTGCCAAGGAGGAGAACGCTATGGCGAATTTGATCCTGTACTACTCCCGCAGGGGTGAGAACTATGTGAACGGCAGCATCCAGAGCATCAGCAAGGGCAACACCGAGCGTGTGGCGGAGTTCGTTCAGAAATCCGTCGGCGGCGACCTGTTTGAGATCGAACCCGTACGGGAATATTCCGCATCCTACATGACCTGTATCAAAGAAGCCCAGGCCGAGCAGCGCGCGGGCGAACGCCCGGCCGTGAAGCACCTGCCGGAGAGCCTGGACGGCTATGATACGGTCTTCATCGGCTATCCCAACTGGTGGGGCACCCTGCCGATGTTCATGTTCACAGTCCTGGACACCTTCGACTGGACGGGGAAGAAGATCGTCCCCTTCTGCACCAACGAGGGCAGCGGCCTGGCAGCAGCGAACGGGATATCAAGGCATCCTGCCCCGGCGCGAAGGTTCTGCCGGGACTGTCTGTTCACGGCGGCAGCTCGGCCTCCTCTGAGAAACAGGTGGCTGCGTGGGCGAAGAAGAGCGTGTGAGGAAAACAGGCATGGATATCTTTGACGCGCTGAGAACCGGTCTGGAAGTGGACATGTACAGTAATGCCTACCGCCCATGCATTAAGGAACTCCACCGGGCGAACCGTGCGCTGTTCCATCTGAACCACACGGAGCCGCAGACGGAAGCATGGCAGACCGCTTTTGAAGAGCTGTTCGATGGCCATCCCCCGCAGATCGGGATCTTCACGCCCGTGCAGATCGACTTCCCAAAGCAGATGCGCTTTGGCAAGGGCGTGTTCATCAATCACAGCTTCACGGCTATGTCCATCGGCGGGATCGACATCGGGGACAACGTGCAGATCGGCCCGCACGTGACGATCGTGACTGACAATCACGACCTGACGCGCCGAAACGTCCTGCGCTGCAAGAGCGTCGTCATTGGAAACAACGTATGGATCGGCGCGGAAGTCAAAATCATGCCCGGTGTACACGTGGGTGATAATGCGGTGCTGGCGGGCGGCGCAGTGGTGACGAAAGACGTTCCTGCCGGAGCCATCGTGGGCGGCAATCCCGCAAAGGTTATCCGGATGATCTGAGAATATGGAGGTGTGCCGGATGAAAAGAGTGCTGTTTTTACTTACTGCAGCGATCCTGTGCATGACGATTGCAGGAGCTGCGCTGGCGGACGAGTACCCGATGTTTGACTTTGACAGAAAGACCGTAACCCTGAACAGCGGTTATGAGATGCCGATCCTGGGGCTGGGCATGTTCAGTCTGTCGGACAGCGAGGCGGAGAACTCCACCTACTGGGCGCTGAAGGCCGGGTTCCGGCTGATCAACACCGCCCGGATCTACGGCAACGAGGCGGCTGTGGGCAAAGGCCTGCGGCGGGCGATCAATGAGGACATTGTCACCCGTGAGGAGGTCTTCATCACCACCAAGATGTGGACCAGGGATTTCGGAAATGGCGATGCGGCCATCGATGCTTCTCTGGAAAGGCTGGGTGTGGACTACATCGACCTGATGATCCTGCACCACTCCCAGCCCCGCAACGATGTGGAGGCCTATCAGGCCATGGAGCGGGCGGTTGCGGATGGAAAGCTCCGGTCCATCGGGCTGTCCAATTACTATGAGCCCGAGGATTTCGACCGGCTGGTGAATGCGACGACCATCAGACCTGCCCTGCTGCAGAACGAGACCCACCCGTACCATCAGAGCGGGGAGATGAAGGCCCACATCGCGCAATACGGTACTGTGCTGGAGAGCTGGTTTCCGCTGGGCGGACGCGGCAACACGCGCATCCTGTTCAACGATCCCGTGATCGCGGGAATCGCCCAGGCCCACGGCGTGTCCTCCGCGCAGGTCATCATCCGCTGGCACCTGCAGGCTGGGAACATCTGCATCCCCGGTTCCTCCAATGAGCAGCACATTATCGAGGACTATGACGTGTGGGACTTTGCGCTGACTGAAGACGAGATGGCACAGATGACCGCGCTGGAGCGGGATGACCGCTTCGCAGACTATTGAGGGAGGACATCACCATGATTTTTGACCGCAACGAATTGAAGCCTGTGATCGCCCTGCTTGGCGCGGGCAGTATGGGCGCCGCCATTGTCCGGCGCATCGCCGCCGGGAAGAAAATCCTCCTGGGTGACATCAGCGAGAAGAACCTTGAAAAGGTCTCCCATGACTTCCGGTACGGCGGCTATGACGTGGAGACCATGATCGTCAACGCTCTGGACAAGGCCAGCGTCAATGCTTTCGCTGAAAAGGCGTCCTCCCTGGGCCCGGTGATGTTCTTCATCGATACTGCCGGCGCTTCCCCCAACCAGGCTCAGCCGGAGCACATCCTGAAGCTGGATATGATGGGCACAGGCTATGCTGTGGACGCTTTCGGAAAGGTGATGGCTCCTGGCGGCGCGGGGCTGATCATCTCCAGCCAGACCGGTTACATGTACAACATTCCCCACGAAACCGAGCAGGAGATCCTGAACACACCCACGGAAGATCTGATGGACCTGCCCTTCATCCGGGACATCGCTATGCAAAACTCCGGCTGGGCTTACATGATCGCCAAGCGGGTGAACCACCTTCAGGTCATGAAGGCCGCAGCTACCACCTGGAAGGCCCGACGTGCCCGCATCAACACCCTGAGCCCCGGCGTGATCGTGACGCCCCTGGCATACGATGAGTTCAACGCGGCCAGCGAGGGTTACCAGCGGATGATCGATGCTTCCGCTGCGGAGCGCACAGGTACTTCCGATGAGATCGCCGAGGCAGGCGCTTTCCTGCTGGGCGAGCACGCGGGCTTCATCACCGGCACCGATCTGCTGATCGACGGCGGCACCATCGCGGCAATCCGCACCGGCCAGTACAAACTGGGACGATAAGGAGGAAGCTCATGAAAAAGCTGTTTGCTGTGATCCTGCTGCTGGCGCTGCTGATCCCGTCCGCCATGGCCGAAGAGGCCGCTCCGCGCGTGCTGGTGGTCTATCTTTCCCGCGGCGGGGAAAACTACAATGTAGGTGTGCCCCGTGAGGGCTCCGCCAGCGCAGCCTATGCGGGCTATATCGAGAAAGGCAACACCGCCATGATGGCGGCGGTCATCGCCGAACTGACTGGCGGCGACCTGTTTGAAATCACCACCGTCACACCCTATCCGGAGGATTACGCCTCCATGCTGCGCGTGGCGCAGGAAGAAATCGACACCGATGCCCGTCCAGCGCTGGCCGCGAACGTGGAGAACATGGCGGACTACGATGTGGTCTTCATCGGCTATCCCATCTGGCACGGCCGGATGCCCCAGGCCATCTACACCTTTATCGAAAGCCACGGCCTGACCGGCAAAACCGTGATCCCCTTCAACACCCACGAGGGCAGCGGCCAAAGCGGCACCCAGCAGGTGATCGAAGCCGCCCTGCCGAGCAGCACCGTCCTGCAGGGACTGGCCATTCAGGGCAAAGTCGCCCAGGAGGATCCGGAGCGCACCCGTGCGCTGATTGAACCGTGGCTGGAGGGAATAAACATGAAAAAAGCAAACAACGGCGTGGAGGCGGAGGTACTGGCGGCCTACGAGGCCATCCAGCAGGCCATGATCGACAAGGACATCGAGACCCTGGACCGGCTCTATCGGGACGGAACCACCTTCACCCACATGTCCGGCAAGGTCCAGACCAAGGCGGAGTTCTTTGGGGAGATCGCCGATGGCACGCTGAACTACTACGCCTACGACATTCAAAATCTTCACATCACGGTGAACGGCGGCGAGGCCGTGCTGACCGCCTCCGTCACCCTGACGGCAAAGGTCTACGGCGCGTCCGGCAGTTGGACGTTACCGGTGAACGCGCATTTCACAAAAAATGACGGGCAGTGGATCGCCCACAATTGAAGGAGGACATCATCATGGAAACCATCAAGCTGAACAACGGCCTGACCTGCCCAGTGATCGGCATCGGCACCTTCATGCTGGCTCCCGCAGACGCGCAGAACAGTGTACGGGAGGCGCTGAAAATGGGTTATCGCCTCATCGACACTGCCAATGCCTACGTGAACGAGCGCGCCGTGGGCCGTGGCCTGCGGGAGAGCGGCGTGCCCCGGGAGGAAGTCTTCCTGTCCACCAAGCTCTGGCCGTCGGAGTATGAGAATCCCGACGCCGTGGACGAGACGCTGGCCCGGCTTGGCGTGGATTACGTCGATCTGCTCTACATCCACCAGCCCGCGGGGAACTGGCCGGCCGGCTGCCGGCAGCTGGAGAAGGCGTACCGGGCGGGCAAGGCAAAGGCTATCGGTATCTCCAACTTCGAGGGAAAGTATATCGCGGAGCTGCAGACCAAATGGGAGATCGTCCCGCAGTTCATCCAGGTGGAGGCGCATCCCTACTTCGCCCAGGACGAGCTGCGGAAAACACTCGACCGGTACGGCATCCGCCTGATGAGCTGGTATCCCCTGGGCTACGGCGACAGGAGCCTGATTGAGGAACCGGTTTTCCGGGCGCTGGGCGAAAAATACGGCAAGACCCCCGCCCAGGTCATCCTCCGCTGGCATATCCAGATGGGCTTCGCGGTCATCCCCGGCAGCAAGAATGTGGATCACATCCGGGACAACCTGGACATCCTGGATTTCAGCCTGACCGATACGGAAATGGCCGAGATTGCCAAACTGAACAAGGGCAAACGCTACTACACCCGCACAGACGAGGCCCTGGCCGGATTCGCCAAATGGCAGCCGGCGTATGAGGCGGAATAACTGGTATGAAGAAACAAAGACTGCGTGACATCGGGGTCTCTGAGGTCGGCATGGGCTGCATGACCTTCTCCCACGGTTATGGACAGATCCCGGACGAGCAGTACAGCATCGGGACCATCCAGAACATCTACTCCATGGTGGAGCGGGACAGCGAAGCCCGGGTCATCCCGTACTGCATCACGCACAGCATCGGCTTTGTGCCTTTCTTGCTGATCGCCAGCGGCCTGCTGTCGGGGAAGATCATCCCGCAGACGCACAAAGTATATGGGCACAGAAGTCATGGCGGTTTCTGAAAAAGAAAACAGGCCTGCAATCCGGCTCAAATTGTCAGATTGCAGGCCTGCTGTGTTCAACCGTTCTGATTGCACGGTATCTTCAGAGAAACTGACAGGATGATTCATCATGTGCAAGTGCAGACCCGACCCGTTCCAGCAGTCTCTTATCTTTGAGTGTTTTTCTATCACATGTCTGCCATGTGCGGAATTGACCTGACATCATATTCGACATGCATCTCCTTTTGGTCTCTGCTTTTATTCATATTCAAAGCAAGCACAGGTATTCCTCGACATTTACATACGATGCCGCGGTCAGCCGGTACGAAGCGGCCAAGGCGGAGCGCGAAAGGGCGGCGGCTGACATCCGGCAGCGCGGTATCCGCAGGCGGGAGTTCGAGCGGTTCATCACGGAATCGGAAAAGCTGAACGAGGCGGTTTCGGAAGTCGACGACGTGCTTCGGGGCGGCCTGGTGGAATATGTGACCGTGGGTTAGGACAGGTCGATGGTGTTCACGCTCCTCGGCGGGACAGAAATAGGGGCATAGGAATGTAATCATCTATAAACAGATTGACAAGTGACCTTTCGTTCACTATAATAAGTGAACGAAAGGTCACTTGACTATTGCGGAGGTGCGTATGGCTAAAGACACGAAGGAGAGAATCCTGACAGCAGCGCTGGAGATGTTCTCTCGAAAAGGATATGAGGGTACCAACATACGGGAATTGGCTGCGTCTCTCGGGCTGGTCAAGTCGGGTATTTACAAGCATTTTGAGAACAAGGAAGCCATCTGGAATGCCCTGCTGGACAGGATGATCGCCTATTATGGGGAGCGCTTCGGTTCTCCGGACCATCTGCCGCCCGTACCGGACTCTCCGGAAAATTTCGTCTCCATGACCATGCGGATGGTGAATCTCACGATCCACGACGAGCAGATCGTGAAGACGAGGAAAGTGCTCACCCTGGAGCAGTACCGGGACGTGCGCGCGCGGGACCTGGCGACAAAGCACTTCCTGACCGGGCTGACGGAGATGTTCACACGCATCTTCTCCGGTATGATGGAGAAAGGACTGATCCGCCGGGACAATCCGGAGATGCTGGCCTTTGCCTACGCCGCGCCGATCTCCGCCCTGATCCATTGGTGCGACCGGGAGCCGGATAAAACAGAAGAAGCGATTGTCCGGGCGGAAGCCTTCAGCCGGCATTTTATCAAAACATACGAAAAAGGATAATCGGCAGGGACAAAACGCCTTGCCGGGGCAGAAAAGATGAAAAAGTACTTTGGCAGCCTGTCCTTTTACAGGCGGGCGTTGATGATCGGCGTTCCTGTGATGCTGCAATCGCTGATCCAGTCCCTGGTTTCCCTGGTAGACAATTTCATGGTGGCGGGGCTTGGGGACGTAAAAATGTCGGGCGTGAGCGTGGCGGGCCAGATTTTGTTTGTGTTCATGGTGCTGTCCAACGCCATCTGCGCCGCGGGCGGCATCTACATGACTCAGTTTTCCGGAGCGAAGAACAGGGATGGCATGCGCCAGGCGCTGCGGTTCAAGTCTTATTTGATCGGTGGTTTTATTGCCGTTTACCTGCTGGTTTGCTTTGTGTTCCCCCGTCAGATTCTCAGCCTGATGGTGATCGGGAACGCCGAAGCGGAGGCCATCCTGGACGCGGGTGAGGAATACATGCGGCTCATGGGCTTCATGGGTATTCCCTTTTGCGTCTCCGTGGTGCTGGCGACCTCCATGCGGGAAGTCGGCCAGGTGCGGGCGCCGCTGGTGATCTCTGTCATCGGCACGCTGGTAAATACCGGGCTGAACTGGGTGCTCATCTACGGCAACCTGGGCGCGCCCAGGCTGGAGGTGCGCGGCGCGGCTTACGCCACCCTGATTGCCCGGTTTGTTGAAATGGCGCTGTATATCCTCTATGTCCTGCGGAATCCTCAGCCCTTCCTGGGAAAGCGAGGGGAAAAGCTGCCCACGGACTGGAAGCTGTTTGGCAGTATCCTTCGGCGGGGCTGGCTGATGCTGTTCTCCGAGGTGCTGTGGGTTGCTTCCGAAACCGTCACTACCGCCGTATATAACGGCCGGGGCGGTGCGGACGTGGTTTCGGGCATGTCGGCTGGCTGGGCCATCGTGAACCTGTTGTTCGTTTCTTTCGGCGGTATCAACACGGCGACCTCCGTTATCATCGGAAAGACGCTGGGCAAAGGACAGCTGGACGAGGCCCGGAAGCAGAAAACGTGGATGCTGTCCGCAGCTGTGGTGTTCGGACTGTTCATGACGCTGATGGGCGCACTGGTGACACTGCTGACGCCGCTGGTGTTCGGCCATCTTTCTCAGGTGGCACAGGGGATCTGCCGGGATCTGGTGCTGCTGGTTGCCCTGTATATGCCCCTGTGGGTCTATACAAACGTGCAGTTTTCCGTGGCCCGGGCCGGTGGCGATACGGTCATGGGCGCGGTGGTGGATGGCGGCGTGACGCTGCTTGTGGTCATTCCCGGCATCCTGCTGCTGGCCAATCTGACGAACTGGGGGCCGGTGCTGATGTACGGCGTGTTGAAACTGACGGATATTGTCAAGATTGCCACCGCCCGCCTTTGGCTGAAAAAGGAGAAGTGGGTGAAGAACCTGACACTGCGGGCGTCATAAGAAGACAGGCATGGGGTACTGCCAGGTCGTGAGAAAGGGATGACGAAGCGTGATTGCAGAAACACAAAGGCTGCTGATCCGGGAAATGAAACCGGATGATTTTCAGGCGTTGTTCCGGGTGCTTGGCGATCCTGAAACCATGCGGCATTATCCATACACCTTTGACGGGCAGCACGTCAGCGATTGGATCGAACGGAACATGAACCGATACCGGAAGGACGGATTTGGCCTCTGGGCCGTCTGCCTGAAGGATACCGGGGAGATGATCGGCGACTGCGGGCTGACGGTGCAGAATATCAAAGGAAAAATACTGCCAGAGATCGGCTTCCATATCCGCCGCGACTGCCAGCGGAAGGGCTATGCCAAAGAGGCGGCCAGGGCTGTCCGCGATTGGGCGTTCCGGGATACGGATTATCCTGCCCTGTACTCCTACTGCAAATACACCAATGCGCCTTCTTTCCGGACGGCGGAATCCATCGGGATGCGTTTGGCCTGCGAATATCCGGATGAAATCAACGGAAAAACGCATGTATCCGTGATGACCAGAGAAGAATGGCTCAGCGAACTCACAGAAAACATGATCACCCGGGCAGAAGAGAAACTCGGCAGCAGGGAATACGCCGGCTGGTGCCTGTCCTTCATCGAGGACGCGCTTGAAAAGAGCAGCAGCATTGAAATCTTCGGCGGGGATTCCGCGAAGGAGTCTGCTTGTCTCTATGCCGACGGAATGCGCCAGGGCATACCGGAGCGAGGCGCGTTTGTCTTCTATGATTGCATCTGTCAGGGTCCGGACGGTCCGGTCAACTGGGGCCACTGCGGCATCAGCCTCGGAGACGGAAGGGTCATCCATGCCTGGGACGCGGTGCGGATCGACGATTGCCGGGAAATCGAAGCCATGACAGCGCTCTCCGGGAATCATCCGAAGTACATCGGCTGGGTGCCGGTGGAGCGGGTTTTGAAACAGAAGGAGAATGGCTGAGAGGAAGCGCTTAATTGAGTTTATACGCGCCGCGTCCCCATGGATGGCTATGGGAGCGCTGACGGCGGACATGCAGCCCGGCCTCGCAGTCTGGCGGGAAAGATGACATCACCGTTACAATGGTCTTGAAATCTGGATTTACAGAGGAGAAGGATCGCAGGAATTCACTAAGGGAGAGTTTCTTAATGAATAAAGAACAGCTGTACAGATTCATTTCCGGGAGTATCGGAAATGAAAGCAATATCTGTCAGATCCACGTCATCAAAGATGGCAGAACGTTTTATGATGACTGCTGGCATGGATTTACGGCCGGGGATGCAGTGAATGTCAATTCCGTAACCAAAGGGATCATGGGCCTGCTTGCTGGGATCGCTCTGGATAAAGGCTGCATCAGGAGTATCGATCAGAAAGTGATGGAGTTTTTCCCGGATTATTCCGTAAAGCGCGGGGAGAAAACAGTCTATGATGTAACGATCCGGCATCTGCTTACGATGACGGCTCCGTACAAGGGAAAATCAGAGCCATGGAAAAAGGTGTGCACTTCAGGTGACTGGACACTTGCGATCCTCGATTATCTTGGAGGCCGCAGGGGGATAACAGGCGAATTCAGGTATGCGACGCTTGGCATCCAGATCCTGGCAGGAATCATTGAGAGGGCAAGCAAAGAAAAATGCATTGATTTTGCAAACAGGAATCTGTTTGAACCACTGGGTCTTCCGAAGCGGATATTGCATGGTGACAGTTCCAAAGAAGACCAGCTTGATTTCCTCATGAATAAGAATCCGAGAAAATACGAGTGGTATTCCGATCCTCAGAAAACAGTGACTGCCGGCTGGGGATTGTGTATGTCGGCAAGAGAGATGGCTGTTGTAGGAGAACTTGTATTGAATAACGGTATGTACAACGGCAGCAGGGTCATCTCTGCAGAATACATCAGTGACATGCTCAGGCCGCATCTTAAGCTCGGTGAAAGATTCGGGTATATGAACTACGGATACTTATGGTATAAGCCTTTCGATGACAGAGAGGTTTATGCGGCGATCGGCGACAGCGGCAATATTATTTATGTCAATAAAGATATGAAC
>JBGUJG010000101.1:0-36062 GCA_045113695.1 Christensenellales bacterium
GTCCGGGTCAACGGGTGAGGAGGCAGGCATGAACAGGATCATTGCGATGAATTCCAACACCTATCACGGGTTTTCGCTGGAAGAGGCGGTCCGGGGCATCGCGGACGCCGGGTTCCGCTATATCGAGCTGACAGCCACCAAAGGGTGGACCGAGCATGTCTATCCCGACCAGCCGATGCGCAAGCTCATGCGGGCGCAGGATATGCTGGCGGACGCGAAGCTCGTGCCCTTTGCCATGAGCGGCCACACCAACCTGACGGACCCGGAGCGGGCGGGCGATTTCCTGGACAATATCCGCCTGGCCGGCTTCTTTGGATGCAGGTACATCGTTTCCTCCATCGGGGAGGCGCACTTAAAAGACAACCATACCGCGGACGCGGACGAAACGGCCCGCTGCATCGCCCGCTTCATCCCGGAACTCAGGGCCAGGGACCTGATCCTCGTGCTGGAGACCCATGGGAAAGAACACGGGACCGGCCGGGCCCTTTCGGACATTGTCGCCCGCGTCGGCAGCGACCGGGTCCGCATCAACTACGATACGGCGAACGTGATCTTCTACGGCCGGACAGACCCGGTCAAAGACCTGGCGGCCTGTGTCGGCGACGTGGCCTATCTCCACATCAAGGACAAGGCCGGGCCGGACGACGTGTGGGATTTTCCCGCCCCGGGCAAAGGCCGGGTCGATTTTGACGGCATCTTCGATGTCCTGCATCAGGCCGGGAACAACAGCCCTTTCTCGGTGGAGATTGAGTTTACGCCGGAAGGGCCGGGGGGCCTTCAGCAGGTGGACCAGGCCGTGCGGGACAGCGCCGCTTTCTTCCGGTCCAAAGGATTCTTACTATAAACGGGGAGATACGGATATGAAGATACTTCTGGCCGGCGCGGGCGGGATGGGTTCCGCCCATTTCCGGAACTATCAGCAGATTGAAGGGGCCCACGTGCAGGCGCTGGTCGGGACGTCGGAGGCCGACCGGCGGGCGGCGGAAGCCTGGGGGCTGAACATTTACCCGTCCATCACGGAAGCGCTCCAGCGGGAACCGGCGGAGATCGCCGACCTCTGTGTGCCGACGTACCTGCATGAAGCCCTGGCCCTGGAGGCGTTCGGAAACGGCCTCCATGTGATTACCGAAAAGCCCTGCTCCCTGAGCCGGAAAAGTGCGGAAGCCATGTTCCGTGCGGCAAAAGAGGCGGGCAGGCAGCTGTACGTGGCCCAGGTGGTGCAGTTTGCCCGGGAAACGGAGGTCCTGCGGCAGGCCGTGCGGGAGGAACGATACGGAAAACCGCTGGACGGTTTCTTTGAGCGCCTGAGCGCCCGGCCCGCGTGGTCCCAGGGCGGCTGGCTGCTGGACAGGGAAAAGAGCGGGCTTCTGCCCTTTGACCTGCATATCCACGACCTGGATCTGATCGTGAGCCTCTTCGGCGCGCCGGATGATTTTGCCGTTTCTCCCTGTGCGGCCAACCTGGGGATCAGGGATCACCTGCGCGTCAGTTATTCGTGGGCAAACGGCATGACGGCCTGCGGGGAGGCCGCCTGGTTCAACGCGCCGATTCCGTTCGCCGCCCGGTGGCGGGTGTACTTTGAGCGGGGCATGATGCTCTTTGACGGGCAGACCGTGACCGGCTACGCCGCGGACGGGGAGATCACCGTTTTCGATACGTCGGATCCGGTTCAGATCTCCAGCGGCATCAATCTGCCGGCCAACGGGTGGTTTTACCGGGAGCTGAGCCATTTCCTCCGCTGCGCGGAAAGGAACGAGCCTTCTCCCCTGGTGCCGGAAAGCCAGGTGCTGGCCGTCCTGTCCGTAGCGGAAAAGCTGCCGGCGTGACCCGACTGCGGCATCAGCCGCTGAACAGAAGGTAAAAAAACAATTAGTAAGGGAGAAGACCGCAGCGCTGAAAACGCGGCGGCCTTCTTTTTTGGATATAGAAAACCACCGGCTCAGCCGGTGGAAGGTAAGGCTTAAGCTGAGAAAAACCCCTCGCAATGCCAGAATGAGGAGGCCCGGCAGTCGAATCAACTGACAAAGGAGGGAGTCATCATGCAGAATAACTGTCAAGGATGAGACGGACAAAGGCATACTGCTCCGGGGCACACTGATCGGACGGGCTCTCCTTTGGTATTCACTCTACGCGGTATAGAGCCGGCCCGGTTTCGTACAGGCTGTTTCCCAGGCTGTCAATCAGGACGATGGCGGGGAAAGCAGATACGGTCAGCCGGCGGATGGCTTCCGTGCCCAGGTCCGGAAAGGCGATGACCTCCGCGCTGACAACGCACCGGGCCAGCAGGGCGGCCGCGCCGCCGGTGGCGCCGAAATAGACCGCTTTGTTCCGGATCATCGCGTCGATCACTTCCCGGGAACGGACGCCCTTGCCGATCATGCCGGCCAGGCCGGCGTCCAGCAGGGGCGGGGTATAACTGTCCATCCGGTAGCTGGTGGTCGGCCCGACGGAACCGATGGGCAGGCCTGGCGGGGCGGGGGAAGGGCCGGCATAATACAGCACCTGGTCCCGGATCGGCAGGGGCAGGGGCTTTCCTTCCGCCATCAGGGCGATCAGCCGCTTGTGCGCGGCGTCCCGGGCGGTGTAGAGCGGGCCGGTCAGGCGGACCAGGTCTCCCGCCCGCAGGGCGGAAACTTTTTCCCGGGAAAGAGGCAGCGTGAGTTCCTGAATCATGGGCGCCTCCCAGTCAGATATCGGTTTCGGCGTGGCGGGACGCGTGGCAGCAGATGCAGACGGCGACCGGCATGCCGGCGATGTGGGTCGGCGCGTATTCAAAGCTGACCCAGAGGGCGGTGGTCAGGCCGCCGATCCCGGCCGCTCCGATGCCGGTGCGGTTGATCCGCTCCAGCGCTTTGCGTTCCAGGGCTTCATAGCGGGGGTCCGGGTGATGGACGCCGACCTGGCGGGCCGTCGCCCGCTTGGCCAGCAGCGGGGCGGTTTCAAAATCCCCCCCGACGCAGACGCCGACGATCACCGGCGGGCAGGGATTGGGCCCTGCTTCGCGGACGGCGGTCACGACGGCGTTCAGCACGCCTTCTTCCCCGGCGGCCGGAGGCAGCATGAAGATCCGGCTCATGTTCTCGCTGCCAAAGCCCTTGGCGATGGCCAGCACATGGACGGCTTCCCCCGGGACCATCTGAAGGTGAATGACGGCGGGACAGTTGTCCGAAGTGTTTTTCCGGTCAAACAGAGGCTCTGATACGATCGACTTGCGGAAGCAGCCTTCCTCATAGGCTTCCCGGACGCCCTGCTGGACGGCTTCGTTCAGGTCTCCGCCTGTAAAGTGGACGTCCTGCCCGACAGTCAGGAAGCAGATGGCCATCCCGGTGTCCTGACAGAGGGGCAGGCCGGTCTCGGCGGCAGCCGCGTAATTGTCCGTCAGCTGGGTCAGGGCGTAGCGGGCGGCGGGGGAGGTCTCCCGCGAAAGCGCCGAGCGCATGGCCGTCTCAATGTCCGGGCCGATTTTCCGGTTGGCGTCCAGAAACAGCTGCCGCACGGCGCCGCGGACAGCGGAAACAGGCAGTTCCCTCATATGGCATCCCTCCTGAGGATGACGGGGCTTTGCTGAAACAGGGAAATGGCGGACCGGCATCCGAGGCCGCGGATCCGCTCGGCCCGGTCGTCCTCCCGGAAGGCTTCGGCGCAGTCGGCCCCCTTGGCAATTACCGGCAGGGAGCTCTGCCGTTTGACCGCGGCAAGGAGCGGCCGGGCGCTTTCCCGGAAACCGAGCAGACGGACGCAGGAAACCCGGTCCGGCAGCCTGTCCCGTGGAAGATCCAGCAGCACCTGGGCCAGGTACCGCCGCAGGCCGGAGCGGGTGTAGCGGCGGCTGACGGTCCGGTCCAGCAGCTGCGAAAGGGAAGAAGCCTCCCGGGCATGCTTGAGGATCAGCTCGGGCAGGCCGTCCCGCAGGGTCGTATAGCGGGCGAGCGAAGAGACGTCCATCCCGGTCAGCCGGTACAGCAGGGCCTGGTCCAGCGCATCCGGCGCGCAGACCGCCCCGCGGGCCAGGCAGTCCCCGGCAGAGGATACGCAGGCGTCCGGCAGGGCGGCCAGGGCTTCTTCCGTTTCCCCGGCCGTCAGCAGCGCCCGGATCACGGAGGAGGACAGGAAACCGTCCGTATGCCGCTCATTCCTCCTGCCTGCCCGCTGAACGGGGACGGGTACCATGGCGGAGGCCTCCGCTTCCAGCCGGCGCAGATAGGCGACGGCGAGGCTGTTGTTCGGCTTGCGCAGAATGTCCGGCGGGATGCCGAGGGTTTCCGACAGCGCTTCAGCGGACGCTCGGACATGGGAAAGGCCGTTTCCGAGCTTTTGGGAGATGGCGTTTTCCAGCGCCGGGGAAGGATGTGCGAGCGCAGAAGCGCTGCGCTCCAGCAGGGGAAAGGACGCGCTGTCCTCGCAGCCGAAGGAAAGGTGCGTAACGACGCCCAGCCCGCCGAGCGCCTGTACGCCGCCGGAAGCGAAACGGTCCGCCTCCATGACGGAAAACGAAACGGGCAGGGCGAACACGGCGTCCGCTCCGCCCAGCAGGGCCATCCGCGCCCGGTCACAGGTGGCAAAAAACGAGGGGCTGCCGCGCTGCGTGAACGCGGTCGAAAGTACGCAGACCAGATAGTCCGCCCCGCAGGCCTCTTTTGCCCGGCTCAGGTGCCAGGCGTGCCCCCGATGAAAAGGATCGTATTCCGCGATGACGCCGCAAACCCGCATATGATCGGTTCTCCGTCCGGTAAGATCAGCGGGCAGCGCCGGTCCGCCGGCAGCGGATGCGCTGTTCCCGGGCATATGCTTCCGCGGCGGAACCCTTGGGGACCACCAGCGTCAGACGCGGACAGCCGGCAAAAGCGTTCCGGCCGATCCGGATCTGCGTGTCCGGCAGCTCCAGCCGCTCCAGCGAAGCGCAGCCGCGGAATGCGCCGCTGCCCAGCCATTTCAGGTCCAGCGGCAGGTTGATGGAGCGCAGGGAAACACAGTCCCGGAAAGTCTCGTCGCCGATCAGCGTGACGGTTTCCGGCAGGGAAACGCTTGCCAGCCGTCTGCAGCCTGCGAACAGGCCGTTTTCGATCTTCTGGAGCATATCGGGCAGAGCTGCCGACTGCAGGCTCTCACAGCCGGAAAACGCTTCCTCCCCGATCTGACGGACGGAGCCCGGGAGCTGCAGGTCCCGCAGCCGGCAGCAGCCGGAAAAAGCCCTGACCCCGATGGAAGTCAGGCTTTGCGGCAGGATCACTTCTTCCAGGGAAGTGCACATGGAGAAAGCGTCGTCCTGGATGGAAACCAGGCTGAGCCCCAGATCGATCGACCGGGGACCGACGCACCAGGCAAAGGCGTTCTCGGCGACCGAGATAACCCCGACGGGCAGGCGGATTTCCCGTTCCAGCCTCCCGGCGGGACAGCAGAGCAGTATTTTGCCGCGCCTGTCCAGCAGCATGCCTTCTTCGACCCGGAAAGCCGGATGGTTTTCCGGCAGTAAAAAAGAACGCAGCGCGCTGCAGCGAAGGAAGGCGGAAGAACCGATTTCCCGCAGGGAAGCTGGCAGGCGGATCTCCCGGAGCCGCGTGCAGCCGCTGAAGGCTTCCTGGCCGATAGAAAGCAGGCCTTCCGGCAGTTCGGCGGAAACGATGGGGGTATCCGAGAAAGCCTTCGGCCCGACGGATATCACCGGAACATCGTTTACAGCAGCCGGAATCACGGCGTCCTGGCCCCCGGCATAGCGGACAAGCTCCATGCCGCCGTTCCTGGCCGGCGCGTAAACAGATTCTCTGACAGTGGGATTCCGCATGCCTCTCACCCTTTCTCCGCCCTTTCCGGTGTCATCCGTTTTTAAATATTTCACTTTTGCCAAGGCCAGCGGAATTCATGCCGGCAGGGGAAATGGAACTGCCTGCAGTACCTTTCCGCATAGGAATTGCGGCCGACGACCAGGGTCAGCTGATCGCAGTTGTTGAAGGCTTTGTATTCGATATTGGTCACATTGTCCGGGATCCGCAGGGAGCGCAGGGAGGTGCAGCCCGAAAACGCCCTGCTGCCGATGCTGCGCAGGGAGGATGGGAAACTGATGTCCCTGAGATGCGCACAGTGATAAAACGCATAGCGGCCGACGCTGCGCAGGCCGTGATGCAGGGTGACCTTTTCCAGCTGATTGCAGTGAACGAATGCGAATTCCCCGATCTGGAGGATGTCCTGTGGAACTTCCGCGGCTCCGCCCGTCAGTGCCGGGAGGGAGAGGATCAGCGAACGGTCCTGAATGTTCAGCAGGAGACTGTCTGTCCTCCGGAAAACGGGATGATCCGGCATGATATCCAGCCGGGTCAGGGATACGCAGCCGCGGAAAACGGACCGGCCCATGCGCTCCAGACTGTCCGGAAGGATCAGCTGCTCCAGCTTTTCACAGTCCGAAAAGGCATGGGATCCCATGCCCTGAAGCCCCCCGGGCAGGAGGACAGTCCTGAGCTGCCGGGCCCCTTCAAAGGCGGAATGGCGCAGGTCGCGGATGTGCGAAGGCACGCAGAACGTCTCTTCCGTCCGTCCGAAAGGATACCGGACCAGGGCGTTTTTTTCCCGATTGAAGAGCACCCCGTCCTCCGCGGAAAAATAGGGATGATCATCGGGAACGGCGAAATCCGTGACCGGGCCGCCCTGGCTGAAAGCGTCTGCGTCCACCTGGGAAACAGGAATGCGCTCCACCAGTTTCGGGATAAACAGGGTACCCCCTGCCCCGTGGTATTCAGACAGGGAAAGCGTCCCGTTTTCCAGCTGTTCGAATACGCAGTTTTCTGATTGAAATGAAGCCATGATGATTCCCTTATCCTTGTAATAATCGTCTGCTCCGGTCATGCCGCGGCTCTGAAAAGGCAGAGCGGGCCGGGCAGCGGGCAGGTTCTGCTGCATCCCATTTTGTCCATGATAATATATCATAAATCAGAACAAAGGGCAACCAAAAAACGGTCTGATCAGGCGCCGAAAAACGCTGTCAGCCGTATTTTGATGATAAAACCGGCGGCCGGGGAGCACTTTTCCTTTGCCCGGCGTTACGGCTGATACGGTGTCTTGCACTGCGGACAGCCGCGGTGGGCCACCGCGAACTCGGGCGTCATCCTGCTGCCGCAGCACGGGCACTGGATGTAGATGGAATCTGCCTGAATCCATCCGGACCGGCCGATCATGTCCGTCTGCGGAACAGCGGCGGCCGTCCAGGCAGGGGTTTCGGGCGGCTGTTCGGGCCTGACGGCTTCCCTTCGTTCCCGCCCCGCCTGAGAACGGCGCTGGCGGACAGGCGGGTTCTGTCCCGGGAGGGTATATCCGGCCTTGGAATAAGAGGACGAATGCTCGCCGGACGCGCCTTCCAGCGCCCGGTCCATCCTCAGCTGGCGGAGATCTTCCGCTATCTGCCCGAAGGCATACAGGGCCGAGGTACTGATCCATGAAAGAAATCCGCCTGCCGCGAGCACCGCCAGAAAGGAGGGAACGCACAGCAGGACGGAGACGGAAGCTTCCCGCATACGGACCCAGGCAAAAATGCCGGCGGCGACAGTGAGGGCCAGACAGACGGCCAGAAAGGCGCGGGAAAGGCGCATGAGATTCTTACCGGAATTTTCAAACACGGCGGGGCTACCTCCTGACAAACAGACGGCCTGACAAATTGTAACTTTTTTGTTAATAATACAACAAATTCGAAGAACATTCAATGAATAAATGTTACGATAGATTTGCAACATTTTAACAATTAAAGGAACAAATTGTTAAAAAATGATTAAATGATTGTTTCAGGCGGTCTTGTCAACCGGGAGGGAATGGAGTATAATGACGGCGTGAAGGCGACGCAGACGCACCAGGCGTTTTATTTGTAAGGAAGAAAGCAGGAAACACCCGTCATGAAAAAATTCGGTATTACGCTGATCATCGTGGGCATTGTGCTGTATGCCCTGGCCGCTCTGCTGGGGGTGACCGTCCGGGATGACGAAGGCATCCGCCAGCTTTCCCGCGTCACCGGGATCCCGATCTCTCCGGAAAACGCCCAGGCCCTGCTGGCCATGCCGCAGGCGAACGAGCTGTCCGGCACGTCCCACTGGATGCTCTCTCTCTGCCGCCACGTGCCGATGGTGAGCGCGGCAGGCATCGGGTGCGCGGCCGTCGGCCTGCTGGTGATCATTCTCTCGCTGATCCTCAAGCCGCTTTTAAGCCTGGTGCTGCTGGCGGCTATCATCGGCCTGTGCTACTTCGCCTATCAGGGCAACCTCGGTTCGGGCGTACAGACCTTTGTTCAGGGCGTGGTGCAGAGCATGCAGGACCTGGTGAACAGGGCCATCGGCTGGGTCCGCAGCGCCCCGCATCTTCACCTGCCGTGACGCGGCGGTTCCGCCGGCGGAAGGATGATCTCGGCGGAAGGAAACTGAAAATCATGACCGGTCAGATTCCCGGAAACGGGAGTCTGGCCGCTGTTTTTTCCGGGCACCCGGCTGCGCAGGGCGGACAGGTGTTCTGACGGAAGACATCCGACCTCCCGCAGAAACGCCCGGCGGAAGGTGCGCATGTTGGTAAAGCCGCAGGCGCCGCTGATCCAGGTCAGGTCCAGGTTCGGGTTGCGCATCATCAGCCGCGCGCGGTTGATGCGGATCGTGTTGATGAAATGCCGGAAATTCGTGTGCATCTTCTCCGAAAAGAAATGCGAAAGATGGGACGCGCTGATGCCCAGCGCCCGGGAAGCGCTTTCCAGCGTGATGTCTTCGTAGGCGTGTTCTGAAATATAGCAGATGATCCGGTAGCCAAGATCCTGCCCGCTGTAGTTGTAGACGGGGCGGTAGGTCAGGCGGTGCAGGATGCCTGCCAGCAGCACGTGCAGATAGGCGATGCAAAGCGGCAGGTCGTCTTTCATGTCCAGTTTTTCGAGCTGACCGACCGCCAGGGAAAGCTCGGGTCCGGTTTCGGCGGCCGGCAGGATCGGGTGTTCCGGCTGCAGTCCGTGAAAGGTCCCCTCGTATTCCGGGATAACGTCCGGAGGAAATATCGCCGTGATCCCGGCTGAATCCGGGCTCAGCTCATCATAGCTGTGGGGAACCAGTGGGAAAACGACGGCGGCGTCCCCCGGGGAAAGGCGGTACCGGACATCGTCGATCCCGACCACGGCGGTGCCCCGGGTCAGAATGACCAGCTCGGCCATGTTGTGCACATGGGCCGGGAAAATATACCGTGTCATGCCGCCGATAAACAGCTTTTCCTTGCGCTCTTCGTAAAAAGGATTCATGGGATCCCCTCCGGATGCGGCAAAATCTGTCTTTCTGCTCTTCCCCCGTATTATACGCCCATCGCCGGAAAAAGAAAAGACCGGGCGGGCAGAAAAAGCAATTTTTGTCCCTTCGATGTCGGGAAAAAGCATTGTAAGCCTTTCTTTCGCATGCTATAATGCTGAACAGCAAAAGCACAGACGGACTTTTTCGCCGGGATACAGCCGGATTGTTCTCCGTTGCTTCCGTGCAGCCGGGAGAGAACGGAGCCAGCGCAGCGAAAGGGAGTGATAGATTGAGCAAGAAGACAAGATCCTACGTGGAGTTCCTGTACATTCTGCCGTTTCTGATCCTGGTGGCGCTGATGTCCTATTATCCCCTGTACGGCTGGATTTACGCTTTCCATGACTACATGCCCCCCAAGCCGATCTCGTCTGAGACGTTCGTTGGCCTCAAGTGGTTTGAATTCATCATCTCCAACCCTGTCCGCAGGGCGGACGTCTGGCGCGTGCTGATCAATACGTTTGCCATGAGCGGCATTTCCCTGGCGTTCAGCTGGTTCCCGATGGTCTTCGCGGTGTTTCTCAACGAAATCCGCTGCAAGCCCTACCAGAAATTCGTGCAGACGGTCACCACCCTGCCGAACTTTATCAGCTGGGTGCTGGTGTATTCGGTCGCGTTCAACGTGCTGAGCTCCACCGGCGCGGTCAACGTGGTGCTGCAGAGTCTGGGTCTGATCGACAAACCCGTCGCGTTCCTCAACTCCAAAGACCATATCTGGTTCAAGATGTGGCTGTGGCTGACCTGGAAAAACGCCGGCTGGGCGGCGATCATGTACCTGGCGGCGATCAGCGCCATCGACGATCAGATGATCGAGGCGGCCAAGGTGGACGGGGCGACCCGGATGCAGATCATCTGGCGGATCACCTTCCCCTGCCTGCTGCCGACGTATTTTGTCATCGTCATGCTGAACCTGGCCAATTTCCTGTCCAACGGCATGGAGCAGTATTTTGTCTTCCAGAACAACTTCAACCGCAAGACCATCGAAGTGCTGGACCTGTATGTGTACAACTACGCGACGTCGGGCCGCGGCAACTACCCGCTGTCCACAGCCCTGAGCATGCTCAAGAGCATCGTGAGCGTGGTGCTGCTCTTCGTGACGAACACCGTTTCCCGCCTGGTCCGCGGGGAAGGCTTCGTGTAACGGAAGGGGGCGGATGAAGATGACGCAGAAAACCGCGGAACACAGGAAAAAGCACATCAACCCCATGGACATCCAGAGCCCGGGCGACCGGATCGTCAGCGTAGTAACTTATATTGTATATGCGTTCTTCGCCTTCGTGTGCGCCTATCCGTTCTATTACATCATCATCAACTCCATCAGCGCCAACAACCTGAGCGAGCGCGGCAAGGTCCTGTTCTGGCCCCTGGAGGTCCACTTCAAGAATTATACCCGCCTGGCCGGCATTCCAGGCCTGTCGGAAGCGGCCATGATTTCGGTGGGCCGCACGGCCATCGGCACCGTTTTTACGGTGGTGACCGCCGCCTTCCTGGGCTTCATGTTCACCCGTGAGACCCTGTGGAAGCGGAAGCTCTGGTTCCGCTTTGTCGCCGTCACCATGTATGTGAACGCCGGCATCATCCCCTGGGTGCTGTGCATGAGGAACCTGGGGCTGGCCAACAACTTCTGGGGCTACATTTTCCCCATGGTCGTTCAGCCGTTTTACATCATCCTGTGCAAGACCTACTGCGAATCGGTTCCCAGGGAGCTGCAGGAGGCGGCGGAGATCGACGGCGCGGGCACCCTGCGGGTGTTCTTCTCCATCATGCTCCCGGTCATTACGCCGATCCTGGCCACCATCGCCATCTTCGCGGCGGTGAACCAGTGGAACTCCTTCCAGGACAACCTGCTGCTGATGACGAACCGGCGCGACCTGGACACGCTCCAGTACAAGCTGTATCAGTATATTACCCAGGCCAACAGCCTCAAAGCCCTGGTCAGCAACACGACGAACTCCAACGCGGTCATGGCCGGCATGGCGACGGCGGCGACAGCCACCTCCATCCGCATGTCCGTCACGGTCGTGGTCGTGCTGCCTGTGATGCTGATCTATCCCTTCTTCCAGCGGTTCTTCACCAAGGGGATCATGATCGGCGCTGTCAAAGGATGAAAGCAGTAGTCTGCTGCTTCACATCATCATCAAAAGGAGGGTATCTGTATGAAACGTTTCCTGTCTGCGCTGCTGACGCTGGTCATGATTCTGAGTCTGGTATCCGTCAGCGCGATGGCTGAGGAGCAGCCGCTTCTCACCATCGATGTCTATGATGACGCCGCCAACTACAACGGCCTTCAGACCGGCTGGTTCGCCAAGGTGATCAAGGATCGGTTCAACATCGAACTGAACATCATCGCGTCCCAGGTAGTCGGCAACACGATCTATGCCACCCGTTCCGAAGAAGGAAATCTGGGCGACATCATCGTGGTGGACAAAGCCAAGTTCCCGGAGATCGTCGAAGCCGGCCTGGCCAAGGACATCAGCGACAAGCTGCCCGGGTGCCAGAACATCATGAAGTTCAAGGACCAGATCGACGTGTTCAACAAGGGCCTGACCGGGGAAGAAGGAAAGTACTACGGCATTCCGACCGAAATGACCGACACCGCGCCGGACACCCTGACCGACGACGTGATCTATTCCAGCCCCATGCTGCGCTGGGACCTGTACAAAGCGGTCGGCGCGCCGGAAGTGGCCAACCTGGACGAACTGCTGGACGTCCTCCAGAAGATCCATGAGATCCATCCCGCCAATGACGAAGGCGATCCCGCCTATCCCTTCACCCTCTGGGCCGACTGGGACGGCAACGACAACATGATCGGCATCGCCAATGTTGTGCAGCTGACCACCTGGTACGGCGAGAAGCTCAAAGGCAGCGCGATGCTCAAGCCCGACTACACCTTCTCCCCGCTCTACGAGCGCGAGAACGCCTACTACAAGATCACCAAGTTCCTCAACAAGGCCAACCAGATGGGCCTGGTGGACCCGGATTCCGGCACCCAGCCCTGGGACACCGTCGCTTCCAAGCTCTCCACCGGCCGTGCCGACGTCATGTGGTACAGCTGGCAGACCGGTTTCTGGAACAGCGTGGACCGTCTGAACGCGGGCACGGGCTTCATCTTCATCCCCGTGGGCGATCAGAACTACTACGCGGACGCGGACCGTTACTACGGCTCTGACCGTATGTTCGGCGTCGGCGCCGGCGTGGAAGGCGAAAAGTACGACCGCATCATGGCCTTCCTCGACTGGTATGCCAGCCCCGAAGGCGCGACCTTCCAGCATGACGGCATTGAAGGCCTGAACTACACCGTCGGCGAAAACGGCAAGTTCGTGCCCTACAAGGACAACGCTCTGATGGACAACCTGCCCGTGCCCGAAGAATACGGCGCCGGCGGATACTCCGACGGCAACAACCAGATCAACCAGTGGATCGTTTCCTCCATCTGCATCAACCCCCTGACCGGCGAACGCTTCGCCCAGAAGTACTGGCAGTCCTATAAGGACATGACCATGACCGAGATGAAGAAGGAATGGCAGGAGAAGTTCGGTGCCGAGGATTCCGTTGACTGGATGAAGAAGAACGGCAAGCTCCTGGCCAGCCCCAGCGTGGACTTCACTCCCGCCGCGGACAACAACGACTTCATCGCCCTGCGTTCCGACGTGAACAAGTGCCTGTGCGAATACACCTGGAACCTGATCATGACCTGCTCCACCGATGAGGAGTTCGAGGCCCTGTGGGACGAGATGGTCGTCCAGCTGGACGGCTTCGGCTACAAAGAGCTGTATCAGCACGACATCGAAGTCTGGCAGCCCGAAGTCGACGCCAAGAAAGCCGCTGCCGGCGTGTAACCGGATCATGACAATCTGATTCTGTCACCCTTAAGGGGGCGCTCCTTCGGGGGCGCCCCTTTTAAAAAAGAAGCGGGAGGAGCGCCGCACATGACACAGAACGATTATTCAGCCCTGCTGCCGGACGGCCGGAGCTTTGACTTCTGGGAACGGACGCCGGTCTGGGACCGGGAGCTTTTCGTCAGCTGCACGGACAAAAATGCGTCGGACGACAACGACGGCAGCCTTCAGGCGCCCTTCCGGACCATCGGCCGGGCGGCAAAAGAGGCGTCCCCCGGCACCCGCGTGCGGATTCACGCCGGGGTGTACCGGGAGTGCGTGCGCCCGGAGCGGGGCGGAGACAGCCCGGAGCGTATGATCTCCTATGAGGCCTTCGGGGACGGTCCGGTCGTGATCAGCGCTTCCGAAGAAGTCAGCGCTTTCCTGCCCAGCGAGGGCTGGTCGCTCCGGATGAGTCCTGCGGAAACGGAGCATATCCGCATCTGGGAGTATGACCTGGACCCGGACCTCTTCCGGGGCTATAACCCGTTCTGCGCGGTGAACATCCTGCATGACCGCCTGTTTATCGAATACGACAAGACGGACATGACCACCTACCTGAACCGGCGGGGCTGCGTGTTCTGCGAAGGAAAGCCGCTCACCCAGGTGCCGCTGTACAGCGGGATGGGCCGGCAGGACAATACCTACTGGGTGGAAGCCAACGGCATGAAGGTGCACTTCCGCCTGGCCGGGGATGCGGATCCCAAAGACCACCGGATCGAGGTGACCGTGCGGGAGCAGTGCTTCGCCCCGGACAGGCAGTTCCTGAATTACATCCGCGTCAAGGGCCTGACCTGCGAGCACGCCGCGACCGGCGCGCCGGTCCCGCAGCGCGGCGCGGTATCCGCCCACCGCGGCCACCACTGGATCATTGAGGACTGCGAAATCAACTGGTCCAACGGCGTCGCCGTCGACGTAGGGCACGAGTGCTGGCACCACACGCACACGCCGGGGGAAACCGTCGGGCACAGCGTCATCCGCAACTGCGTGATCCGGGACGCGGGCGTCTGCGGCATCGCCGGCATGTTCGCCGAGCGCATGCTGATCGAGGGCTGCACGATCGAAGGCACCGGCTGGCAGAAGATGGAGCTGTCCTGGGAGGCCGGGGCCGTCAAACTGCACAACAGCGTGGACGGCCTGATCCGGCATAACGTCTTCCGCAATACGCTGCGGGCGGATCACCTCTGGCTGGACTGCGGCAACGAAAACAACCGGATCACCGGCAATCTCTTCCTGAACGGGATCGAGCAGCGGGAAGCGATCTTCATCGAGTGCACCAGGGACGGGGTCAACCTGATCGACAACAACGTCATCTGGAACGTGGAAGGCCGGTTCGATCCTGCCAAAGTGCCGCAGGAGCCAGGCTCTTCCGGCTGGTATAAGCTCCGGGAACACGATATCGTCAACGGCTACGCCGTCTACGGCGAGGGAACGGACCGCCTCCACATTGCCCACAACCTGATCGGCCGCTGCCGGCACAGCGGGTATTACGCAAAGCCCGTGCCGTTCCGCATGCACGGGATGGAGCGGGGCGGGACGTCCCGGGACGCGAAGGTGATCAACAATATTTTCTATGACTGCGGGGAGGCCGCAATCGACTTTCCCACGAGGGACAACCGGGCCGAGGGCAATCTCTACGTGCGGATGACAGGCGGGTACCTGCGCGTTATGTATCCGGAGCCGGAGGTCTGCCTGAACCTGCCCGCCTGGAAGGAATTCTGCGGCTTTGACCGGGAAGGGCAGAACGCCTGGTTCGATATCGTGTTTGACGAAGCGTCCGAAAGCATTTTCCTGCGCACGGCGGCGGACGATGTTCCCGGCCTGCCCGGGGCGGAGCGGCGGCTCGGCATGATCAGGCTGCCCGGGGAGGTGCGGAAGGTGTGCGCCGACCCCGGTCTGCCCGGGAACGCGCCGCCGGACCTGGCCGGGCGGGTGTTGCCCGGCCCGATGACGGCCTGGCGGGAGGACGGAGACGGGTGTTTCCGCCTGGATTTCGGTGAACTGCTCCGACCGTGATTTTTTGATACATCAGACGGTTTGGGAATCTGCCGGGGGAGCCGTCCGTCCGGCAGTTGGGATCAGTGTCACAGGAGGATCAAGACATGCTCAGACAAGTGAAAACGGAGAACGGCTGGGTGCGGGGGATCGAAGCGGCGGACCCGCGGATCACGGCTTTCAGAGGCATTCCGTTCGCCGCCCCGCCGGTGGGCAGGAACCGCTGGCGCGCCCCGCAGCCCTGCGAAAGCTGGGCCGGCGTGCGGGACGCATCCCGGTTTGCCCCGATCTCGATGCAGTGGATCCCCGGCCTGGGCACCGACATTTACTGCCGGGAATGGCATGTGGACCCGGACATCCCGATGGGGGAGGACTGCCTGTACCTGAACGTCTGGACCGGGGCGAAAAAAGCCAATGAGAAGATGCCGGTGCTGGTCTGGTTTTTCGGCGGCGGCCTGCAGTGCGGCTATACCGCCGAGATGGAATTCGACGGCGAGCGCATTGCCCGGCGCGGGATCGTGGTGGTCACGGTCAACTACCGGGTCGGCGCGCTCGGCTTCCTGACCCATCCGCAGCTGACGCGCGAGCAGCCGGACGCCCCGGCCAACTTCGGGAATCTGGACCAGCAGGCGGGCCTTCGGTGGGTGCAGCGGAACATCGCCGCTTTCGGGGGCGACCCGGCCCGTGTGACCATCGCCGGCCAGTCAGCCGGCGGCGGGAGCGTCATGTCCCAGCTGGCCTGTCCGGACAATACGGGCCTTTTTTCCGGCGCCGCGGTCATGAGCGCGATGATCTTCGACCCGTACCGCCGCCGGGAGGTGGGCCGTCCCGAGCCGCTTCAGGACGCGGAACGGAAGGGGGAGGCATTCTTCTCCTTCCTCGGTGTCAAAAGTCTGGAAGAAGCCCGCGCCATGGACGCGGTGACCCTGCAGCGCCGGTATGAAAAATACATGGAAAACCACGTGCCGTTTTTCACCGTCCGGGATGACCGGTTCTGCTTTGGGGACCCGATCGCCCTGTACCGGGAGGGAAAATGCGTAGATGCGGTCATGATGGCCGGCTGCACGGGCGACGAGTTCCCGAGCGCCATCGACGCCGGGGACGAACAGGGCCTTCAGAGGGAAGCCGTGCGCATCTTCGGGGACAGGGCGCAGGAATTCCTCGCCCTGCCGGAAAGCAGGAAGCATACGGAGGGCCTGGGCTTCGCGCGGGTCAACGGCATCGAGTGTACGGTCAAGGGCCTTCTGACGGACATCGCGAAGGCCGGGCGGAAGGGCTGGTGCTACCGCTTCGACCCGGACATGCCCGGCTGGGATCATCCGGGCACCTTCCACTCTTCGGACCTGTGGTTCTGGTTCGAGACCCTGGGCAAGTGCTGGCGGCCCTTTGTCGGCCGTCACTACGACCTGGCCCGCCAGATGTGCGACTACTTCTGCAATTTCATCCGCACAGGCGACCCCAACGGCCGGGACCGCAACGGGGAAACGCTCCCCGTCTGGGGAGCGTGGTCGGAAGAAACGCCGTGCACGATGCTCTTCCTCAAAGACGGGGCCTGCCCGGAGACCGGGCCGATGCCGCCGTTTGAACGCTTCCTGTCGGACCGGATCATGGAGCGGATCCGCGGGGCCTGATCGATCACCGTTTGCAGACGCAGACAGCCATCTGACCGTTGACCGTCAGCACGCCCCGGGTGGTCCGGATGGCCGGGGAAGCGGACGGGGGACGGACAGGACGATCCCAAAGCACATATTCGGGCACATCAGATGCGCGCGTTCCGTAAAAGATAGTGCATGCGTTCCTCCGGCAGGACCCCTGCTTCCGGCGTTTATTTCCGTGATGATGGGACGGCTGAAACCCGTATGTCAGGAAAACGGAAGAAAAACAGGAAAATCCGGACGGATGGTGACCTTATTTTCCCTTTTTTCTTGACAGAAAGCCGTAACGGTAATAAAATACTCATAAATAAAAAGACAGCGGGCAGAGCACCTTCTGCCGCTGTCCTGAATGATGGAAAGAGAGGCGTATGAATATGGCAGATTTGCTGAACCTGGATCAGCTCAAAGAGAAAGCGGAGCAGATCGTCAAACAGCTGACCGGCAACAAGGATCTGATTGCGATGCTCACCAAGGATCCCGCCGCCCTGCTCAAGCAGCTGGGTATCTCCATCCCGACGGAGCAGATTGCCAAGCTGGTGGAACTGGTCAAGGAAAAACTGGGCAATGAGGCCACCCAGTCCATCCTGGATAAGATCAAGGGATTTTTCAAAAAATAATATCTGAAGAGGTTCCTGTTTTTTTATCGTTTTTCCGTTCTCCCCGTCCGTTTTCCCGGACGGGGAACTTTGTATGCGTTTTGACAGAAGCGGGGGCATTTGATATAATAGGGCCTGCGGATACCCGGAAGGGGTCTGACTTTTCTGTCTGCGGTTTTCGTCAGACATCCCACAGCGGAGTTTGAACGGAGGAAAGAAACATGAGCAATGTACAAAAAACAAGGAAAAAATGGAACGGTCTGTCTGAAAGAACCCGCCGCCTGACGCTGACGGCCCTGCTGGTCGCGGTGGAACTGATGATGTGGCTGCTGGGCCTGGGGCAGGTGCCGGTCGGCGCCCTGAACATGTCTTTTCTGACGGTGCCGGTCGCGGTCGGCGCGATCCTCTTCGGGCCTTCGATGGGCGCGGTGCTCGGGCTCACATTCGGCCTGACCAGCCTGTTTGACGCGATGACCGGAAGGTCCGCCCTGACTTCCTTTTTCTTTACCCATCACCCGGTGCATACGGTGCTGCTCTGCGTCGGCATGCGGGTGCTGATGGGAGTCTGCACGGGACTGGTGTTCCGTGCGGTCCGGGGCGGTTCCCCGGTGCGCATCTGGAAATATTTTGCTTCTGCGATCTGCGCGCCGCTGCTCAACACGCTGTTTTTCATGGGCTATATCTGCCTGTTCCTGTACCAGACGGAAATGGTGCAGAACCTGGTGGCGAAGACGGGCGCGCTGAACCCCTTCATGTTTGTGGTCCTCCTGGTAGGCGTTCAGGGCCTGGTGGAAGCGGCGGTGTGCTGCTTTATCGGCGGGACCGTCTCCAGAGGGGTCGCCAAGGCGGTCTTCAAGGAGTAACGCCGCTTCGTCCCGGGCGGACCGGGCATATCAAATGATCATCAGCTGAAAGGACGAATCCAATGAAAAAAGTCATCGTTGGCCTGCTGGGCTGCGGCAACATCGGCAGCGGCGTCGTCAAACTGATCGCGCAGATGCGGGAGGATATCCGGAAGCATTACCAGCTCGAAATCGAGATCCGCCGGGCCCTGGTCCGCAGCACGGAAAAAAAGAGGATCCCGGAGGTGCCTGCCTCCATCCTGACCCGGGACCCGGACGAGGTGCTGAACGATCCGGAGATTTCGATCGTGCTGGAATTCCTGGGCGGGGAACAGCCTGCCTCGGATTACATGATCCGGGCGCTCCGGGCCGGGAAGACCGTGGTGACCGCCAACAAAATGGCCCTGGCCCTGCACTGGCCGGAGCTTCAGCGCGCCGCGGAGGAAAGCGGCGGCGGCCTGTACTATGAGGCCTCTGTGGGCGGCGCCATGCCGATCATCCGGATGCTGCAGTCTTCCCTGCAGGCCAACCACATCACCCGCCTGTCCGCGATCATCAACGGGACCACCAACTATTTGCTGACCCGGATGACGGACGAGAAGATGGACTATCAGACCGTACTGGCCGACGCCCAGCGCCTGGGCCTGGCGGAGCCGGATCCGACTTCCGACGTGGAGGGAGAGGACGCTTCCTACAAGCTGTCGATCCTGTCCTCCCTGGCTTTCCATGCCCACATCCCGGTGACCAGCATCCTGCGCGAGGGCATGACCCGCATCAGCCAGGTGGACATCCAGTGCGCCGGCGGTATGGGCTATGTGATCAAGCTGGTGGCTTCCGCCTCCCGGAAGGATGACGAGGTCGACGCCTTCGTTTCCCCGGTGCTCGTGCCCAAGTCCCATCCGCTGGCTTCGGTCAAGGGAGCCTTCAACGCGGTCTATCTGCACGGCCATGCCTTTGACGATATGATGATCTACGGCCGCGGCGCCGGCAGCGCCCCGACGGCCAGCGCCATCGTCAGCGACCTGATCTGCGCCGCGCAGGAGGCTCACGCGGCTGCCTCCACCTTCGAGGTGGTCGAAGGCCTTTCCGAAACGGTCCGGATGGCGGAAGACCGGGTCTGCGCCTTCTACGTGCGCCTGCAGGTCAAGGACAACCCGGGCGTTCTGGCCCATGTGGCCAGCTGCCTGTCCGCCCAGCAGGTCAGCGTGCGCGCCCTGCAGCAGCCGCAGGGCAGCGGGGACGGGGCGCAGATCACGATCCTGACCCATCCCTGCCCCGAAAGCAGCGTCCGCCGGGCCGCGTCCGCCTTTGACCAGGATCTGGTCACGGTGATGAACGTGCTGCGGGTGGAGGAATAAAAATACGATCCAGCCTTCGGCCGGATCGATATTGGGAGGGGGAATTGCTTCCCCCTCCCGCACTTTCCCCTGGGCGGTTTTTCCTGTCGCTGCGCTTCGGCCGGAAAAACCGTAAGGAACATTTTCCTGCCGGAAAATCCCGCCCATACCGGCAAAGCCGGTATGTACGAAAATACGCGAGGGTGTGCCCCCTCGCGCTCCCCTCCTCCATCATCACAAAGCTGGAGCAGCTGAAGAGCCCTTACAGGGTGCCTTCGGCATCCGCCGGATCAACCGGCGGACATAGTCTTCATCTGCCCCGGCTTTGTTTCCGGACGTGCTGTGATACAGGAAGTTTCAGGAAAGGACAGAAACAAGATGATGAACCGTCAGAAACCCTGGTCCGTTCCGACGATTGTGATGGCTGTGATCGCTGCGGCGGTGCTGATCATGTCCCTGGTGTTTCTGATCTCCGTCATGCGGTAAATGGCGGGGGCAGGGGATGAGACGGCTGGATTTCCCGATCGGGCCGGAGCTGGAAGGCCGGCGGGTCGGCAGGCTGGTGCTGGGCCTGGCGGGGGTTTCCCGCCACGGCTACGCGCGCCTCAAACAGGAAAACGGGGTGCTGCTGGACGGGCAGCCCGCGCATGCGGACATGCGGGTCCGGGCCGGTCAAGTCCTGTCCGTCCTGATCGGGGATGATTCTCCGTCTGCCGGGAAAATTCCGCTGCCTGTCCTCTATGCCGATCAGGACGTGCTCGTTCTGGACAAGCCGGCGCCTCTGTCCACCATGCGCTCCCCGGGAAAACCCGGGCCGACGGTGGAAGAACTGATGACGCGGGACGGAGAACCGTTCCGCCCGGTCAACCGGCTGGACAAGGGCACCAGCGGGCTGATGGTCCTGGCGCGCAGCGCCTATGCCCAGCAGCGCCTGCAGAAGCTCCTGCATACGGACCGCTTCGTTCGCCGCTACCTGGCTGTTACAGAAGGGGTCTGGGAAGGCCAGGGCGTGATCGATCTGCCCCTGGTCAGGGAGAGTGAACAGTCCGTCCGCCGGGTGGTTTCGCCGGACGGAAAACCCTGCGTGACCCATTTTGAGACGCTCTTTTCCGGAAACGGGCGCACCCTGGTCCGCCTGCTCATTGAAACGGGAAGGACCCACCAGATCCGGGCTCACCTGGCGGCCGCCGGCCATCCCGTTGCCGGAGATTATCTGTACGGCCAGGCGTCCGCCGCTCTGCCGGGCCGCTTTGCCCTGCACAGTGCGGAACTGTCCTTTGTCCACCCGATTACGGGAGAAACCTGTTCATTTGAAAGCCCGCTCCCCCCGGAACTCGGCCGGCTGACCGGAAAATAAATAAGAATAATCAATTGTTTACAGTTTGTTTTAAAACACAGGCCGGAAACCTTTCGGAAACCGAACATTTACCCTTGACAGAATCGGGAAAATTCACTAAAATAAAAGTTGGTCGGCATCCTGCGGGTTTTTCCCGCGATGACTGTTTTATCTGATACATCCGCTCAAGCCCTGTACTGTCGGCATCCGCCGTTTTCATATAGAGGTTCACAGTGAATCCTGTGTGTCAGTACGTACCGAGTGACAGCCCTTTGCTGCTGGATCCGGAGTCTTTGGCGTAGTCTTTTGAAATGATGGACATTTGAAGGACGGCAGTATCACATCAGACAGTGATCCGTATGGTTGCCATACGGTTTTTTTGTATGCCGGCGCAGAAAAAGCAATGGGAAAAATGAAAACAAAAAACAAAGAAAGGAGGAAATCGGTTTGAATTGGTTGATTACAGCAGGTATTGCCCTGGCCGCCCTGCTGATCGGCGCTTTTGCGGGATACCGCTATAACAAGAGCATCGTCGAAAGCAAGATCGGGCGGACGGAAGAATATGCCAAAAAGCTTCTGGACGACACCACCCGCAAAGCGGATGAAAAGAAAAAGGAAATGATCCTGGAAGCCAAGGAAGAAGTGCTTCGCCAGAAATCCGAGCTGGATAAGGAAATCAATGCCCGCCGGGCGGACATTCAGCGTTCCGAGCACCGCGCCCAGCAGCGCGAAGAGCAGCTGGACAAGAAGATGGACGCCCTGGACCAGAAAGAAAAGCAGCTGCAGAAGCGGCAGGATAACGTGGCCCAGCTGGAAGCCGAGGCAGAAAGCCTCAAGGCCAAACAGATCAGCGAGCTGGAACGCATTGCCGCCATGACGCAGGACGAGGCGCGGCAGAACGTCATCGACCGCGTGCAGAAGGATGCCTATCACGACGCCGCCGCCATGGTGCGGGACATCGAAGCCAAGGCCAAAGAAGAAGGCGAAAAGAAAGCCAGGAACATCATCGCCCTGGCAATTCAGCGCTGCGCCGCCGACCATGTGGCGGAGACCACCGTATCGGTGATCAACCTGCCCAATGACGACATGAAGGGCCGCATCATCGGCCGCGAGGGCAGGAACATCCGCGCGCTGGAAACGGCGACCGGCGTCGATCTGATCATCGACGATACCCCGGAAGCAGTCATCGTATCCGCGTTCGACCCTGTGCGCAGGGAGATCGCGAAGCTGGCCATCGAGAAACTGATCATGGATGGGAGGATCCATCCCGCCCGCATCGAAGAGTGCGTGGAAAAAGCGCGCAAGGAGGTGGAGAACCAGATCCGGGAGGCCGGCGAACAGGCCGTCTTCGAGACCGGACAGCACGGCATCCACCCCGAGATGGTCAAACTCCTGGGCCGTCTTCGTTACCGTACCAGCTACGGCCAGAACGTGCTTAAGCATTCCATCGAAGTCAGCCACCTGTGCGGCATGATGGCCGCCGAATTGGGGGCCGACGTTCAGCTGGCCAAACGCGCCGGCCTGCTGCATGACATCGGCAAGTCGGTCGACCACGAGCAGGAGGGCACCCACGTCTCCATCGGCGGGGAACTGGCCCGCAAGTATCATGAGAGCCCGGCGGTGATCCACTGTATCCTGGCGCACCACAACGACGTCGAGCCCCAGACGGTGGAAGCCGTGCTGGTGCAGGCGGCAGACGCCATCAGCGCGGCCCGGCCCGGCGCCCGCCGCGAGTCGCTTGAGAACTATATCAAGCGTCTGGAAAAACTGGAGGAGATCGCCAAGTCCTTCAACGGCGTCGAAAAGTGCTTCGCCATTCAGTCCGGCCGCGAGGTCCGCATCATGGTCAAGCCCGAGGATGTATCCGACGAGGGCACCCAGGTGCTGGCCAAGGAGGTCGCCAAACGGATCGAGAAAGAGCTGGAGTATCCCGGCCAGATCCGTGTCAACGTCATCCGCGAGACCCGGAGCACCGAGTACGCGAAGTAATCGCATCAAAAAAAAAGACTGCATGTATCTTATTAGATGCCGCAGTCTTTTCTTTTTGCTCCATACAGGCTTTGCCGTGCCGTTCGGACAGGGCCTCCGCGGCGAGCCTGCTGCGGCCGGCTTCCTATCCTCCGATCTGACAGTTATAAAGTCTCACAACCTTCCATTCAGGGCAGGTGATCCAGTTCATAAACTGGGCTGCGCTGTTTTCATCTTTCATCTGCTCTGCTGTGAAGGGAATCACCTGAATCGCATAAGTCCCTGCCGCAGGCAGAGACAAGGTATATTCCGAGCCGTTTTCCTGGTCATTCCACACCCTTTCCGCGGTATGTCCGTCCGGGTCTGTGATGCGCAGACGGTACTGCCCCCATCTGTCGGCCGTGGTGGTACCGCTGGGAACAGAGGCTGTGACGAGCGTTGGGTCCGATACCCAGATGTATGCGCCGCTGGCCCCTCCGCCCCAGTATTCGATGACCTGGTTTTTATATGTCATGCTCTGACACGTCCCTTTGGTTCGTCTCAGGGTAACCTGGGCGCTGCCATTGGACTGCACGGTAAACAGGACAGTCTTTTCACTGCTGCCCGATGGCAGGGACGGGGAATCCGGGGCAGTGCGATTTTCAGCCGGTCTTGGCCTGCCGCATTCCGGGCAGAAGCGGCCGGTGTTTTCCGTTTTGCCGCAGACGCAGTCCCAGGCTGCCGGCGCCGGAGCGGCTTGTCCGCAGTCTTCGCAGAAATTGCCGGTATTGGCCGTCCTGCCGCATCCCGGGCAGTTCCAGGGATCGCGGGCGGAAAGGGCGGAAGCGGTGAAAAGCATGCACAGAATCAGAAACAGGCTGACAGCGATCAGTTTTTTCATCGGCACACTCCTCTTTTCAGTTATTTGAAAATGATCATACATTTCTGCTCCTATTGTCCGTCAAAAACCGGATATTGTCAAGACTGAAATGCAGGATATGATGAGCCGGGGAAGGCCTGGGTCATCAAAATGATGACGGGCTTTCACGAAACACTTTCCAAAGGATGCACATTGTGATATGATAACAAAAATGAGCTGCCAAGGAGGAACGCCGCATGAAACTGGTTTCCTGGAATGTGAACGGCCTGCGCGCCTGCTGGGGGAAGGGATTTGAGGAAGCGTTCAGCCGCCTGGACGCCGATGTGTTCTGCCTGCAGGAGACCAAGATGCAGCCGGGCCAGCTGGAGGTTTCCCTGCCGGGCTATCACCAGTACTGGAATTCGGCGGAAAAAAAGGGGTATTCCGGCACCGCGGTGTTCACCAGGCAGGAGCCGCTCTCCGTCTCCTACGGCATCGGCATCGACGAATTTGACCATGAGGGCCGGGTGATCACGCTGGACATGGGGACATTTACCCTGATCACGGTCTACACGCCCAACAGCCAGGACGGGCTCAAAAGGCTCGGTTACCGCATGGCCTGGGAAGACGCCTTCCTGGCCTACATCGACCGGCTGAAAGCGCAGAAACCCCTGATCTTCTGCGGAGACCTCAACGTCGCCCATCAGGAGATCGACATCAAGAACGCGGCCGCCAACCGCGGCAATTCCGGCTTTACAGATGAAGAACGCGGGAAGATGACAACCCTGCTGTCCCACGGCTATGTGGACAGCTTCCGCTACCTGCACCCGGATACGGCCCAGGTTTATTCCTGGTGGAGCTACCGCTTCCGGGCGCGCGAGCACAACGCCGGATGGCGCATCGATTATTTCATCGTCTCCGACGACTGGAAGGACCGGATCGTCTCGGCCGACATCCATACGGACATCTTCGGTTCGGATCACTGTCCGGTGGAACTGGTCATCCGGACGGAAAGCTGACGAAAAGGCAGATGCCCGGCCGGAGCCGGGCATCTGCCTTCACGCAAGGTGATTATTTGTTGATGGCTTCCTTCAGGTTCTTTCCGGCGCGGAAGCCGACAGATTTGCTGGAAGGAATCTGAACGGACTGCCCGGTCTGGAAATTGCGGCCCTTGCGGGAGCTGCGGCTGCGGACCATGAAGGTGCCCAGGCCGCTGACGGCTGCTTCATCTTTTTCGGTGATCTCTTCGGTAATCAGATCGACCACGGCGGTGAAAGCGGTTTCCGCTTCCTTCAGGGACATGCCGGTCTTCTTGCTCAGGGCGTGGATCATTTCTTTTTTCGTCATAAAAATAATGCCTCCATCCAAAGTTTTTGTTTTTTATGAGATACGATGCCTCGCTGTACTTGGGGAAAAATATTCACATTTCTATTATACCACGTCTTTTTCATTTTTCCTGCAGAAATTTACGGAAAATTTGTAAAAATGTTTGAAATCATAGGAGGTTTTGTATGAGAAAATACGGCGCGCTGGAAGCGGGCGGCACGAAGATGGTGCTGGCAGTATTCGACGGGGAAGGACAGGAGACGGACCGGCAGGTACTGCCCACCCTGACGCCGGAGGAGACCATGCCGCAGATGATTGATTTTTTCAGAGGGAAAGGGATCTCCGCCCTTGGAATCGGCTGTTTCGGCCCGCTGGATCTGAACCAGGCCTCGGCTTCCTTTGGATGCATTACCCGGACGCCCAAGCTGGCCTGGCGGGGATATCCGGTCCTGCGGGCGTTTGAGGAGGCGCTTTCCGTTCCCGTCCGGCTCGATACGGATGTGAACGGCGCGGCTCTGGCGGAGGCACGGCTCGGGGCGGCCAGAGGCCTTTCCTCCTGCCTGTATCTGACGGTCGGCACCGGCATCGGCGGCGGCCTGATCGTTGGCGGCCAGCCGGTTCACGGCCTCATGCACCCGGAAATCGGCCATCTGCTGCTGACCCCGGAAGAAGGTGATCCGGCCCCGGCCGGCTTCTGCCCCTATCATCCGCACTGCGCGGAGGGCCTGGCGAGCGGCCCGGCGATTGAAAAGCGCTGGGGTGTCTCCGCGAAGGATCTTCCGGCGGATCATCCCGCCTGGGCGCTGGAAGCGGCCTACCTGGCCCAGCTCTGCGCCGACGCGATGCTTGCCTTTTCACCGGAAAAGATCATCCTGGGCGGCGGGGTCATGCACCAGACCTTCCTGTTCCCGATGATCCGGGAAAAGACGGTGCAGCTGCTGAACGGCTACATTCCGGTGCCGGCCGTGGAATCGGGGCTCCGGGACTACATCGTCCCGACCGGCCTGGGGGACAACAGCGGGATCCTCGGGGCGTGGCTGCTGGCGAAGGAAGCATATCGTGAGAGATGAGTATTATCATCTGTTTTTTATTTTTGATTTAGGCCTACATCAGTTATATGCCGGAATTCTTCTTATGATGAACGCCCCTTTAACTAAAGTTCTCAAATAACAATACATTCATTTTTGCAGCGGCATCTTTTGCTTGCGCTGTAAAAGTACTTGTAGTATATACCGCTGCACGTTTGCAAGAATAATACTGCATTCCACTGACGACTTCCTGAATAGCTTTATATCCGACTTTCTCGGAATACATTTTGCATTGAACTGCCCAAGTTGTGCCATCGTCTTCTTCACATAATATATCGACTCCATAGTCTCCTGATTTTGTTGTTACAGCCACGCTTCTGAAGTTGCCTGTTGCCATAATTTTCGACGCAACATATTTTTCGTATTCATAACCATTTTTGTAGGATCGATTGATTAGATTTGCAGTTTCAGGTGGAAAATCTACTGTTTCCGAATACGATTCTTCTTCAACTGAACCAGTTTCTGGAGGATATGCTTCTGGGGACTCTGTTTCACGGGAAGATCCTGCTTCTTGCGGATTGTTTTCAATGTTTTTCAGCGCTTTATCTGATCCGGTGATTTTACGGCGTTTTCTAATTGCTTTTACGATTGAACCAATAATAATGCCGGGAAGACTGAGAATAAACAGAAGAATAATAAGAGAGAAAATTTGATCTGGTTTCATGATTGTTTCCTCAGAAAAAATATTGCATTAAATATATGTCTATAGAATGCTTAAGGCACTATCCAGATCATGAGACTGCATATGCTATCTATGTTGTCCAAACCTGTACATCCCGATCGCGGCCGCGATCCCCAGATTCAGCGAATCAATTTCGTGGCTGTGCTCAATGCGGACCGGCGTCCCGATTTGGGAGAATTCCCCGGGCAGGCCGGCGCCCTCGTTGCCGAAGATCAGGCAGAAGGGGCGGGGCGGGGGAGAAGCCAGCGCCTCCTCCAGGGTGACGGAGCCGTCCAGCATGAAAGGATAAGCCGCATGGCCGGGGAAATCAGCCCGGTAGCTTTCAAAATCGGGGTATTCCCGGACGCGCAGGCTGAACATCGCGCCCATCGACGCGCGGACGACATGCGGGTGGAACACGTCGGTGCAGGGCCCGATGAGGGCCAGATCCCGGTAGCCGAAGCCCAGGGCGGTGCGCAGGATGGTACCGAGGTTCCCTGCATCCGACGGATGATGCAGCACAATATGAGCGGCCTGAGCGTCCAATACGCCGGGCCGCTTTTCAAATACGGCGGCGGCATAGCAGTTGCCCTTGCCGGACAGGCGGGCAAGGGCCTTGTCCGCCGTTTCCACGCGGATGTTCCGGGCACGGCAGAGCTCCGTCAGGGCGGCGGCGCCTTCGGACGATTCCGCTTCCGAGTGAATCAGCAGCCGCCGGACCAGCTCCGGCGCTTTTTTGACCGCTTCCATCGAAGGAAAAATCCCCGGCGCGTAGGAATAATCGAGTTTGCGGTCGTACGGGCTTAATGAGGGCATAGGGAGCTCCTTTGAAAAAGTGTAGGAGAGAGGGATCATTGATCAGTGAGGAGTGAGGAGTTAGGAATGAGGAGTTGAAATTGGTTAACAATTAACTCCTCACTAAGTGAGCGAAGCGAACGGTCACTCCTAACTCCTCACTCAGCGGCGGCCGGAGGGAGCGGCCGCTCCTCACTGATAATTTTTGCCTTCTGTCTGAGCTGAGAGTTTCCTGAGCAGCGTTTCCGCCATCCGCTTCCCCGTCGGTCCGATCTCCGTTTCCGGGCCGACGCAGGAGGGGCAGCCTTTTTCGCAGGGGCAGGAGCGGACGATGTCCAGGCAGTTGCGCAGCAGGATGTTCCGCATGTGGAAGGCCTTTTCGGAAAGCCCCACGCCGCCGGGGCAGTTGTCGTACAGGATCAGGGTGGGCTTGCCGGTAAAGGTGCACTTGACCTGGTAGCTGACCGCGATGTCGTGCGGGGAGCACATGAGGTTCAGGGGGGCGGCGATCCGCATCAGGTTGGCGATGCCCAGCATTCCGTTCTGCAGGTCATCCTTGCCGTAGTCGGCGGCGATTTCGTCCGGTACGGTCCACCACAGGGCGGTGGTGTGCATTTCGGTCTCCGGCAGCATGACCGGGCCGTAGCCGACGTTTTCCCCGGTGTCAAAGCGCATCTTCTTGAACATGCGGACGCGGGCGGTGACGTTGATCTCCCCGAAGGAGGCGTCCGGCCTCTCTTCCAGCACGTCCAGGAGGCTCAGGGCCACGTTCAGGTCCGCGTCGGTGTAATAATCGACATCCACCCGGCGGATGAAGGCCTTGCAGGCGTCAAAGTCCAGTTTCTCCACCTGGTAGGTGGTGCCTTCGTGCAGGTAGATGGCGTTTTCATGCAGCAGCATCGGGGCGGTAAACCGGTCCATCTCCCCGACCATGCGGGTATGGGCCGGGTCGGTCACGTCCATGATCAGGAAGTTTTCCGTCATCGCCGTCCGCAGGGAGATCTCGCTGGCGGGGAAATCCTCCTCCGACCAGTGGTAGGTGGAGCCTACGTGGCGCAGGATATGCTCATCCGTGAGGTATTCGAGCATTTCCGCGCTGCCGGCGGCGTTGCCGAAGCTCTCCCCGTCGCGGAAGGGCAGCTCGTAGGCGGAGCACTTCATGTGGTTTAAAAGGATATAAATATTGTCCGGGTTGAGCAAGGCGTTTTCCGGGCTCGCGCCGAAAAAGTAATCCGGATGGGTCACGATGAACTGGTCCAGGGCCGCGGAGGAGGCCACCAGGATCGTCAGGCTGACGCCGAAGCGCCGGCCGGCGCGGCCCGCCTCCTGCCAGGCGGAGGCGATGGTGCCGGGGTAGCCGCACATCACGCAGGCCTCCAGGGAGCCGATGTCGATGCCCAGCTCCAGGGCGTTGGTGGAAACGACCGCGTCGATCCGCCCGGCCCGGAGACCGCGCTCGATCTCCCGCCGCTCAGAGGGCAGGTAGCCGCCCCGGTAGCCCCGGACGCGGCCGGAGTTCCCGACCGGATCCCGGACCAGTTCCTTGAGCTGGCGGGTCAGCACCTCCACCTGCAGGCGGCTTTTTCCAAAGACGATGGTGCGGACGCTGTTTTGCACCAGCATGGAGGCGATGCCCCTGGTCTCCGGCAGGACGCCCCTGCGGATGCCCAGCTGGCGGTTGACCACGGGCGGGTTGTAGAAGATCACGTGCTTTTCCCCGGAGGGGGAGCCGTTCCGGTCGATTTTGACGACGGGCCGGCCGATCAGGGTCCGGGCCAGCTCCTCCGGGTTTTCGATGGTGGCCGAGCAGAGGATGAACTGCGGGTTGCTCCCGTAAAACCTGCACAGGCGGATCAGCCGGCGGAGCACGTTGGCCAGGTTGCTGCCGAAGACGCCCCGGTAGGAGTGGATCTCGTCGATGACGATGTATCTGAGGTTTTCAAACAGCTTCACCCACTTGGTGTGGTGGGGGAGGATGCCGGAGTGCAGCATGTCCGGGTTGGTGACGACCACGTGGCCGGCCTGTCGGACGGCCCGCCGGGCCGCGCCGGGGGTGTCCCCGTCATAGGTGTAGGTCTTGATGTCCGCCCCGATCAGCTCGATCAGCTCGTACAGCTCGCTCACCTGGTCTGCAGACAGGGCCTTGGTGGGAAACAGATACAAAGCCCGCGCGTCCGGATTGATCAGGATCTCGTTGAGTACGGGCAGGTTGTAGCACAGGGTCTTCCCCGAGGCGGTGGGCGTGACGATCACGACGTCCTTTCCCTCGCTGATGGCGGTAAAGGCGTCGGCCTGGTGGGCGTACAGCTGTGTGATATGATGTTTTTGCAGGGCGGGCGCGATCCGCCCGTCCAGCCCCTCCGGAAAAGGAGCGAACACGGCCTCCCTTTTCGGGATGGTCCGCCAGCAGGTGACGTTCTGCATGAACGATTCATCCTGGCGCAGGTAATCCAGCAGCTGAGAAAGATTCATAAGATGCCTCAAACTTCCTGAATGTCCAGACTGTCCGGCTCCGGCCCGCTGTTTTCCGGCTGCGGCAGGTCGGAGAGCGTCCGCAGGCCGAAGTGGGACAGGAAAGCGTCCGTCGTCCCGTACAGGATCGGGCGGCCGACGACCTCCTTGCGTCCGACATCCTCGATCAGGCCTTTTTTGATCAGGGACTGGACGGAGTAATCGCACTTAACCCCGCGGATCTGCTCCATCTCAAGCTTGGTGACCGGCTGGCGGTAGGCCACGATGGCCAGGGTTTCCAGGGCGGACTGGGAGAGGGACTGCTTCTGCACCGGCTGCAGCAGCTTTTCGATGTACGGGGCGAATTCACGCCGGGTGGAAAGCTGTACATGCTCCCCGAAGCGCTTCAGGACGATGCCGCGTTTCTGAGCGTCGATGGTTCTTTCCAGCGCGTCGAGGGCTTCCTGCACCTGAAACGGGGCGATTTCCAGCGCCCTTGCCAGGTCGGCAATCGCCACCGGCTCCCCGGCGATAAACAGCATGGCCTCCACGATGGGGCCGATTTCATTCATATCCATGCGGCAGCGTGTTCTTTCTTACTTAATCATCATTCCCGGCCCGATCTCAGCTTTCCTGAGCGGGTTCGGGTTCCTCATCGTTGAGATCTTCCGGGTCCGGCGTATGCGGGGTGATCATGATCTGCCCGTAGGTGCCGTCCTGACTCGCGCGGGCTCGGCCGGCCTTCAGCAGCTCCAGCAGGGCCAGGAAGGTGGAGACCACTTCGTCCCGCGTGGGCTCGTCAGAAAACAGGCGGTCAAAGGCAACCGGCCCGTGCCGGAGCCTCCGGAGGATGTTGGACATGCAGCGGGGGACGGAAAAGGCGTCCCGGATGATCCGCCGCTGGACGGGGACGGTTTCCTCCGTCTCCTTCAGCCGGGCGAGCACCCGGGCGAACGCGGCGGTCAGGCCCTCCAGGGTCAGGCCTTCCAGCTCGAAGGTCGGCGGGGGCAGGGGGAATTCCTCCGGCAGCTTTTCGTACATGGCCGCGGCCGCCTTCTCAAACTGCTGCATTTCGGCGGCCAGGGTCTTGAGCTGCTGGTATTCTTCCAGTTGGCGGATGAGGGACTGCTCCGGGTCTTCCTCTTCCTCCTCCCCTTCTTTGGGGAGTTTGGGCAGCAGGGCGCGGGACTTGATCTCCACCAGCGTGGCGGCCATCGCCAGGAAACCGGAGGCATCGTCCAGGTCCAGGTCCGGGGCGCTCCGCACGAATTCGATGTACTGGCTGGTCACTTCGGACACAAAGATGTCTTTGATGTCCACTTTGGCCTTGCTGATCAGGAAGAGCAGCATGTCCAGCGGACCTTCAAACTGGCTCAGGTGCAGGGAAAACGCCATGTCAGAATCCTCTTCCGAATACGATCATGCTGAAAAACTGCATCACCGGCGTCCAGACCGCGCTCCGCAGCGTAAAGAGCAGACGGTCGATCACGTTGGTGAACACCAGCAGGGCCATCAGGCCGAGCTGGAACATCCGGAACATATCCGGCGACAGCTGCAGCCTGCCCTTGAGCACGATGTCGTTGAGCACATGATAGCCGTCCAGTGGGGGGATCGGCAGGAGGTTGAACAGGGCCAGCCCCAGGTTCAGGCTGGAGAACAGACCGAAAAACTGGTAAAAGTAGTAGAGCACCTGGGAAAGAAAGCCGTTCGTCTCGTAGAACCCCCGGTAGCACAGGACGTACAAAAAACCGCTGACCAGGAACAGCAGCATGTTCATCGTGACCCCGGCCAGGGAGACCAGCAGGTCGTCCCGCCGGTAATTGCGGAAATTGCGCGGGTTGACCGGCACGGGCTTGGCAAAGCCCACGCCGAGCAGGAGCATCATCGCCGAACCGATCGGGTCCAGGTGGTGGGAGGGCCTGAGA
The DNA here is from genome assembly GCA_045113695.1 of Christensenellales bacterium. Lineage (GTDB taxonomy): Bacteria > Bacillota > Clostridia > Christensenellales > Aristaeellaceae > UBA4246. Next base: position 31,979 of record JBGUJG010000101.1, read on the forward strand.
GACAGGCGGCCCAGCATCTTCGCCGTCGGGTCCCCGCACCAGAGGGCCACGTAGCCGTGGGAAATTTCGTGCAGGATCAGGGCGGCCAGGATCGCCACGATCTCGATCAGCATCGTGATGATGCCGGAAATCGGGTCGCTCCGGATGGCATTGATCCAGGAAAAGAGCATGGAATTCTGAAGCATCTATATCTCCTTTTTCAAACAGGGGAGTGAGAAGGCAGGAGCTTGGAATGAGGAGTGAGGAGTGAGGAGTGAGAAGTTAGGAGTGAGGAGTTGAAATTGGTCCATTGATAACTATTAACTCCTCACTAAGCGACCGCAGGGAGCGCTCACTCCTAACTCCTCACTAAGTGAGCGAAGCGAACGGCCACTCCTCACTCGTTTCAAAGTTCCTGAACCGCCCTGACCAGCGCGTCCACCGCCTCCTCCGTCGTCGCCCAGGAGGTGCAGAAGCGCACGGCATTGCGGCCGTCGGGCATCTTTTCCCAGAAATCCCAGGAGAACGAGGGGGCGAAGGCGGCCAGCTGCCCGTCCGTCAGGACCGGGAACTGCTGGTTGGTCGGGGAGGGGATCATGAAGGGGATGCCTTTTTGTTCAAACGCGGCCCGGATCCGCTGGGCCTGGCGGTTCGCCTTCGCGGCGGCGGTCAGATAGCGGCCTTCCGTCATCAGGCCGAGGAACTGGATGCCCAGCAGCCGGCCCTTGGCCAGCATGCCGCCCCGCTGCTTGATCATGTAGCGGAAGTCCTTTTTGAAGCGCTCATTCGTGATCACCAAGGCCTCCCCGAACAGGGCGCCGCACTTGGTGCCGCCGATATAGAACGCGTCGCACAGCCGAGCGATGTCTGCGGCGGTCAGATCGCAGGCGGCGCTCGTCAGGCCGTAGCTCATCCGCGCCCCGTCCAGGTACAGGGGGATCCCCGCTTCCCGGCAGATGGCGGAAAGCTCCGTCAGTTCGCTCAGGGTATACAGCTGGCCGTTTTCCGTCGGGAAAGAGATGTACAGCATCCCCGGCTGGACGGTGTGCTCGCTGTGCGGGTCCCCGAAGTGAGCGTCCAGGGCGGCCTTCAGGGCCTGGGCGGAGACCTTGCCGTCGGGGCTTTCCAGGGCCAGCACCTTGTGGCCCGTGGCCTCGATGGCCCCGGTCTCATGCACGTTGATATGGCCGGTATGGGCGGAGAGGACGCCCTGCCAGGGCCGCAGGAAGGCGGAAATGACCGTCAGGTTGGCCTGCGTCCCGCCGACCAGGAAATGGACGTCCGCATCCGGCGCCCCGCAGAAACCGCGGATCAGCCCGCGGGCTTTCTCACAGTAATCATCCGTCCCGTAGCCCGGGGTCTGGACATAGTTGGTATCTTCCAGCAGCTGCAGGATCTCCGGCAGGCAGCCTTCTTCATAGTCGCAGGTAAAACGGTACATGGCAATCAGCTCCTTTGCGGATGATGGCAGGGCTATTATACCAAAGACCGGGGAGGGTTCGCAATAGACAAATCGCCGGGGAAAGACGGGCGAATCAGGCCAATATGGCAAAAACGCCCGCTTTGCGGACATGCCGGTCTTTCAGCGGGTGACAATACTGAAAATCAGCGGACAGATGCGAAAAACAGCAAAGAAATATCAACTTGCTCCGCCGGAAAAGGATTTACGGAAAAAACAGCGAAACCACCTTTATCCAGCGGAAAGAGGAGACGGGTATGAGCAGGAAGGTTACCGCCGGCAGGGCGGAGCAGATGCTGAATGAGCCGGTGAACCGGATCATTCCGAAACTGGCGGTTCCCACCATTATTTCCATGCTGATTTCCAGCATCTACAACATGGCGGACACGTTTTTTGTCGGCCGGATCAGCACGTCGGCGTCCGGGGCGATCGGGGTGTTTTTTTCAGCCATGGGCTTTATCCAGGCCATCGCCTTTACCATCGGCATGGGCAGCGGCACCAACATGAGCCGGGCCCTGGGGGCGGGGCGGAAGGAAGAGGCGGCGCAGTTCGTGTCGCTGGCGTTTTTTACGGCCTTCCTGACGGGCACCGTGCTGGCGGCCGCCGGGCAGCTGATCCTGGACCCGATGGTGTACTGGCTCGGTGCGACGGAGACGATCGCCCCCTACGCCCGGGACTACGCCCGCTATATCCTGTTGGCGGCCCCGTTCATGATGTCCTCCATGGCGATGAACAACCTGCTGCGCTTTCAGGGGCTGACGATGTACGCGATGGTCGGCATCACCACCGGCGGGATCCTCAACATGGCGCTGGACCCGCTGTTCATCTTCGGCTTCGGGCTCGGGACGGCGGGGGCCTCCATCGCCACCGGCCTGTCCCAGTTTGTGAGCTTCTGCATCCTCCTGTGGATGTGCCAGAAAAAGCCGGAAGCCATTTCGGTCTCCCGGCGGAATTTCAAACCCAGCCTGTCCATGTACGGGCGGATGCTCAGCAACGGCCTGCCCTCCCTGGGCCGGCAGGGGATTGCCAGCGTCGCGACCGTCCTGCTCAACCACGTCGCCCAGCCCTGGGGCGATCCGGCAATTGCCGCGATGTCGATCGTCAACCGCTATATCCTGTTCATCAATTCCTCGGTGATCGGTTTCGGCCAGGGCTTCCAGCCGGTCTGCGCCTTCTGCTACGGGGCCAGGCGCTACCGCCGGGTGAAGGAGGCGTTTTTGTTCTGCGTGAAGGTCGCCACCGTCATCCTGGCCCTGCTGGCGGGGATCTCCCTGCTGTTCGCCGGCCCGATCGTGACCCTGTTCCGGAATGATCCGGAGGTCATCCGGATCGGCACGACGGCCCTACGCCTGCAGCTTGCGACGATGCCGCTGTGGGGCTTTTACGTGATGTCCAACATGATGACCCAGAGCATCGGCCTGAGCGCCCGCTCGACGATCATTTCGACCGCCCGCCAGGGCATCTTCCTGATCCCGATGCTGCTCATCCTGCCGGCCCTGTTCGGCCTGTTCGGCCTGCAGGCCGCCCAGCCTGCCGCCGATATCTGCGCGTTTATCCTGAGCATCCTGCTGGTCCGGCCGGTGATCAGAAAACTGGACGCCCAGGCCGGGGCAGATGAAAAAGAGGCCGTCAGCCCCTGACCGGGGCTGACAGCCGTCATCAGACTTCTTCCTCCTGCCCGCCGTACACTACATTCCCCGTATCTGCGTATCCGGGCAGAAAGGCACCATGATGCGGCGCCAGCGCTCCAGGTCTTCTTTTGCCGGGGCGTGGAGGCCGGACACGGGGACGGTGTCCCGGTCTTCGAAGGGCTGGAGGAAATAGCGTTTCGCCCCGCGGATCCACGGGCCGATGCCCAGGAAGGAGTTGTCGTCGAACAGCTCCCGGACCACGGTGGTGCGGAACTCATAATCGACTCTGCCTTCCAGCAGGAAGCGGACGCTCTCACGCACCGCGTTCAGGGCAGGCTCGGGGATCCCGGCGGTTTCCGCGTAGCGGTCCGGGCTGTTTTTGATGTCCATCGCGACGTAATCCACCAGCCTGTCCCGGACGAGCTCTTTGAGCAGGTCCGGCCGGGTGCCGTTGGTATCGAGCTTGACTGAAAAGGACAGGGCTTTGATCCGCCCGATCAGGTCTTTCAGCTCCTGCCCGCGCAGGGTGGGTTCGCCCCCGGTCACGCAGACGCCGTCCAGCAGGCCTTTGCGCCTGGAAAGAAACGCCAGCAGTTCCTCATTGTCCATCAGCGACGGGAGGATCCGGTCGATCAGCTCGGCATTATGGCAGTACGGGCAGCGGAAATTGCAACCGGCCAGAAAGACCGTGCACGCGACCTTGCCCGGATAGTCCAGCAGCGTCAGTTTCTGAAGCCCGGCGATTTCCATTCCGTCATCCTCCCGGTCCCCGGGGAAGGCGTTGGCCGCCCCGGTTTTTTGCGTTGTATCGGCTGATCTGATTGTAGCACGGATCCGGCGGGATGACAATCGGGAATCCGGGACGGGCGGGGTTTTTCCGTACTTTTTTGCGCTTTTTTCCGGGAAGCATGGTTCCCGTTCCCATGCAGAAGGGGGTGGCGGGGTAAACCGCGGCCGCCCCGTGGGGGCTAAAGTCCCGGCCCATGGTGACAGGGAAGGAAAAACACTGAGGACG
>JBGUJG010000102.1:0-150167 GCA_045113695.1 Christensenellales bacterium
CCAATCCGCGGCGCCGGACCGCAGGCAGCAGGTTTTCTCCGTTGTTCACGGACCGGGCGGAGCGGCGGCTCCCGTCATGGATCAGCCCGCCGTCCGCCCCGTTCCGGCCGGAAGGGCGGTCTTTTACGACCTTTGCGTCCTTTACGCGCCCTGTTCGGCCAGGTATTCGGCCTGATACTCGTCGATGGTCTCCGCCCACTTGGTCATGCACTCTTCGGCGGTGAGCTCGCCCAGCAGCAGGGCCTGGAAGTCGGCGGTCATATCGGTGGTGATCATGGTGGAGAAGTCAGCCAGCCAGTAGGGGTTGAGGATCTGCTTGTAGTTGGGGTCGGTCAGGTAGCCGGCGCACAGCATCATCAGGGCGCTCTCCTTGTACCAGTCCTGCTGCTCGACTTCCATGTTGCAGGGCACGCGGCCCAGCGCGGCGCACAGCCCGCCGTCCACTTCGGTGCTGAGCAGCTCGTTCATCAGGGCGATGGCGCCGGAATAGTCATGATCCGGGTTCTTGCTCTTGGCGATGCAGAACACGTTGGGCTGAAGGCCCGAAGCAAAGTAATGGCCCTGATCGTTCGCCAGCACGGTGACGGCCTTGAAGTTTTCGGCGCCCAGGGCGTTGGCGTGGTTGGTGTTGGAGGAGGAGTTGTGCACCAGGTACGCGGCCACGCCGGAGTCAAACTCGGCGCAGATCTCGTTGTAGTTGTTGTTCACGGAGTCGCCGGAGCACCACTTGTTCTTGTAGATGCTTGCATAGGCCTCCATGGCCTCGACGAATTCGGGGCGGCTCAGGATGCACTTGCCGTTTTCGTCAAACCACGCGCCTTCATAACCTGCGCCGTCGGTGTAGGTGAACAGCCAGGCCAGCATGCTGTCATAGGGGCGCACGCCGCGCAGGGTGGTAAAGTAGGTGCCCTTGTCCGCGTCGGCGTACTTTTCGCACAGGGCCAGGTATTCCTTCTGGGTCTTGGGGGCTTCCTCACCCTTTTCGGCCAGGAAGGTCGTGTTCACATAGGCGACTTCCTGGTTGTAGGCAAAGGGGATGCCATAGAGCGCGCCGCCGGCGATGTTGCGCAGGTTGGTGGTCAGTCCGGCGTCCACCTTGGCGAAGTTGTCCACCTGGGCCAGGATGTCGTCGGTCAGCTCCAGGATGCTGTCCTGGGCGGTGAAGGCGGAAATGTTGGAAAAGCCCAGGGAAACCACGTCCGGCATGGTGTCGGTGGTGACGGCCATCTGGAATTTCTCCTGGAAGTCCTTGAAGGCAAAGCTGGTGTACTCAAAGGTGTACTTGTCCTGCGCCGCGTTCAGCTTTTCAAACACGCCCTGATAGTACGCGTCGGTGATGGCGTCGCCGGAATGATACCAGAGGCTGACGGTCTTGCGGCCTTCCTCGGCGGCGGCCAGGGAGGCAAGGCTCAGCAGCATGCACAGCGCCAGGATCACAGAGAGCAGTTTCTTCATGTTCTTTCCTCCTCAACGTTTGATGTGGGGTGACGGGTTCCTATTCTCGCGCTCATCCTTTCACCGCGCCGGCGGTTGCGCCTCCGGCCATGCGCTTCTGAAGGAAGGCGAAAATAATCAGCACGGGCACCAGGGCGACAACACAGCCGGCGGCCAGGTGGCCGTAGTCGGTGCCGAACTCTCCCTGGAAGGCGTTCAGGCCCAGCGGCAGGGTATACTGTTTCTTGTCGGTTATAAAGGCAATGGCGTACACATACACGTTCCAGGCGTTGATAAAGGCATAGGCGCCGGTCGCCACGATAGCTGGGATCATCGTGGGGATCAGGATGCGCGTCACCGCTCCCATCAGGGAACAGCCGTCCACCTGCGCCGCCTCTTCCAGGGAAACCGGGACGGAATTGTAGTAACCCATCATCATCAGCATACAGTAGGCCAGGTTGGTGCACGAGCAGACGATCACCAGGCTCCACAGGTTGTTGATCAGGTTCAGCCCGTTCATGATCTGGAACAGCGGGATCATCAGGACGACGGCGGGCAGCATCTGGGTGGCCAGCAGCATGATGTATACGGCCACCCTGCCTTTGAAGCGGTAGCGGCTCATGGCGTAGCCGCCCAGCAGGGACAGCGCCATGATGATCAGGGTGGTCAGCGACGCCACAAACAGGCTGTTGAGGAAGTAGCGGTCAAAACCCAGCGAAACCAGGCCCTTGAAATTATCCAGCGTGACGTGCCCGGGCCAGTACTGGATGGGGATGGAGATCACGTCCACAGAGTCCTTGAGGGACGTGTTCAGGATCCAGTAAAACGGGAAGAGCATGAACAGCAGGAAAAGGACGACCGGGATATCCCGGAACAGGAGGTTGGAAAGGCGGGTGCGCGTTCTGCGGCTCATCAGTTGATCCCCTCCTTTCCGAGCTTCCCCCATTTGATGTAGATGAAGGCAAACACCATCATGGCCAGGGTGGCGATCACGGACAGGGCACTGGCGTAACCGTAGTCCATTTTGTTTTTGAACGTGGTCATGATGTACAGCGCCAGGGTCGTGGTGCCCCGGTTGGGGCCGCCGTCCGTCATGGAGATGATCAGGTCAACGGCGTTGAAGGTCCAGATGGCGCGCAGGAGGGTGGTCAGGATAATGGTATCCCGGATCATCGGCAGCGTGATGCTGAACAGGGTGCGCGGCGCGCTCGCCCCGTCTATCTTGGCCGATTCGTACAGGTCATCCGGGATGGAGCTGAGCGCGGCCAGATAGCTCAGGGTAAAAAAGGGTATGCCGCGCCAGACGTTCGCCAGGATCACGGAAAACGTCGCCAGGTCCGCGTTGGAAAACCAGGACACATTCCGGCTGATGATGCCCAGGCGCTTAAGCAGGTCGTTGAATACGCCGTAGGTTTCGCCCATGATCAGTTTCCAGATGATTCCCACCATGACGCCGGCCACGGCCCAGGGCGTCAGGGCCAGCGCCCTGGAGACGCCGCGCAGGGCGAACTTCTTGTTCAGCACGTACGCCAGCCAGAAGCCCAGCACGCACTGGAACACCACGCTGATGACCACCCAGCGCAGCGTGGTAAATATGCTCTTGGTAAACACGGCGTCTTTGGTGAAGATCTTCACATAGTGCGCGAACCCCGCGTAGCCCCAGTTTTTCGGCTTGGTGACCACATGATTCTGCAGGCTCATGATGAATACGTTGATGATGGGCCAGAACATGAAGCAGCAGATAAATATGATCACCGGCGCCAGCAGCAGATAGGGCGTCAAGGTTTTCCGCATGGCGCGCTTGTGCGTCACGGCATTCTTCACAGTCATAGCATCCCCTCTTCCCGTATATGTGGTTTCCTCATCTTCCGTCCGGTTTGATTATAGCATGGATAAAAAGGAAAAAACAATACCAATTTTTATTCAAAAGCCTTGCGGGATGGATAAAAAGGGGAAAAAACGGTTTCATGCGCTCGCGGTCCCTCTTTTGAGTTCTTCAGCCGGTTTCCTTCCGTCAGAACGCCGGCATCAGGGCGATCTCCCCGCGCAGGCGCAGGCACAGCTCCTCATCGGACAATTGCACCGTCCGGTGGGACTGCAGGGACAGCAGCGCTTCCTCTCTCGGCACCAGGTACTGCTTTTCCCACCGGAACAGGTATTCCCCGTCGCCCCGGATGCGCAGCCAGGCCCGGACGGCCTGAAGCACCCGCACCGTGACCGACACGCCGGCAAAGCAGTCGTTCCGGTAGATATGGGCAAACCGGCCCCGCACTTTGTCCATGGCGTCCAGGGCCTGAAGGTGGCACTGAAGCGCGCGGTCGGTCCACAGGAAGGCCTGCAGATCATTGCCCTGCAGCGCGTGGACGCAGGCCTGGCAGAAGCTGTACAGCCCCTCGCACCCTGTCTGATGGATCAGGCCGTACAGGTATTCCCGGTCCCGCAGGCGGCCGGCAGCGGCGGGATCGGATGCTTCCAGCAGGTCCAGACACTCCCGGACCTCGCTGAGATATGCCCGCCAGGAACCGATGCCGGGCCTGACCGCCTCCGCCAGGCGGATGACCTGTTCCCGGAAGGAAGGGCAGTCCGCGGCCCAGCGCAGGGAGTCAGCGGGCGCTTCGGTTTCCCCTTTCAGCAGGGCGTGGGCCAGCGCCCGCAGCGGCCAGTGGTAATACTGGTCGCCCGCCCTGTCGTCCTCATGGGGCCCGTAGAAAACGGCGCTCTCCGCGTAGCCGGTCATCAGGCAGCCCAGCCGGCCGTCTCCGTAGTACTGCGCGGCAAAGTCCCGGGCGGCGCTTTCCGCGCCGTATTCCCCCGTCTTCCACAGGCGGGATACCAGGTCCAGCAGGAACGGGTGCGGATAGACGGACCCTGCGTTGATGTTCCACAGCGTGTCCGCGCCGCGGTCCAGGACGGCCTTCAGCTCGTCCGCGATCATCTGCGGCGGGTTCTGAAGCGGCGTGATATGGTTGGCCGCCTGCAGATCGTAAAAGCTGACATGGTAATAGATCCCGTTCTCCCCGGGTTCGTTTCCGGCGGGCATGGCGTCCGTACGGGGATTGTCGTTGTTCTGCCGGCGGGACACCATTTTGCCGAAGCCGTTGTCCCCCCAGAGTTTGATGACCCCTTCCGGTACAGGGAGATGCCCCTCCCGGTACAGGGCCATCATTTCCCCGTACAGGTTCGTGCAGAACCGGGCCTTCGGGTCCGAGGCCCGCACCAGCTCCATCTGCCGCCGCATCACTTTGGCGATGAACGCCCCGCGCTTTGCCGCGGTATCCACAGCCGCGTCGTCCTCCCAGAACGCCCGGTCGCCCTGGCCCCGGAAACCGACGGCCCAGACCACCCGGCGGCCCGCGTACCGGTCAATGGCTTCCTGCCAGAGGGCTTCGTATTTTTCCGGATACAGGGTATACGAGGCCTGCAGGTCGGGATAGACGCGGGCGAACATTTTCGCGCCAAGCAGCTCCGTGTGGTGCTGGGTCAGCCACAGCCCCCGCTCCAGGGCCATTTCATTGAGGACGGCGCCGTCAAAACCCCGGTCCGTCCCGGGGATCACCATGTTCCCCCCGCACCGCAGGATCGTTTCAAAAACCCTTTCCCACACCTCGGCACGGGCGTTTTCCTCGCTGTGCCACCCGGAAAAAAGCACCTCGTCGTTGATGAACCACCCGCGGAACCGCACCCGGAAGGACGGGCTTTCCCATTTCCGGCAGGGAACGGCCGCCGTATCCTGCTTTTCCGGCTGCAGGCCCATCCACCAGCCCAGGGGCTTTACGTTCAGGAACCGTTCGCTGACGGACAGCAGGGCGTAGGCCGCGCCCAGGTCATCCCCGCACCGCAGGGTGATTTCGGAAGGCGAGGCCTCGGCCTGAAAGGTTTCCGGCGCGAGGGACGGGCAGATGGTCAGACGGATCGTGTTTTCGGGTCCGCCCCTGCGCAGGCAGTCCCGCATGTCCCGCTGCAGGACGCGGACCGCGTGGCGGACGGCGGGCAGGCTTTCGTCCGCCACGATCCTGGTGGACAGGGAAAGGATAAAAGACGGCATGACTGAAACCTCCTGATGTTCCGGATCACAGCGGGCGGCTGATCCGATGTTCTGGTTCTGTTTTGCGGCAAAACATTCCCCGGCAGGATATTCTGCCGGGGAACGCCGCGCCGAAGGGTTATTTAAGCCCGTGGATCATTTCCACCAGCGCTTCCCTGTCATAGAAGGACTCCGTTTTGTTCAGCCGGACGTGGGGCTCGACGCCCGTATCGACGCCGTAGAGGGACCCGTTGTTGCAGGTCGTGATCTGCAGCGGGCCGGACATCTGGAAGATCATGCCGGAAGCCGTCGTGCCGGGAAGGACTACGTTGGAGCCGCCGCCGCTGCGCTGGCCGATCAGGGTGATCCCTCCGGCCTGGTCAAAGATGGCGGGCACCAGGTTGCCGCAGGAGAAGGACGAGGAAGAAATGAGGCAGTACAGGTGGGGGAAGGTCTTTTTCTCAATGGCGTGTCCCGCCGGGGCTTCCGCCGAAGCGGACACCTGCAGCGCGGAAAGCGCCATGACCGCGGCCAGCATGATGGTGATGATTCTTCGCATGTCGGCCTCCTCCTTTGTGACCATTTTTCCCCATGATACTATTCATTCTTCTTCGTGTCAATCATCCGTCTGCCGGCAGGCGCTCCTCAAAGTCCCGCCGGAGATTTGCTTCCTTTCAGGTACCGGTCAAACCACCCGTGCATTTCGTGGTAGTAGCGTCTGAGCAGGACGGGGATCCGGGGCTGGTCGTGCGCCGTCCGGGGGAAAATGACCAGGCGGACGGGCAGGTCCGGGTGCGTATCCTTGACGGCCGTGAACATCTGGTGCGCCCCTTCGACCGGGCAGCGCAGATCGTCCTCCCCGTGCAGGATCAGGAAGGGTTTGTCGATGTTTTCTGCGTAGGAAACAGGGGATTTCCGCAGGGCGTCCATCATGAATTCCTCATAATTGGCAAAGTCCGCGCTGCTCCCCTGCATGTCGGAGGAAGCGTAGCCGATCAGGTCGCTGGCGACGCTGCGCTGGGTGATAAAAGCCCGGAACCGCCTGGTATGGGCGGCGATCCAGTTGGTCATATAGCCGCCGTAGCTGCCGCCGGTCACGCCGAGCCGGTCCCGGTCGATCCAGGGAAAGCGGCGCAGGCACTCATCCGTAAACTGCAGGATGTCCGTAAAAGCGCTCCCGTCCGTTGCGCGGGCGTAATTCTGATGGATGGGGCCGTACCCGCTGCTGCCCCGGGGGTTGCAGTACAGCACCCCGTAGCCCGCCGATGCCAGGCACTGGAACTCCGCAGTGAACCCGTAGGTATAAAACGGGTGCGGCCCGCCGTGGATGTAGAGAACGGCGGGATATTTTTCTCCTTCCTTCCGCCCGGCGGGAGGCAGGACGAAGCCGTGCACCCGGCTCTCCCCGTCCAGGGTATCAAAGAAGAAATCCTCCGCCCGCGAAAGCTCATATTCCGTCAGGTACGCTTCCGCCGACTGAACCACCAGCCGGTCCTCCTCCGGGGTTTTCAGGCTGATCAGCCGGTAGGCCTCCGGCCGGTCGGACAGGCCTTCCGCGATCATCATCTGTCCGTCCCGGATGGCGCTCAGCCCGTGGATCACCCGTCTGCCCGTCCGGGCCGGCACCGCGTGATGCCCGCCCGCCGGGAGCCGGTACAGGTTTCCCTGGCCCTGCCAGCCGGCGACAAACCAGATGTCCCCCGTATCCGGGTCCGTCTGCACCTTGTCCATCCCGTTCCCGCAGAAGGCGTTGTACGGAAACTGCACGCACTGATAGCAGCTTTCATCCGGGAAAAACACCTGCTCCGCCTGCCCGCCGTCCGCAGGGAAACGGAAAAAGTACGCGGGGGGATAGCCCAGCGCCGGATCCGCGTCCGGGGCCAGCACGCCGGCGATCACGGCGCTGCCGTCCGGCGTGAACACCGGGCGGATGGGGTTGGGATAGGAAACGATCGTGAGATCCCTGGAAATCTGCCGGAAATCCGGCTCCGCCGCAAAGGGATCCATCACAAACAGGTCAAAACCGATGCTCTCTTCCCTGGGCCTGTTCCGGTTGCCGGCCGCCGCGACGGTTTTCCCGTCCGGCGACCAGGCATGGTGCATCCAGTCGTACGGGCCTTCCGTCAGCTGCCGGGTCGTATTTTCCTTTGTATCCAGCAGAAACAGCTGCACATGGCCGTCCGGCCGGATGAAGCCCGCCCCGTCCGCCTTATAGTGAAAGTCCTCGATGACCACCGGTTCATCGGCGGGCCGGTCCTGCCGGACCTCCGTTTCCTGGGAGGAAGAAAACAGGATGTACCGCCCGTCCGGGCTCCAGACGGGGTCCATCGCCGCCCCGGAAATCGAGGAAACAGTGAGGATCTCCCCGCTGTCCGCATCGGCAATGCACACCTGCCGCCCTTTCCCGGGCAGGGAGGAAAGAAACGAGACCCTGCGTCCGTCCGGGGAAAAGCGCGGGCAGGCCTCTCCTCCGCCGCCCGCGGTCACGGTGCTGACCGTCCCTGCAGACAGGTTTTTGATTTTGACTCCGCCGGTCCGGTTGGAAGCCCAGCAGACCAGTCCCCGCCCCGCGTGCCAGTCCCCGCCGTTCAGGCGCTCAAAGTCACAGCAGTCGTCAATCGTCACAGGCCGTTTCATCCGGGGCTTCCTCCTTTCCGGGCAGATAGCGGGCAAACCAGTCAACGATCTCCTGCAGGTGCCTCTCCTGCGCTTTCATATTGCCTGTACGGGTCAGGGCATGGTTTTCCATGGGGAACATCACCAGCCTGAGCGGCACCTCCGGATGGCGTTCCTTCAGCGGGATGAACAGCTGCTCAGCCTGCTCGAACGTACAGCGATAGTCTTTGTATCCGTGGAGCAGGAGAAGCGGCACGCGGATGTTGTCCACCCGGCTCACATTGCTGCCCCGGGCCCGGTCCTGCAGGTATCTGAGCATCGTGAAGTGCGGCGGGATCCCGCCGGCCGACACCCAGCCGACGTCCCCAGTGCCGTAGGAGGTGCCCGGGTTCACAAACACCCGCTGGCCCGCGGCGGCGGCGAAAAAGTCCGTTTTGCTGATCAGCTTCACCGTCATATACCCGCCGTAGCTGCCGCCGGTCACGCCGATCCGGTCTTGGTCCGCGATCCCCCGATGGACGGCGTCCAGGCACATGTCCATGAGGTCCTGCATCGGCTCGTCCCGCCAGCAGATCCCATCCGCCCGGAAGGCACGGCCGAAACCGGCGCTGCCCCGGGGATTGCCGTGGATCACGGCAAAGCCTGCCGCCGACAGGGCGTGGAATTCGTGCCAGTAGGCCCGTCCGTACATGGTTTCCGGCCCGCCCTTCACGTCCAGCACGGCGGGATACGTCCTGCCTTTTTCATACCCGGCGGGATAGGTCAGGAAGTACTGGAGATCGATTTTCCCGTCCCGGGATTGTACATGGCATTCTTCCGTTACCGGCAGTTCGTATTCCCTGAGCCAGGCATGCTCGTCCGTCAGTTTTTTCCCGTTCAGATACAGATCGGCGGGAGACTGGCCGTTCCCGGCCAATACCGCCAGGCCGCCCCGGGCGTTCACGGCAAAACCGGTTACATCCCCGAAGGGCAGGAAAAGCGGCTCCGCCTGCCGGTTTCCCTCCAGCAGAACGGAAAAAAGCCCCGCCTTTCCCCGCCATCCGGTCAGGAACAGCGCCCGGTCCGGAAGGACGGCAAAACAGGAAGCGTTTTCCCCGTTTTCGGTCCGGCTGATGACTGTCTCATCCACACCGCCGGCAGTTTCTTCTTCCGCAAGGTCCGGGTAAAATACCGGCCGGCTGACATCCCGGAGATCAAACCGGGCCAGCACCCGGGAGAAGCCGTTGTCAAATTTCCTGTCAGAAAGCGCCCACAGACTGCTGCCCTCGGGTGAAAAAACAGGAGCCTGAACCGCCGGAAACGGGTTCTCCGAAGGAACGCGGATGATCTGACCGTCCCCGCTGTTCCAAAGCATCAGAGAAGCGTCGCGGCCGTGCGCTCCCTTTTCGGTATAGGCAAAAAAAGCCGCCAGGCTTCCGTCCGGGGACAGAGCGGGATAAACGCTTTCGGTGCCGTCCGGCATCAGGAGGAAGGGGGTTTCCCCCCGGTACAGGCCGGCCACGGGCCGTTCGCCCTTCCGCATGCCGAACCACTCGTCCATCTTATAGGTCAGGTCTTCGGCCGCATAGGGGCGCAGGGCCAGCTCTTCCTGCCAGGCCTGCTTTTCTTCCGGCCCCATCTCCCGGAAGGCGGTGCCGGCCGCGATTTCCTCCGGCCAGAGAACGGCCTCAAAGGCTACCGTCTCCCCCGCGATATCATAATGGCTGACCCCGTGCCGCAGGAACGTCTTCTGGGCCCGCCTGCCGTCCTTCAGGACCCAGACCTGGTTTTCCCCGCTCTCGTCGGAAAGCAGGGAAAGCGCCCCGTCCTTCTGGAAGCGTGGCTGGCTTTCGCAGTGCCCGGCAGGCGTTTCATAAACCGTATCACCGGTCTCAGCCGCAATCACCCGCACGGCCGGCCGGCACACGCCCGCTTCGTCCGGCTTTCTGACGACGAAAGCGGCAAAACGGCCGTCCTCAGACACCTGCGGCCAGGAAAGATACGAAAACCGCCGCAGGTCACGGGGCGTAAACTGCTTTTTCATGCTGTATCCTTTCAGCGGAGCGCCCAGCGGCAGGACACGGCGTCCCGGCCGGTATCCGCTTCCTTCGCGGGGATTTCCGTCACGGTAAAGAGGCTGTCAAAGCTGTCCGGGTCCGGCGCGAAATGATCGCCCTCATGCATGGTCCGCCATTCCCGGGAAACGTCCAGGCCGGAGACGCGTTCCACCGTCCGGAGGAACACTTCGTTGCCCAGCGTGACGCCGGCCCTGTCCTGCGCAAGCAGGTCCAGCACAACGTCGTCCAGGGACTTTGCCCCGCCTGTGGCCCGGCGGATCATCGCGTCCGTATTGGCCAGGAAAAAGATCCCCCTGCCGTAGGCCAGGCGCTGGGCGCGGCGGTCCTGCCAGCAGACCTTCGCGGCCTCCAGGTCGGACAGGTGACGGGTGGGATTGGTATAATAATCGTCCGTCCGCTTCTGGATCTCGGCCAGGGCCTGTTCCTTGCTGATCAGTCCGGCCCGCAGCGGGATCATGACGGAATAGTATTCCGCCGTCCCTTCCGCGTACCAGGTGGTCTCCCCGTAGGGCACGTCATGGAGGGACGGCCAGTTGTGCACCATCTCGTGGGCCAGCAGGTTCTGCTTGTCCCGGACCGCTACCGGCTGAAGATCGTTCCAGCCGAACATATAGGACCGGGTCAGGGCGGTCCCGCCGCTGGTTTCCGTCAGATCATGCCGCATGAAGATCCGGTACACCGCCTGATCATCCCGGAAGAACCCCTGCATGACGCCAAAGAGCCTGCGAGTATAGTCCGCCAGGGCGCGCACGTCAAAGGCCGGCTCCGTCAGCCAGTAAAAGCCGAAATCCCCCTCCGTGATCGACCGGACAGGGCCGGACATATAATAAATCTGCCGCAGGACGTCCAGCGTCCCCTCCCGCATGATGTCGCCCTTGCCCCAGGTGCACACGGCCCGTGCGCCCTCCGGGACGCGGGACAGATCCCAGTGCAGCGAGACGGTTCCCTGCCAGCCCGGCACATTGGCCAGAAAAGCGATGCCCGGCCCGCTGACGCCGCCCGCCTCCCGGGCAAACTGAAAGTACGGCCCGTGCCGTCCCCGGCTGAGCCGTTCGCACGGGGAAACGGCGTATTCGATGACCAGCCTGCCCGCTGTGTCCCGCTGCGCATCCCAGCAGCGGTACAGGATGGGATAATTCTCCTCTTCCCGGACGGAAAGGGGCAGGGGGCCCAGCCCGTCAGATACGCGCACGTCCTCCGGCTCCGCCCCGGGGACGCCCACCGTGCGGAGCTGGGCTTTCATCACCGTCTGCCCGGCTTTCTGCCCGAAGCCGTCCAGCTCGACCCGTACCAGGACGCGGTCAATGCCCTGTCCATGGTCTTCCGGGGTCAGGGTCACGCGGCAGGCGCTCATCTCGCCGCCTCCTCATACACCATCCGGGCCGCCGCGATGTCTTCCACCGCCAGGCCCAGGGCGTCGAAGAGGGTAATGTCGCTGTCCGTCTGCCGGCCGGGCGCCTTGCCCAGCAGCAGCTCCCCGACCGAGCCGACGATATGGTCTTCCGTGATCAGGCCTTCCCGGAGCGGCACCAGGTATTCCCCGCTCTCCTTCCGGCAGGCCGGGGTATAGTCGGCGTACAGGCGGGCGGCCGCCACCAGGTCGGACGCCGCTTCCCGGGTCGCCGGGCTGAACGTGCCCACGGCGTTGACGTGCGCGCCGGGCCTGACCATGGCCCGGGTCAGGTAGGCTTCCTTTGCCGGCGTCAGGGTACAGATGATGTCCGCGTCCCGGACCGCTTCCTCCGCCGAGGAACAGACCGTCACCGGCAGGCCGTATTTTTCTTCCGTTTCTTTTTTGAACCGTCCGGAAGCCGCTTCGTTCAGGTCAAACACCCGCACCTGATCGACCGGCCTCACCAGGCGGATGGCCGCCAGGTGGGACCGCGCCTGCGCCCCGGCCCCGATCAGGGCCAGGGTATGGGCGTCCTTCCGGGCCAGCAGGTCCGTCGCCACAGCCGACACGCAGCCCGTGCGGATCTCCGTCACGGAGCCTGCTTCGATCAGCCCGCTGACGGTGCAGTGCTCACTTTCAAACAGCATCACATACCCGATGTGGGACGGGTATTCGGTGCCCATGTTCGGGGCGTACGCGGCGATCACCTTGGCCCCGAAATAATCCCCCACATAGGCGGGCATGAAGCCGAAGGCCGCCGTGTTGGGCATTCTGCAGATCAGGCGCTGCGGCATATCGCACTTCCCGCTCTCCAGGTCAGCCAGGGCCTGCCGCATGGCGGCAATGCACTTTTCGGGCGTCAGGATGTCCCGCACCTGTTTTTCTTCGATCAGCAGCATTGATTTTTCTCCTTCCATGCCGTTTCCAGGTCGCCGAGCGCCTTTTCCACGCAGTGCGCTGGGGAGGCTACGCACATGCGGATAAATCCCGGCGCGCCGTAAGCGGACCCGCCGTCCACGTGGAAAAAGGCTTTATGATACAGAAAATCCAGCATTTCCTCTTCGCTGTCAAAATACCCGTTCAGGTCGGCCCAAAGGATGTAAGCCCCTTCCCCGCCGTACACTATCGCCTTGGGGAACAGCCTTCCGAACGTCTGTCTGACCAGGCGGATATTGCTTTGACACACCTCATTGGCCGCCCGCACCCAGGCAAGGCCCTCCGGGCTGTATCCGGCCAGCACGCACTCGTAGGCCAGCGGGTCCATGCTGCCGTAATGGTCCCGGGTCCGCCGTTCGGCAAAGGCTTCCCGCAGGGCCGGCGACGGGATCAGGATGTTGGCGTGGTTGATCCCCGTCAGGCCGAAGGCCTTGCCCAGGGATGTCGATACCACAGTGTTTTCCATTGCTTCCGGCAGCGACAGCATGCCCGGGCAGGTTCTCCCCCCGTAGCAGTTGTCGGCAAAGATCTCGTCGCAGAAAATCACTGCGCCGTGCCGGGCGGCCGCCAATGAAAGGCGGGTCAGTTCTTCCCCGGTCCAGATCTGGCCGATCGGGTTATGCGGGCTGCAGACCACCAGGATCCGGACGTTCCCGGCGGAAAGAAGGACCTCCAGCCGGTCAAAGTCGATCGAATAACGCGTTTCTCCCCGGATCAGCGGGCAGGAAATGACCGGCCGGTTCAGCCGGTCGGCCGCCTGGACAAAGCGGTTGTAGACCGGGGGCATCACCAGGACGGCATCCTCCTCCCCGGGACAGAGCAGGCGGATCAGGCTGGCCAGGGCGTGGATGGTGCCCAGGGTGGGCACGATCCAGTCCGGATCGATCCGGACGCCGCGGCTGTGCTCCATCCACCAGCAGACGGCGTCCCGGTACGCATCGTCCGCCACCGTGAAACCGTACAGGCCGTTGTCGGCCAGGCGCCTGACCGCTTCCCCGATGACCGGCGCCGTCGGATAATCCGGCTCCGCCCCGTCAAAGCTCACGTTTCCGTGGGCCAAA
Organism: Christensenellales bacterium; assembly: GCA_045113695.1. Lineage (GTDB taxonomy): Bacteria > Bacillota > Clostridia > Christensenellales > Aristaeellaceae > UBA4246. The sequence continues at coordinate 13,522 of JBGUJG010000102.1, forward strand.
ACCGCCGGATCGGTGAACATCCGCTTGAGGTTCGCCGGGCGGCGGCGGACCACCGTTTCAAAATCAAATGCCATGCCGCACCCCGTCCGCCTTCTTCCGGATTTTTCCGCCGATCATCACCATCTGAACGCTGTCCGCATGGGCAAGAATCCGGATATCTTCAAGAGGATTGCCCTCCACCAGCACCAGGTCCGCCAGTTTCCCCGCTTCCACCGTGCCGATCTCATGATCCCTCCGCATCAGCTTCGCCCCGTTCACGGTGCCCGCTCTGATGGCCTCCATCGGGGTATAGCCGCAGCGGGTCAGGCTGTAGAATTCCCGGCCGATCTCGCTGTAGGGGGTGTTCGGGCTGTTGGAATAGTCTGTGCCCAGGGCCACGGTGATGCCGTATTCATGGGCCAGGCGGAACGAGCGCATGGCGGCCTCCCTGACGCCCCGGGCCTTGCGCATCATGTGTTCTGGCAGGTCCTTCATATCCGCCAGTCCCAGGGCCACGCTCAGCGTGGTCACCAGGGGAATGTTTCGCTCCTTCATGATCCGGCAGCATTCCTCATCCAGCATCACCCCGTGCTCGACGCAGCCGATGCCCGCCTTGAGGGCCGCCTTCGTGCCCGCTGTCCCGGTGCAGTGGGCAGTCACATAGGTATTGTGCCGCCTGGCTTCGCCGATGATCACCTTCAGTTCTTCTTCCGAAAACTCCTGGTCGTTGACATCGTCAACGGCGGAGGAGACGCCGCCGGTGGCGCAGATCTTGATAAACTCGGCCCCTTCCCGGAACTGCCGGCGCACGCCCTTATAGCAGTCCTCCGGCCCGTCCATCATATAGCCGGTCAGGTCTTCCTCGTTGCACCGGGCGACCGGTTTGGTCACGTCAAAATCGCAGTGGCCGGAGGACATGCTCAGCACCCTCCCGCCCACCATGATCCGGGGACCTTTGATATTGCCTTTACTGACGGCGTCGCGCAGGGCCCGCCCGAAGGCGCTCATATCCCGCACGCCCGTCACCCCGGCGTCCACCAGGTCGCTCAGGTCGCGCACGGCGGTCAGCAGCAGGTCATACGGCGTATCCCCGCTGCGGTGCACGCTCTCTGCGCCGGTCAGATGGGCATGGGCGTCGATGAAGCCCGCCATAATGGTCGCGCCTTCGCAGGTGAACACCTCCGCGTCCTGCGGGATCAAAGCGCCCTCCCGCGGCCCTGCGTACACGATCCGCTCATCCTCCACGATCACGGCGCCGTTTTCAATCGCTTCGTCCTGTACGGAGTCGATGATCCGGCCCAGCAAAACAGTTTTCCTGCTCATGTTGTTCTCTCCTCAGCTTTCCAGCATATGGCGGAGGTCATCAAGGAAGGCCGCCTTCCCTTCCTCCGTGGAATACACCCCGTGTCCGCCCGGGTATTCCCGTACAAGCACCCGGTCCCTGGGCAGCCCGGCGTGAGAAACCAGGTACCGGGTATACCCGGCATGGGTGCACAGGTCGTACAGGCCGGAGGCAAACAGGACCTTCATGTCCGGGGTGCGCTCCATCCCGTCCTTCAGGCACTCCAGATGGGTGCGCAGGTATTCCCCCACGTCCTCCGTTTCCATGCGGAACCGGACGTTCACGTTGATGTTGCCGGTATAATAGAGTCTCTGCGTGCGGATCCCGAGCCTCGGCAGGAGCAGGCCGTTCATCACCTGCAAAGGGACGTTGTCTCCGCCCAGCAGGCGGTAGGTCTCCCCGGCCGGCGTTTTGAGCCGGGCGTCGTACAGGTCCAGCGTATAGCCGGGCAGGGCCTTTGTCCGGAAATCGCCGGCGGAAAGGACGCGCAGGCCCGTATTCAGGAAATATTCCTCCGGCATGCCGGTAAAGAAGGACAGCCGTTCCGCGCAGCGCTGCTTTGTTTCCCCGCTGACCTCGTCGCCGTCATACAGGGCGGGCAGCAGCTCCTTCCGGGCAAACGCGCAGGCGTCGGCCGCAAACGAGGCCTGCGTCCCGGGTTTCTCCTTCATATGGTACCAATGAGTCGCCGCCATGGCGGGCATCATGGCCATCGTCAGGCTGTCCTGCCGGCATTCGTCCGTGGCCAGGCCGATCAGCACCGCGCCTTTAACCGGGATGCCCGGCACCATGCGGCTTTCGGAATAGGGGCTCCGCCCCAGCTCCGCGATCACCCGGCAGGCCCGCACCGTGCCGTAGCTTTCCCCGGTGAGATACACCGGGCTGTTCCAGCGCCCGCGGCGGCGCAGCCACTCGATGATCAGGAAGGCGGCGCTGCGGGCGTCCCCGTCCACACAGTCATATTTTTCCGCCTGCTCCTCTTTGAGCAGCCGGGACAGGCCCACCCCCGCCGGGTCGACAAATACCAGGTCGCACAGGTCCAGCAGGCAGCCCGGGTTGTCCTGAAGGCCGTAAACGGGTTTCCCGTCCGCGTCCTTTTTGATCAGCCACGGGCCGAAGCATTCCAGGTGCAGCGCGGACGTCGCCGACCCCGGCCCCCCGTTCCACAGGAACATGACCGGCCGGTTTTCCCCCGCGTTTTCCGCCAGATAGGAGACGGCGAACAGGGACGCTTCCGCCGTCCCGTCCGGGGCGTAAAAGACAAAATCCTCCGACACCGTCCGGAAAGCGATTTGCTTTCCCGAAACGGTGATCCTGCCGGACGCCTCAAAGCAGCCGGGCGTAAATTGTTCCGTGGTGAACGGTTCAGGGAGAGACATGATCAGTTCCGCCTCCTTTGGGTCAGGGTCTTACGCGCACGGTACGCTCCGCTTTGCCGCATCGCCTGCCGGAAACGGTGACGGTCAGGTCCGTCTCTTCCGGCACGCGCACCGTGAACACAGCCGCTTTTCTGGAAAAACCATCGATCTTATCCATTTTCAGCGGGTTGCCGCTGAGCACCTCGCAGCCTGTGAGCGTGACGGTCAGCCCGGCATCCATTTCTTTTTTCAGGGCGTTTTCCGTCCCGCAGGTCGGCAGGAAGCCCAGGTTCCCGATCTCCGCCACGACGGTCTGCGTTCCGTTTTCCTCTGTTTTTCTGACGGAAAGGACCGAGAGCCGGGGCATTGCCCTGAGGCCCGTCAGCGCCGCCTGATATCCTTTTTCGCAGACGCCGGGCAGGAGGGAAACGGGCGGGTTCTGCCAGGAAAATTTCTCGCTCCAGCCGCCGATCTCCACCGCGGTCCCGCCGTCCGCGTCCCGCCACTGGGGATGATCAAAGCGCGTCCAGGGCCTGAAACCTTTTCCTCCGTTGTGCTTTTCATCCCACAGGATCGCCGTTTCCGCTTCCCGCAGGAACTGTTCCTCCGTTTCGGCAAAGAACATGCTCCAGTTCTCCGGCCGCTCCGGGTCAGCCTGACGGTGGAAATCCCACAGCTCGGTCACAAAGGCCATGATTCCTTTTTCAAAATATTCCCAGGCGGTATAGCAGCCCGGGGCGATGTCCTTCGCCCCTTCCGGGAAAATGCCCTCACATTTGTAACCCGTCTTTTTCCGCATCGAAAGGCCCAGCTGCCGCATGGCCTCCGCGTCCGGCGCGTCCAGGTGGGGGCAGAAGGCGGCGGGAGAAATATGCAGGCCGCCGAAGGTGTGGAAATTCATATGGAAGACGATATTGGGATGGGCGCATACGAAATCGTACATCGCCTTTGCTTCCCGGTCATGCAGGGGTTCCGGCCCGCTGGTGGGCCGCTCCGGGTCGGGATAATCCTTGTTCCACTCGAACGGGAACTGGCGGTTCGGGTCCAGGTCCTCCTGCGGGCGGGCGTCCCGCAGGTTCACGAACTCTTCCGGGGTCCCCCGGAAAATACCTTCGGACACCAGGGTGTAGAAAGGCCCCTCCGTATCGTCCGGAAGGCGCTTCATCATCACCCGGGGATCCTTGTCCCACGCCTTCCACTTCCCGGCCGGGTCCGGAATGCGCATCTGGCGGATCTCCCCGTCCCCGTCCAGATCGCAGGGCTGAATGCCGTTCTCCTCCGGATAGTATTTTTCGGCAGATCCCCTCATCACCCGGGGCGTGGTCAGGTATACCTCGGCCGCATCCGCGCTGATCCTGGGAACGGCATAAACCGTACAGCGGTCCAGAAGGGAAGTGATCTCCCTGTCCGTTCCGTAAGCGGACAGCCATTTGTCCAGCGTATACAGGACCGCCATCGAGGAGGCCACCTCTCCGGAATGGATGTTCCCGTCCATGAAGAATGCCGCTTTGTCCTCCGCCGCGCCGGTCCGGCCGTTGCAGACCGTCAGGCACCAGATGTCCCGCCCCTCAAAGGTTTTGCCCGTGCTGGACAGGGAGCAGAGGTCCGGGTACTTTTTGACAAAGTCAAGGAGGGCGCTGACGATTTCCCCGTACAGATAATAGCGGTCCGGCTTCATTGGGCTTTCTCCTTGCCGTAGGTGTTGAGCCAGCGGAGTGTCTCCCGCTGGATCGCGATATAATCAGGCAGCGCGTCCCGGGCATAGCTGTGGCAGCAGTCCGGCAGCAGCATCAGCCGGACCGGCAGGTCCGGATGGCAGTCCCTGAGGGCGGTATAGTACTGGTGGGCGTTTTCCGCCGGTACCTGCTGGTCCTTTTCCCCGTGGATGATCAGGGTGGGGATGTTCACATCCCCCGCGGCGAAGACCGGGGACGACCGGACCGTATCCGTAAGAAAATCCTGAAAATCACGGTAATCGTCCATGACGGGCTGACCCGCCTGGGAAGAATTGAAATGGATGAACAGCCAGTTGGTGACGGCCTTGATGACCACCGCGCAACGGAAGCGGGCGGTGTTCCCCGCCATCCAGGCGGCCATGAACCCGCCGTAGCTGCCCCCCAGGACGCTCACGCAGTCCCTGTTCAGGCAGGGATACTGCCGGAGCGCCTCATCCAGCAGGCAGAGGATGTCATTGGCCGCCCCGCCGTCAAAGGCGTGCACGGGGTCGGCGTAAGCCTCTCCCCGGCCGGTCGAGCCGCGGGGATTGGGCAGCAGCACGGCAAAGCCCGCGCTCACGGCGCACCGGATCTCCAGGCTGAAGCCCGGCGTCCAGCAGCCGGACGGCCCGCCGTGCACCCAGACCAGCAGGGGGATCTCCGCTTCCTTTCCCTCCGGCAGCAGCAGAAAGCCCGTCAGCTCCGCCCGTCCGTCCTGGGAAAGCGTCCGGACGGTCCGGTACGGAGAAACCGGGACGCCCGCCGTCCAGGGGTTGGGATCGGCCGATGCGAAAGACAGCGTTCCGTCCCGCCAGAAGGCTGGACGGGGCGGTGTCCCTTCGTCCCCGGCCATCACGGCGATGCCGGCAGCCGTCGCCCCCGCAGTTTCCGCCGGCAGGCCCGGCAGGCCGAGGTCCTGATAAACGATCCGGTCCGCCCGGACCTGAGTCCGGAACAGGGCGGGCACATGATTCCGCGCCGCGCAGACATAAAAAGTATCCGGCTCCGGACCGCGGGCGATCAGGGCTTTTCGCTCCGGGGAAGTATCCATGTACAGCCCGACGCTGAGGCCGGCCGGCTCGTTTTCCGTCCGGTCCTCCGCGTGTTCCCGCCCGTCCAGCCACAGCCGGCGCAGGCAGGTTTCCATCCCGCAGGATGCGGCTGTCAGGGCATAGCTGCCGTCCGCCGAAACGGCCGGGCGGATATCGCCTCCCGGCGAAAACGGGGCGGGCAGCCGACGGATGCGGCCGTCCGCCACGCTGATCAGGAAAAAGCCGTCCTGTGCGTACAGCGCGGCGCTTTCATCCGGCAGAACGGCAAGGGAGCGGAACGGCGCGTTTCCTTCCGCCAGGACGCGCACGTCATTCCGATACAGGCAGAGCCTGTACACATATTTCCGCTTCCAGCCGTGGTCGGCGTCGTCGCGGAAACGGAGCTCCTCCGTGACCAGCGGCATCTCCCAGTCACAGCCCGCCGGCGGGGTCTCCCGGATCTCCCTGCGGCACACAAAGACGCAGCCCGCCGACAGCGGGAGCACATCAACCGCTTCAAAGCCCTCTTCCAGACGAAAAGCTTCCCTCGTGACGCCGATATCCCGGTCATACAGGGCAGCGCGTCCGTCCGACAGGAACCAGAGCCTTCTGCCGTCCCCGGAGAACGCGGGGCAGGTTTCCCGGACGCCGCCGATTGTAATCTCTTTCGTCCGTCCGCCTTCCGCCAGTTCCACCCGGCGCTGCCAGGCCCCGTCCTGCCAGAAATATTTCACATACGCCAGCGCCCCGTCAGGCGCAAGCGCCGGGGAGGACAGGCGGACCAGGCGCGCACAGTCTTCCGGCACAAACGATTTCATCACCCGTTTTCCTGTCCTTTCAGGTATTTTTCCATCCACAGACGGATTTCCAGCATGTGGCGGATGCGGTGGTGCATCAGGCCCGTCCTCGTCAGGCTGTGGTTTTCCCCGGGGAAGACCACCAGCCGGCACGGGACCTCCGGCCGGATCACCCGGATCATGTTGAACAGCTGGTCGGCCTGCTCCTCCCCGCAGCGCACATCCTTTTCCCCGTGCAGGATCAAAGTGGGCGTGTTCAGCTTCTGAATGTCGCGAAGCACGCTCCCCTTTGCCCGGTTCAGCATATAGGCACGGAAATCGGTCTGGCCGGAGCCGGACATAAAGCCCATGTCCCCCGTGCCGTAGGAGGTCGCCGGGTCGATCCAGGTGCGCTGGGCCGCGGCGGCTCTGAAGCGGTCCGTCAGCAGCGTCAGCTTGTTGGTCATATAGCCGCCGTAGCTGCCGCCTGTCACGCCCAGGCGCTCCGGGTCGATCCGCGGAAAGCGGTCCAGACAGGCGTCCGTGAAGGCCAGCAGGTCGTCCGCGGCTTCCCGGCCGTACGCGCCGGACTGAAACGCCGCCCCGTACCCGGCGCTGCCCCGGGGGTTGCACCAGAGCACCGCAAAGCCCGCGCTCCTGAGCGACTGCGCTTCAAAAAAGAAAATGTCCTCCCCGAAGAAGCACTCAGGCCCTCCGTGGATGTACAGGACCGCCGGGCAGGACCCCGTCCCTTCCGGCAGCAGGGCCCAGCCGTGAACGGTCTGTCCTTCAGCAGTTACTGTCACTTTTTCGGGAAGGGCCGTGTCATAACCCCCGATCCAGTCGTTTTCATGGGTCAGGCGGGTTTCTTTGCCGGTATGAAAGTCTTTTGCATACAGTTCGCCCGGATGATCCGGTACGCTTTTCAGATAAACCACTTTGCCGTTCCTGATCTCTGAAAAGCCCTGGATGCAGCCGCCGGACACGGCCTCCCGCCCCGCGCCGCAGGCCAGGAAGCACCGTCCGTCCCTGGCAGTCAGGTACCACAGCGTTCCGTGCTCATCCATCCTGGCCGGGAAGCCCATGCTGCCATTCCTGTCGTCCCCGATCAGGGCGGGATCCGCCCCCTCCGTCCCGTCCGGGGACAGGAGCGGGGTTTCCCTGCCGCCTTCCTCATCGATGCGGAAAAACTCCGTCCGCCCGTTCTCCTTGCTGAACCCGGCGTACACGGGGCAGCCGCCGGTTTCGAAAACAGGCATGACGGCGCTGACCGGGCGCAGGGTGGTGATTTCCCGGCTTTTCCGGGCAGCCGGGTCCAGGCAGAAAAGATGCGGGGAAAGGGCCTTTTCCCTGTCCCCTGTCCGGGCGTAATAATAGAGCTTTTTCCCGCCGGCCGAAAAGGAGGGCAGGAGGAAGGGCACTTCCCTCTCCTCCTGCAGGACGGAAGCCCCGTCCGGCACATGGATCAGCATCAGGGCCCCGGCGCTCCCGTCCAGAAAGCCGAAGGCCTCGTCCAGCTTGTACATCAGCTTTTCCGTATACCGCGGCGCATGGCTGATCTCCCGCTGCCAGGCTTCGTATTCTTCTTTGGTCTCCACCCGCATCGGGCGGCCCGTCCGGTCGCGGGGCTGCGGCACGCAGGCGGCGATGGTTTTTCCGTCCGGGCTCCAGGCATAGTCTGCCACCCCGAAGGCGGTCAGCTGTTTTTCCTCCCCGGTGATCCGGTTTTTGACCCAGAGGCGGCGCACCTGCTCATCGTCGGAGCAGAAGGCCAGCCAGGCGCCGTCCGGGCTGAAGCGGGGACACTCCTGCCGTCTGGTCCGGCAGGACACCGGCGCGGACGACCCGTCCGAAAGGGAAATCTCCCTCAGCGCAGGCACGTTTTTTCCGGTCCGGTAATCGCTTTGCGCGCGCACATACACGGCCGTTTCCCCGTCCGGGGAAAGCGCCGGATCCGACAGCCATACGACCTTCCGAAGGTCTTCTTCACACAGTTTCATCGCGTGCACCTCAGTCCGCCCGGTGGCAGGCGATCAGATGTCCCGGGGCAATTTCCCGCAAAACCGGTGCTTCCTTCCGGCAGCGGTCGCAGGCGTTGGGGCAGCGGCCCGCAAAAGCGCAGCCGGCCGGCAGGTTGACCGGGCTGGGCACGTCGCCGGACAGCACGATGCGCTCCCGCTTTTTCTCCACCGCCGGGTCGGCGATCGGGATGGCGGACAGCAGGGCTTTGGTATACGGGTGGCGGTTGGACAGGTAGATGTCCTCGCTGTCGGCGATCTCCACGATGCTGCCCAGATACATGACCGCGATGCGGTCCGAAATCTGCCGCACCATCGACAGGTCGTGGGTGATGAACAGGTACGCCATCCCCATTTCCCGCTGCAGGCGCTTGAGCAGGTTGACCACCTGGGCCTGGATGGATACGTCCAGGGCGGAAATCGGCTCGTCGCACACGATCAGCCGGGGCGTGAGCGACAGGGCCCGGGCGATCCCGACACGCTGGCGCTGGCCGCCGGAAAACTCGTGCGGGAAGCGGTTGACATGGCTTTCGTTCAGCCCCACGTCGTTCAGCAGCCGAAGGATGGCCCGGCCCCGCTCCGTTTTGTCAGGGTTCATGCGGTGGATATCCATGCCCTCCGCCACCGTGTCGCCGATCACGCTCAGGGGGTCCAGGCAGGCGTACGGGTCCTGGAAAATCATCTGCACCTGGCGGGTATAGGCTTTCCTTTCCGCCCGGTCAAAGCTCCAGATGTCCCGGCCGCCGAACAGCACCTGGCCGCCCGCCGGGCGGATCAGGCGCAGGATGGTCTTGCCCAGGGTGGATTTTCCGCAGCCGGATTCCCCCACCAGGCCGATGGTTTCCCCTTCGTGAATGGTCAGGCTGACCCCGTTGACCGCCTTCAGCACGCCGCCGGATACTTTGAAATAGGTTTTTACGTCCCTGAGCTCCAGCAGGGGAGCGCCGGTTTCATTTTTCATATCCTGTCCCTCCCCTGGCCGTTTCGCCGAAGCGGCTGACATATTCCGGATGGCACAGCCAGCAGGCGGCGGCGTGCCCTTCTTCCCGGAGCGGAAACCGGTCAGGCATGCTGCGTTTGCAGATGTTCATCGCATACCGGCAGCGGGCGGCAAACGGGCAGCCTTCCGGCGGGGCGATCAGGTCGGGCGGCATGCCGGGGATGGAATGCAGCTCTTCCTTCGTGCGCTCGTCCAGCCTGGGCACGCTGTCCAGCAGGCCCCAGGTATAGGGGTGGCGCGGACGGTGGAACAGGGCTTCCGCATCCCCCTGCTCGACGATCTTGCCCGCGTACATGACATACAGCCTGTCCACCATCTTGGCCACCACCCCCATATCGTGGGTGATCAGCACGATGGACGTGTCCGTCTTTTCCTTGAGGCTGTTCATCAGGTCGATGATCTGGGCCTGGATGGTCACGTCCAGCGCGGTGGTGGGCTCGTCGGCAAACAGCACAGCGGGCTCGCAGATCAGGGCGATGGCGATCATGATCCGCTGCCGCATCCCGCCGGACAGCTGGTGGGGGTAGCGCTTCATGTTCTGTTCCGGGTTGGGCAGGGAGATGAGCCGCAGGATGTCCAGCGCCTTTTTTTCCGCCTCCTGCCTGCTTACCCTGTGATGGCGCAGATAGGTTTCCGTGATCTGCCGGCCGACCTGCATGGTGGGGTTCAGGAAGGTGAACGGATCCTGGAAGATCATCGACATGCGGTTGCCCAGGATGTCCATGATTTCCCGGTCGTTCATTTTGAGCACGTCCCGGCCTTCAAACAGGGCTTCCCCTCCTTTGACCGTGCCGCTGCTCCTGGGGTTCAGGCCCATCACCGTGCGGATGGTGACGGACTTCCCGCAGCCCGATTCCCCCACGATGCCGACCGTTTCCCGGCGGTTCACATAAAACGAAACGTCCCGCACCGCCTGCACGCTGCCCTGGTAGGTATCGAAGGTGACGACCAGATTCCTGACGTCCAATATCTTTTCTGACATGTTGATCCTTTCAGACACATGGGAATAATCACCGGCTGACGCCCCGCGGCCGCCGTCAGTTTCTCAGCTTCGGATCGAGGGCGTCCCTCAGGCCGTCGCCCACGAGGTTAAAGCACAGCATCGTGATCCCGACCATCACGCAGGGGATGATGAACTGGTAGGGATAATAGCGGAAATTCTCTCCCGCCGCCTTGATCAGCTGGCCCCAGGAGGGCGTCGGAGGCGTGACGCCCAGGCCGATATAGCTTAAAAACGCTTCATAGAAAATCACGCTGGGGATGCTCATCGTGATCCCGACCACGCGGATGCCCAGGGTGTTCGGGATCAGGCGCTTCAGGATGATCCACCACGCGGGCGCGCCCAGGGTTTCGGAGGCCGTAACAAAGTCCCGCGCCTTGATCTGCAGCACCAGGCCCCTGGTGGCGCGCGCCGAGCCCATCCAGCCGGTCAGGCTCATTGCCACGACCAGCGTCATGATGCTGCCGGAACCGAAGACCAGCATCAGCAAAATCATGTAGATCAGGCTCGGGATGCCCATCAGCACGTCGATCAGCCGCATGATCAGCGTATCGAGCCACCCGCCGAAATAGCCGGAAACCCCGCCGATGATCATCCCGATGGCCTCGGGGATCAGCGTCGCCAGGACGGCGATCAGCAGGGAGATCCGTCCGCCCTCCCACACGCGGGTCCAGATGTCCCGGCCCATGTTGTCCGTGCCGAACCAGTGCGCCGCGTTCGGGCTCTGGTTCAGGGCGGAATAATCGTTCGTGCGGTAGTCGTACTCGTTCATCATCGGGCCGAACAGCACCATCAGGATCAGCAGGGCGATGGCGATCAGGCTGATCACCGCCGTGCGGTTCTTTTTGAAAGTGCGCCAGACGTCCTTCCAGTAGGTGGTCTGCCTGCGGACAATGGCCGCGTCGGTCTGGGACGGAGGCGGGAGCCGTTCAAAGTCGTCTTCCCTGAAAAGCATGGTTTCATTAGTCTTTTCCATCCCTCAGTCCCCCTTCCTGCCGCTTTCGCGGATCCGCGGGTCCAGCAGGCCGTAGGCCACATCCACCAGCAGGTTCATCGTCACCAGGAACGAGCCGTAAAAAATCGTCAGGCCCATGATCAGCGGATAGTCCAGGTTGGTAATCGAATCCACAAAATACCTGCCCAGGCCCGGGATCAGGAACATGCTCTCCACCACGAACGAACCCATCATGATGCTGGCGATCCGGATGCCCAGGCCGGTCACAATGGGCACCAGGGAATTCTTGATCTCATGCCGGGCGACCACCTGCACCGGGCTCAGGCCCTTGGCCCGGGCGGTGGTGATATAGTCCTGAGTCATCACGCCCAGCATGCTGGCCCGCATCGCGCGGGTCTCCCCCGCGACGGTTCCCAGGCCCAGCACGATGGCCGGCATGATCATCTTGTCAGGCGTTCCCCAGCCCACCACCGGCAGCCATTTGAGCCGGACGCCGAAAAAATACCGCATCAGCGGCCCCAGCACCATGCTGGGCAGGGCAATGCCCAGCACCGCCACCATCAGCAGCAGGTAATCCGGCCAGCGGTTGCGGTACTGGGCGCAGAGGATGCCGAACAGCAGCCCGATCATCACGCTGAACACCAGGCTGGTCAGGCCCAGTCTGGCGGACACCGGAAACCCTTCCCGGATGATGTCCACGACGCTGCGCCCCGCCTTTTTGAGGCTCCAGCCCAGATCGCCCTTCAGCAGGTTGCCCATGTACCGGACATACTGCTCCGGCACCGGCCGGTCCAGGCCGTAGTATTCCCGCTGCTTTTCCTGCACCGCCGCCTTCGTCTTCAGGTTGGCGAAGGGATCGCCGGGGATCAGCTTCATCAGAAAAAAGGTGGCCGTCGCCAGCACAAACACGGTCGCAGCGGCGATCAGCACTTTGTTCAGCACATATCTGCCCATCAAATACGTCCTCTTTCACAGAAAAGGCGGGAGCCGTCTTCCGGCACGGCTCCCGCCGGGTTCGCATACAGGGGTTTACTTGGTGAATCCGCTCAGGTCGATATCGCCGCCGTCCCGGATGTAGAAGCCGGACGCGCCGGGCGCGGTGACCAGGTAATGGGCGTCCCAGCCCAGGATGATGCACATGGCGTTCTCGCAGAAATACGCTTCCAGTTTGGCATAGTTGGCCAGGCGCTCTTCCAGCGTGGCGGAGGAAACGGCCGCCTCAAACAGGGCGTCGAATTCCGGGTCGGCATAGCCGCGCAGCGGCACCCCGCTGTTGGAGCGGAAGCCGTCCAGATAGGACTCGCAGGCATCCGGCACGGACACTTCGTTGCCGCCCCACCACAGGTCATAACTGCCGCTCATGGCGTTGGAAATCATCACCTGAATGGTGCAGGGGGCAATCTCGGTCTCCAGGCCCAGGTTCACGCGCAGCTGATCCTGCACGGCCGCCAGGCTGTCGATCGCGCCCTGGGATTCGTAGCACATCAGCTCGATCACGGGGATCTGGTCCTTGGTGACGCCCAGCTCCTGAAGGGCGGCGTCCAGGTACTGGTTGGCCAGTTCCACGTTGGCCTTGGTATCCCAGGCCCTGTAGTCGGGATTGGCGTCAAAGGCGGGTTCGCCGGGGGAGCTCAGGCGCCAGGTGGGCGTAAAGCCGGACATGACGGAAGCGGTCAGGGCTTCGCGGTCCAGGGCGGTGTTGATCGCGCGGCGGAAGTTGGCGTTGGACAGGAATTTGCCGGTCTCCGGGCTCTTGCCGCCGGCGCGCAGGTTCAGGCCCTGATAGGTGGAGGAGAAGGATTCGCCCTTGACAAAGCCGGCGTCTTCCAGGGTCTGCAGCTGCAGGGGGTTCTGCACGGACGCGATGTCCAGCTCGCCCGCCAGCATCATGTCCACGATCACGTCGGCGGAAGCATTCAGGGTGATCCTGATTTCATCGGCTTTGGCCTTCTCGGGGTCATGGAAAGCAGGGTTTTTGACCAGGGTCACGCTGGCGTCGTCCAGCCATTCGCCCACCATGTAGGGGCCGTTGGCCAGCGGCAGGTAAGAGGAGGAGCCGTACACTTCGCCGCCCGCCTCCACATAAGCCTGCTCCAGGGGAGCATACAGGCTCGTGCCGGTGAACGTGCTTTCATAGGTGGGGTTCACGAAGGTATACTCGATGGTGTAATCGTCGAGCTTTTTGACACCCACTTCGTCAAAGGAAGTGATCTCGCCGTTGTAGAACGCTTCGGAATTGACGAGCTGGAAGGTAGCGTTGTCCTTGGGGTCGGCGGGGTTCAGCAGACGCTGGGCCGCGTAGTACAGGTCGTCCGCGGTGATGGGCGTCTGACCGTCCTGATAGGTCAGGCCCTGGCGGATGGTAAAGGTCCATACCCGGCCGTCGTCGCTCTTTTTGTAGCTCTCGGCCACGCCGGGCACATAGGCCCCGGAAGCGTCCTGCATCAGCAGGGTCTCCGCGATGTGGGTCAGGATGAAGTTCGCGGTGTCCAGGTTGGACATGCCGTAGTCCAGGGTATTGGGGTCATAGCCAAAGGCAATACGCACCACGTTTCCTTCCGCCGCGGCGGGCAGCAGCGCCGCGCACAGCATCAGGCAGAGCGCCAGAGAGATGATTTTTTTCACAGTGGTTTCCTCCCGAATCATAGTAGTGTAAACAGCCGGCCCTTCACGCGAAGAAAGCCGTTATTGCATGAATTATAGCACAATCTGCCTATTGGCACAATGTATCTTCTTCTTCGTTCTTTTCCATCCCGGGGCCGTTGCTGTATTTTTACTGTACTACCAGTGCTGCAGTAACAAAAACTGCAATACCCGCTTCTGTTATCATCAGACATAGAATCAGAACAAGTAGTGGAACAGCGATTCACCGGAACTCAACAATCCTGGGGGTGGTTTGGAGGGGCCACAGCCCCTCCATAATCAATCCGCAGCAGCGACATGTGCGGTGCGAGGATGAATTTTTGCGCAGCAGGAATAAACCCTGGGTAAGGAAACCAAATCAACTCCTGCGGAGCAAAAATTCTTTCATTGCGCCTTTGCCGCCCGGGAGTCCCGAAGGGACGAGAGGCAAAGGCGAGGGGGTTAACGAAAGGGGGACGTGTCCCCCTTTCGGGGGCTGTGCAACAGCCCCTTACCGGCTCATCTCAAAGATAGCCAGCATGTCCGCCTCCCGGAGCAGCTTTGCCGAGCCCATGGCCCCGTTCACCCCGACGGCGCACTTGCGCGCCATCGTCCTCATATCCTCTTCCGTTGCGCTGACGCCCAGCTCGCGCAGGTTCGTCGGCATATGGATCCGGCGGAAGAAGACCTCCAGGGCTTCAATGCCGCGCAGGGCGGTTTCCTCATCCGTCCCGGCGGCCTCAACACCCATCACGTTCACGGCAAACCGCGTAAAGCGCGGCAGGCAGTCTCTGTACACATACCTGGCCCAGCTGCCCCAGATCGCCGCAAGCCCAGCCCCGTGCGCCACGTCATACAGGCCGCCCAGCTCGTGCTCCAGCTTGTGGGTCATCCAGTCTCCCCCGTCGTTCCCGCAGCCCGTCAGCCCGTTGTGCGACAGGCTGCCGGCCCACATCACTTCGGCCCGGGCATCGTAGTTTTGGGGATCCTCCGCGAGAATCTCCGCGTTTTTCATGACCGTACGCAGCAGGCCCTCCGCCAGGGCATCCGTGATCTCCATATTGCCGCCGTTGGTAAAATAGCGCTCCATGGTGTGCATCATGATGTCCGTGCAGCCGCAGGCCGTCTGGTAATCCGGCAGGGTCATGGTCAGCTCCGGGTTCATGATCGCGAACCTGGGCCGGCTGTAATCGCTGCTGTACCCGCGCTTGACCAGCCCTTCCTCTTTGGTGATGACGGAGGAATCGCTCATTTCGCTGCCGGTGGCGGCGATGGTCAGGATCACGCCCAGCGGCAGGCAGGCGGACGCCTCCCGTTTGTAATCATAAAAATCCCAGACGTCCCCTTCGTTGGCAACGCCGTAGCCGATGGCCTTGGCCGAGTCGATGGCGCTGCCGCCGCCAACCGCCAGCAGAAAATCGACCCCTTCCTTCCTGCACAGTCCGATCCCCTCATACACCAGCCCCAGCCGCGGGTTGGGCACCGCGCCGCCCAGGGTGACGTAAGGAATGCCTGCCTCCTCCAGGGTATCCGTTACGCGTTTGAGCAGCCCGGAACGGACCACGCTGCCGCCGCCGTAATGGATCAGTACTTTTTTTCCGCCGAATTCCCGGATCAGTTCGGCGCATTTTGTTTCGGTTCCCCTGCCGAAGACCACCTTGGTCGGGGTATAGTAGTTGAATCCGTACATGCCCTTTCCCTCCGTTCTGTGGTTGATGAAGCTGTCTTTTTCTGTTCCGCGCCGGCTCCCCGCCGGCCCTCATTCCTCCGCGCTGACGATCCGGAAGCCCGCTTCCTTCGCCATATCGATGCAGCGGCTGCTGCCCAGGTGCATCAGCCGGGTTCTGGCCGCCAGTTCCGGCGTCAGTACGGCCTGCAGCCGGGAAAGGGGCAGATGGACGCCGCCGGGAATATCCTGGTCCGTCGTTTCCATGTAGATCATGGCCACCTGATCATGGGTGCGCAGGAACGCTTCCAGCGCGTCGGTCGTGTGGCTGTCCGCCGAGTAAAAGACGCCGCCCCGCGGGGTTTCCAGCACAAAGGAAAAGCAGGTCATCCCCGGGGAATGAACGGTCCTTGCGTAGCGCAGGCTGCTGAAGGCCTGAAAAGCGGGCATCAGCGCCGGGTCCATCACTTCGTAATCCTCCTCCGCCACCCCGAAGAGGGACAGCAGCTGCCTGACCGACGCGGCATACGCTTCCTCCCCGGGCGGCAGCAGCATAAAGACCTTCGCGCCCAGCCGCTCGCGGCAGTACAGGACCGTCGTGCCCAAGGAGCCGCAGTGGTCGCTGTGCAGGTGGGAGACAGCGAAATACGCTTCCCTGATCCCATCGAGCACGCCCCTCGTCACGAGGCGCTCAAAAACCGACTCCCCGCAGTCCAGCAGGAGGAGCCTTTCTCCTTCTCTGACATAGGCCGAGGTGTTGCCCAGGGCAGGGTTGAAGGCCGCCCCCCTGCCCAGGAAGCGGAGGATCCCGCCGTCCTGCTGTGTCTGTCCGTTCTGATACATTTTTTTCTCCGTCCTTTGCTGTATTTGTTTTTGGTGTCATCCCCGTCGGCCGTCAGAACAGGGTCACTGCCCCGGACGCCCCGCGGGGGCCGTCAGTTCTTCCCGCGTCAGTTTCAGGATCGTTTTCAGCTGGGACAGGGCGGTCCGCGCGTAATACGGGTCGGCAGACGTAACGTCAAAGCAGTAATTGCCGATTAGCTCCACCGGGTAATCCAGTTCGAACCGGTACCGGGCGGCCATCGCGTTGTACAGCACCTGCCCCCAGCGCTGGTGGTAGGACGAGGTCACGAGGGTGATTGCCCGGATCCCCTGCTGACGCAGGATCGCAAAGGTATTGACCGCGTTTTCAGCTGTGGTCAGCGCCTGCTCATCGGTAAAAACGCGCTCCGGCGCGATGCCGTGCGCCTGCACCAGATAGTCCTTCATCCGCCCGGCTTCCGTATGGCCATCCGGGTTGTTTCCCCCCGTCGCCCCGCCGGTGCAGACCAGGATCGATGCCGGGAAAGCCCTCGCCGCGGCGGCCGCGGCGTCGCAGCGGCCCCGGAGCTCCTCCGTCATTTCCCCGTTTCTGAGCTGGTAGCCCAGCACCACAAAGGCATGCCGGTCCCGTACCGGCAGCAGGGCGGGGTCGTCACGCCCAAAAAGGTACAGCCGGTAATCCGGGTCCAGGTAGACCTTTTTCCAGTGCTCCGCCACGGCGGCTGCCACCCGGTCGTCCATCGCTTCCGTGTCCGCATCGATCCGCCTTACGCTTTCATATGCCTGAAGCAGGTCGGCAGACAGCTTCTCCCAGGTAACCGCCGGCTCCGGCTCCTGCGCACCCGGCAGTTCTTCCCCCAGGGCGGGGCAGATGATCAGCGCCAGGCAGACGAGCATGCTGCATGCGGTTCTTATTTTCACGGACAGCCCTCCCGATCAGCATGATCCGCGGCGGTACCCGGTGTTCAGGTCCGGCACTGCCCGGAAGATCATCTCTCCATATGGAAAACGCAGCTGTACCTATTGATCCGCCCCTATTTTCTCACAGATCCGGGCGGCCGTCAACGATCAACTGGTTTTCCGGGCCAATTGTCAACCGATTGATGACTTTTCCTGCCGATTCACAAAATATGGTGGATTTTTTCATGAAACCTTCATTTTTTTATTGCATTTTTCCGAAAAAGAGTTTACAATAATAATATCAAATGATGACATCTTCCGCGTCTCACCCGAACACCCATCGACCGACCCCACCTGGATGAAAAAAGACGGAGCCGACCGGCTTTTCCTGTTATTCACCGGCGGAATATCCGGCGGTACCATGGAAAGGAGCAATCTCACATGAAAAAACGTGTCGTTCTGCTGGCTGTCCTTCTGACCGTGACCATCCTTCCGGCCACGTACGCAGGCAGCGCCAATGGGCTGCAGTGGTTCCCGATCACACCCGTCAGCACCGCTCCGTCGGCTCCCGTTACCCCGCCGTCGATCATGCCCGTTTATCCGTCCTATCCGTCCGTCCCCTCCGTCCCTTCCATTCCCAGGCCCTCTTCTTACTGGTACACAGGCAGTCTGGGCTCCCGGACGCTGAAGCGGACCTATCCCATCATGACAGGCTCGGACGTAAGGACCCTCCAGACCATGCTCAACGCCCTGGGTTATTCCTGCGGGCGGGCCGACGGCAAATTCGGCGACAGGACCAGGTCCGCCGTAATGGCCTTCCAGCGCAGGAACGGCCTGAAGGTGGACGGCATCGTCGGCCGCGCCACCAAATCGAGGCTGCTCTCCAGATACAGGGGCCGCCGCTGAGGGGATTCCCTTTCAGGGCTTTGATTTATCACGCACGCCGGGACGGTAAAACCGCCCCGGCGTGATTTTTATGCCGTTTCCGCCCGGACATGGTCGGACAGCAAACATCATTTCCCCCAGTACTTCCCATCGAGCGTCCTGTACTGCACCGCCTCCAGGATATGCTGGGGCGCGATGTCCTCTTCCCCCGCCAGGTCGGCGATCGTCCGGGCCACCTTGACCACCCGGGTGTAGGCACGCATGGACAGGTGGAACCTGTCCACCGCCTTTAAAAGCACCTTACTGCAGGCGTCGTTCAGCGGGAACAGCTCGTGCACCGCGCTGCCGGTGGCCTGGGCGTTGCAGGTGATGGCCGTGCCGGAAAAGCGCTCCAGCTGGCGTTTCCGGGCCGCCTGCACGCGGGCGCGGACGGAAGCGCTGGACTCGCTCTCCCCCGCTTTGCTGATCTCGTCCACCGGGACGGCGTCCGTCTCGACCTGCAGGTCGATGCGGTCGAGCAGCGGGCCGGAGATCCGCTCCAGATACCGGCGGATTTCGTGCTCATTGCACCGGCAGGGGCGGACCCGGCTGCCGTAATATCCGCAGGGGCAGGGGTTCATCGGCACGTTTAATTCGATACTTCTCAACGCTTGCATCCAGCTCTTGTCCAATTTTCCGGGAAAATTGTCCACCTTAGCTTTCGGCATTTTCACAAGATTCCCTGCCGCCATCTTCGTTAAAATCCTCGCTCTCAGCCTTTCTTGGCAGTTTCCGAAAGTCCTTATGCAGCACCCGGTATGCTGGATGATAGGCCTCCCGATACTGCTGGGAGTGGGATGGCAGCCAGTTCTCATCCAGCACTTTCTCGGCTGCGGCCTTCATGGCATCCGACCCGTCCAGCTTCACGCAGAAGTTGTAGACGTTCTGCCGGGTGAAGATCAGTGGCTTCTTCCTGGCTGACTCGATGAGCAGATAAGCGATATCCGCTTCAGTCATTCCCCTGGCCTTTGCCGCTCTCAGGTTCAGCCTGAACCACTGTGGGCTAACGCGCTCCGTCAGCGGCTCGTTCCCGTCGGGCTCCAATGCGCTCATCTCAGCATGGAGTCGCTCCAGCGCATCCTGCTCGGAGGTGATCAGATGCCCAACACCCAGCATCCCCTGGAACACCAGCTTGACCACATCCTCCTCCGTCATCAGCGGATACTTCTTCCGCTGGGCGTGGAGGATGCTTTTCATCTCCTCAGCGCACTTGATCATCTCCGCCAGTTCCGCTTGTACGAAACCATCGCGGATGAAGACGATGCGCGTTGGATGGCGAAGTCGCTTGATAGCCTGTGAGATCACCTGCTGAGCCCGCTGCCGGCTGAAGCCGAATTGGTCTCCGCAAGCCTGCAGCGTCTGCCTCTCCTGATAGCGGAGATGCAGTATCTCCTGACTCTTCTCAGGCAACAAACTGATGATGTGCTCAAGCCCCTGCAGCTTGTCGAAGTTCAGTTCAGTATACTTGTCCTCTCCGAATACCCGCTCAAGCCCGATGTCGGTGATGATGTTCTCAGGATACTCAAGCGGTGGTGGCGGTTCCTCCTTGGGCTTACGCTCCTTCTTCGGGCGATTCTCATAGTCGGGGTTATTGGTCACAACCTCAACACCCTTGTTCTGGGCATAATCGATGGTATTCTTCGTGCCGCCGGGAGCACCGTTGTAGTACGCGATCACCCTGTTGCATCGGTCGACCATCCACTCGTTCCTCTGCTGGAACACCACATTATGGTAGTGGGAGCAGACGTTCACGACCAGGTCGGCGTTACGCAGGAGGTCTGTGTACTGTTGCTGCCATTCTGGGCTCCACCTGCTTGAGAAGCCCGGCCAGGGAGTGGCGGCGATCAGATGAAGCTCCGCATTTTCTTTCTTTTTGCGGAGGACAATCTGACCAGCCCAGATGTCTACGCCCATGGCGCAACCGGAAATAAACGTAGTATAGCCATCGGCGATGGCCTGGTCAATCTGTTCTTCCAGCCATCTCTGCACTTCTTCGGGAGGCTCGTCCAGTTTCTCCGGACGGTGGCCAGTGAAGCAGCAACGATGAAGACGCTTTTCAGGCTCGCTTGGCACACCGCTCACCTCCCTATAAATCCAACTTATAGTATAGCATACTATCGGTCATTTGTCCCATGTTTTTTCATCGTTTCTTGGCATTGTCTACAAATATCACAATCTCTAATACGCGTCTCTCCAGTCTTAAGGTTGCCCGCAACGTCTTGTCGAAATCCTTCCTCATGTTTCTGTAGTACCTCTGGGCAAACACGTCCTACATGGAAACGCAATGAAAATGCTATCAATTCATTATGCAAAGTATGTTTTCCGCAATTCAGTTGCCTTTCCAGAATGGAAAGCGTGCTCATAGAATTTATAGTTAGCCATTGAAACATATATCAATCTATTATCCAAATCCACTGCTACAGGTACAAGTTTCTCTCTTCCAGCCCGTTCTTGAGGTATAAACATTGCCTGCACTCTGGCGTCTGTATAGTCTTTGAGCTTGCCGGAATATGGCACAAGCTGATATGTGCCGGCAAGTGCGCCAGATACTCTTATTTGAAATGCCAATTCTCTTAATGGCGCAGGGACAAGGTTTACTTTTGCGCTTTCGCTTCCAACAGATTGAATGATTGATGTCTGACTGAAAACGTCGGGCTTCTCTGGATCCGCACGCTGGGCTTCACGATGAATTTGAACATCAACAGCGCTATCTTCTGTTCTTATCTCATAGCGTTTCTCAGGGAGGCCATAAACATTTACGCTTTGGTGGCTTGTAGAGAACGCATTGTTCTCCAAATAATGAGAATCATCGAACATCAATTCTTCAAGATCTGGGGACAAGAACTCATTCCAAGCATCTGTGTTGTGAGCGAGTTGTTCTACTCGCTTTACCAGTCGCAAATTGGCGATATTCTCCGTTTCGTCATCCGGCATTACGATAAACAGGTAATCCCGGGCCCGGCTGATAGATACGTTAATTATATTACGCTTGTTCAAGAACATATCCTTGGAAGCGGAGATTGTGGGCGGTGTATTGAATACCGCAAATATGATGTCACACTCGTCTCCTTGAAATCCATGAATTGTTCCTACTTGGACATCAACTTCCTTTGGTAATGTCTCGGATGCCAGCAACTTATCAATCATATCCGCCTGGGCTCTGTACGGAGCTATAACTCCAATCTTAAACATACTATCAGGGTTGTTCTCTGCAATCGCCTTGGACAGATAGCAGACATACTCGAAAGTAAACAAAGCCGAATAGACCTGATATGAACTACTATGCTGTAATCTCTTACACCGATAAATACTTTCATATTTGCTGACAGGGAATTTTATAATGTTCAGCGTTTCAACACCCAGGTCGTTCCCTACATTCAGAGGTCTCTGACTATCTGACTTACGGTAGTGCTGCAGTATACCTCCATATGCAAAGTTGCTAAAGATGTAACCAATATCAGGAATGCTCCTATACTGAGTTGTCAGTAGTTCGACTTGATATTGATAAGGCACTGTTTTCGGTTCGGTGAAGGAATCCAATTTCACCATTGTGTAGATATTCTCATTCTTCCATAGATCAATCGATGTTATTGGCTCAATTTGGAACGGATCCCCAGCAATAATAAACTTTCTTGGCGTTTTCTTGTAGAGAGGAAATACAATATTTGCAAGCGGAATCATGGAAGCTTCATCAATAACGATATAGTCCCAGTTGAGACCGTGAAGAAAAACCCTTGATCCCTGAGGCATGAAGAAGTCATATGGAAATCTTGCAATCGTAGTTACAGTAACGTTACGACGTAGTTTACGAATGTCGAACGTCTTATCACGAAATACTGCACTTTGCTCTATTTCCTCATCACCAGTAGCGCCAAATCTCACCAGCCACTCATTGTAGCTGGTATCCTCTGAGACCTCCATTATTCTCCGCACAAGAACATCAGCAGATTTATTAGTGGGAGTTAAGACCAGCACCTTACAATCAGCACTGCTCTGCATCATTGGAATAAGAACATTCCTTGCGAGATGTGTGGTTTTGCCTGTTCCAGGAGGGCCAAAAACAAATTCGATATTCTCACAAAGATTGTTCTGCATATCAAAGTCATCAGAGAACCCACGCTCATTTCCTAATGCATCGAATTGCTTTCTAAGTTCTTCGAGAAGGAATACAGGGCTTTTGGCATCAATGGTAGCTGAAGTCACGGAAGACAGATCGATACCATCTATATCAGCACTGTTCTTCATTTTTACGCGAAGAGTATATGATTTGATGTTTGCCACTTCAATAGCAATAGTCTTTGTCTTGTCTCTCATATGAAGAACTAATGGTATATCAGCCAAATCTTCCATGAATTGAGGAATATAGCGATCTGGATGCCTAAGTACCAACGTACGCATAGTACCAGGTTCTCTTTCTACTCGAGCAAAAGAAATAGATACTTCTTTGCTATTTGAATTTGCTTCACCGCTATTGATGCATTCCAACTCCAGCAAAGCTCTAAACCAGCCATAGGAATACTTCTTAGATTCCATCGCTCTGGTCTGTAGCTCTTCAAAGTATGCTATTTTTTCAATTTCAGCCGCACTCTTCTGCTTTGCCTTCTCAATGCGCTTACTGTAATCAATCGGGGCTGGTGTTAGATCATCTTGATCCACGTCAGTCAACTCCTCCAAGGGTTGATCTTGAGGAGTTCCACTTGATGCTTTGTCTCTTGTCCTTCTGACGATGTCTCTTACGACCCGTGATGTTGGCTTATCCAGTTTCCTTCTTTTGTCGGCGGATGAAGAAGACTCATCACCATCGGATTGATCAACGAAATAATCTTCATCATCACTATCAGGATTGCCGTGTCCACTCGAACCGTCTGTGGTTTGCTGATGAGCTCCCGCATTAGCCCCCTGGGATTTTGACAATTCTTCTGCACGTTTCTGTGCTTCTTTTTGGCGTTTGAATTCCAGAAATTCCTCTAAATCGTCCTCATCAATTCCCATCTCCCTGAGTCGATCTGCAAATTGGATTTTTTCCTTCTGAGCATCGGTTAGATTATCAGTATTATCCTCTTCCTCAGGCACAGGAGTATCATATTCCATACCCAGCAGCTGGAATATTTCCTCTGATCCAGTACTATCAAGAGAATACTGGGGGGCCATTCGGTTAATTGATATATTCTGCGGTGAGGAGAAAGCACCTTCAGTATCAACAATCCATTTTTTAGTTTTTAGAGCAAGCGCCGTTTCAGACTCTTCGTAGTCGTACCGAAATTTATACCTCCCATCCGGACGTGAGCCAATAGATTTGCTCATTACATTCCATGACAATATATGATCATCTGCCAAAGTGCATAGTAGGGTCCACAAGAATAATGAATCATCTACATTGCCTTTGACCTCAACAAATGTAAGATACTCAATAAGCCCATCTATAAACGACTCAGACTTTCTTCTGTTATATCCATTATCCTCCTTTTTAATTATTTGAGGTTGGGTGCAAACACCAAGCGCGATCAGAAAGGAATTCAGTTGTTTCTCTTTTTCAGAGCCTACCATTGCCAAGTAATCGTTAAGCGCAACAAATCGGACTGATTCTTTTGTATTAAAATACCGTATTAATGTGGGAGTAGGCATATACATGGAGCTTGCAGTTCCATGGTGTGTTGTCTGGTCATTCATGTCACGGTAGCGAAGAAACTCATACATTTTGATCAAATTGATAAAATCTTCAACTTCATCATTGGAGCACTTACAGAAATACTTGAAGAAAAGCATAAAGTGTGAATCAGAATCCACCTCAATGCCTTGCCTATACATAGGGAGTATAATGTTATATATCTGATCCTTGAGTGAAGGTTGCTTAATTCCAAGCTGCTCAATAAACTTGAGGGTATCAGGATTATCAAGCAATTTGGGATGTACAACTCTATAGCCAGATACATCTTTTACCGGCAAAAAAAGAATCGAGTGGTGTGCTTTATCGAATGCAGCAGTGGCCTTGCCATCCTGATCCAAAAAGATAGGTTTATCGTCAGCTATCTCTGTTCTGTGCTTAGTTTCAGAGAGCCACTTGTAAAAACGGTGAAGCCAATCAAATGTCTGGGTTTCAATAAAACTCGCAGTTATCCCTTTGATATATTCGAGGCTGGATCTTGACCCAAAACGATTGTAATAAAACTCTCTGGAACGACCACTAAGAATTATGTCCTCGTTTATACTTGTTTTTACCAAGCCGTCAATATAACTAAATAGTGCCCTGTTATTTCTTTGAACTTCATCACGAGCTAAAGATGTAAAAACCCATTTTGCTTTTTGATTTTCAGCAATCAACCCCAACTGCTCATTACTGAATAGCTGCGGAAGCTGTGAGACAGAAGCCCAATATGCGTTAGCACCGCTGACATAACCATCTGAAGATGGTAATAATCTTTCGCTTGCAAGTTTCTTTCTTATTGCCTCATAAAAAGGGAGAAAAGATACTTTTCTCTTGTTGGCGGGATCACTAAACTGATCTGGATTAACGGGTATAATGCTGATGATATTATCGTCGATCAGCATGGTATTATGTTTTTCCCCAATTTCTCTCAAGTATACTAATGCATCTGCGGACAAGTCTGCCAGTTTTAGCAGCATGGTGTCGTTATGAGGAACACCAGCGCGTATACCTTCACGGCTGTCTGTCAGGAGAAATGGCGCATGAATTATAAAATTGAGCCCCGTCACTTCTTTTGTAGGAAAGAAGCAGAATGCTGGTTCATTAATTGAACGAAGATGCCCATCTTGATCTATAAAGAAACCTACAGAATATCTGCGGTTGAACTCATCGGTTCGCGAGAAAAGCCATAAATCTTCATCAGTAAACACATCACCATTGTTCTGAGTCAGGCAAATGTGTTCAGAAACGGTGTTGCCAAACATTAGAGTTTCTTTAATGCTTTTGCCGTATAATCCAATTATGTCATCGAATTCAAACTCAATCTCCCTAATACTCGATAGGAAGAGAAGCGGAAAAGACAGATTAAGGAGCTTGTCGGAAATATCATTATACGCCTCATGTGCATCTCGATCCGGATGGTCAAATGGAAATACGAAAAGCGTCTCTTCCGGTCGACGACCAGGGAAGTCTCCATCTAACATTATAGGCACAATGAAGCGATCAATTCTAAAATGGAACTTCGGATCATAGATATGGGGAGTCGAAGTATACTGAAATACTGCTTTAAATCCCACGCCAAATTTTCCGATCGAAGCTTCTGTCTTATTTGAATTAGCTATTGATGTTATGGCATTAACATCACCCAGCATACCCGATTCAGAATCTCGATCCTCATCATTAGGATTAGACACTGAAAAATGCCGGCTACCATTGTGAGCAAAGATTAGCCGAGTAGGTTCAAGGATAAAGCGGGCAGTCGTTGCCCTGGCATCATCAGCGTTTTGTAACAATTCATATATGAAATGTGCTTGATCGGAATACTTCTCAACAACACTGTTTTTAATACCACGCATTGATGGTTTTTCAAGCATATCCGCACTTTCAGACCTATCTTTAGACAGCATCTGAAAATACAGTTCTTCTTGGCTGTTCATCAATATTCCCTCCATCCCCAGGTGTCAATGTCACACGTAAGATGAAACCGCGCAATTGTAATAAATGTGTAATGCGCATTACTTCATCCACCACGACCTTACGTAATCGCTGATCTTCACATCCGCCTGTATGTATCGGATCAGTATCTCGGCGCATGCCCGGCTGTCGCTGTCAGCCTTATGGTGATCCAGCTCAATGCCATAATACGCACACATGTCGTTCAGCCGATGCCTCATGTTCGGAAGAACCGCTCTGCCGATCCTGACGGTGCATGCATACGGCGCTCGTTCTTTCCAGCCAATACCGTAGTCGAGCAGGCACCTCTTCAACACGCCAATGTCAAACGGCGCGTTGTGGGCAACGAGAATGCCGCTTGCCATCAAGAGCTTTATCCTTGGCCACAGATCGCGGAAGGTCGGCGCGCCCACAACCGTCTCCGCACTGATGCCCGTCAGTTCTGTGTTGAAGGCGTCAAAAGGCTCCTCCGGGTTGACGTAGCTGAAGAACTCCTCTGTTACCTTCCCGTCCTCAACAACCGCGATGCCGATAGCGCTCATCCGATCGTTCCTTGAGTTCGGAGTCTCCACATCGAAGCATATGAAGCGACTTGCCTTCTCTGAGAACGGTGGCATGGCCATCGTTGAGCTTTTCGGCACCTTTCCGGCAAGCCTCTCCGCCAGCAGAGTGTTCCGCTTGTCAACCGTCACGTTCCTGACGCAATATCCGATAGCCTTTTTCTGCCCGACCAGCACCAGCGTTTTCTTTGCTCTGGTAACCCCGGTGTAGAGCAGGTTGCGCTGAAGCATGGCGAAGTGCGTCATCATGACGGGCATGACCACGATGGGATATTCAGCGCCCTGGGCTTTGTGGACCGTGGTAGCGTAGGCCAGCACGATCTCATCCAGCTCGGTGATGTCATACTCAACGTTCCGGTCATCAAACAGTATCGTGAGCGACCTGTCCTCAAGGCTGATGCTCTGCACCGTGCCGATATCGCCGTTGAAGACTTCCTTGTCGTAATTGTTCCTGACCTGCATCACCTTGTCGCCGGGACGGAAAGTATAGCCTCCGCGCTTTAGCTCGGGCGTTGTGTTTCCGTGGCTGTCAGTAACGGACGGATTAACTGCCGCCTGCAACACCTGATTCAGGTTCGCCGCGCCGACCACACCTCTCTGCATGGGCGTCAGCACCTGTATGGCTTGCGGAGCAACTTTGTAGAATTTGGGCAGCCGATTCCGCACCAGATCAACGATGAGCGGAGCCGCTTGCTCAGGGTCTTCTGTCCCCTGAAAGAAGAAGTCCGTGCCCTGGCCATTGGAGAGATCAGGATATTCTCCATGGTTGATTCTGTGCGCGTTCGTGATTATCCTGCTGGACGCAGCCTGTCTGAATATCTTCGTCAAAGTCACGACCGGGAACACAGCGCTCTCGATCATATCCCGCAGGACGTTGCCCGCCCCAACGGAAGGCAGCTGATCCACATCACCCACAAGAATGATTCTCATGGTATCCGGGACGGCGCGGAGGAGCGAGTACATGAGCATGACGTCCACCATGGAGCACTCGTCCACGATGAGTACGTCACCCTCCAGCGGATTATCCTCTTTCCGCTTATACCCTTCCGGGGGCTTGAACTCCAGGAGACGGTGGATAGTTTTCGCCTCCATGCCCGTCACCTCGGATAGCCGCTTCCCAGCCCTACCAGTCGGTGCGGCAAGCAGGATGCGCATACCCGCAAAAGCGCGGATGATGCCCATGGTTGTTGTGCTCTTGCCAGTACCGGGGCCGCCGGTGAGTATCATGACCTTGCTGGTTCTCGCTGTCTGGATGGCCTGAAGCTGCACCTCATCGTACTCGATGTCGGATGCAACCTCCAGCTGCTCATTGACAGGCTTCTCCGGGGCGGCATCCTTGATCTTTCCCAGCCTGTTCTGCACACCGATCTCAGCAAAATAGAACGGCGGCAGATAGATCGCAAAGTCCTCCGATTCCGGTATCTGCGTGACGATAACGTCCTCAGCCTGGATCATCTCATCCAAAGTGCCAGACAAACTACTGGCTTCTACCTCCAGCAGTTTCGCGCCTGTTTCGAGCAGCTGATCGCGGACGGCATAGCAATGGCCTTCCTCCGCCAGCTTGTTCAGCGTGTACATCAGGCCGCTGCGCATACGCACAAAAGCGTCCTTTGCAAAGCCCAGTTTGGTGGCGATGGTATCAGCCGTCTTAAAGCCGATACCCCAGATGTCGTCCGCCAGCTGGTACGGATTCTCCTTTACGACGTTGATGCTGTCAGCGCCGTACTGCTTGTATATCTTAGTAGCATGGGCTGTGCTGACATCATGCCCCTGCAGGAAGAGCATGATGTTCTTGATCTCTTTCTGCTCCACCCATGATTTCTTGATTCGCTCTACGCGCACCTTGCCGATGCCAGGTACGCGGATCAGGTCATCGGGACTTTCCTCGATGACGGTCAGCGTCTCCGCGCCGAACTCCTGCACGATACGCTTGGCGAACTTCGGCCCGATGCCCTTGACCAGTCCGGAGCCGAGGTACTTCTCTATGCCATACACGGTTGCGGGGAGTGTCTCCTCGAACGTCTCTATGGCGAACTGCCGACCGTACTTAGCGTCCAACTTCCATGTTCCCGTAAGCGTCAGTACTGAACCGACATGGACATCGGGCATCGCGCCGACCACCGTGATAAGATCGTTGTAGCCTTTGGCGGCGCACTTGATGACGGAATATCCGTTCTGCTCGTTCTGGTATGTGATCCGCTCGACCACGCAGCGCAGCCGTTCCATATTCCGTCACCTCGCTTTCAGGCGGTCAATTGCACTTAATCCAAAGGATCATTTAAACATGTCAAATTATAGTTCCAGATCGAACGGTAGCACCTTGCGCATCCACTCCAAGGCCATTTCAATGGGGTCATTAGAATAGATACGATGTCTTATGCCATCTGACATTTTACCTTCTTCAGCGATGAGAATATATCGTAATGCCGCCCAGTCATAGTAACCCGTTTCATATTGACTTAATTCCGCATCCGGCAAAGCTTCGAAATTATCGATGTCTGCCAAAGTCAGAAAACTGTACAGTTCTTTCAACTCACTATCGCTTGCAGTATATTCTCGGGTGATTGTGCTGATTTGTTCTTCATCCGTATGATAATTACGGATCGTACCATCCTGAAGATTTAATGTTACGCTACATCTGTTTGCTATACCCTGTATGTCCGGAAAAGAGCAAACCCTCAGTTGCAACTGAAGAGGATGCACCTCCTGATCAAATCCAATTCTGCTCATAACATCTACCACCCACGCATCAGTTTTTTGAGGTGCTTTAAAAATCCAGTCCCATCAGGATGACATCGTTTTCCTTTTTGAAACCAAATCGGTCATAGAATTCCGGCAAGAATCCTGCGCTGGCAGTAATCAGATGAACACCAACTATTCCCTGCTTTTTGAGGTCACGAAGCAATTCTCCCATTAGCTGTTTCGCAATGCCAATCCCCTGAAAATCCGGTGCAACCGCAAGGTCATTGATTTCAAATGTGCGTCCATAATGAAACAGCATAGAAGTGCCGAGTATGAAACCAGCCACCTGTCCGTCTTTCAAAAACTCAAGCCCATATGAAGTTCTGCATTCCAGAAGTTCCTTTATGTGAGTTTCAGCATCTTCCGGTTTCCATGGGTCATTCCAGGGCTCTCCGGCAAAGGCTGCGGCATAGATTCGCCCATATTCTTTGAGGTGCTCCATGGTGCATTTGCGCACCATGACTCCTCCCTTCTTCTCGCAAGCAGTCTGGGGAGGATTACCTTCCTCCCTGTGGAAGGCAACGCACACTTCACATTTGCGATACCGAGGGCAGTTTACACTCCCGCCCCTTGGGCAAGGGCATTTTTCTGGATTATACAAGTATTCAGGCTTCGTATTGATCATTGCCTAATCCTCACCTTCAGCGCACACTGCATATCATAGCATATCCTTTATGATCTGAGCCGCAATGTTCTCACCTTCACGGTGATCGCTGGCGGACTTTGATAGTGTCGTATGATAGCGATTGTCCCCATAGTACGTCAAGCGATAATGCTTGCCATCCTCCGTGATAACAAATCCCAGCCCTTCAAGGTAACTGCGAAGGGAGGCGTTCATCTTTGTATAGCCTTTCAGCTTCGCTTTTATCTCCCGGATTCTTGCCTCGCGGGAATGCTGGTGTCCATTGCTATGAATGATATCGCGCAGCACATCCGATTCCCGCGTCCTGGATTTATCGCCCAGCGCCTTATCCAGGATTGACAGGATGATCTCCTTGATCTCCCCGGGAAAGAACTCGTCCTCGCCGCCAAGGTAGAGGATAGGCATCGATTCCTTTCCGCTCAGCTTGGCGCGCAGACCTGAATTCTCGGCGGTAAGCCGTTCGTTCTCATGCATCAGGCTCTCGATCTGACGCCGCATCTGGGCAATCTCCTGATCGGTCATATCGACCAGCTGGTGCGCTTCATCCTTCTCCTGCTCGGCCTCAGCCCGCGCGATTTCCGCAAGCTCCTGAGCGAACTCTGCGCTCTTCTTCGCCCGTTCCATGACGCGGATGTCCTCGCCACGGCTGCTCCATCGGTCACGCAGGAGGGCGACGTTCACGCCCTGCCAGGTGTACAGGGGCTTGACCATTTGCGCGTTGGCGTAGTCGATGACAGCGCGGACAACCCTTTCGAGCAACAGAAAGTCATAGCCCTGATACGCCCGATAGAAGAACCGCTTGTGTTCCATCGCCTGGTTGGGAAAGTAGATGCCTACCGCGCCGTTGTACTCGTTCCGGTCATTGCACATGAACCGCAGATCGTTATTGGTAAACCGGGTCTCCTGGACAAGTACGTGAGCCACACCCTTCAGCCTGCTGGATAGCCATTTGACGTCAACAGGATCGGTGTGGCCGTAATTCTTGGATATATAGACTACCGGCAGTCGGTAGCGTTGGGTGCCGTTAATGACCCCGGCCAGCAGGCTGAGGTTGTCTTCTTTAATGAAAACCGGGAACTTCGTGACTGGCAAATCGCCATCGTCTTTCAGGTATCCGGCTTTAGCGAGGATGGTTATAAAATGGGGAGTGGAGAATTTGGAGTCAACGGTCAGCGCCTCTTCAAGGTAACTCCTGTGAAGTTGGATTGAGATTTTCATCTCATTGAAGTTCATGATGTAGTCGGTATCCCAGACCACGCCGTCAATCTCGGTTTTCTCATACCGTACTGCGATGATATTGCCGTTGCGGTACTCCTGGATTTCGAGCCACATCTGCTCATCGCCATAACGGACGTTGCGCTCTCCGTGCCACTCGATGCCGGGGATGATGTTCTCCGTATGCGGACTGCCCTGATTCCACTCAAGAACCAGCTTTATAAAGGCGTCCTTCGTCAGCCCCTCATTGATATCCAACACAGTTGAAAAAAGCAGCATTTGTCTTCTCCCTTGGCGCCTGTTTCCCTTACGGCATTGATTGCCCTGACTTGATCTAACATGGATGTATATAATCATCCAGTTTTGATTATAAAGCAAAAAGCCGTACTTAACAAGCGCAGAATCGTAAAAGTGAAAACAGGCGCTCTGAGGATCTTCTCCCCGAGCGCCTGACGCCTGACAAGGCTTATTCGAGGGGCACTTCGATGCCTCCGATGAAAGTGAAAGTCACTTTGGTTTTGGTGTAAACCGTTACATATTGCACCAGCGATGACCAGAGACTCTCGTCAAAGGTCATAAGCTCAAAGTCAAGACTGGCAAAGTTGTCGATGAAGGTTCTGAGTCCGGCGCTCCTCGTCTGCCGTTTTTCAATCTCTTCGGTGAGCTCCTTACTCCTGAGCATTTTCTGTTCGTACCGCTCAAAGACAGCATGGTATCTGCGACCGTATTCTTCCTGGTCCTGAGCTGCACGGGCATTTTCTTTGATAAGCTGGTGCAGTTCCTCCTCAATTGCGGTAGCCTCATCATCCACTCGTTTCCTCTCCGCTTCGAGGGCGTCAACGCCGGAAACCGTCTGTAGAAGCGTCTCAAGATTGTCTATGGTTTCCTGTTTCTCCTCCGCCAGCTTGCTCAACGCTCTGACAAACATGGCCTTTATCTCGTCCTCGGTAAAATGCGGGGTCGTGCATTTCCGGTCGCCATTGTATTTGTGGTTGCACCTGTAAATCACGCTGCGGTTGGGCTGATTCGAGTGCCACACCTTCGGCCCGTACCATCCCCCGCAATCACCGCATTTCAGTTTTGACGAGAAAATGGTCATGCCGCTGAACTGCCTCGGTCCCTTTCGCCTTCTCTCCAGTTCCGCCTGGACGAGCTGGAAAAGCTCCGGAGAAACTATGGCGGGATGATGTTCGCTCACGTAATACTGCGGGACTTCGCCCTCGTTCTTTTTGACCGTTTTCTGGAGGAAATCCACCGTGTACTGTTTCTGGAGCATGGCGTCGCCCTTGTATTTTTCGTTCGTGAGGACGCTCGTTACCGCCGATATCGTCCAGTGCGTAAGCCCGGTGGCCGTTTTCCTGCCAAGCCGCTCCAGCTCTTTCGTGATGGCGTAGATGGAAAGCCCTGAGAGGTAGAGCTTGTAGATGAGGCGTACCGTTTCGGCTTCTTCCTCGTTGATGACGAAATCTTTGTCATAGCCGAGGAAACGGGTGTAAGCCACGCTGGCTTTCCCATCTGCGAAGGACTTACGCTTTCCCCAGGTCGTGTTCTCCGATATGCTCCGGCTCTCCTCCTGTGCAAGGCTGGACATGATGCTGATCAGAAGCTCCCCTTTGGAGTCGAATGTCCAGATATTTTCCTTCTCGAAAAAGACCTCAGTTCCATGCTCCTTCAGCTTTCTGATGGTCGTAAGGCTGTCGACCGTGTTTCTGGCGAACCTGCTGATCGACTTGGTTATGATCAGATCAATCTTCCCGGCCAGCGCGTCCGCGATCATGCTGTTGAAACCGTCACGGTGACGGGTATTCGTCGCCGTGATGCCTTCATCGCTGTACATGCCTACGAATTCCCAGTCACTCCGCCCTGTGATGTAGTTCCGGTAGTAATCCATCTGCGCGGCGTAGCTGGACTGCTGCTCCTCAAGGTCTGTAGAAACACGCGCATACCCGGCGACCTTGCGCTTAGTGGCTTCATAAACCGGCGCTGAGGTGAATCTGTTCAGCGTCGCGGGGATTGCCGTTACTCTCTTTGCCATACCTGCACCGTCCCGTCTTTCATCTCATACCGGATGCTGTCGCAGAACACGACCGCCCGGTTTACCGTCTCCACAAAATCAGCCTCGGGCTCTGGGGTTTTAAGAATCGCCGCAGTCGCCTCGAGCAGTTCCGTTTCGTGCAAATGCTTCAAGCCACATCCGCTTCGCGGCCCCATGCAGCCCCAGGCGTGTACCCGGCTGCCTTTTCGATCTTTCCATGTATCCCTGCCAAGTATCGCTCCGCAGTCCCCGCATATCAGTTTCCCGGTAAAGCCCTTCTTGTGGTTGAACCTTCCGTACTCGCGCTTCACCGTTTTCGTCCTGCTGTCAACAAGATGAAACTCGATGCGGTTGCCGAAGATAAGGATTCCCTTTACCCGCTTCCTGAAATCCTCGTCTGCGAGAGGACCGACAGCCTCCACAGACGCTTCATTCAGTTCTGACTCCTGCAGCGGGAACATATCGCAAGCCTCCGCGCCTTTCCTTTCCCGCGTATTGCAGCACCAGATTTTTCTGCCTTGCCGGGTGCGCCTACTGACGCCACAACCGCACCATCCGCACTTCACAAGTCCTGAGAACTTGGTAAGTACGGGGGTGGCGTTTGCTGCTTCCGCCGCTCGTTTCTGCCGGATTGTCTGGGCTTGTTCATATTCCTCCATCGTGATCAGTGGCTCAAACATGTCCTCAACGGCATACCTGGGAAGTTCGCCCTTGTTGTGCTTGCGCACATGGTTTTCGTCGATGTAGTTTTTCTGGAGAATCATCGTACCCGTGTAGGAAATGTTGGAAATGATGTCCTTGACCGTGTAATCCTTGATCGGCAGCCCATTCTGGCCTGTGATTCCTCTTTCGGTCAGGGACTTGGCGATAGCGTAGGCCGGTTCGCCCTTGAGGTAGCGCCGGAAAATCTCCCGCACAACCTCGCCCTGCTTCGGGATGATTCTGAACATCTCCCCTTCCCAGCGGTAACCGTATGGGGCTTTATGTCCGTTCGGTATGCCTTCTTCGAAACGCTTTCTGGTAGCCCATTTCACGTTAGCCGAAAGGCTTTCACTCTCGGCCTGCGCGAAGGACGCGAGCAGCGTCAGCAGGATTTCGCCATCGGAAGTGAAGGTGGAAACCCCTTCACGTTCAAACTGCACCTCCACGCCTATGGCTTTCAGGTGCCGAACCGATCTCAGGCAGTCCACGGTGTCACGGGCGAACCTGCTGACCGATTTTGCGAGGATCAGGTCGATCTTTCCCGCATCACAATCAGCCATGAGCCGATTGAACTCGCCGCGTTTCGATGTGCCGGTGCCGCTTATGCCTTCATCTGCGTAAACCCCGGCGTATTCCCATTCGGGATTGCTCTGGATCAGCTTGCTGTAATGGCTCACCTGCGCCGACAAGGAATGAAGCAGCATTTCCGTTTCCATTGAAACGCGGGCGTATGCGGCCACCCGTTTCTTAGGCGGAAGCGTCACGGAAGGAACCGTGATTTTGCTTACTGTAGGCACTTGCCTCACCTCCTTGGCGGACATATTCCCGTAGTATCAAAATTAAGTCAAGTCAATTTCGGCGAACAAATTACCAATTACGGGATCGTACTTCTGTCGCATTTTTGTATCAAATTCAGCGTACTCGTCCTTTGATATCAGCCCCTGTTCGAGCATCTCCTGTGCTTTTTTCATGGTCAGCTGATATACGATTTCTCCGCGTCCTTTTTCCTTATCCAAACCTGCGCACCCCGAATCTGTCCTCGATATAGCATGCATGGCAGCAGTATTTCCTGTGGGCGTTCCCGTATGCTGTGAACGGCTTTCCACATTTCTGACAGACGAATTCGTAGTTGGCTTTGCGGTTGACCTGGTCCAGATGCCCGTTCCACCAAGTGTTGCGGCAGGCGTCACTACAGAACTTTCTCGGTTTCCTCCCCGGCAGTCTCACCAGACGTGCGCCACAGCACATGCAGAGGAGCGCCTCGTCTTCTGTGTCAGACTTGGCGGCAACACCTCCCACTCCGCTTCGCTGACAGAAGGCTTTCACCGTGGTCGCCTTTATGCCAGTCAGCTGGCTTATCTGCCCATAGCTACATCCGTTCTTGCGGTACTCGATGATGGCCTTGCCCTGCTCTTTCGTCATTTTCTCCACCTCCGAATCTGAAGAGGTCTTTCCTCTCCTGAACGCTTACAGAGAAAAGAGGGGCGTTTTGACGAAAAATCAGTGCAAAAAAATAAAAGCCTGTAGGCAAACCCTGAAAGGGTGTCTACAGGCTATCATGATTTTATGTAGTTATATCCTTGCTGGTTCCTGGATTACCAAAGTTGTCCGTAAACTTCAAAGTTCTCTGTTATAATCTCATTATTGACATTAATCTCAAATGTCGTTGTTTTTCCCGCTTTCAAGCTATTGATATATCCTGTATCCCCGGCCAAAAGATTGCCTTGGTCATCACGGAACACTACCGTAATAGCAGCCATATCAACATCATAAGAGTTGGGGTTGTAGATTTCGCCAATCACAGAAGGGAACCAACGATCTTGTTTAATGCGGGCACTTTTTACTTCCAGTGGCAAATATTCCGCATGCTCTAAGCGATTCGGTTTAACTACATGCCAATCATCAGCAGGTTCAACAAATTCAACATCGATACTTGCCGGAACTTCGTCAACTGATCCCCCAAGCCCTGCCCAAACGAGGTCTTGGCCTGGGTAAATCACATTCATAACCTGAGAATCCGCACTAATCAATCCTCCGCTATTATCACGTGCAGTTATTCGTATTTCCGGAAACTGCACAGCCATATCGGACATATTATTGTGCAGGATGACTGAGTAATAGTAATAACCATTAACAGGAGCAAAACCGAATTCTTTTACTGAAACCATCTCTGTGGTTTCATCATCACTGATTTCATAGTTTTCTTCTTTATTTGTAAACGTGGATGGATCATATTCACCATAATTCGAATTATACAAGAAATCATCTAACCCAAAGATTAATGCGCCCGCTTTCATTACAGAGCTATACCCCATATATACTCCGTAAACTCTTACCGAATCTCCTTCTTCAGGCAATGTGTAGTCCATTGTTTGGTCATACAGAGCATAAAACTGTTTTCTTCCATCCTCGGTATTCAACAATGGATCATTGTTATAAGTCAACAAATAGTCGGGGGACATAACTTGGAAAAAGGCAGGCCCATACTCTGTTGACAGCATAATGATTTGAGGAGAATTATTGAAAGCCTCACCGTCTGAGTATACTTTTGTTACTGTTCCATCAACGTAGGTTGGGAGACCTGCGTAGCCATTTTCAGACGCTGGAGTCGTATAGCAGATGATAGGCAGCGGGATGGCATACTGCTTGAGGGATGATGTAAATGCTTTCGGATATTCCTCATAAGCCGTTTCTTCTGAGAGATGGACATCAATCTCTTTTTCGGCGGCATTCGTGAGACTAATTGTGGAAAAATAACGTTGTGCGATCTCCCAAGTTTCCGGAGAATCATAATTATCATCGAGATAACCAACAGTGAGCAAGTATCCCTCATGGAAAACAGCAATAAGATTGTAGTACTGAGTCGAAGATGCTGCATATCTTACGGTAATTGCTGGCAATCCATTAACCACTATATGTTCGGTAATCCCTTCTTTGTCTCCCATCATTCCTACAGCAATGGAGTCGAGAGCATCATCTATACCACTACCTGTCAAATATGAGTATTTGAGCAGAGAATCATCTTGTCTTATGCCTAAATAGCCTCCAACGATACTTTTCTCTGCTTTGGCATAGTAGTAATCATATCCATTATCATCATTCCGAACATGTATCCAAGAAGAAGGAACAGAAACCACAAAATGACCGGTATTCAATGTCGTTAACGTTTCCTCGTTTGAACGCTGCTCATCAATCTTTACATCTCTTTCAATTACCGGTCCTGGATTCAGGCTGGTTAAAGCTTCAATTATTTCTGCCTCTAATGCTTTTTGCTGTGAAGCTTTTAGGCTTGAAGAAGTTCTGACAACAACTGTACCAATAACTCTGTGTGATCCCGATGACATGGCGGTACCGTCAAAGCTTCCCAGATAGGTATTTCTCCTTTCAGCATCTGCCACTGTCTCGTAAACTTCAATGCTACCACCACAAGACGTACCTTCTTTGATTACATCCAGGTTAGGCATGTTAGCGTAACGTGAGTTAACCAAAGGGCTTGAAAAGTAAACCTGTGCTGTATACCCTCCCTGCTTGCCAAGCTGATTGTTTGGATCATTATCTTCAGTAACTGCCGCCATATATGCAATGTCAGGAACACGAGATAGTCTATCTAATATGTATTCATCTGTTGGTGAATTAACCAACTCATATTGCTGACGGCTTGTTGTCAAGCCATCAATTGCCGCGCAGATACTTGCATCGATCTCTGAATAATCAATTGCTTGTAATGTGGTAGTAGCTTCAATAATCTCTGACATTGATACCGGTGCCATACCGGAAATATCAACAATACGACTTGGGGCAATATCAATAACTTCTCGCAAAGTTGTTTCTGCGGAAGCATCAAGCGCATTTGCAGTTATCTCAAGCAGTTCGTTCCCTTTATCGATGTTTCCCCTGACTACAGATTCGGCTTCGCTTACTCGAGCATACTCTGTCTCAAAGCCAACAATCACATCATTAATGGAATCGGCATGGCTCGGAGAATCTAAATACTCTCCGAGTTCCGTAAACATAGCGAGGGCATCTTGCGCTGATCCGCTTGCTTCCAAAGCGACAGCCTGCTGGTATTTGCAGTTTAGAATGTGGTCGGCACAGTCGGAGTATTCGCCCAAGGCTTCAAAGGCGGCCTGTGCTTCGGCATACTTACCCTCAGTTTCCAAAGCGACAGCCTGCTGGTATTTGCAGTTCAGAATGTGATCAGCACAGTCGGAGTATTCGCCCAAGGCTTCAAAGGCGGCTTGTGCTTCGGCATACTTACCTTCAGTTTCGAGGTTGAGTGCAATCTGGTAGTTGCAGAAGAGTATACGTTCCTTCACATCTTTATATTCAGGAATGGTTTCGTATACACTCAAAGCCTCATGATACTCAGCTGATTGCTCGTGGTGCAATGCCTTGTTGTAAGTGCGTAAATTCCCTGTTAAGAGAAAGGCGAGGATAGCTATGATGACGAGCACAGCTGCGATGGCAAGAATGACCTTTGATTTTTTGGATTTCACTGAAGCTCCTCCTCCGTGCAGTATAATGAGACTTGAGGAAAGAATGCAAACCTATTGAGCATTCGGGCACATTACCACGCTAAATCATAGCATATCTTGCAGAAAACAACAAGTAATTTCTTCATACCGAGCCATTTTAATGTATCGGTATTCACATGATTAATGGCTAAGTATAGACTCCGTATTCTATCCACCTCCGAATCTGAAGAGGTCTTTCCTCTCCTGACCGCTTACAGAGAAAAGCGGGACGTTTTGACGAAGCGTCCGGACAAATTTGCAATAAAAAAAGAGGATGAGCTTTTGACTTCCCATCCTCAATCGACAACGCCTGCAAAAGGCGCTTGTTAGTATTCGCCCAGCCACCTTGGGCTTGTTTCTAAGACAGTCTTTCCCTGACGGAGGCTCTCCGGAACGTTCAAAACCCGCTGGTTCCTGCTCCCGCGAAAGTTCAGTTCCAGACTGCGCTCCTCCAAGATGAACGGCCCGTCAATCAGCACATCGAGCATCGCCAGCAGGGCTTTCTGGTCTTCCGTCCCGGCGGCCAGCTGCTCATAGAGGTAGCCGGTGTAACTGGCAATCTCATAACCGGCTTCCTTGAGCCGCAAGGCGAGAGGCAGGAGTTCTCCGGCTTGTGCGAAAGGCTCCCCGCCCGAAAAAGTAACGCCTCTGCACAGCGGATTCTCGCGTACGGTGGCAAATAACGCCTCCGGCTCCATCTCCGTACCGCCTTCAAAGGGCCAGGTCTCTGGATTGTGGCAGCCGGGGCAGTGATGAGGGCAGCCCTGGACATAAATCGTCGTGCGGATGCCGGGGCCGTCCACAATGCTGTCGCGGGTAATGCCCGCCACGCGTATCATTTCTTCGCACCAATGCTGTGCTTCACCCTGTCACGTTCCTCAGCGCGCTTGGCGTCATTCCATTTGTCCATGGTTCCAACCAGATAGCCGGTGATCCTGCGAATGCGCTCAAAGCCAACACCCTCGCCAAGCTTTTCCCCCGTGTTGTCAACAGTCACGGCCTGCTTCATTGTTTCGTTTTCCATGCTGATACCTCCTGCTGCTCACGCAGACTTTCTCTTCATACGGTTGAGTGTCGGTTATTCAATACCCCTGAAAGCGACTATGTCCGGGTAAAGTTTCTTGAGTTCCTCAAGCTTCGCCTGAGGCACACGATGACCCTCCCTGCGGCCACAACGAGGGCACACGTCGCCGATTACACCAACGTAGCCGCATACAGGATCGCGGTCTACCGGATGGTTGATGCTGCCATATCCGATGCCGCAGTCGTGCATCCAGCGCACTACCTGTTCGAACGCTTCCACGTTGCGGGCAGTATCTCCGTCCAGCTCCACATAGCTGATATGGCCAGCATTGCACAGGGCATGATAAGGCGCCTCAAGGCGAATCTTATCGTAGGCGGAGATCGGATACCACACGGGGATATGGAAACTGTTGGTGTAATAGCTGCGATCGGTGATGCCGGGCAGCTTGCCGAAAATCTTCTGATCCTGACGGATAAACTTACCGGAGAGGCCCTCTGCAGGTGTCGCCAGCAGCGTGAAGTTCATCTTCATGTCCCGCGACTTGCGGTCACAGAATTCCCTCATGTGGCGAATAATGGCCAGGCCTTTTTCCTGCATCTCAGCCGTTTCGCCGTGATGATGCCCATACAAAGCCGTCAAAGTCTCCGCCAGACCGATAAACCCGATAGAGAGTGTGCCATGCTTGAGCACTTCCCTGATCTGGTCTGTAACGCGAAGCTTATCGGAATCCAGCCACACCCCCTGTCCCATAAGGAAAGGGAAATTGTACACATGCTTCTGTGCCTGAATCTCGAAGCGATCCAGCAGCTGCTGAGCCACAAGTTCAAGCATCTCATCCAGCCGACGATAGAAGGCTTCTTCATCGTGATTGCTGGTCAGCGCGATACGCGGCAGGTTGATGGAGGTGAAGGACAGATTGCCGCGTGAGTAAGAGATCTGGCGCGTCGGGTCGTAGACGTTGCCCATGACCCTGGTGCGGCACCCCATGGTAGCCACCTCGGTTTCCGGGCGGCCAGGCACATAATACTGCAGATTAAAGGGAGAATCCAGAAACACGAAGTTCGGGAAGAGACGCTTTGCGCTTACCTTACAGCTCAGGCGGAACAGGTCGTAGTTGGGATCACCCGGATTATAGTTAACCCCTTCCTTCACCTTAAAGATGTGGATGGGAAAGATGCAAGTCTCTCCGTGACCCAGACCTGCATCCAGCGCCAGCAAGACGTTCCGCATGGCCATGCGTCCCTCGGAGGTGATATCCGTACCATAGTTTATGGATGAGAAAGGCGTCTGTGCTCCGGCGCGGGAGTGCATGGTGTTCAGGTTGTGCACAAAACCTTCCATTGCCTGGAAGGTCTCCTTGTCTGTCCTGGCCATGGCGCGGGTGCGTACCCTGACGATCAGGTGCTGAAGTTTCCCATTATCCATGCCCAGCTCAGCCGCCAGCGCGGCCGCAAGGTGATCGTCAAAGCCCTGCTTGTTTTCCAGCTTGGCCAGCTCGCCCTCCGAGCGCTCTGTGGCTGTGAGGACCTTCTGTACAGTATCTGCAAGGCCGTCTGCGTCCAGAGCATCTTCCACCACATCCGTCAGGACACGCAGGAAGTTCTTATGGTAGCTCTTACCGACACCCTCCGCCATCGCATAGTCAAAATTAGGGATGGACTGGCCGCCGTGCTGGTCGTTCTGGTTGGACTGGATGGCGATGGCAGCCAAGGCCGCATAGCTGGCGATGGACTGCGGTTCCCGCAGGTAGCCATGGCCAGTAGAAAAGCCACCATGGAACAGTCGCAGAATGTCGATCTGTGTACAGGTGGTGGTCATGTGGTAGAAGTCAAAGTCGTGGATATAGATATCTCCATCACGGAATGCCTTTGCGTGCTCCGGGCGGAGGAGATACATTTCGTTGTATGCTTTGGCGCCGGCTGAACCGATCTGCAGCATGCCGCCCATAGCGGTGTTGCCGTCTATGTTCGCGTTATCGCGCTTGAGATCGCTGTCAATGGCGTCTGCCTGCGTGATCTCGTTGATGGTCTTCATCAACGCGGTGTTCGCATCGCGGGTGATGGTTCGCTGGGCGCGATAAAGAATATAAGCCTTGGCGGTGTCGTTGTATCCGAAGTCCATCAACTGCCGTTCGACTGTGTCCTGGATAGTCTCAATGTCCGGTGACTTGGCGGGGAAAAGCGCTTCAAGCCGTTGCTCCACAACATTCGCCACATGAGCGGCAGCGTCTACGTTTCCCTCACCAGCGGCCTGCATAGCTCTGAGCACAGCGGATGCTATTTTGGTCTGGTCATACAGCACGTGCCGTCCATCGCGCTTAATGACACTTCGTATCATGGGAATCCAACCTTTCTCATTTTATGCTTATCCCCATATGTTGGGGCAAATTTCCAGATATGCCACCACATTATGTATTGGAAGGTGCCTTTTGTCAAGAACTAAAAAGCCTGCGGACAACCCCGCGGAGGGATGCCCACAGGCTGTCGCTCTAATTATGCAGTTGTGATCTTCCCGTACTCCCCGGACACCCAGCCTACCTGACTGCCGATCTTCACGGCGTGCCAGCCGTTCTGTGCGGTAGCGACCCACTCAAACACAGTTCCGTCAGGCACAGCGTAGATACGGCCATAGTCAGTCCCGTTGCCCTGACGGATGTTGACCGTGCCGTTGATGCATACGATTTTCACCGTAGTGCCGGAGGGCTTCTCCGGTTCGGGATCAGGATCGGTCTTCCGCCCGACATCGTTGTCTGCCACAGCGGCCATGAGGGCAGTATGAGTCTGATCGCCGTATTTGCCATCCTGCTTCAAACCGGCTTTCTTCTGGAAAGCTTTCACAGCAGTTTCGGTCTTGCCGCCGAAATCCCCATCCACCGTCAGGGACGCGCCCAGCTGGTTCAGCAGCTCCTGCAGGGTTTTCACGTCACCGCCGGCAGAGCCTTTCTTCAGCAGACGGCTGCCCAGCGTATAGGTCACCGTATCAGCGGGGTGGATGTCAGAGGTATCGCCATAGTTGATGAAGGGCAGCTTCGCCCAGAACTTCCAGGTGCGCTCTTTCACGACGGTCTTGACGCAGCCATAATTGAAGCCGCGCCATTCCACGCCATACCCTCCGCCAACGTAGTAGCCGACATGGCCATCGGTGAAGAGAGCCACGCCGGGGATTTCAGGCAAGGTGTCAATCGTGCCCCAGTCCATGCCCTTGCTTTTGCAGTAGGCAAACATGCCGCTGGCGCTCTTGTCCGGGCAGCCGTTGGAGCCGTACTTGCTGGTGAAGGTCTTGTCAGTGCCGATGCTCTCCAGCACTCCCTGTCCGCCGCCCGTCCAGGCGTACCCTTTGCATCCCCCGACGCAGTCGGCAACCACCTGCTTGTTGGCGATGTCTTTCTTATACCTGGCAGTACGGCTGGAGCCATAGTGCTGGGGATACTGGTTGCTCTTACGGGAAAGCAGGCTGTTGGTGGCCTTATAGACACAGCTGCCATACCAGTAGGGACTCTTTGCGGCAGCCATTTTCAGGCACCAGTCAGCAAAATGCTCATTGGTGAACGGGGTATTGATTCTCTCAGGCATTCAGATTACCTCCCAAAATGAATTGAGGGCGGCGGTTATTCGCCGTCGCCCTGGTCGGTCGGTTCAGTACGTTCTTTGTCATGCAGCTGGGACAGGATATCCTTGAGCTTCTCAGGGATAGGAAGACCGATGTGCGCCGCATTCTCAAGCAGGCTAAGGCCTTCATTCGAGAGGTAGAAGCAGATCACTGCGCCGCGCAGAGCGCTGCCGGTACCTACGACATGAAGGTCAATGATGTGCGCCACACCCACCAGCATCAGGATGAACACCTTTTTGCAGATGCCTTTGAAGCCCACGGCGGACGAA
This sequence comes from Christensenellales bacterium, assembly GCA_045113695.1. GTDB lineage: Bacteria > Bacillota > Clostridia > Christensenellales > Aristaeellaceae > UBA4246. Next base: position 56,540 of record JBGUJG010000102.1, read on the forward strand.
AGCTTCTTGTCGATGATGGCACACATGACGCCGCTGATGTAGTCAAGCGTCATCATGATGATGAGCGCAATCATCAGCCCGTCCATGCCGCCCAGGAAATAGCCCAGCCAACCGCCCAGCGCGGTAATGGCGATCTGGATCTTCGCCCAGATCAGATCGATGGAAAAATCCCTCATGATAGTTTCCTCCTTGTTGTTTTGATATGGAAAACCCGCCCTCATGGTGAGAGCGGGCTGATCCCGGGAATGATATTGATTCAAGTCAGGTCACACACCAATCGCTATCCAGTCAATGGCCCTCAGGGTCGAAAAGCTGCCGCCAACAATAATGGTCGCGCTGGTTGTTGTTTTGGTGGAAATCTTGATCGCGCCATTATCGCCTGACCAGTTGCTGCCTGTGGTCGAATAGGATGCCACTACACAGGGCACCGCTGTGAAGCCAGCCGCCGAGTAGTCGGCGGTGATCTTCGTGGAACCACTGATATTTCCTGAGCCATACGCTACTTTGAACGGAAGTCTGGCCATCGCCACAGTTCCCGTGCTCAGATTGCTGGCGTTGTTCGCTCCGAGATTGCTCAGAGCAGTAGCGGCATTATTGGCGCCAGTGCCGCCGTTGGCGATGGGCACGGGCGTTGCCATGCCGGAATGGAAAAGCCGGTAGTTAGCCCAAGTCCCCGCATCACAGACACGGAGGAGTACAGCCCAGTCCATGCTGTTCTGGAAAGCTTTCGTGCGCACTTCCAGCATTCTGCGGTTGTTGCCCGTGCTATCCTCCCACGCGGCGAAGGAAGACGCTCCGGCGTAACTCCCCTCGAAAACCGTACGGTTGGTGGTACTGTTGTAAGTCGGTGTCAGATAAACGGACGGATACAGATAGCCGGAGATGGTCAGGTTGCCCGTCATGGTGTCCCCGGACTTTTTCACAGCGCCGAGGGCCGCCAGAGCGTTCGCGGCAGTCGTCGCGCCGGTCCCGCCATATGCAATTCCCAGAGGCTCCGACAGCTTGAGCGGCCAGCCGAACTCGGCGTACCCGGACTCTTCCGCCACCTTGCCGAAAGCAATGCCGGTACCATCCGCCAGAAGATCCATGATGACGCCCTTTGTGCCAATGCTGACAGCCTGCTCCACATAGTAGAAATAGTCCTGCAGCCGCACCTTGATGTCATAGCTCGAAAGCGCGTCAAAGGTCTGTTCCAGCACCTTGTCCGTGGCGCTGAGCGTGTACGAGGTAACCGCCAGGGATTCCGCTTTTGTCCATGCGCTCGCCGATGTCAGCTTGTAGTACACAACACCAGCAAGAGCGTTTTTGTTGTTCAAGGCGTTGACGCTGCCGGTGAAAGAATAACGGACATGAGTGCCGTCCACCTGAGTGGCGCTGCCATCGTCATTACAGCGTTCAGCCTTGAACAGCTTGATAGACGGAGGTGAGTAGTCCAGCACCGTCAGCGTCTCGGTATATGTCGCGGTTCTGCCTCTGCTGTCCGTAACCGTGACCGTAAGCGTCAGTTCTCCCGATGTAGACAGCCGTTTGCTGGCAGTGAAGGATGCAGCCGTATAGGTCACTCCATCCAGCGAAGTACGATATGATGAGATCGTACTGCTCTGAGAACCTGCGGCGGTAATTGCTACCGAAAGCGTACTCAGACCTTTGACATATGATCCGATCTTGGACGCAACGGTGCTGTTCGTGTCTGCGACCGTTACCGAAGATATAGACGGCACAACAGTCGACGGCACATTCAGCGTCAGTGTGCATGTCCTTGTACCGGTCAGCGTCCCTCCATTGTAGCTCTGACAGGTGATGGTGCAAACACCGCTGGTAGCGTTAGGGATCTGAGCCGCCAACGTCAGAGGAGGTGTCCAGGACACCGAAGCGCCGACGCTTGTGCCAATCGTCCCGCTGGTATTGCCGAAGGTGTACAGAATGGTATGCGTTGTAGAAGTGCTGACTCTGTTGGTGTAGATTGTCACAGCGCTGCCCATGTTCACGGAGGATGAGGATACGGAGGGCTGGGAGACAGCCTCTTCATACGTGATGGTGATCGTGACGCTCGTCCACTGCAGATAGTTGTACGAGTATCCGTGAGACGACGAGCTGGGGCTGGGGTTGTAGATTGTGAAGGTGTTGTTGCCCTGCGCGATATAGGCGGCCATATTGGTGAACAGGCTGCCCGTGATGTAATAGCTTGTATAGTTGCCATAGAAGGAGCCGTCGAAGGTTCCAAGGGCATCACCCGTATATCCAAGGCCGGTAATGCCGGACTGAATGCTGTTCTGATAGTTGGCCTTCCGCATGAACACGGTCTTTGTGCTGCCGCTGCCGTATCCCGCGGATGCGGCATCAATGTCCAGCCAGATGCTCGTAATGACCTTATTGGCGAGATTCATGCCGGAGAAACAGACCACGCCGACATAGTTGTAGCTGGAATCATAGAATTCCTGACAGGCCACACCGTTTTTCGCGTTCGAGGATGAGTTTGTTTTCCTCGTACACATGGATGCGGCATAAGATACCGTTGTCGCCATATGATCTCCTTTCCCGGCATCAGCCGTTGTAAATCAGTGAAAGGTTGCCGTTGCTCTGGGGTTCAAACGCGAACTTGCCGATGATGAGTTTCGACAGGATTTCGGCCTGTGTGACGTAGAGTTTGTTGTTGGAGAGATAAGCAACCTCTGTATCGTTCATATAGAAAGCCAGCCTGTCGTTGACGACACGGAAAGTGAACGGGTTTCCGGTTTTGCCAATGACCAACCCGTCCTCGTCAAACGTCATGTAGGTGCGAAAGATGGCCAGCTGTTCGTCAGTCGCCTCCTGCGCCGTCTCCATATCCTCCTGCAGCTGATTGATTCGGGTGACAGCCCAGGTGTAATTGCTTTCCGTCTGTTCGGAAAGCGTTCCAACCCGCTGTACCACCTGAGTCATATCACTTGCAAGCGCGTACGTGGCCTGCACCTCCGAGCGGATGCTGTCCGCCTCGGTGCTGATCTGCGCCCGGACTGAGGAGAGCTTCAATTCCAGGTTTTCCTCGGCATCCTCCGGCGCGGCAGTCCAGTCCGTTGCCCGATTACCCTTTTCCAGCTTGATCTGATGGATGATGGTTGATTCGGTTCCCGTACTTTCAGGATAGCGGTAAATGAGGAGGTCACCATTGCCGGGATCGTCATCCGGGGATTTGCCCTCTGCGTATTCTGCGATGAAAGTCATCTCAACCGTCTGCCTGCCCGTGCCGGAGAGATCGATGGTTGCCAGCGTGGTATCTCCATCCGAAACGCGCACCGTCAGCCCGGCGTATTCCTCCATGGGAGTCAGTGTCAGGGAGACGGTGTACTGCTCCCCGGCAACCATAGGCTCCGACAGAGCATACCGGGCAATCAGAGCGGTTGAGTTGGCGACCTCTGATCCGGAGTTGAGGATGTAGTTCCTGCCACCAATGGCGAGAGAATCAATTGCCTCTTGAGCTTCTTCCGCTGTCAGGAAAGCCTCATAAGCGATCTGGGACACTGCCTTAAAAGAGCCGCTGTAATACCGGAACATGGGGTGCTCCGGAGCGAGAACAGCGTTGACCGTGGTGCTCATAAGGCCCAGGAGGATGTAGGTATAGCCATCTTCCGTGGTCGGTACTGTGGTGGTCAGCACGCCCGTCGCGGGGGTGAACATGTTCCCATTCAGCGTTCCCTTGATGTACACGGTCGCTCCTGCCGTCCCTGTGAAACCGGATACCGTATTCGCCAGGGAGAAAGCAGTGCCCCAGGAAATATAGTTGTTAGTCTGCGTAAGCGCCTTGGCGGTATATGCTGTACCGACATAGAGGATAGGCTTGGTTACATCAAAGGCTGTGGTAGAAAGAAGCATCAGTTTTCCCGCGCTGTTGAACACGCCCAGCCGCCCGGCGGCAATGGCTCCAACAGCAGTAACAGATGCCTTGTAGTTGATGCGGTCATAGTAGTTCGTGGTCGTATCCTGGTTCCGGGTGATCCACCAGCCGGTATAGCTGCCTGAACCCGCGATAGGCGTGTTTTCCCGGTAGGTCATCTGGGTGATATTGCCCACAGCCACATGACTGGAACACCTTGTTGTGCCATTGATGTAGACAGGCAAAGCACCGGTTTTCGACCCATCCGACAGTGTCAGGTCGAGTGTCGCCGCTGTGGATGTTCCGGCATACGGCAGCCAGTAGAGGATGGTTTGACCATCCTTCAACTCAGAGAAAGTCGCCGTTCCAATCCAGGCATTGGTGGATGCGGTCTGCGTGCCGACGATGACTTCAGCGGTTGCGTCCGAAAGGTCTGAAAGCGTGATATGCGCCTGTGCAATCATGGTTTATTCCACCTCACAGACGAAAACAGTCTTCACGGTCACATCATCTCCATCCACATAAATCACCTTGCCCTCGGCGAATACAGCGCCGCTGTCCATAGGATTCCCATCCTTGTCCCGGCGATACCACTTGTAGGTTTTTGTGTGGCCATAGGTGGCGTCCATAGTCACATCCGCCCAGGCGGAACCGCTGTAGCGCATGAGCTTGGTAGCCGCGCCGCTGCTCTGGATCTGATAATAAAAATCACCCGAAGAGGGAGACGAAGGAGCAGTGGCGGAGTATGTAGTCGATTTGAGCGGGTCAACCTCCTGGCCGTTCTGCCACAGTCGGCAGATAAGGCAGGTCTGACCGACCGTGTTCTTGAACACATCCCCGGCGGTGCTGTCAATTTCTGCCTGGTAATTGTCCGTCTTATCGATGATAGTGATGGTGTCGTAGGAATAAACGGAGCCGTTGTTATAACGGGCACGACAGCGATATGAAGCAGAGCCGGCCACGTCCTCGGCCTTGACGGTCAGAGTATTCCCGTTTGCACCTGTTGCTTCCACCTTAACGGTAGTCCAGCTGCCACTCTCGTATTTCTGCCAGAGGAACTGCGCCTTAGTATTAGCAGTGTAGTCCGTAGTGCCGTAGAAGTACTGAGCGTTGATGGTGATTTCATCAGTATCGTTTGCCAAACCGTTAGTGAATACCGTGCCACCGGGAGCGTAGAGCGTCAGCACATACACCGCCGCGCCGGTTGCCCCGGTATTGACCTTGCTCCACTGGATCTGCAAGGTAGTTTCGACAGGAGAAGTGATCGGCACATTCACCACACCGTTCAGCTGCCCGGCTCCGCCCAGCGTAGAATTTGCTGCAATGGCGATGGTCAGCGGAATCTCGTTATCCGTTGCGCTACCGACTGTAATCGTCATCCCGCTGGGCATCCCGGTCGGGGTTCCGACCGTGGGCGTGACCTTCGTCGTGCCCGTATAGGCCACCACGTTGCATGTCTTGGTGATTGCCGCCACCTTGCCCTGATAGGTTCCTGCGAAGGTGATGTTCTCGTTCGTGAGAAATACGATGGATGAATCCTTGCCTGGTGTGCCAGCTCCGCCATCCTGACCGTCCTGTACCTTGTAGATGGAGGTGGTATCCCCAATAGAGGAATCTGAGGTGGTTATCCTCAAAGCGGCGGTCTCACCAACCCAGATGCCATGCGTGGGCTTCACTATGAGCGTCGCCCCGGTGATACTGGCATTGTCGCTGGTGGTGGGATAGTCTGTCCATGTGCCAGAGCTGTTCTTATACTGCCACTTGCCCATGGTAACATTCTGCAGATTGGCAGTCAGCGTGATCTGCGCCGGGGACACATTCCCATCCGCATCGTATTTGAACACCTGCTCGCCGCTGATCCAGGCGCTCTTCGCATCCTCGCCGGTGGTCAGCAGGGAGAAGTTGATATCCGCAGTGGCGTTGATGGTCAGGCCGGTATCCGGGTCAGCATAGGCAACATAAGCGATATAGGTCAGCTGACCGCTGGTGATAGAGGACAGCTTGTTCTGCGTGACCGTCAGGATATTCCCGCTGACCGTTTCGCCTGTGGCCAGAGCAGATTCCGAACCGCTGCCTTCCTTCCGTTTCCAGGTAATGGTGAGGGCTGAATTGCTCAAGGCAATGGCGGTCTGGTTCGCATACACCACAGGCGTGATGACCAGCTTACCCGCCGTAGTCGTCCAGTCAGGGCTGTAGGCGCTGTTGTTCACATCATGGATCTGTGTGCGCGGCTGATTGGCTCCCAGGTAAACAGAAAGCGACTTGCCGTCCGACAAGTCGATGATGGTTTTGGAGCCGGTTGCGATGATGGCCATTTATTCTTCTTCCTCCTTCAGCAATTCACAGTCATAGGTAGCGCTGTACAGCACGTCCCGGGTAGTGAGGTTGATGCTCTTCATCCCAGTGTGATTGGCGTTCCAGATGGCATCGGCTGTATCATCCGCTGATTTCCGTTTCCACTGAAACCGGGACGCGGGAATATCATCCGTGACGTTCTGGCTGCCATGCCACACCCGTGCGGTCAGCGTGGTAGTCTGTATGTCCTCTGACAGAATGTCCGAGGTGGAGATGATTTCAATGCGGAAACCAACCAGCTCATCCATATCGGAGTAGACCTTTTCCACCCGCATGTTGATGCCCTCATTGCTGGACAGATCGAGCGTCTGGCCAAAATCTGCAGTGACATGAGTGGTGGAGATTGTCCCGGCCTTGATGTTGGCGCCTTCAATGGTAGCCGCTGCGATTTTCTCACCAGTAATCGTCCCGGACAGAATCTCGTTCGCTGTAATGGTTGCAGCAGCAATCTGCTCCGCTGTCACAGACCGGGCAACCAGTACTGTCCCAGACAGCTGCTCCCGGTATTTCTCGTCCTGCAATTCCTGCATGGACAGTCCGGACGCCTGGGCATTGATCTCATAGATCAGACCATCATCGCCGCGGATGATCAACCTCTCTGTCGCCAGCGTACCTGATGTAATGACATCGGCATTGAGGGACACAATCTTCGCGTCCGTGATGCTGGCATCCGCAATCTGCGCAGTTCCCACAGCGCCCTGAGCAATCAGGGCGGCAGTTATCGCGCCGAGAGCGATCTGAGCCGTATCAACAGCGGCGTTGGCAATCTGAGCGTTGGTAATGGCGGCCTCCGCTATCTTCGCTGTAGTGACAGCCAAATCCGCAATCTTGCCCGAAGTGACAGCCAGATCAGCGATTTTCGCCGTGACAATCTGCCCATCGAGGATGTGAGCGGTTACGATAGCTCCATCCTGAATGTTCGCCGTGCCGATTGCCGCGCCGTCAATCTTGGCGTTGGTGATGGCCGCGTCCGCAATCTTCGCGCTGTCAATAGCGCCGTCCTCAATATGGGCGCGGTGAATAGCGCCTTCCACGATTTTGGCGTGCGTGATTGCGCCGTCATGGATGTTCGCTTCCTGGATTTCGCCCGCACCGATGTGCGCAGAATTGATGGAGCCCTCTTCGATCTGGGCTGTCCCGATAGCTGCTTCTCCGATCTTGGCTCTGGTGATGGCGGCGTCATCGATCTGGGCGGTACCAATCGCGCCTTCCGCGATCTTCGCCCGGATGACAGCGGCATCCTGGATTTGCGCCGACCCGATGGCCGCTTCACCGATCTTCGCCTGGCTGATCGCCGCGTCCCGGATATGGGCTGTGTCAATGGCGGCCATCTGAATCTGTACCGCGCCGACGGAACCGCTCTGCAGCTGTCCCGCACCCACGGAGTTGATGGCCAGCTTGCTCCCGGTGATGATACCGCTGGGAAGCTGACGGGAGGAGATCACGTTGCCTTCCACCGTATCAGCCACGGTACCAAGCGTCATTTTGGTGTACTTCCTCGTCAGGCAGTCGTAGGTGTACTGGGTCATACGCATGGAGACCTGTACCCCAATGCGCGGCGCGATGACCTGTACCGCGTCGCCCAGATAGATGTTCTGAAGAAAGCCGTATTCCCGGTATTCCTCGGTGTCGGCGCAGTTGATGAAGTCCACGGTTAGCGTGACGGTAGGAACGTCACACCCGGCGGCAAACTGCTCCTGGGCCGCGTCCCGCATGGCTTTGTAGCATTCGTCTTTGGTTTTCTTGTCGTCGCCATCGGTCTTTTCCTTGGCGTCCGACACCGCCAGATGAATCCATTTCGGGTGGGTGTAATTTCCGATCAACGGACTGTCAATGAACAGTTCCGGCAGATACAGCACTTCACCGTCCGCATCCTCCCCGGTGGGCATAATGCGGGTGACTACGTCCGTCAGATCGACGTCATAGGAGACACCCAGCAGGTTCTTTGCCTGCCTGATCTGTACGTTGCTGTCCTGCCCGACCCGTTTGACCACGAACACATCGAACCAGTCCCGGGTTAGCTCCCCGGCATATTTCTCGACCACACCGCCGTCACCAAGCAACGCATCCACAGGGTTGACGTTGACGAATTCCACTTCTTCCGCTGTTCCGTCAAGATCGGAATAGAACGTGAAATCGTGCTCCGACAGGCACGAAGAGGAAATTGTCTTCACAACAGAAGCCCCCATTGCGGAGGACGAGGGCTTGTAGGACTGGATCATGTTATCCAGAAGGTCATAGAAAACGTGCCGGGCATAGACAGTGATTTTGTCCAGTTCCGGAACCACCCTGTAAATGCGAAAAGGCTGATCGCGCAGCTGACGGGATTCCACGATGTTGGAAACGGCAGCGGACGCCGATCCCTCTTTGTGGTCAAACGTGAGGTACTGTGTACTCATGTAGCCGTGTTTCCCGTCCGGAGCGGTCACCTCATACCAGCTGCCGTTGGTCTTGGCGATGAGTTGGACGAAGGAGCCTTTTTTATAGGAAGAGAGAATCTTGTATTTCGTCCCCGGACCGGAGCGGAGCCTGAGCGTACCGCTTTTCGTGGTGATCTTATAAACCTCCGTACCGCTGTCATCCCCGGGAGCGGAAAAGTTCACCCTGGGTGTCATGGCGGCGGGCACGGGCGCACGGAGAATGCAGCCCTCCACCAGCCTGCGCCACTTCCCGGCCTCATCGATAGGGTGAGCAAGCTCCAGCTCATATTCGCCGTTCAGAGTCTCCGTTACGACTGCCGACAGCGGGGACAGCGTACCGTTTCCGTTGGTGGAAAAGTCCGAACAGTCCGCTGAGTATACGCAGATCATATGAGTCGCTCACCTCTATTCATTACAGATAGCGCCAGTTCGGCTTAATGACTACCTTTGATACTGATCCTGACCAGCTGACCGCGCTCATGCCCGGGGGCAGAACGGGGAACTCACCTGTCATATGCTCGTTCATGAGAGCAGTACCCAGATAAGCCTCCTGCAGCACGGAATCAATCACAATGCTGCCGGAGATATTCTCCAATTCTACGATGGTCGTGCCCACCATCAGCGTAATGTCCCCGGAGCCATATACCGTGATAATCGGCTCAGCGTATACGGTGCCGGGGTTATTGACAATGGAGCCGGATGCTGTGATCGTAATATCGGCTACGTCCTCCTGATACCAGAACGGGAAACAACGGAAGTTCACCACGAAAGAGCAATGCGGGTTTCCTCTAAGTACTTTCTCAAAGGGGATCTGATTGGCAATCCTGGCCTTGTAATAGCCTCCCGTCCGATTGGCAAAGGTAACAGTCCCTCCGCCTTTCAGCCATGAAGCGATGGAGGAGATCAGCGACGGGTCGGATATGAAGCATGTAGCCGATAGAAGCAGATCGTCATATACGTCATCGCCCTCCAGCTGTGTCAGACTGCCTGGTCTGCCTGGGACATTGGTCTGTGTGCTGCGTTCGGCGGGTACGGTAATGGGAGGCAGCTCCGACACATGGATGCCGTACTGCCGACAGTCCACACCGTTCCAGATGAAATAATCCTGCATGAGTCCTCCAAAAACGTCAAAAGGTCACCTTTTGACGGGTGACCCATGACGGTTGATTGTGTTCAGTCGATTCTGCGGATGACATCGATCCCGTGGATTGCCGCGAGGGTCGAGCCATTGTTCCAGGCAATGTGTATCCCGCCCGCATCGTCCACGAACATGACCTCTCCGGTCAGGCCGGGAACCATGTCCTTGCGCGGTTCCTCGAACATCTGCACCAGTTCCACACGGCATCCGGGTGGATAATCCTCACGGAGCTTTGCCAGCACCTCCGGCCTGATCTGTACACAAAATCCCATGGCGTAAACCTCCTTCCTCAAGGGTAGTGACATATACGCTCTTGTCGCCCGTAAAGTCAAGTAAAATCATGCCATCCGCAGCCCTTTCCCGCGCTGCTGGCGGCGGGTCAGGCTGGCAATTTCAACGGCAAGAGAGCGGATATCCTGCTCATCTCGCACATAGAAATTACTGCCGGAAAAGCTGATAGAGGAACTGCTGTTGTAAGTACGGCTGTTGTCGCTCTGGGTGTAGCCGATAGAGCTGTCCTTCGCTGCGTCCGTCAGGTACCGGGCGGCGTTGGAAATGGTTCTGGCCTGTTTCGCCGCTTCGCGTGTCACGCCTTCGCCGAAGCCTTTCATGGTCATCTCGCCGACCTCATCGCGGAATACGCGTGAAGGGGACGAGATTTTCAGTGTGGACTTCGCCGCGGATACAGCTGACTGCGCTGCTCTGCGCATGGCGGAAACGACAGCGTTCTGGCCAGAGCGGATACCTGCGGCAAGACCGTTCATGGCGTTCACGCCAATGGAGCGGAGGGTACTCGAGGTAAGCGCGGCGGATACAGCGTTCCTGGCTCTCATCGCGATGCCGCTCCCAGCGGAGGTCATGTCGTAACCCGCCATGGCGGCGGCAAGGCCTGACGCGGCCGTCACGCCATAGGCCGAGAAGGTTTCCGCTGTCAGACTGCCGGATACAGCCTGCTCGATGGCCGATGCAAGTGTGGAACCATAGGACGAGAAATCATATCCCGACATGCCCTCGCCGACACCCTCGGCCACATACTCACCAGCGGGTTTCATGCGCTCCGACGGGCTGTTGATGACCAGCGCGCTGTTGATGGCGGTTTCGAGGTTGGTCGCCAGCGTTTCAGCGTCCGTATCCCAACCGGCTGCAGTCATTCCCTCGGCAATGCCAGCGGTGACGTTTTCGCCGACACCCGCGGTATCAAGGTCCTGCACGAACTGCAGAATTTTGGTGAGGTTATCCATGTCCTCCTGACTTACGGCTTCACCGTTCTGGATAGCCTTTACAACCTCACCGACATAAGTTGACAGTTCAGCCACCCGCTCCGGGGAAAAGTCGTTGATCATGGACTGATTCAGCGTCTTCATGATCCCTTCATCGCCGCCGTAGATGAAGCTGTACCATTTGCCCACCCTGTTCTGGGCATCGGTGATCCGCTTTTCAGCGGCGTCAATAAAGCCCATGAGCGATGTCGGCATGATGCCGGTCAGAGCTGTGCCGAGCGTCGTCATGCCCAGCTGGTCAACCTCCGCCACCTGCTCACGCATTTCCGCTATGGCCTCCGGTGCGCCGGTGATTTCGGTGGTCAGCAGAATGTGCATGGTGCCGTCGCTGTCCAGAATGGCAACATCCTCCGGTTTCAGCATGTCGGATGTGACTGCCGATACCGGGATCTCTTCTCCATCTTTCCAGTACTTAACGCCATTTTCGCTGAGGACACCGGAGGGGTCTTCGTAGACTTCAGACAGGCGGACGATGCCTTCCACTTCCACCTGGTTGTTCTTCAGCCAGCGTCGGTAGGCCAAAAGGTCATACCCCGTCAGCCCAACGGAGATATTCAGCTGAGGCTTCTTTACGCCTTCCGCTTCTTTGTATTCGGCGATATAGGCGGTGAAGTTCTGCAGCAGAGCGCTCTTGTCACACCCGGTCGCCTCGGCGAATGTGTTCACAATACCGGTGATCTGATCCGGGCTCAGCGCGGTAATGTCCACACCCTCGGCTTCGGCATACTTGACCACCATAGCGGTAACATCCGAGGGCGTCAGCGCCGAAGTGGAGGCTCCGCCTGTCAGTTCCTCATACGCCATGACGAAGGCGGTTACAGCGGAAGGCGTCAGCTTGGAGGTGTCCACGCCCTGCTTTTCGAGGTACTGCATGATGTAGGCAGTAATATCACTGGGCGTAAGGGTCGAAACGTCCACACCCGACGCCAGTTCTTTGTATGCCGCTACCATCGCCGTGATGTTGGTCGGATTCAGAGCCGACACATCCGTACCAGTCGTCGCTTCAGCATAAGTGCTGACGTAGGCCAGCAGACCTGTCGGTGTGAGGGAGGATTTATCCGCTCCTTCCGCGATCTCCGTGTACTTAGCCACAAAGGCGTCCACGGTGGGCTGCTGTTTGGTGGCGTTCTCCGCCTCGGTGTATCCCTGGATGATAGCGTCTGTGGTGATGGCTCCCGGGTTGCTTGCCCATTCCTCCCAGCGGGTCATGGCGCCGGTCATGTCCAGATCGGTGGCGATCTTCAGTACTTCCTCGCCGAGCGCGTCCCCGAACATCGTATTCAGGCTGTCCAGGTTGGTGTCCCACTTGTTCTCGTTGAGGAATGTCTGGATGGCGGCCAGCTGTTCCAGCGCGGTGGAGAAGTCGATCTCCGGGAACATCTCCTGCACTTCCGCTTCGGTCATCCCGCTGTCCAGCAGAGACTGGATCTGGGTTAGCATACCGATGTACTCGGTCAGCGCCCCCTCGTCCATGCCCTTGGTCAGATTGTTCAGATCAGGCAGCATAGCGTCACGCTCATCCTTAGTGGCAACGCTGTACTGGCGCAGGAACTGGAACAGGTCGGTGACCTGTGTTTTGGCTTCCTGGACACTGTCCTTCTGCCACACAGGAGAGATCACGCCCTGCAGGAGTGAAGCGTATTCCAGCGCAGCGCTTCTGCGGTCGGCATTATAACGGGAATTGAGGTCAGCGAGAGCTCTCTGCTTTTCCGCTTCATCCGTCATGAGCTGGATCAGCGCATATTCAGCATCGTACTGCTCATCCAGCTGCTGATTCATAGCAGCGAGACCTTGCCCGGCGGCGACAACCGCATTCTCATAGACAGAGACGGAAACCTCCTGCCCACGGGCGGCGGCCCGGGCGACTTCTCCCTCCACCTTTTTGCGGATGGTGTCGAAGCCCGTGCTATCGCTGTCTTCCGGCACCAGCCTGTATTTCACCAGGATGGCGTTGCGGGTGTCGATGAGTTCCTGCAGACGAACTTTGTCCGCATCCGTCATGTTCCGGTTCTGCCGCTTTTTCAGCAGAGACGTGATTTCACGATCCATGCTGTCGAGCAAGTCCAGATCACCCTGCATCTGCGCGGACAGGCTGGTGTAGCCGTTTTTATCCGCGGTTTCCTTCAGCCCCTGCAAGCCTTCCCGGGTGCTCTGAGTGAGCGATTTCCAGGAGTCTTGCCACTCTTTGACAATGTCGTTGGTTTCCTTCTTGCCGTCAGACCAGACGGCCAGCATCCCGGACAGCCAGTCCTCAGCGGCCTGGATATCCTCTCTGCCGGAATTGGTAAAGTCCTCGGCGGACATGCCGAAAAACGAAAGCCCCTGGCTGTTTCCGTAGAAGGTTTCAGCGGCAGTGTCCTTCCAGCTTTTCGCCGTTTCTTCCATTCCCTTGAGAGCCTCACGGACTGCCTTTGCGCCGGACAGATAATCCGCCAGCGCAACTGTCCCGGCAATCACAGCGACAGTGATAGCTGCCCATACAGCGGGTGATTTGCCAAGAACGGACAGAAAACCGGAGAACCCGCCTCCCGCCGTACCGACAGCGGTGGCAAACGCGCCGATGCCTTTGGAGATCGTGCCAATTCCCTTGGTGATCTTACCAAGGGTCAGCAGGATCGGGCCGATAGACGCAGCGATGGCCGCCATACGAATGATCTGCTGGCGTTCGGCAGTATCCATGGCGTTCAGCTTGTCGATGAAACCATTCACACCGGAGATCAGCTTCTCCAGCATGGGCTTCAGGTCATTGCCCAGCGTCTGGGCAAACAGGGTCGCTTTATTTTTCAGGTTGGTCAGCTTGCTGGCCGTAGTGCCGTAGCGCACGTTGGCCTTGTCCGCGAGGGCTGTATTCTCTTCCCACGCGGTTGCTGCCATATCCTGCGCGTTGGCAAAGAGCTCAGTGGCGTTGACGGCGCGGAGCATGGTATCACGGAGGCGAATCTCGCTGATGCCGATCTCGTCCAGCGTGGCGACGGCGCTGATGCCCTCATCGCTCATTTCCGCCAGCCGCTCGATGAACAGCTGGAACACCCGGATAGGATCGCTCTTCCACTGTTCCACAAACTGTTTCTCGGTGATGCCACAGACCTTGGCAAAGTCCGTCAGCGCGTCTCCGCCTGTGGTAGCAGCCACTTCCATGTTGATCAGAGCCTTGGATATGGAAGAACCGCCCGCCTGCGCCTGAATGCCGACGGAGGACAGAGCGGTTGCCAAACCCAGCACCTGCGCCTCGGTCAGGCCGACCTGCTTGCCGGCGCCAGCGATGCGCATGGCCATTTCTGCGATAGGCGCTTCGGTAGTGGCGAAGTTGTTGCCCAGCATGGCGATGGTGGAACCGATGTTGCTGAACTTATCCTGGCTCGTGCCCATGATGTTGGCGAACTTCGCCAGCTGAGTGGCGGCAGTGTCCGCATCCAGGTCAGTGGAGGCGTTGCTCAGGTCGATCATGACACGGGCGAATTCCTCGATATGCTCCGTAGCGATGCCCAACTGTCCGCCTGTACAAATCAGCCTTCATGGTATGCTGACCGCATCTGGGACAGAGAGTGTACTTGCCCGACTCCTGTGATGCTTTCAAATCAGCCAGAGCCTTCTTCATCCGCTCAGTCATCTGCAGTCACCTCACTCTCCTGAATCGCCGCGGCCTCGCGCTTTTCTCTGCGTTTGGCTGCATAGCGGTCCTTGTGCGCCTGCATCTTGTCGCTGGTGCGGAAGGCGGCGAATCCGGTCAGGTGATCCAGCAGGACGTGTCTCGCCTCCCTGTGTTCCGGGCCGCCGAGCCCCAGCTGGATCAGCCAGTTGCGGCAGAAGTATTTCATCTCGTCTGCGGCAGGGTCGATCAGTCTGACGCTGACGTGGCGCGCGGCTTTGGCGCGCTTCGCGGTGGCCATCATGATCTCGGCGTAGGCCTGCCACTCGGTGGGCTTGCTCTCGTCAAAGGGAAACGTCATCTCCAGCTTTCCTTCAGCGATGCGAACGCCTGCCACCAGACCGGCCGCGATTTCATTGTCCAGTATTTCCTGAATCTGTTCCGCCGTTTCCGGCCTCTCGTCCTGCAGTCGGCTGACCAGCTCTTCATCGATACGAATCGAATCGCTCCTGGTCATCGCTGCGATGAGCTTCTGCCGTGCGTAGAGCATTTTCAGCAGGCAGGTCAGCGCCAGCGGTGTGAAATCCGAAACCGGAATGCTGACGCAGGTTTCGGTGATACCCTCCGATGCTGTATTGGTATCGGTTGTATCCGCTTCGGAATCAGCATCGGTGCTGGCAGTCTGTTCAGTCTCCGGAACCGCTCCGATAGTCTCGTGGATGTAGTCGTTCTCCACCAGGAAGCTGCGGATGGCTTCGAAATCCTCTCCGCTGATGCTGCCGTCCCGGTTAATGGTGTACGGCCCGATCTGATAGGCCATGGTCGGCGCGCCGAGGTATTTGACCGGCTCGCCGATCAGGTCGGAAAGATGCTGCGCCAGCACTTTCCTGTTCTGGGTTGTGGTCTGTACGTTCATGAATCGCTTTCTCCTTTCTCGCTGTCCGTCACTATCCGGTACACGTCATCGGCGAAGAAGTATCCGGTGAAGATGTTGTAGAGGGCGTGGCATTTCACGCCGGCCGGGGTCAGTACGATGTAATCGTTGTCTCCGACCTTCTCCAGAATCTCCACGTCCTGCAGCGCCGCCCGGTGCGTACCGTCCCTGTCCAGGGAATGAAGCATTGCTTTCGCCATGGTCTGGCCTCCTTCCGTTTGGGTAGTGACATGTACGCTCTGAATCGCGAGAAAGTCAAGCAATATAAGGGGTTTTACGCATCTTTATTTTCGGTAAAACAGAAACAGCGCCAGCCGCGAAGCTGACGCCGTCCATCCACTTTTTCCAGTCTACATTATACCATGTCAAGTTTTGGGGTCAATGCGAAGGGCTGCGAAAAAGTGCGAAATCCAGCGTAACGTTTTCAGGCCAGCAGCGGTTCCAAATGCGTGACGCCGTCTTTCAGAATCTGCTCCACCCTGCGGCGGGAGTAGTTATCCTCCCTGGCGATGTCTCTGACGCTGGAGCCCATGAAATACCGTCTGGTCAGGTAATCCACCTCCCTCGGGTCGGTCAGCCTGTTGATCGCGGAACCGACGGTGTTTTTCAAATCTACCAGCTCGTCCACCAGCGCGTCCGTCTCACGTTCCGCATCCACGATGGCGGCGATCCTGTCCTGCATGGCGTGTACGTTCCTGGTGTGCGAGACATGCTCCGCGTCAGTCGGTGGGGCGCTGATGCCCAGCGAATCCCGCAGCGCGGACACCAGTCTCATCTTCGCGTTGATCACGCTGTTCAAATAGTCCATCCGTTCAAAAATCTCTGTCGCCGTCATTTCAGCGCCTCCCTCCGAAGCCGTTTGATCAGGTAGTCTCCATCCACATCCGTCAGCATGCCGTACCACTCCGAGTGGAAAAACTTCTCAATGTCCAGAGCGTCCTTCAGCGCCGCTTTCGCGTCCGGATCCTTTTTCACCAGCCGGATGTCCGCTCTGTAATCCTTTGCGGCCTGTTCCACGATGGCGTTCGCCAGCGCCTGCCATCCCGTCATCTGCATTCCTCCCATTGTGCGTCAGCATGCGTTTTCTTCTGCATTCCTCCCGGGTAATGTTGGCGAGAGCCTGCCCGGCTGTCGGGTCGTTATAGCCCTCGCTGTTGCGCCACCTCATGCGGAGTCACCACCCTTCGCCTTGCATTTCTGTTCCAGGTATCCGTAGATGGCAACGCCCAGTTCCATGGCGAGCGGATGATTGTTCCACCTGCCGCCCACAAGATCGCCGATGTCCTTTGCCGCCTTTTCCCAGAAAGCAAGGCACGCCTCATCGCCAATCGAGGGAGGGTCGTTGTGTTCTTTCAGGAAAATCCACATGTCGCGGATTATCTGCTTCTCGGTTTCCATGTCATGCTCTCCTCAGGTCAACACCGCCTTCACGGCGTCGATGACCGCGTTCTGTGTCGTGTCCTTCTGTTCCAGGGCTTTGATGATCTGTCCGTCAATCGTGTCCCTGGCCACGATGCGGATGACGGATACGGTGGAGGACTTCTGTCCCTGCCGGTAAAGCCGGTCTACCGTCTGGGTGTACAGCTCCAGCGACCAGGGGACGGAAAACCATACGATGGTGCTGCCGCCCTTCTGCAGGTTCAGTCCGTGTCCCGCCGATGCGGGGTGTATCAGAAGGACCGGATATTCACCGTCATTCCACTTGCGGATATCCTCCGGTGTGTCCAGACGGGCGAAGGGGATCTTCAGACTCCTGAGCCGCTGACTTATCCGGTCCAGATCGTGTCTGTACCAGTAAGCCACCATGACGGGGCTGCCGTTCGCGCCTTCGATGATGTCCTCAAGCGCGTCCAGTTTCCGGTTGTGGATGACCGTTACGGAGCCGTCGTCCATGTACACCGCGCCGTTGGCCATCTGTGAGAGTTTCCCGGAGAGAGACGCGGCGTTGGCAGCCGTGACCTCACCATCGGGCAGCTGGAGGATGAGTTCCTTTTTCATCAGCTCATACTTCGCTCTCTCACTCTCATACAGAGAAATCTCGCGCTCACTGACGATTAATTCCGGCATTTTCAGATAATCCGTCGACCGCATGCTGATAGTGATGTCTCCGATCCTGCGGTAAATCTCGTCCTCCGCGCCGGGCAGAGGCTTATAGCTGTACACGATGGGACCGTTGTACCTGTCGGGAAAGAAGAACTCGCTGCGGTACTGGCCGATGAACCTTCCCAGCCTCTTGCCCATGTCCAGGCAGCGGAATTCCGCAAACAAATCCATCAGGCCGTTTCCGGTAGGTGTGCCGGTCATGCCCACCACCCGCTTCAGCCTGGGGCGAACCTTCATGAAAGCCTTGAACCGTTTTGACTGCCAGCTTTTGAAGCTGGACAGCTCATCCAGCACACACATGTCATAGTCAAACGGCAGTCCGCTCTCTTCCACCAGCCAGGGAAGGTTCTCCCTGTTGATGATGTAGATGTCCGCATCGGCCCGGAGCGCGGCAAGGCGCTCGTCCCTGGTTCCGACCGCTACTGAATAGCGAAGCCCGGAGAGGTGTTCCCACTTTCCGATCTCGTCAGGCCAGCTGCTGGTACAGACCCGGATAGGGCCAACGATCAGGGTCTTCCGGATCTCGAAGGCGTCGTGCATAAGGTCCTCGACAGCCGTCAGGGCGATCGCCGTCTTGCCGCAGCCGCACCCAAGGAAAATGGCGGCGGAGGGATGCTCTTTGATAAAGTCGATACTGTATTTCTGATACTCGTGCAGGTCAGACCGCTTCAGCAGTTTTTCCATAGGACACACCCCCTTCAGAAAGGCAGCTCATCGTCATCATCAACATGCTGCGGACACCAGTCGGGCGGCGTGATCCCCTCGCCCCAGACGTCGTAATGCCGACCCACCGCATGGGAGCAGCCAAGCTCCCTGCCTTTTTCACAGTCGTCGCAGATATATCCGATACGTTCTTCGCGGTTATCATTTGCGTAATCCGTGTTCATGTGTTCCTCCAATCTCCTCAATCACCCGGGGGATTTCCCCGGCGTCGTCCAGCACGTACACTTTGAATCCCAGCTGTGTCAGGATGCGGTGCCGCGCGATCTGCAGAGGCCGGGGCTTCTGCCCCGGAGCCTTGACCTCCACGAATCCGATGTGGCCGCCGGGCAGAAGAACCATTCTGTCCGGCATGCCATCCGTACCGGGGCTGGTCAGCTTGGGACAAAAGCCGCCGCGAAGCTTCACTTCCTGGACGAGCCTCCGCTCAATCGCCCTTTCTCGCATAGTCCCTCCACAACTCCTCAAAGGGCTGTTGTTTTTCATCATGATGTTGTCCTCCAGTCTCCCGGCATTACCGGAAACAGAGTTGTGTCACATATGTCCAGGCCATCCTGACAACCTTTGGGCTCTCAGGAATGGCTTATTAACTGGGCTTCTGGACTTTTGTCCTTTTGTCACGCCCTATAGAGGGTATAAGAGGATTTGACACGTTTTTTGATAAAGAAAGAAATATACTTTTTTGTCTTTATCTATAGGTTTTGTGACAATGTGACAAAAGTCCATGGTGCTCGTATTTTCAAGGGGTTTGCTGTCTACATGGGGTGTCCCGGCGACTGTGCCAAAACGGACAAAGCTTCGGGATGGACCGCATATTTCGGGAGAGGCGGCCTTCCGCTCACGGGGCCGTTATCCGGGAGGCGGATGATATAGCCGTACTCATCCAGAAAATCCAATACAGGCTGAATCTCCGCAGCCGTTTTGAACATGCGGCAGTTTCTCATGGCATCCCGCCGATTGAACTCGGTCAGGTTTTTGTCACGCACCATCTCCAGAATGGCTTTCGCCTGTTTGTGCATGATCGATTCGGGCATCACGTCGTACACCGCCAGCGCATGGCTCAGGAAGTAGCGCCCCAGGCGTATGGCGTTAGCCATCGTCTGTCCACTGACTACCAGAGGTTCATTCTTGCCGAGGAATTCGGTTGTCCGGTAAACATCGGCCCTGCAAAGAAGTCCGGAGATCCGCAGCGTATTGCCGACGAGCTTGCCGACCCAGTCGGAAATTTCTGCGTACTCGGTCGTCATCTTCGGCTCGATTTCTTCAGCAAAATCCGTCAGCAGCTTCGACGCCTCAGGTGACAGCGTGATCACTTCCGGCGTTTTCGGGTACTCGTCCTCCAGCATGTTCACCATTTTCTGCTCGTACCGCATATAGATTTCATCCGGTACCGACTCGCTCTGGAATTTGCGGGTACCCACAGTTGAAGTGGGGAGGCAATACAGGAAACGCGCTGTAAGACCGCGACCGCGAAAAGCCTGGTTCCCGAGGACGTCCGATACTACCTTCGGCTGTGTCATAAGCAGAAGAGTAAGCGTGGGGTTCATGACGCTTTCGCTTTCTCTGCCGATACGGTCAACGCGAATGGTGTCCCCGGAGTATCCTTTCAGGAAAGCATCCAGATTAGGAACTCTGGAGTACATGCCCGCCATCATGTCGAAGATGCCTCCCTCGCTGGAAATCAAAGCGGCGCGTCCGTGATTGGCGGCCATGATGGAAACCAGCTTCTCGGTCGTGATGTCATCCACATACAGGTGGAGGGGCTTCTCCTCTTCAAACTCCGCGAGCTCCTGCGCGATCTGATCCAACTCGCTGGGGTCAGCATTCCCCTTGACAATTTTGTCCTCAATCGCCCGCCGCTTTTTCTCCAGTATGCTCTTGCGCATTTTGCTGGCTTCTACACGGGAAGCGTTGCGGGCGTTGTACTGTACTTCGTAGTTGTCGCCCGGTTTAACAGATGCGTGGAGGACAGCCGATTTTCTCTCGGAGGGGCTGGCGATTATGTTTGCAAAAAGGTTCATGGGCTCGATCCAGTCGGACTTCCCCCGAATAACGTATTTCCCCTGACTACAAACGGCAATCATCGCCAGACAGGATGTTCCGGCCATGTCCACAGGTGTCTGCGTGCTTTCCGATACCGCCTTTGCGTAATCGCCGATGTCTTTCGGTAACGCATCGGTAGGGAAAGGCTCAAGCTCATAGCGTCCGAACGGGATCGGACCTTCGGGATTTGACACAGCCTCCTCAAACTCTTTCTGAGCCTGAGCATTGCGCTCTTCACGGAGCGTCTTGCTGACCTCTTCGTCCTCTTCCGCAAAAGCGCACATCTGCCTGAAGGAATCCTCGCCGTTACCGAAAAGATGGATACGAACGAGATCGAATGCGTTCAGCAGCATGCTCCCGGCGGGATCAGTGGCGTGGTGGCTGTATGCGAATCTGTCGTCATAGATCACGACACCCGCGGTTCCCTCGCCGGGGAGGTAATCGTAGCGGCCTTCCTTGACGGACTGTCCGTACACGTTCGACAGGAATTTCGCTATCGCGTCCTGGACGCTGTACGTCCGGCAGAATGCGCCGACGACGCCTTCCTTCTTAAGCGGGTCCTCCTGCTTCTTGCCGCTGGAATTGCGCAGAGGCTTTTCCTTGCTGGCGATCGGCAGCTTGGAAATGTCCCGCCAGTCCGGATAGGCCGCAAGGAAATCCATGGCGTTCAGCCAGGGACCTTCGATGACCTCGCAGATATACTCCCCGTCAGCCGGGCTGGAGGGCCAGTACATCAGCTGGTTTACCTTGTAAGAACACGGGTCAAACTGATCGATGCCCCACTGGGCGGCGAAATATCTGGCGACCGCGTTGTAGCAGTCCGGGGAGATGTCTTCCGCAAGGGGAATCACGATCCGGTACCGGGGAGCCTCCGGAGTGTGTCCGTGGGTTGTGTACACGACGGCGGCACAGCGGCATTCCTTTTTGAACCGGGCCAAAAAGTCCGGCTTCGCGGAATCCGAGTCCAGAGTCAGCAACGACCTGCAGGTCATGTTCTCCGCCAGCCGCCTGCTGTTCTTCAGGTGTCCGCCCACGAAACCGCCGATGTCCTTGGCTTTCTCCTTATCGTCCCGGCTCATGGCGTGGTACTGTTCCACAGTCTCAGCCGTGCGCCTGGTGGTCTTCAGCTTTTTACAGAGGTCTTCCCAGCCGATCGAGCTGTTGTTCCACACGTAGGCGTCGGCGCTGCGACCGAGCGTGATTTTCAACTCACGCGCTGCGTCTTTCATTTCATCACTTCCTCACATTCCTCCGTGAAATACCTGATCGGTATTCCGCGCATCATCGCTCTGGCGATCTCCATCGTCATCCCTTCGGTGATCCTGTCACCGAACACCCACAGCTGTTCGCACTTGCCCAGGAACACCATGTTCATGAACATGGCCTTGTCCCGTTCCGTCTCTTCTGACATGAACCGCGGCAGATACAGATGAGGCGCAACCGGAATCGCGCCTTCGTCTACAGCGAACCTGCAGTAACGAAGCGCCTTCTCCGTGTTGCCCTCCACATCACCCGAGAACGGGGATGCGATGTACACCACAGGCTTCCATGCCTTTTTCCTCTTGTAACCTCTTGCGCTGTCCAACATCGGCCTGCCCTCCTTCCGTTATAAGGTAGAGGCTCTGACCCTCTCCGATTCCTTACAGAGAGCAGAGAGCCGAATTGACGAAATAAACTGAAAAAAGTTTTTCTTCTTTTCTATCGTCAAACAGCCCCGCTGTTCTCTTTCAGGGTGTGGAAGAGAGCGGCGGGGTCTTTTGAAAATTTCTTCAAAAAGTTTTCGTCAATTCGGGCCGCTTTTCTCTTTAGGGAATCAGGGAGGCGGTAAAGCACTCCCGGAAAGGAGCAGCGGACATGGAATCGACCCGGAACAGGCCGCCCGGCGAAGAGCGCAGGGATGAGGAGCTGATCGATGTCCTCATCGCCATCAGCGTTGTTGCGAAACGGCTGGCGGAGAAACTCAGAAAACTGCAGGAAATGGAAAAAGCCGCCCCGACGCTGTGAAGCGTAAGGACGGCGGGTAAAGGAGATGAGATTTTGAGCAAGATGAGCGAACTCGCGATGGTGCTGGATGAGCTGACCGCATGCGGTGAGCAGCTGACGGAAACCGCAAAAGTGATCCGCTGCATGTTCATGGAGGCGGAGGAACCGGAGCAGACGCAGGAGCAGCCCGCGCAGGCTGAGCCGGAGAAGAAGTACACCTTTACTGAGGTCAGGAAAGCTTTCTCCGCCAAATCCCACGCCGGGTACACCGAGCAGATCAGATCGCTGATCGGCAAGTACGGCGCGGACAAGCTGAGCGCGGTAAAAGAGGAAGATTACCCCGCCCTGATGGCTGAACTGGAGGCGATGGCATGACGTACAACACTCCCGCGAACGATCCGGTCAACCATCCCAGCCATTACACGGACGGTATCGAGGTCATCGACTATATCGAGTCGAAGGGCTTTCCGTACCACATTGCCTGCGCGGTGAAATACCTCTCCCGCGCCGGCAAGAAGGACCCGACCAAAACGGTGGAAGACCTGCAGAAGGCCGTGTGGTACATCAATCGCTACATTCAGCTTCTGCAGAGGGAAGGCAAAAAATGAGCGAGCACTCCATTTTCTCCCCGTCCGCAAGCCATCGCATTTTGAACTGCCCGCCCAGCTTGAAGCTGTGCGCCAGCGCCGAAGATCAGCCCAGTCCCTACGCCGCAGAAGGCACATGCGCTCATGCGCTGTGCGCCTACCTGGTGGAAAAGGCGCTGGGCCGGGATGCGGAAGACCCTACAGAGAACCTCGACTACTACAACGCCGAGATGCAGTCCTGCGCAGAGGGCTACGCCTCCTTCGTGATGGAGGAGTATGAGAAAGCCAAGGCGGACTGCCCGGACGCGCAGGTGTTCGTGGAGCAGAGGGTCGACATCTCCCGCTGGGTTCCTGGCTGCGGCGGCACCGCCGACTGCATCATCCTCTCCGATGGCGCGATGGAGATCATCGACTACAAGCACGGTCTGGGCGTCCCCGTCAGCGCGACATCGGAGGAGTTCGGAGGGAACCCGCAGCTCATGTGCTACGCCCTTGGGGCTCTGGCGATGTTCGACGGCATCTACGACATCAGCACCGTGAAGATGGTCATCTACCAGCCCAGGCGCGAGAACGTCAGCGATTACGCCATGAGCAAGGATGACCTGCTGGCATGGGCGGACGAGGTACTGAAACCGACAGCCGCCCTGGCGCTGGAAGGCAAAGGCGACTTCAAGGCTGGCGAGCACTGCCGCTTCTGCCGTGTGAAGGCCACCTGCCGCAAGCGCGCCGAGTACAACCTGATCGCGGCGAAGTACGACTTCGCGATGCCCGCCTCGCTGGAAGATCACGAGATCGATGCCATCCTGATGCTGGCCGACCGCCTGATCGAATGGGCCGGCGACGTCAAGGAATACGCGCTGGCCGAAGCCCTCAAGGGCAAGGAGTATGAACACTTTAAGGTGGTCGCTGGCAGGAGCAACCGCAAATACACCTCCGAGGCCGATGTGGCCAAGGTAGTGGAGGACGCCGGCTTCGACCCCTGGGACAAGAAGCTTCTGGGCGTAACCGCCATGACCTCCCTGCTGGGCAAGAAACGCTTCGAAGAGCTTCTCGGCAGCCTCACCTACAAACCGGACGGCAAGCCCGTCTTGGTACCCCGGTCGGACAAGCGTCCGGCCATAAAAACCACTGCACAGAACGATTTTGAGTAAAGGAGAATACCAAAATGGCAAACTACGTTAATCCCACCAAGGTCATCACCGGCGTCTGCACCTTCAGCTATCTGAACTGCTGGGACCCGAAACCGGCCGCTGACGGCGGCAAGCCCAAGTACTCCGTTTCCCTGATCATCCCCAAGTCCGACACCAAGACTGTGGAGAAGATCAAGGCCGCCATCAAGGCCGCCTATGAGGAAGGCGCGTCCAAGCTGAAGGGCAACGGCAAGTCCGTGCCTCCGATGTCCTCCCTCCGCATCCCGCTGCGCGACGGCGACGTCGACCGTCCCGATGACGAAAACTACAAGGGCAGCTGGTTCATCAACGCCAACTCCGACACGGCTCCCGGCATCGTGGACGCTGACCGTCAGCCCATCCTGACCCGCTCCGAGATGTACAGCGGCGTGAAGGGCCGTGCTTCCATCAACCTGTACGCCTACAACGTGAACGGCAATCGCGGCATCGCCTGCGGCCTCAACAACCTGCAGAAGATCTCCGATGGTACCCCGCTGGGCGGCAAGTCCCGCGCCGAGGATGACTTCGACACCAGCGACGACGACGATTTCCTGGACTAAAAAGAAAAAGGGCTGCGGAGACCCTGACGCTGGATCTCCGCAGCCCGGAAAGAGGTGCATTATGAAAGTTGTAACTTGCGAACAGGTGTCCCGTGGACATGTGGACAAGATCTGCGATCAGATCGCCGACGCCATCGTTACCGACTGCCTCCAGCACGACCGCGACAGCCGCGTTGCCGTCGAGTGTCTGTTCAAGGAGAACACCATCGTCATCGCCGGTGAGATCACCAGCCAGCATAAGCCCGATTACGCGAGACTGGTGCGCAGGACGTTCCATCTGTGCGGCATCGCCGACCAGTACGAGGACGTACACATCGAAACCATCATCACGCATCAGTCTCCCGACATCGCGCAGGGTGTCGATAACGGCGGCGCCGGGGATCAGGGAGTGATGTACGGCTACGCCACCAACGAGACCCCGGAGCTGCTGCCGATTCCCTACGCGGTGGCCACCCGTTTCCTGGAAAAGCTCCGTGACGTCAAAGCGCCGATGCTGCTGCCCGACGCCAAAGCCCAGGTCACCTACAACTATGATGAAGGCCGTATCGCTGTGTTCCTCTGTTCCGTGCAGCACACTCCCGACAGCAAAGTGGAGGACTTCCGTCCGATCATCGAAAGCCTGATGAACCTGACCGCAACGGAGTACGGGCTGGATACCGATTTCCTGAAGCCTATCAACCCCACGGGAAAGTTTGTGGTCGGCGGGTCTCATGCCGACACCGGCGTGACCGGGCGCAAGCTGGCCTGCGACACTTATGGCGGGGTTGGCAGAATCGGTGGAGGCGCCCTCAGCGGCAAGGACCCCTCCAAGGTCGACCGCTCCGGCGCTTATATGGCGCGGAAGATCGCCTGCGATCTGGTGACGGCCGGGTACTGCTCCCGCTGTGAGATTGGCCTTTCCTACGCCATCGGCATCGAGCAGCCCGTGTCGGTGTCAGTCGAAACCTTCGGCACCGGGACGGTATGCCCGGAGTGCATCGACAGGTACATCAGCAAAAACTACGATCTTACCCCGCGGGGGATCATCAAGCAGCTTCATCTGCTGGACGTGGATTACAACTACGTCTCCTACGGCGGCCACTTTGGAAAGGACTGGCTCCCTTGGGAAATGGACGATGAAGAAGCCGAAGCGTACTACGGAAACGAAGATTAACCATCATGGGGCGGTGGGTCACTGCCGCCCCTTTTCCCAGGGAGGTTTATTAATGTCTGCGATAAAATCTATCAGCTGTGACTTGGAAACGTATAGCAGTGTCGACCTTGCGAAGTGTGGCGTTTATCGTTACGCCCAGTCTCCCGATTTTGAGATTCTGCTTTTCGCCTATTCCGTCAATGAAGGTCCGGTCTGTGTGGTAGACGTGGCATGCGGTGAAACTGTGCCGGAGGAGATTCTTGCCGCCCTCTCCGATGACAGGATCGAGAAGTGGGCTTACAACGCCCAGTTTGAAAGGGTCTGCCTGTCTAACTGGCTGCGCAGTCATTATCCGCAGTACTTCCACAGCTACAGCATCCCGGAAGATTCAGTTGGTGATTATCTCGACCCCTCCGGCTGGAAATGCTCACGAATCTGGGGAGCGTACATGGGGCTGCCGCTGTCCCTGAAAGGCGTAGGGGCTGTGCTGAAACTGGACGAGCAGAAGATGGAGGAAGGCGCCGATCTGATCCGCTACTTTTGCAAGCCCTGCACGCCCACCAAGAAAAACGGCGGACGCACCAGGAATCTCCCGGAGCATGATCCTGAGAAATGGGAACTGTTCAAAAAATACAACAAACGTGATGTCGAGGTGGAGCTGGGTATAAAGGCCCGACTGGCCAAGTTCCCTGTTCCGGACTTTCTCTGGGATGAGTACCATCTTGACCAGGAAATCAACGACAGAGGAATTCTGGTTGATAGGACTCTGGTCGAAAACGCTATCGCCATAGACGCCAGAACAAAGAACGCCCTTCGCGCCAGGATGTTTGAAAGCACCGGGCTGGACAATCCCAACAGCGTGTCGCAGATGAAGGACTGGCTGTCGGATAAAGGCATAGAGGCCGAGTCTCTGGACAAGAAAGCCGTCAAGGAAATGATGAGTGTAGCTGATCAGGAAGTCGCTGATGTACTTGAATGCCGTCAGCAGCTTGCCAAAGCATCCGTCAGCAAATACCGCGCCATGCAGAACGCGGTGTGTGCCGATGGCAGAGCCAGGGGCATGTTCGCTTTCTACGGTGCCAACCGTACCGGGCGATGGGCCGGACGCATCATACAATTGCAAAACCTCCCGCAGAATCATATGGATGATCTGGAGGAGGCTCGTGATCTCGTCCGGGATGGGAATTATGACGCCATGGAAATGCTGTATGACAATATCCCCAATGTGCTGTCAGAGCTGATCCGCACAGCGTTTATCCCGAAAACGGGGTACAAGTATGTGGTTGCCGACTTCAGCGCCATCGAGGCGCGCGTCCTCAGTTTTCTCGCCGGGGAGCAGTGGCGCATTAGCGTTTTCAAGGAAGGCAAGGATATTTACTGCGCCTCCGCCTCACAGATGTTTCGGGTTCCGGTCGAGAAACACGGTGTCAACAGTCATCTCCGCCAGAAGGGCAAAATAGCCGAGCTCGCCCTTGGCTACGGCGGCTCTGTTGGTGCCCTCAAGGCGATGGGTGCTCTTGAAATGGGACTGAACGAGGATGAACTTCAGCCTCTGGTCAACGCCTGGCGCGAAGCCAATCCGAACATCACCCGCTTCTGGTGGGACATTGATTCCGCCGTAAAGAAGGCCGTAGCCAACAAGTCTGCTGTGGAATCGCACGGTTTTCGCTTTTCCTGTGAAAGCGGCATGCTGTTCATCAATCTCCCTTCAGGCCGCAGGTTGTCATACGTCAAACCCCATATCGACATGAACCGGTTTGGCAGTGAGTCCGTCACCTATGAGGGAATCAACATCGGCAAGTGGACCAGGTTGGAAACTTACGGGCCGAAAATTACTGAAAACCTTGTCCAGGCAGTGTCCCGCGACATCCTGGCTTACGCTATGAGGACGCTTTCTCATTGCTTCATCGTAGGTTCTGTGCATGACGAACTGATCATCGAATGCAGCCCCAGCGTATCGCTGAAAGCGGTTTGTGAGCAGATGGGAAAGACGCCTCCGTGGATTGAGGGGTTGCTGCTGAGGGCTGACGGGTACGAGTGTAAGTTCTACAAGAAGGAATAAAAGGTGTTAAAGTACAACAAACACCATCAAACGATTGAAAAATACACGAACATGTATTATAATCGTATTCGTGGGATTATGATTTACATAACCCTGGAGGTAAAAAAGATGGCAGAACTTACCACCGGTGAAAAATGGATCGGGCTCAATGATGCCGCTGATTTCTTTGGTGTCAAACCGTCAACAATTCGCGCATGGATTAGAAATGGAAAAGGTGTACCGTGCATCAAAATAGGTAAGGCGTGGAAGTTCAAATATTCGGAATTAGATGCGTGGGCAAAAAGCTGTAAGGCTGATTCCCTATCGTTATCAAAAGATAACCAGTGATGAGGTGCTATTGATGTTAAGGGATAAAAGTCTTACTTATGTTAGCCTGTTTAGTTCAGCTGGCGTGGGATGTTATGGATTCAAACTGGAAGGATTCCACTGTATTGCTACTAACGAGATCATTTCTCGGAGAATGGCTATACAGAAATACAACAAAAAATGTGACCTTGATAGTGGATATATAGTCGGTGACATCACTAAACCAGAGGTTAAAGAACAAATATATACTGAAATAGAGACGTGGGAAAAGCGCGGAAATGATCGCGTGGATGTGGTTATCGCTACACCGCCGTGTCAAGGAATTTCTGTTATAAATCACAAGAAAAATGACAATGATATCAATAGAAACAGTCTTGTTATTGAATCAGTTGAGATTATCAAAAGGATTAAACCGAGAGTCTTCATCTTTGAAAATGTACAGGCTTTCCAGAAAACATTTTGTATTACTCGAGATGATAGGATTGTTAGGATTGGTGATTTCATTAGAGATGAACTTGGTAGTGATTATATAATCACAGGACGAGTTCTTAACTTTATGCATTATGGCTCTAATTCCTCACGAACCAGAACGGTTGTCATTGGGATTGATAAAGAATACAGAAATATATTTACGCCGTATGATTTATATCCTTCATACAGACCTGAAAAAACATTGAGAGATGTTATTGGAAATGGACAATTTCCTCCACTTGAATGGGGCGAAATCTGCCCTTCTGACTTTTATCATGCATTTCGAACGTATGATCCAGAGATGCGAGCTTGGATCCACGATCTTCGCGAAGGTGAATCTGCATTTGATAACGCTGATGCCATGAAGCGCCCGCACAGATTTATCAATGGGGAAATTGTAGAAAATATTAAAAAGAACCGAGACAAATACACCCGCCAGAAATGGGATAGGTTTATTCAGTGTGTTCACACCAGAAACGATCAGCTCGCTGCGCAAAACACACTTCATCCTGTAGAAGATAGAGTGTTTTCAATTCGGGAATTAATGCGAATGATGACTATCCCGGAAAGTTTTCGATGGATTGACCTCTCAATTGAAGAACTGAACGCACTTGGCGAGGCTGAAAAGAGGAAACTATATAAGGAAAATGAAGTTAATATTCGTCAATGTTTAGGAGAAGCTGTTCCTACCGAAGTAATGCGACAGATTGCGGCAAAGATTAAGGCTGAATTCTCACTCAAAAGAGCTACTCCAGCAGATATAAATAAGCTAATTTCAGCATACTCTCTCTCAACTCATGAAATGCTGGAACGATTTGTAGTGGATAATCCTGAGCACCTTAGCCTCCCTGAATTGCAACGTGTCGTGGAATTGTGTAACGCCAAGCGCGAAGAAAATGCGGCATACTATACGAACAAATTCATCGTCAATGAGATAGTGGATGTCCTTCCAGACTTTGGCAAGGATAGTATTCGTATTCTAGAACCTTCTGTGGGTGCCGGTGGATTTATCCCTTTTATAATCAAAAGATACGAAGATGTGCAAAGGGTTGTAATCGATGTAATAGACATTGATCCTGATAGTATTTCAATACTCCAAAAACTGATTGCAATGATGGAAATACCCGCCAACTTCAAGATTAATATTATAAATACAGACTTTCTTTTGTTTGACCCTGAACAAAGATATGATTTGGCAATAGGTAATCCTCCCTACTCGAAGCTCAAAGACATTACGCCTGACATGCGTTTCCGTCTCGCAGGCAATTGCAATCAGACAACTAAAAATCTTTCTGAATTCTTCCTGGAAAAGTGTCTTCGTATTGCTGATTGTACCGCATTGGTATTGAATAAAACAATTCTCTCATCAGGAGAATTTGATGAAACCCGAGAGCTATTAAGGAAAATGCAAATTACGAGTCTCATCGATTTTGGTCGATATGGCTTCACGGGTCTCTCTATTGAAACGATATGTTTAGTTGTGAATTCGAAGAAAAAGCCCGGAAAAACCTTCATACAGAATATGAAGTATAACTTTCGGCTGATTCAAGATCAATCGTATATTACGGATCCGCTCTATCCTTATTTCGTAATCTATAGGGATCCGCAATTTGATAAAGTTGCAGAAAAGCTAAACTTTGATGTCTTTACCGTCTTTCGTGATCGACAGATCACAAAGAAAAACACATCCTCTACGAGGAAAGACGGCTTTTTCAGGGTTATCAAAGCACGAAATATTCTTGACGATGGCTCAGTAGTTGAGATTGAAGGTTACGATACATATATTGATCCTGAAATCTGTCAAGGACTAACCGTATACCAGTATGTTGATAAGAAGAATATATATCTAACGCCGAATATGACGTATAATCCGAGAGTAATTGCAAACATCCCTGGAGTTGTGCCTGATGGGTCTGTAGCAGTCTTAATACCCAAGCAGCCAATGGACATGCGAAAGGATCAGTTAGATTTCTTTGCCACCGATGAATATCGGAGATTCTATTTGGTAGCACGAAATCTTTCAACTCAGTCGATTAATGTGGATTCAAAAAGTGTATTCTTTTATGGGGTGTTAAAATGACTGACAGATTATTGCAACAATTTATCAATAGCCATAACTACGACATTAGGGTTTCTGGAAATGGCCGATGGATTGATCAAAAGTGCGCTTTTGATACTGTGTGTTTTGTAGCGGACTGTATAGTTGATTACCTTCGTGATGGAGGTACTCAACCTTTTGAGTCTCCGCAAATATGGCATAGACAGTACTCAATCGATAATGTAATGAGATTGTTCAGCAAGCCCGATCCCACAACAAGATCAACGCTTGATGAATATAATAAGTTTTTTCGACAACCCTTAAAAATGTTGTCGGCAGCTGGCGTATTGTCTGAAGAAAAAGTAGGTAGCACCATAGAATTCTATGTGGAAAACATAGATGTGTTAGAGTATATAGCGTTACGAGAACGTAATGCGTTGGATTTCATATGCCTGTATATTGAAAAAACACTTGTTGACAGCGGCTTGTGGGATGGCTTTGCCTCCTTCTTCGATATGCAGACCCCTGACTGGTATGAAGAAGTGAAATCAAGATTCGAACAGTTCTGCATCCTATACACTCCTATTAATACAAGAGTTGAAGCTGATCGGATCTTTATCAAAGTCCTAAACCAATTAGCATTTAAGTACCACAAGAGAGGAACTATCCGAGGTCGGCTCTCACCTAATATCATTAACTTATCTGATATTGTTTACAACAAAACAAATTGGTATGATGACCTGACTGGGAAAGATAAGAACGTAGCGAGAGGAGACTATAGTGGTCTTGTGCCTAATGATGATACTTACGATTACCAGGTTACAAGAGCAATGAAGAATCTCCGTTATTTCATTGATACTTATTATGACGGTGAACCTGAAGTGAGAGACCGATTCTCTGTTGGACATAAGGCATCAGCCCTGCATCACATTTTCCCAAGAAGTCAATTCCCGGAGTTGGCTATGTATTATGAAAACCTGATCGCCTTGACGACTGCGCAACATATGCAAGAAGCCCACCCTGGTGGAAATACTCGCAGAATTGACACCGGCTTTCAATACACATGCCTAATTGCGAAAACCGACAGCATAAGGAGAAATTTACTGGGTTTGGATCGTGTGCCTGTTATGTACACGTTTGATGATTTTATGTTTGTTTTGAACACAGGTCTATCAACGGATTATTTTTCACATATTCCTGATCTGGATTTCAATGCGGTACTTCAAGGCATTGAAATGAACTTCTAAACGCATAAGTAGAGAGTACTGCCGTTCGACTGAAGAAGTACAAATACCTTTATATTCAACATCTTGAGGAACTATCCTATGCAAGACCAGAGCCGTATTCTCCTAATCCTAAAATACCTCTATGAGAACACTGACTCGGAACACCAAGTCTCCACCAGAGACATCAAGAAGATGCTGGTGGAGAGAGGAATCCCAGAGCCGGTAAGTCGGACGATAGACTCCGACATCGAACTGCTGATTGCCGCGGGGCATGATGTACAGCGTACCCACGTCAACGGCAAGCCAGCTTGCTACCATATAGGTGAGCGCGATCTCGATACGGTCGAGCTGAAGGTGCTGATTGACGCGGTAGCCGCATCCCGCTTCATCAATATCGAGAAGAGCAAACAGATCATCAGCCACCTCGCCTCCATGGCCAGCCCGATAGCAAGGCCGCATTTGGAAAGCGAACTGGAGCACGTGCAGTCTATCAAGCACGCCGTTGGTCGAACGCTCTACAACGCTGACACCATTTTCCGCGCAATCGTTGCAAAGAAAAAGGTGCAGTTCGTCTTGTATGAGTACACCGCACCGGCTAAGGAACTGAAACCGCATCGTGGTGGGAAGATCTATGTCGTTTCACCCTACGCTACAATCTGGGCGAATGATCGCTATTACTTGGTAGCCCACGAGGAAGATCGGAACATCATCATCACGCCCCGCATGGATCACATCCGCAAGGCAAGAGTGCTTGATGAGGATATCCTCCCTCCGCCGGATGGCTTCGATATCGGATACTACTATTCCAGCGCGTATAAGATGTATGGCGGACCGGAGATGGACGTTACCCTGGAGTGCGAGAATGATCTGATCGGCCACTTCATCGACCGCTTTGGACTGGATTTCGAGTGCGTCCCCGTGTCTGACCACTCATTCCAGGCGACCGTCAAGGCCTGTGTGGGCAGCACCTTCTTCGGCTGGCTCGTCCAGTATGGAGGGAGGATTGTTCTCAAAGGCCCAGACGATGCCGTTTCACTTTACCGGGAACACCTCGATAAAGTTCTCCGGGGACAGGGAATTTGACATTATTTGTAAAATGCTCTGACCGGTACATTCAGGTGTATCGGTCAGAGCATTTTTTCTATTGCATTTTTCTTGTGGCCGTATTATAATATGAATCGCTAACAGAGTGTTAGCTTTTGAACAGGAGGTGCCATATGCAACGCAAGAACCCTGAGACCATGGAGAAGATTAAAGACTTCGCCCTGGCGTATTATCGGGAGCGGAACAGGATGCCCAGCATCCGCACGATCGCCGATGGCATCGGTCTCAACCCCTGTTCTGTCCAGAAGTATCTGGTAGAGATGGACAAGCGCGGCATGATCGACTATGACGGCGGCATCACCAGCATCCACTCCGCCAATGCCAGCACCGAGGTCAAGTCGACCTACAACGCCGGCATCCTCGGCTCTATCGCTTGCGGTTTACCTGAGGATGTCACGGAAAGCGTGGAGGATTACATCCCCCTGCCAACCAGCCTCTTCGGAGATGGCGAACTCTACATCCTGCGCGCCAACGGAGAGTCAATGATCGAGGCTGGCATCGATGACGATGATCTGGTCGTCATCCGCAAGACCGAGGAAGCCAGCGATGGTGATATCGTGGTTGCGCTGGTGGACAATGAAGCCACGACACTTAAGAGAATTTACCATGATGACGAGCGGCGCGTGATTCGTCTCCACCCTGAAAACAAAGGTATGAAGGACATTGTGGTTCGTTCCTGTCAGATTCAGGGTGTCGCCGTGGGCGTCATCAAGAGACTGTAACTGCTGCTTCCCCTCGCCGGAAGGGATAATAACCGGCGCACCCCTGACGGGGTTCGGGTCCGTCACGGGCAAGTCCAACCCGATAATCATCGTCAGAAAGGCTGGTGATGGCACAGTGGATCGGAAACAGTCGCTCTTGCCCCAGGGCGCGGAAACAAGACCCAGGAAGACGCTTCTCATGGCTGGTGCCCAGGTATGCGAACTCGTCTGGAAGAACGATGTCGCGTACTGCGAATTCAGTAACCCGGATACTTCGCCGATTCAGGTGAAGGCGTCCACCTTACTCGACACATTGCGTAAAATGGTCAAAAATTCTTGATCTCTGGGGAGGACAGCGATGGAAAAAGAAAAGAGCAGTACTGTAGAAGAGCAGGATGAGACCCCGCTGGTATCGTTATACGCCACGTGTACGTGCTGCGGGAGACAGCTCGGTAAGTATGAACCGCCTTGCCGCAGACACACCATGATCTGCCCGAAGTGCGGAGCGGAATTGTCAATCAGCGCTGAGTCGGGAAAGCTGCAGATCGCCTTGCTGGCAACAAGGCAGCTTCGTCATCCGGCAGGCATATAAATATAGTTTTCGACCGGGATGGTAAGAGAGCCGAGCGCGCCGGAGAGCACGGAGGGCTCCATCCCAATCCCGAAGGTTTGCTGAAGGTCTGAAGCCGTCTGAGAGCGGCAGGAGCCCGGCAAATAGTGAGACCAAGCGATACAGGTATACCTGTATTGGCTGGCAGCTATTTGGCGGGCTCTATTTATTTTCTGCTCAGGTTATAAAAATTGCCGCTTTCAAGGCATAGGAATGTGGAGGAATTTTACGATGAAACCGTTTAGTTTTGCCGTTTTCGTGGGCTACCTGTGAGGGGGCATGCTCTTTTTCCCCGGATAGGAGAATTTTTTCGGTAAGACCGTCAAGTTTTGCCATTCCCGTGGGCTACCTGTGAGGGGCTTGTTCTTCTTCCTCACATACATGAGGGTTGCTCTTTTTCCCAAGTATATGAGAAGCCGCTCATAACAGCGGCGCATCTCCAGTAAAAATTTGGAGGAGCATTATAAAAATGGCTGTCTTGTGGGCGTAGGAAGGTGAGCGAAGGTACGAATCGGGGCGATTTCATTTGACTGAACCTTGGGAGGATGGCTGCACTGAAAATTTTCTTTCGATTTCTGTCGCTGCCTGTTGCCGGAAGGCCGATTTTCTTTGACTCCTCCTTGAGGGGGATCAATGCCAACGTCCGCATTCGGAATGAAAATTTTCTGACATTTATGGTGGATGTCTGTTGCGAAAAGCCGGATTTTCTTCGACTCCTCCGTGAGGGGGCGAAGATCGGCACGCAACACGAGCAAATTTTCTTCCACTTACAGCGGATACCTATTGCCGAAAGGACGGTTTTCTGTGACTACCAGGTGAAAGGGTTCGTCCAAACAGGCATTTTTCTTCCAGTGAGTATTGGAAGCGTCCTTTTTGGCCATCTCCCGCGGCTACCCAATGAGGGGAAAGAAATTTCTTCTCCCAAGTTGCCAAAGCGACCGGAAATGTCCTGTGGTTAATGTCCGTAAGAGGATGAGAAAAAAGTTTCCAGACTTTTGTCAAAACGGCTCTCTCATCTCCAGTGGAAAGTGAAGGGACTACTCTCCAGACCGGAAAACCGCCCGGTTTGGCTACATAGCAAGTGAAGGGAGGCGGCGCAGATGCGCTTTGACCACGAGCCGAGATCCCCGAGTTAGGAAATTTCAAAAATCTCCGTCCAAACAAGTCCCATCCTTCTATTGGGAACCGAGGACATTTGACTGCACGATAAGGAGGTGAAGAGCGTGAAAGAGGTAAGGAACGCCAATGACAAGCGCATCTGCGACATCAGCGAGGATGGCAAAGTCATCGTGATTGAACGCAAAGGCTGCGTTACCCGCATTACCGCGAACCCCGATGGAACCCTGAACATCGCGAACGAACCCAAGGCTGCCTAATTACACATAACACCAGGAAATCCGCCAGAGCGCTCGACGACAGTGCGGAATCCATGAAACCCGAGCACGGGTGAATTGGATTCTCGCTGCCGTCATTTTTCGCTCTCTGGCGGATGTCGGCTCTGGCGGATTTCTCCAACAACGAGAAATTCAAAGGAGCTGACAAGCAATGGCTAACTACGTACAGAAGAACCCCATCACCGGTGAACTCGATTACTTCTTCCCGATGGAAATTACCGACCCGTCCGTTAAGGTCTACGCCCATACCTGCGGATTCGAGATTGACTGGGCGACCCTTGGTTATCGCCGCTTCCTGGCTGTTTACGTGCCCTGCAAGGAAAAGACGACCGGGCCTGATGGTCGTGAAGTCTTTCTCCCCACTCCGACCGAAGTCCAGCATGCCCGCTACCTCGAAATGATCAAAGACGAGATGAATGAGCAGGAGCGCGCCAAGCAGGACGGTCGCTGCATTATCCCCAATGGTCACGGTGGACTCAAGCATTGCCCCTGCCGCATCAAGAATCCGGACTACGTTCCCGGTAGCGATCAGCCCAAGACGCTCGCCGTCAGCTGCCAGGGGTGCAAGTATGAGCCGTATCATCAGGCTCATATCACCGTTCCGTTCTCCACCATGGACTATGTGAACGATGAGGGTGAGGTCACGCCCTATGAACCCGCATCTCCGAAAGGCTACATGGACGGCTATGACTACGAAAGGCTGGCTCGCCTCTTTATCGCCTACGTTCGTGAAAAGAATCCGCAGCTGGTGGAGCTTGCCGAGTTGATGGTTGATGGGTTCAGCAGGAGCGAAGCCGCCAGAAAGCTGAACATCCCTTCGACCACAGCGCAGAGCCGCAGGAAGAAGCTGGGTGAGCTTTACCTGGAGTTCCGCGCTAATCTGGCCACGATGGATTAAATAGCTTATGACATCAGCCCGGAGTGATTCAAAGCTCCGGGCTGATTCTAATACCTGCACATTGCATTGTATCGGTTTACTTTTTAACTTGCGATAATAGCCGTATGTGTTATAATTATCTGTAGACCGTAGCTTTGTAAAGCTGGTCGCTGTTAGCGCTTTATTGTCAGGCTCTCGAGGTGGTGATACAGAGCGTGAGAAAAGCGATTCTTGCACTACTCGTTATGCTCTCGCTGATACCAGCCGCTGCAAAATGTGAATTGACTATTCACTTCTTGGACGTTGGTCAAGGCGATGCCGCCATCATTCTCTGCGATGGCGAATCTATGATTATAGATGGAGGCCCTTCAGCAGCATCAAGCTTTATATACTCGTATATCCGGAATACGCTTGAATTAAGTTATGTTGACTATGTCATCGCAACGCATCCGCATGAAGACCACATTGGTGGAGTTGCGGCAGTGCTGAATGCAGTACCTGTAGATTTGATTTTGACTCCTGTTGTGACATGGGATACGAGCGTCTTCGATGCTGTTGTTCGATACGCCGATCTACAAGGCGCACCTATGGTCGTACCGGAAACTGGAGATGTACTTCACCTCGGTGGGGCAACCGTCACCGTTTTGCATTGCTGGCCAGAGGCATGGGTGACCAATGACATGTCCATTGCAGTCAGAATCGACTATGGAGAAACATCATTTATCTTCACAGGGGACGCCGAATCGATGGCAGAATACATGATGGTCGATACCGGTCTTCCGTTAAAAGCTGATGTGCTGAAGGTTGGGCATCATGGCAGCAGTTCTTCCAGCACCGAGGAATTTATCAGAATTGTCAACCCAACTTATGCCGTAATATCCTGCGGCAGAGGAAACTCATATGGTCATCCTCATTCGGAGACAATGGCAACTCTGAAAGCCGCTGGAGCCGAAGTGTATAGAACGGATATGCAGGGAACTATTATCTGCACCAGCGATGGAAAGCAGATTTCGTTCACGACCGAACGGACACCAACCGGTGATCTTTATTCATCTCCCACCATTCAGGAGGAAATGTCTGATGCTGAATAGAATTCACATAAGGAATCTACTGTGTTGTTTTCTGGCTCTGACCGTTCTCTTTTCTGTTTCGATAGTCTCTCAAGCAGATGACACGGTTTCAAGCTTCGAGCAGTCTGTACCATTTGGAGTTGCTCATAACGATAACGGCGAGGATATTCCAGTTTACCGAAAGCCTTCCACCTCGCGAGAGTCAGGCGTCCTGCATGATTATCAGATTTGCGCGATCGTCTCAACGGAAAAGCTTGGTGGAACGACCTGGTACAGAGTCAATTATTTCGATGACACTGGCGCGGAGGTGTCAGGATATGTCATGGGTGAGGGCTTTTATCAGCTGACAGTTGCCGGACTTGTTTCCGTGGCCTCTGATCCAAATATTGTCGCTTATTTGCAAAGTTTCTCTGGAATGGATATGAGTTTGACTTTTGTCTCCCCGGACGAAACAGTCACCCGCTCGAATACCGCCGCATCAGCTGAAAGGCCGGCAGAAACCCCTGCTCCACAAACCGCGTCCTATGTACTCAATACCCATACAATGAAATTCCATTTGCCTCATTGCCCAAGCGTAGATGACATCAAGCCGTCGAACCGTAAAGACTTTACTGGCACCAGAGAGGAAGTAATCAACATGGGCTACAACCCGTGTGGACGATGCCATCCTTAAATGCCGCACACGGTTACCCTCCGTTTCCTTCTCAACTTTCCCTTAGCAACAAACCCATACGGTAAAGGAGGATTTTATGGCGCGTTATAGCAGCAAGGGACGACATAAGACCACAGGAACCTACAAAGGCAGAAAGTACAATGGCGGCTCTGAGCTTGCCGCCATGAAAATGATGGACAAGATGCTGACACCGAAGAAGCGCAGGAAAA
The DNA here is from genome assembly GCA_045113695.1 of Christensenellales bacterium. GTDB lineage: Bacteria > Bacillota > Clostridia > Christensenellales > Aristaeellaceae > UBA4246. The sequence continues at coordinate 95,147 of JBGUJG010000102.1, forward strand.
AGAGTGGATGCTATGTCGCCACATGCGTATACGGTTCCTACGATTGTCCAGAAGTTTGGGCGCTCAGACGATATAGAGATCAGCACCTTGCACAGACTTTTTTCGGTAGGGCTTTTATTCGTTGCTACTATGCCATTAGCCCGATGGCAGTCAGAATCTTTGGAAGGTCATCTACAATCAGACATTTTTGGAAAATCCAGCTGGATAGATTTGTTGCTCGGCTTCAATCAGAGGGGTATGGATCTGAGCCCTATCAAGATCAGCAAATGTAATCGTTTAAATCGTTTAAACTGAGTTGAGCGCCAATCGGGCGAGAATAGAATAGTTTGCAGCTCGGAGCAAAATATCCTTCGGGCTGTTTCTTTTTCCACTAAACCATCTAACGACTATACTTCTCAACGATGTATCCCACCTATCGTTAAATTGGACAAGAAAATCCCACAGAAAGAAAACAACCGGGGAGGGTCATCCTCCTCGGTCGGCTTTGTCCAGGTGTTATGTTGATCGTCTGCTCTGGAGCTCGGTTCCGTAAAAGCCCTGATTTCATGGGCTTTTCAGTCGCATCTGCGTAAGCCAATCTTGTCTATCTCCGTTGAGAAGTATCGCTTATCAGGCGGCAATGTTCATCGAGGCCACCAGCATGCAGTTGGCCTGGTAGCGGGAGCGGGTGCGGACGCGGGTGACGGTCACGAATCCGTCTTCCAGCGGCTGACGCAGGGCTTCGAGCACCGGGCGCTGGTATTCGGGCAGCTCGTCCAGAAACAGCACCCCGTTATGGGCCAGGGAGATCTCCCCGGGCCGGGCGTCCGGCCCGCCGCCGATCAGGCTGGGCATTGAGGCGGAATGATGGGGCGTGCGGAACGGCCGGTGCGTGACCAGGCCCTGGCCCGCCGGCAGCAGGCCGGCCACCGAATGAATGCGGGTCACGTCGAACGCCTCCTGCGCCGTCATTTCCGGCAGGATCCCGGGCAGGCACCGGGCCAGCATCGTCTTGCCGCTGCCCGGCACGCCGACCATCAGCAGGTTGTGGCCGCCCGCGGCGGCGATTTCAAGGGCCCGCCGGGCCCCCGTCTGCCCCTTGACGTCCTTGAGGTCATAATCGGACGGCGGGGCGCTTTTCCGGATCTCGTCAAAGCTCTTCTGGATCTGGGCGGGGATCGGCCGGCTCCCGCTCAGGTGCGCCGCGGCTTCCGCCAGCGACCGGACGGGAAAAATGACCGCCCCTTCCACCGCGGCGGCCTCCGGGGCATTGCCGTCCGGCAGGATGACCCCGCGCAGGCCCTGTTCCTTTGCCGAAAGGACCATCGGCAGCGCGCCGCGGACCGCCCCGCAGCGGCCGTCCAGGGCCAGCTCCCCGAACACCAGCATGTTTTCGAGGGCTTTCTCCGGGATCTGTCCCGTGGCCGCCAGGATCGACAGGGCGATCGGCAGGTCGAAGGCCGCCCCTTCCTTGCGCAGGTCCGCCGGAGCCAGGTTGACCGTGATCCGCCCGCTGGGGAGGAAAAAGCCGCTGTTGCGGATGGCGGGCAGCACCCGATCCCGGCTCTCCCGGATGGCCGTGTCCGGCAGCCCGACCACCGACAGCGTCATGGCCTGCGAAGCGGAAGCAATGTCCGTCTCCACCTGCACCGGGATCCCGTCCACCCCGCACAGCGCGCAGCTCAGTACCGTTGAAAGCATGCTGTTCCTCCGTGACCGTCCTGATGAAAAAGTTTCTTCACAATACAAGCCGTTTCATTCGGAACCATTCTATCACAAAAGCGGACAGAATGAAACGGGCAGCCTCAGTCAAAACATTGCCTTCAGCCTCAGTCAAAGATATCCCCTTCCAGCGCGCTGCGGGCGGCCAGGATATATTTCGCCGTATCCAGCGGATCGACCCCGCGGCGGGTGGCCGTCCTGCCCAGCTCCAAAGGGCATTCCTCATAGCCCTTCAGCCGAGCGCTCATGCTGCCCCGCCCGCCGGTCGCGGCAGCGAAGGTCACCGGATAATCCAGGCTCTCCGCCGCCGGCACCAGGGCGGTCAGGACCGTCACCCCGTCTTCCGCCACAGAGTCCGTCACTTTGCCGCGCATCAGGCTGACATCGCTGATGATCCGCCCGACATACCCGTCCGGTACGACGAACTTTACTTCCAGCACCGGCTCCAGCAGCACGCTGCCGCCGCGCCGCAGGCCGTCCTGGATGCCCATCGGCGTCGCGACGATGAAATCCAGCGGATGGGTATGGATCAGGTGATGATTGCCGCCCGTCAGCGTGATCCGCACGTCCGTCACCTGCCAGCCGAGCCTTCCCTGGCTCAGCGCCTGGGGGAGGGCCTGCTCCACCTGATGCTGGTAGCGGGGCATGATATCCTTCCCGGGAACAACGGAAGAAAACGTGACCCCGCTTCCCCTTTCGCCGGGCGCGATGTCAAATTCGAGCACAGCCCAGCACGGCTTGGGCATGGTATAGGCCACAAAGCCGTGCGCCCGGTTCCGGATGGTCTCCCGGTAGATGACCGTCGGCTCCCCGAAGCGGACGGGCAGGCCGAACCGCGACGCCAGGAGTTCCTCCACGATTTCCAGCTGTACCTTGCCCATGACCTGCAGCTGAAGCTCGCCTGTCGCACTGTAATAACGGGATTTGAGCAGCGGGTCCTCCGCTGACAGAACTGTGCAGGCTTCCCTGAGGGCGTTCATCTGCTCCGCTTTTTCCGGGATCACCTGAACGGTGATCAGCGGCTCGCGGAACAGCCCGGGCCGGACCTTCCTGGGCAGCAGATCTTCGCGCCCGAAAACATGGCCGATTTCCGTATCGCCCAGCCCGTATACGACGCCGATCCCGCCGGCGGTCAGGACGCCCGCGTCCTTTCCCCCGTCGTCCCGGATCTGCGCGATCTTCCGCTGGATGACGATGTCCCGGCCGGTGACCCTGTCCGTCCCGGCGGCAATGTCCACCGGCATCCGGTTTTCCAGCCGTCCGCCGTACAGACGGACCCACAGTCCCCGCCCCATCACGGGATCCGTCACCGCCGAAAACGCGACGCCGCACAGGTCCTGGCCGGACGTATCCGGACCGGGCAGCAGGGCGATCACCGCGTCCAGCAGTTCTTCAATCCCCTGGCCGCGCAGGGCCGAACCGGCCGCCGCCGGGAAAGCCTTCCCCTGCGCGGTCAGCTCTGCCAGCCTGCGCTCCGTCTCGGCATCCTCCGGCAGGATGCCGTTCAGGTACCCTTCCGTCAGGGCGTCGTCCGACGCGCAGACAAAATCCAGCACCTGTTCCCGGTCCCACAGCGGAAGGACCAGCGGGGTCAGGCGCCTGCGGATCTGCCGCAGGACGCTTTCCGCGTCCGCCCCGGGCCGGTCCATCTTATTGAGGAAGAAAAGCACCGGCAGCCCCTGGCCGGACAGGGCGGCAAACAGGGTCCCTGTCTGCGGCTGGACGCCCTGCGCCGCGTCGATCACGATCACCGCCGCGTCGATCGCCCAGAAAGAGCGCTCGATTTCCGAGGAAAAATCGGTATGGCCGGGCGTGTCGATCAGCCGGATCAGCGTTCCCTTCCACTGCAGGGATACGCAGACCGCCCGGACGGAAATCCCCCTGCGCTTCTCCACCTCCATCGAATCGGTAAACGCGGTGCCGCGGTCCACGCTGCCCGCCTGACGCAGCCGCCCCGCCCGCACGAGCAGCTGCTCGGACAGCGTCGTCTTCCCCGCGTCCACATGCGCGAAAATCCCGATGTTCCGGATCGACATACCTGTTTCCTCTCCGTCATGATCTTTCCTTTTTATTTCGCCGCTTCGCCCGAAAACCCTTCCCGGGGCGGGAACCCACCGGCAGGCGGAAAAACCGCGCAGGCAGAACAGGAAAGCGCGCGGCCCGGAACAGGATTTTTAAAAAAGTGGGGCGCTGTCCCGCACCCCACGGTATATCCGCTTCCCGGCCTCCCGGGGCCCGGCCCGTCACGACTTCCGTCTGACCGGCCTTTTGACGGCCTCATAAGCCCACTGAAGGAAGGCGACGGAATGAGGCCTTAAAAAGTCCCATTCGTCCACGATGTGGAGCAGATGGCCGACGGTGTTGTACTGATAGCCGCCCATACGCCGGTTTTCCCTCGCCGCTTCCCAGTAGATTTCCTCTTCCTCGCCCCTGAGCACAGCCTTTAAGAAGGGCCTGAAATTCGGAATTCTGATCTGCTGCAGACAGGAAAGGGCTTTGTCCGTTTCCCCGAAGCGGAAGGCCATCATGGCGCCGGACAGAAGGGTTTCCGGACCTTCTTCGTCATATTCTTCAAAAAGTTTTTCGAGGGCCTCCTTTTCCTCCAGCATCACGTACAGGCCCATCAGCAGGTAGCGCACGCCCAGGTTATCCCCCTGACACAGGCGCAGCATGTCCTTCCCTTCCTCGATCGCCTTGCGGTAGCGGCTCATCATGATCAGGTGCTTCATCCGGACGAAGCGGGCATACATATAGTTCCTGGTCTCATCGATCAGCCAGAAATCCCCGATGTATTCATCGGCAAACCAGCCTTCCTCCCGGAGTTCGTTTTCCTCGTCCTGAACCGCTTCATCAAATATTTCCAGTATTTTGAGGGCGTCCCTGCTGTCCGTCGCGAGCATCAGCTTCGCGGGCAGGTTCTTCGGATCCAGCTCCAGCACGGCCCGGGCGTACTCCTGCCGCTTTTTTTCGGAAGAAGTTTTCTGAGCCTGCTCCAGCAGGTCCGCGATCCGCTCTTCCAGCTCTTCCTCTTCGCCGCCGTATGCTCCGTATTCTTCTTCGCCGTCCCGGAAGTCTTCCTCCGTGTCTTCCGGTTTCAGCACACGGAATTTGGGCTCGTCAGCCTTCTTCATATCTGTGTTCTCCTTTCCGCAGGTACGCTTTATGCCTCGTCCAGGACGATGTGCCTGGGCAGCCCGGCGATGTATACCGGGGTCAGTTCCGCCTGGATCAGGGGCCTGGCATATTCCAGGAAAGGCCTGCGCATATCGGTAAAGTTTTCGTTGACCCACTCCAGCGGCACTTTCTTTTCATAGTTCGCGACCTCGGCGATCGACACCAGCTCGGTCGTGCACTGGTACGGGTCGTCCGACAGGCGCTTTAAAGCGACCATCTCCCCGGTGTGGCCCTCCCAGGCCGCCTTGACCGCCGCCCCGCCGACCTGATAGGCCTCGGTGATGTCCGTCCGGCTGGTCAGATGGCCGGCGCAGCGCTGCAGGGTAGACAGTTCGATGGAGCGGGTCTTCGTATCCAGCGCCGCGGCGACCTGGTTGCACAGGTAGCGCGCCGTGCCGGTCAGACTCTTGTGGCCGAAAGCGTCCACGAACCGCGCGTCGTCGGACAGCTCGCAGACGTAGCGGCCGTCTTCGAGCTTCACGCCCTCGCTGACCGCGATGACGACGGACCGGCGCTCCTTCTGCATCGCCTCGACCTTGGTCAGGAAACGGTCCACATGGAACGGCACCTCCGGCAGGCAGATCATATCGACGCCCTCGCAGTCATCGCCCCGCGCCAGGGCCGCCGCGGCCGTCAGCCAGCCGGCGTTCCGGCCCATGATCTCCACGACCGTCACATATCTGGTGCCGTACACCGTGGCGTCCCGGATGATTTCCTTCATCACCGTACCGATATATTTGGCCGCCGAGCCGTAGCCCGGCGTATGGTCGGTGCGCATCAGGTCGTTATCAATGGTCTTGGGCACGCCCATGAAGCGGATTTCGCTGCCGACGCGCCTGCCGTAGGCGGCCAGCTTGCCGATGGTATCCATGCTGTCGTTGCCGCCGATATAAAAGAAGAAACCGATACGGAGCTGTTTGAGGATGCCGAACAGCTTTTCGTATACCTGCGGGTCGGCCTGCGGATCGGGGAGCTTGTAGCGGCAGCTGCCCAGATAGGAAGAGGGCGTCCGCTTCAGCAGCTCGATTTCCAGCGGCGTGGCCAGTTTCTCCGTCAGGTCGCAGTACTGCCCGTTCAGCAGCCCCTCCACCCCGTGCGCCATCCCGTAGACCGTGGGGATCCCCCTGGACACGCAGGCCTCCACCACGCCCGCCAGGCTCGCGTTGATTACAGAGGTCGGTCCGCCGCTCTGCCCTACGATCGCATTCATCTTCATATGACCCTCTCCTTTCCGTTTTCCCGAAATATCATTTTATACACTGAAAACACACACAAATGTTCTTACATACAATATACCATATTTCCGGCCGCAAAAAAAGGCCCGGCGGAAAAACTTCTTTCCGAAAAATAAAAATGCCGGAACCTATTGACAATCCGGGTCCCGTATGGTATATTGACCATAGTTGTTAGCACTCGCCTCGTTTGAGTGCTAACAACAGAAACCGGCCCCGGCGGAAAGGAAGGGTACCCATGCTGGATGAGCGCAAGCGCCAGATCCTGGATTTCATCATTCAGGACTATGTGGATACCGCCGTTCCGGTCGGCAGCCGGACGATCACCCGCAAGTACAACGTCGGCGTTTCTCCCGCTACCATCCGCAACGAGATGAGCGACCTGGAAGCCCTGGGCTATCTGGAGCAGCCGCACGTTTCCGCCGGCCGGGTGCCGAGCGTCAAGGCTTACCGCCTGTATGTGGATGATCTGATTGCCGGCGGGCCTGGGTCTTTCCCGCAGGACGAAGAAGCGTGGGACTGTTTCTCTCGCTGCCTGGTCCAGCAGGAAGACGCGGCCCAGAGCGCCGCGCAGGCCCTCTGCGAAAGGACGCGCATGACCAGCCTGGTCATGATGCCCAGCCAGCCCGGCATGCGGATCGCCACCCTGCAGCTGGTGCCGATGCCCCGCGGGGCCGCCCTGCTGGTCATGGTGACCGACAGCGGCCTGGTGCGGGACACCGTGCTCCATGTCAGCGAATCCCTTGACCCGGACGCCCTGTACGCCATCAGCCGGTCCATGACCGAAGCTTTCGCCGGCCGCTCCGTACAGGAGGTGCAGCGCATGCTGGCCGCCTACGCCAGCCAGGGCGGGGCGGAACAGCGGGTGCTGGACGGCGTGCGGACCCTGGCTGAGCAGATGGCCCGCCAGGCTTCGGAGGATACCGTCTACGTGGACGGCGCGCACAACATCCTGAACTTCCCCGAATACGCGGACGTTCAGAAAGCGCGGGCTTTCCTCTCCGTGATGGAAAGCAGGGGACGGCTCCTGAATCTCATCCGGGAAGATCCGTCTTTCATCACCGTCCGCATCGGGGACGAGCTGTCCCTGCCGGAGATCAGCGACTGCAGCATGATCACCGTCCGCTTCGGCCTGGGCGGCTATCACGGGCTGCTGGGCGTGATCGGCCCGGCGCGGATGCCCTACCGGCAGACGATCTGCACGCTGACCACCATCAGCCGTTCCATGACTGAGCTGTTTTCGGCTCAGCGACAATAAAAAGGAGGAGCGCCGAAAGCGCGGGAAAGATATGGAGGACGAAATGAAACGCAAGTTCCGCAAGGATAAAGAAAAGGAAAAGGAACAGCAGGCAGAGGCTCCGCAGGAGCAGCCCGCGGAAGAAACGGAAGAATCCCCGCAGGAGCAGCCCGCGGAGACCCAGGAGCCCGAAGCCGAAATCATCAGCGACTTAAAGCCCCTCCTGGAGGCTTCCCGCCAGAAGGCGGAAGAATACCTGAACCTTGCCCAGCGCGTGCAGGCGGACTTCGACAATTTCCGCCGGCGCAATCAGAGCGTCCGGGCCGACGCCTATGAGGACGGCGCCCGGGACCTGGTCAAAACCCTGCTGCCGGTGGTCGACAACCTGGAGCGGGCGCTGGCCGCCGAGAGCACGGACGACACCCTGAAAGCCGGCGTCGCAATGGTCTGCAAGCAGCTGATGGACGTGCTGACCAAGCGCGGCGTGGAAGTCATCGACCGTCCGGGCGAGGTTTTCGACCCGAACCTGGAAACCGCCGTCCTGCAGGGCACGGAGGAAGACGGCGAAAAGGGCACCGTCTGCCAGGTGCTGCAGAAGGGCTACCGCATGGGCGGCGTTATCCTGAGGAGCGCGATGGTCAAAGTCGTGCCGGAATAATGTTTCAGTGAGAAGTGAGGAGTGATCGCTCCCTCCGGTCGCTCAGTGAGGAGTTTATACTGATTGCGTTTTCAGGCCCCTCTCCATTCTTTCAACTCCTCACTCCTCATTCCTAACTCCTAACTCAGCCTGAAGCGCGGGTTTCCCGCTTCACATACAATCACAAAAAACTACCATTTTGAACGGATAAACAGGAGGAATCATCATGAGCAAGATTATCGGTATTGACCTTGGCACCACCAACAGCTGCGTCGCCGTCATGGAGGGCGGCGAACCCGTCGTCATCCCCAATGCGGAAGGCAGCCGCACCACCCCGTCCGTCGTCGGCTTCAACAAGGACGGCGAGCGTCTGGTCGGCCGCGTGGCCAAGAACCAGGCGATCCAGTATCCGGACCGCACGGTCGCTTCCATCAAGCGCAAGATGGGCACCAACGAGAAAGTGACCATCGACGGCAAGCAGTACACCCCCCAGGAAATCAGCGCCATGATCCTGCAGAAGCTCAAGGCGGACGCTGAAAGCTATCTGGGCGAGACCGTGTCCCAGGCCGTCATCACCGTGCCCGCTTACTTCTCCGACTCCCAGCGCCAGGCCACCAAGGACGCCGGCCGCATCGCCGGCCTGGAGGTCATGCGCATCATCAACGAGCCCACGGCCGCTTCCCTGGCCTACGGCCTGGACAAGGAAAACAGCCATAAGATCCTGGTATACGACCTGGGCGGCGGCACCTTCGACGTCTCCATCCTGGAGATCGGCGACGGCGTGTTCGAAGTGCTGGCCACCAACGGCGACACCCACCTGGGCGGCGATGACTTCGACGAGCGCATCATCCGCTACGTGGCGGAAGCCTTCAAAAAGGAAAACAACATCGACCTGACCAAAGACCCGATGGCCTACCAGCGCCTGAAGGACGCCGCGGAAAAGGCCAAGATCGAGCTGTCCGGCGCCATGAGCAGCAACATCAACCTGCCCTTCATCACCGCCGACGCGACCGGCCCCAAGCATCTGGACATCACCCTGACCCGCGCGAAGTTCGACGAGCTGACCGCAGACCTGGTCGAAAAGACCATCAAGCCGATGCAGAACGCCCTGCGCGACGCGGGCCTGACCGCTGAGCAGATCGACAAGGTCATCCTGGTGGGCGGCTCCACCCGTATCCCCGCCGTGCAGACCGCCGTGCGGAACATCACCGGCAAAGAACCCTTCAAGGGCATCAACCCCGATGAGTGCGTCGCCATCGGCGCGGCCATCCAGGCCGGCGTGCTGGGCGGCGAGGTCAAGGACGTGCTGCTGCTGGACGTCACCCCCCTGTCCCTGGGCATCGAGACCGAAGGCCACATCTTTACCCGCCTGATCGAGCGCAACACCACCATCCCGACGCAGAAATCCCAGGTGTTCTCCACCGCCGCCGACGGCCAGACCAGCGTGGAAATCCACGTCCTGCAGGGCGAGCGTCCGATGGCCTACGACAACAAGACCCTGGGCAAGTTCCAGCTGACCGGCATCCCCGCCGCGCCCCGCGGCGTGCCGCAGATCGAGGTCACCTTCAACATCGACAGGAACGGCATCGTGAACGTCTCCGCCAAGGACCTGGGCACCGGCAACGAGCAGAAGGTCACCATCACCGCTTCCAGCAACATGACGGAAGAAGAAATCAAGCAGCGCGTCAAGGAAGCCGAACAGTACGCCGAGGCCGATAAGCAGCACAAGGAAGAGGTCGAAACCCTCAACCGCGCCGACAGCCTGATCTACGAGATGGAAAAGCAGCTCCGTGAGAACGGCGACAAGCTGTCCGCCGAGGACAAGCAGACCGTTGAAAACGAGATCGCTTCCTTCAAGAAGATCCGCGAGGGCAACAACGCCTCCGAAATCAAGAACGCGATGGACAGCCTGACCCAGAAGGTGTACGCCATCTTCGGCAAGCTCTACCAGCAGCAGCCCGGCGCCGGCCAGACGCCTCCGGAAGGCTACCAGCCCAACGGCGGCGCAGGCTACAACCCCAACCCCGGCCAGAACGACGACGGTTCCTACAACGCAGACGGAACGGTCGAGTAATTCCGAATTCATCTGATCCGCCGGAAGGGCGCTGCCTGAAAACGGCGCGCCCTTCCGGCGGGTAAAAGATCTGTAAACACTATTCCATCCCGGCGCCTGTGCGCTCAGAGGTGAGACGATTGGCTACAACAACGAAAAGAGATTATTACGAGGTGCTGGGCGTTCCGAAGACCGCCAGCGAGGATGACATCAAGAAGGCCTACCGCAAGCTCGCCAAGGAATGTCACCCCGACCTGCACCCCAACGATAAAAACGCCGAGGCGCGCTTCAAGGAGCTGAACGAGGCCAACGAGGTCCTGTCCGACCCGGAAAAGCGGGCCCGGTACGACCAGTTCGGCATGGACGGCCCGCAGAACCCCTTCGGCGGGGCCGGCGGGTTCGATTTCTCCGGCTTCGGCGACATGGGCGGCATGGGCAGCATCTTCGACCAGCTCTTCGGCGGCATGGGCGGCATGAACAGCCAGCAGCGCCGCAACGCCCCCCGGGCCGGCCAGGACCTGCAGTACGAACTCAAGGTGTCCTTTGAAGAAGCCGCCATGGGCTGCGAAAAATCCTTTGAGTTCTACCGGGAGGAGACCTGCACCACCTGCGGCGGCTCCGGCGCCAAGCCCGGCACCAAGCCCCAGACCTGCCCGACCTGCAAGGGCACCGGCCAGATCAGGACCCAGGGCGGCTTCATGCTCGTCACCAGGCCCTGCTCCACCTGCCGCGGCACCGGCCGGATCGTGACCGACAAATGCACGTCCTGCGGCGGCTCGGGCATCAAGCGCGTCAAGCGGACGGCCCGCGTCAAAGTCCCCGCCGGCATTGCCGACGGCCAGAGCATCGTCCTGCACGGCCAGGGCGGCCCCGGCGCGAACGGCGGCCCCGCCGGCGACCTGTACGTGATGATCTCCGTCCGTCCCCACAAGCTCTTCCAGCGGGACGGCACCACCCTGCTGCTGGACATGCCGATCTCCTTCACCCAGGCTGCCCTGGGCGCGGACATCGACGTCCCCACCCTGACGGGCAAGATCAAATACCACATCCCCGAGGGCACCCAGTCCGGCACCGAGTTCCGCATCAAGGGCCAGGGCCTCCCCCGCGTCGGCAGCGCCTACAAGGGCGACCTGCTGATCCGCGTGAAGGTCGAAGTCCCCAAGCGCCTGTCCGAAAAACAGAAGGAAATCCTCCGCCAGTTCGACGCCGAATCCACCGGCAAAGAATATGAGGGAGCGAAGAGCTTTCTGGATAAAGTGAAGAGTTTGTTTAACTGATCTGCAGCAGCCCCTTCGCGTGATGAACAACGCGGAGGGGCCGTTTTTTTCGGCTTGCTTTGTCCGGCGGGTGCATATTTTCAACAGAAAGCTTATCGTGAAATCGTATTCTGGGAAAGGGGGTTTATCATGGAACAGATCGCTGCTCTGTCCAATCAGGGAAAATATACCTGTTTTACTGTCGGTTCCACGAGGATCCGCTTCCGCACTTCCGAAAAGCTGAGTTAAACAGATGACTCCCTGCGCCGGTTTCCCTGTGCAGGGAGTCATCTCTATGTTTTATTGCTTATCTGATTAGATGTTTATACCTGTACATTATTCCGGAACTTCACCGCATGCATTATAATAATGATAGCCTGTGTTCTCCAAACTTGCGGCAAATTCGTAGTTGTACTCATTGCTCTTCTCAATGAAAACCCCAGATTCGCTGATAACATTTCCGGAAAGATCCTCGATCCATCTCGTATCAATATACACCACAGCGCCATGTGGAAATGCATTTGTTCCTATACTTCTGACAGACAATGGAACATCAAAGTAAACAGCGCCTACGTCTGTAAAAGCTTCGCTCTCTATTACCTGCAAGCCGGCAGGCAAATGTAGTGTTTTATTATCTTCCATCGCATATGGATTAATCTTGAATACAGCCTCGATCGTTGTGTTCCTGTAAGACATATTGCACATGAAGTTCGAAAAGCTTGAACTCATATGGTTATCCGTGCAATTCCACTTGGAGAATCCATAACGGTCGTTCGCTACGGCCTCGATAATAAGACCTGTTTCCGGCGCGATTGTCAGCACGATTGTTCCGTCACTGACCGTCGCCAGCAATTCGTTATTGGCTGATTTGATCACGCTGACATATCCACCCTGCGTAGCCGTAACGGTCAATGTATAACTGGCTTCCCCCCTGAACACAGCGCATACCGTCACATCACCGTCCGGCATCGTGAATACTGTGTCGGCTTCATAGGGATCGTCAAAAACGCCGCCGTTATTGCTTTCCCAGTGATCGAAAACCAGGCCCTCATAGTAGCTTTCATACCCTTCCTCAATGGCGTGAATCACGACACGTTCCCCTTGTTCCGCGTTTTCTCCGATTATGCGATCCGGCACTAAACCGCCATTCCATGGTGCACGTGTATCAAACATCAATTGATACTTAGACTGTAACAGCCAAACGGCATAAAGTGTTAGATTCTGATCATCACTGTAATGATTTCCCGGGAAGTAATCAGCCTGTGAAGCATTTGCATCAGTTGACCACCCTAAAAACCGATAGTTTTCCCTCTCCGGTATTTCTTCGCTGATCGAAATATCTTGTTGAAATCGCTTTATTTTTGTCGGCGGTGCACCTGTCCCGCCATTGGCATCATAAGAAATCGTATAAACATCGGTATCGATCATGAATTGCTGCGGTGTCCATTCTACGGCTGAAACGCCCCAAATTTCCAGATTGTACGTGCTTTCGCTCATGTCCAGCATATTGTTCCCGTTGGAATGCTCTGGGCAGAAATAATATCCTCCGAACATCCTGTATATATAGAAACGCTGGTTTGCCAGGTTTTCATAGCCGCCGGAATAAGCGTACACATTCCCGCCTCCGGTTGTGGATGCAGCCAGCACATCGATACAGGAACCATCATGAGCGTTTTCAATAACATAAGAACCATTGGGCATACGCCGGAAAAACCATGCCTGCGTATCATTGCCTGAAAACGGTTCCCCTGCAATATTGCTCAATTGATTGGTCAGATAATAACCCGTTTTAATATGCCTTATGCACGCATGGAAATCTGACCCCACATTTACGGGGAACTGCTCATTGACTGTTGGAATCATGAAAATATCAAATTCCTGTGGAGACCAGTCTTCTCCCACCCCCCAAAGTTCAAGCTTATATGTGGTTTCATTCATGTCAAGCATATTTCTGCCTTTGCTGTGAACGGGGCTGAAATAATAGGCACCATACATATAGTAGATATAGAATTCCTGATTTGACAAGCCCTCATATCCGCCGGTATATGTATAGACGGTTGCTCCGCCTTCTGTTGATGCGGCAAGAACATCTATGCATCCATTGTTTTTCGCATTCACTATGGCATACGCTCCGTTTGATTGACGGTAAAATCCCCAAATCTGTTCGGATGAACCTGTGAAATTACGGCCGTATATTGCATTGCTTTCCTGAGTCAAATAAACATTTTTGTTTTGATGACGAATGTATGCATAAAAATAATCTCCCAGGTTTGTTGGGAAAATCTGTTCACCATTAACATTAAAGGATACTTGCGTTTCAAAAATATACGACACGCCATTTGTGTTATAAGAATAACCATCTGATGATGTTGTCAGTCCTGTTTTATTATTGCTGGTGATGCCCAAAGATGGTGAATTTGGATTATTATTAATCCAGTTACCATACGAATAGCCTATCTGAAAATGAAGATGCGCTCCAAATGCGTTTCCTGAAGCGCCAACATAACCGATTATATCTCCCTGATTTACTTTTGCGGTACCTGTTTTTATTTTCTCCAACAAGTCAAGATCTGGATTCAGCCTGCTAAAATGTGCGTAGGAAGATATAGAATCATCTTCCGGATGGTAGATAAGTAACCCTATTCCGTAACCATCATTACAACGACTCCAAGAATGAATTATATTGCCTTGTTTGTCTTTTTCTTCAAAGCCATAAATTCCTCCATCGTATGTTCTGTAACCAGTTGAAGAATCAGCACTAAAGTTCTCATAAACAACTGGTGCACAAGTTGTTCTCGTACAACTTGCATAGCTATTATAATTCCCGGTACAGCCGGTATAAATTCGAATAACAAATCCATCTTTTGTAGCCCGAACCGGTGTATCATATGCAGCATTAATATCAATAGCTGTATGAGTAGCATCATCATTACTATAATAACCCCTGGACATTTTTTTATGTTCAGGAATCGGCCATAACCAGCCCTCTTTTGATAATGCTTTTGCTGAAGTGGAACAGAAAAGTCCAAGGATTGGAAGAACACACGTGAGAACCATTAAACAAACCCATCTTTTCTTCATACATTACATCTCCCCGTTTAGTGTTCTTGTAATTTTCTGATCTTGTTGATCATAATTTATTATAATCAGACGTCTTATTATTGTCCCGCGAGAAAAACCTTCATTTTCTTCGACTTTTTTTGTCGCAATTGTTTTTTCGCGGAAAGGCCTCTATAATGAGAATATCCTCTTGAATGTGAGGCGTTTACCGTGCAGATCATTCTGACTCCGAAAAACATTTACCGCGTTCTGTCCGGCAGGCTGATGGGAGAGACCGATTTTTTGCCGCTGGAACAGAAGCGCAGTCTGATCCAGTTTTACCGCTATGTCCTGAACGGCGCCGTCAGCCGGAGAACCCTGCAGCGTCTCTTTCCGGATGACGGTCCGCGCCCCCGCATCCAGTCCGACCTGATGAACCGGTCCTCTTCGGCTTCTCTTCCCCGTTTCCTGCGGGAAGAGTTCGAAAAGCAGAGCCCGGTCCCGGCCCTGGCCCGCAATCTTTCCGGTTTGCTGGGCGGCCTGGTCTATCAGGCGGAGTCGCTGTTTCAGACCATCACGGCTTTCGAAGACGCCTGTTTTCAGCAGGATTTTTTCATCACGCCCCAGATCCGTGAATTTCTGGTTTCTCTCCGCCATACCCCGGGAAAAAATGAATACAACCGTCTGGTCTTCCTATGCGCCTGCCGGCTGGCCTGGCTGATCCTGTTTTCTTTCTATGGTTCCCAGATGAACGACTCCTTCCTGGCCCGGCAATGCTTTGAAACAGACCCGGACAAAGCCTGGGAAGAACTGCGCTGCCAGGGCGCTGTCCCATGGAAGGTCCTGTCCGCGGCGGACACCGTCGGCGGCCGACAGCCGCTTCCCCGGGAGCAATATGTGACCCTTTCCGTCACGCCGGAAACGGCCGCCTACCGCCTGCAGCGGGACCACCGGCTGCTGCTGTCCGGCATGGGCGGCAGCGGGAAGACCGAGCTGGCCCGGCAGGCGCTGCCCCTGGTGACGGCTTATCAGCGCGCAGCCTTCGTTCAGGTTGAAACCAGCCTGACAGACGGTTTCCGCGCCGCTTTCCCGGAAATCGACGAAAAAAAAGACGATCAGTTTCTGGCCGCCGTCCGTGCCAGGCTGGAAGAGGCCTCAACGCTCCTGGTCATTGACCAGGCCGCCGGAAACGCCGATCTGACATGTCTTCTGGACTGGACGTGCGATATCCTCGCCACGGACAGAAGGCCGGAGCTGCCCGGCTTCAGTGTCCTGCGTCTGGAATCCCTGGACCGGGACGCCTCCGAACGCCTGCTGCGTTTATCCGCCGGACTGCCGCTGGAGAATCAGTCCGCGCCTTCCGCGGAAACACTCTACCGCTTTACCGGCGGCCACCCGCTGACGCTGACCATCCTGGGCGCCTTGTGCAGGGCCCACTACTGGTCCGAACAGCAGCTGGCTGACCGGCTGGCCGAACAGGGATTTAACGATCTTCTGCTTCCCCGTGAGGAACACGAACAAAGCCTTCCGGTTTTTATGAGCCGCCTGATGCGCCTGGCAGACCTGGACAAAACGGACGAGCGCCTGCTGCGCTACATCGCCATGTTTTCCCTGCGCGCCTGGAAACCGGATGAGCTGAACGGACTGACGACAGCGGAACGTCTGCGGTCGCTGTCCGAAAAAAACCTTCTTCAGCGCGGGGAACAGGGATATCTGATGCATCCCGTGATCGCGGAGACGATCCGCGCTGTTCCCTACAGCGCGGACGAGTTCCCGGCCCTGTGGAAACGCTGGGCGGACGAACTGGATTCAGCTGTCAGTCCGGACAAGCAGCCTGTTTTTGAGCTGGCACTGGCCGCCCTGCTCCGGTGCGGACCCCGCATGAACCGGGACGCCGTTACCGTTCTCACCAACATTGAACGAACAGCCATGACCCGCGGCGCTTCCCTGCTCAAGCACGATCTCCCCGCTTTGCATCAGCAGTGGCTCGACAGCAGCCCGCATACCACTGAAGACGAGATCACACTGCACATCATTCACATGCTGTGGGCCTGCCTGGGCTGCCGGGACGATTACGCCGCCTCCGCCGCGGCGCTGCTGCAATATCCGAAAGAAGAACTGCTCTGCCACCCCCGTTATGAACTCCTTCTGAACGTGCTGGAAATCGGGGGGTCCCGTATCAGCCGGGACCTGCTGAACAGACTTTTCGACCTGCTTCAGCCGGATGAAACCAACCCGGATCAGATGGTGATGTATCTGAACTTCCTGGGCGGAAAACAGCGGACACTGGATAAACAGCCGGAGCTTGCCCTTGAAACCCTCGCCAAGGCACGGCCATGGATCAAACCAGGCAGCATGAAGGAAGCCGCCAACGATACCCGCACCGCCTACTGCCTGGCCGACCTGAACCGCTGGCAGGAGACCCTGCCGCTGATGCGCCGGGTGATGGACAACTTCAGGGCCAGGGGCTACGCGGAGGATTCACAGACAATGGTTTCCACGCGCAATTCCTATCAGTATTTTCTGGGCAAATGTACGGATCTGCAGCGCGCCCTGAACGAACTGCAAATCTCTATTGAAGCCATGCGGCAGGAAGGAAAAGAGCAGACGCACGATTTCTTCTGCGCCCTGCAGCACTATGCGGATCTTCTTGCAGAGAGCGGTGACTTTGAACAGGCCGAAACGGTCATCCGCGAGGCGCTGACCGCGCCTTCCGGCGAGATTTCCCTTCAGACCGGCAGCCTGATCAGCGCCGCGAAAATATACCTCCGGAACGGAAAAACCATCGAAGCCCTGGGCGCAGCGTCGCTGGCCCTGACGCTTTACGAAAAGCATTACGGACCGGAAAATGAAAACACAAAAAAAGCCCGGGATCTCAGGGCTGAGATTCTCCGGGTATTGGAAACGGAATAGGGAAACAGAACAGATAAAGCAAAGAACCCGCATTCACCGTCCGGCAAACACGGGTTCTTTGCTTTTTATTTCTTCAGCAGCATCCTGTCGTTATCCAGTTCCTTCTTCCGGCTCGCGGAGTACATCCGCATCAGGTCGTCCATGGTGGTTCTGTCCCTTTCCGCCCCGCTGATGTCAAAGAGGATCTCGCCTTCGTCCATCATCACGGTGCGGGTGCCGGTGGTCAGGGCCTGGGAGATGTTATGGGTGATCATCATCGTGGTCAGGCCGTAGGCCGCCACCGTTTTTTTGGTGATGTCCATCACCTGTTCCGCCGTCGCCGGATCCAGGGCGGCGGTGTGCTCGTCCAGCAGCAGCAGCTTCGGGGGGACGATCGTGCACATCAGCAGGGTGACCGCCTGGCGCTGGCCGCCGGACAGGAGGCCGACCTTGGTCTTCATCCGGTCCTCCAGGCCCATGCGGAATTCAGAAAGCCTGTCCCGGAACAGGGAAATTTCCTTCCTGTTCGGGGAAAAGGACAGGGCGCGGGCGGTGGAACGCGAATGGGCCAGGGACAGGTTTTCCTCAATCGTCATATGAGGGGCAGTGCCCTTCATCGGGTCCTGGAAGACCCGGCCGATGGTCCGGGCCCGGACATGCTCGGGCAGGTACGTGATGTCCTGCCCGTCCAGGAAGATCCTGCCGCGGTTCAGCAGGAAGGTCCCGCAGACGGCGTTGAAGAGGGTGGATTTCCCCGCCCCGTTGGATCCGATCACGGTGACGAACTCCCCGGCTTCCAGGCGCAGGTTCAGGGATCTGAGCGCGATGTGCTCGATGGGCGTGCCTTTTTCAAACACCTTGACGGCGTTGCGGATGTCAAGCATCGTCCGTCCCTCCTTTCCGGAGGCGGGCCGTGCCCAGGTGTTCCTTAAAGGCCGGCAAAGCCAGGGCCAGGGCGACGATCACCGCGGAGACCAGCCGCAGCATGTGGGCCGGCAGGGGGCTGTAGCGGGTCGCCAGGGCGATGATGTAGCGGTAGATCAGGGAGCCGACCACGGCGGAAACAAAGCCCAGCGTCACGCTCCTTCTGCCGAACACGGCCTCCCCGATGATCACGGAGGCCAGGCCCACCACCAGGATGCCCGTGCTGGAAGAGATATCCGCGTAGCCCTGGTACTGGGCGATCAGCGCGCCGGACAGGGCGATCAGCCCGTTCGATACGCAGAAGGCGATGATCTTGCAGGCCCCGGTGTGGATGGAAGAGGCCCGGACCATGTCCTCATTGTCGCCCACGGCGCGGATGCACATGCCGATATGGGTCCTGAAGAAGAGGATGGCCAGCGCCAGGCAGAGCAGGGCGAAAAAGACCGGCAGGGCGGTCTTCGCGTCGTTCTTGCTCAGGAAGGGAACGATCTTGAACACCGTGTCCGCCCGCACCAGCGTCAGGTTGGGCGACCCGCCCAGTACGGACAGGTTGACCGAATACAGCCCGCTCATCGTGATGATGCCGGAAAGGATCGGGTGGATCTTCCAGCGGGTCTGCAGAAAACCGGTCACCGCCCCGGCCGCCGCCCCGGCCAGCACAGCGGCCGGGAGGGCGAGGACCGGGTGGCCCAGGGCAGTCACCGCGGCGGAAACGGAGAGCCCGAAGGCAAAGCTGCCCTCCGTGGTCAGGTCCGGCACCGCCAGGATGCGGAAGCTGATGTAAATGCCCAGCGCCATCACGCCGTACAGCAGCCCCAGCTGGATGGAATCAATCAGCAGTTTCATTGGTCAAAGCTCCCGGAGATCAGGTTTGTCGGCCGCAAAGGCCCTGGCGCCCACCCGGAAGGCCGTCTGCGGACGGCCTCCCGGCTGCGCGGACAGCCGCTTTCTCGTACGCTGTTATTCAAGATACATGATTTCGCCCATCGCCAGCACTTCTTCCGACAGGACGATGCCGAGGGCCTCCATCGTCGTTTTGTTGACGGACACGATGTTGGCGGGCACGACCTCCGCGGGGATCTCCGCCACCGGCGTGCCGGAGAGCACCTTGGCGGCGATCGCGGCCGTCTGTTTGCCGATGGCGACGTCGCTCATGGCCAGGGTCGCCAGGCATCCGGATTTGACGGTGGTCGCCGAGCAGCAGTAGGTCGGGATGCCTTCCTCGGTGCACAGCTCCGCCAGGACGTCGACGGCGGCCTGCACGACGGAATCGTTGGCGACAAACACGCAGTCGACCCCCTTGTCGATCAGCACCTGAGTGGCGGTCTGCACTTCGGAGGAGTTCGACACCGTCACTTCCTCAAAGGCGATCCCGGTTTCGTTCAGATAGGCCTTGGCGCTGTTCATCGCGTTGACGGCGTTGACCTCGCTGGTGCAGTAGATCAGGCCGACCTTCGATACGTTCGGGGTGATTTTGAAGCCCAGGCCCAGGATATCCCCGGAGGGAATGGCGTTGGATGTGCCGGTGGAATTCATATCCGGCGTATCCAGGGCGCTCATGACGCCGGCGGCCACCGGAGCGGCCACGGAGCAGAAGACGTTCGGCGTTTCGGATTCCAGGGCCACAAAGGCCTGGGTCGCCGGGGTCGCGATGGTGATTACCAGGTCGTAGGTCCCGTCGTCCATGCCCTGGCAGATGGTGTTCAGGTTGGTGGCGTCGCCCTGAGCGTTCCGGTAGTCAACGGTCAGGTTTTCGTTTTCTTTGTAGCCCAGCCCGGCAAGGCCTTCCAGGATACCCTGTTTCATGTCCATGAACGCGCCGTTTTCGATCATCAGCACCAGGCCGATCTTATAGGTCTTTGCGCTTTCGGCCAGGCCGGTCAGGCAGGAAAGAGCCAGCATCAGGGTCAGAACCGCGGCAATCAGCTTTTTCATGGGGATACCTCCTGTTTTATCGTTTCATGATGGAATGGGGATATTCTCTATCTGTTTCAACCGCCTGTCCGGACAGGCGGAGGAAAACCGGTGGAGCTGGCATGTTGCAGAATGAAGACTGCACCATCCTGATCTTATGATAACAGAATTACTTGGAAATCTAAAAGCTCCGGGTGGTTTGGAGGGGCCGCAGCCCCTCCATGTGTAATCCGCAGCAGCGACATGTGCGGTGCGAGGATGAATTTTTGCGGAGCAGGAATAACTTCTGGGTAAAGAAAACAACTCAACTCCTGCGGAACAAAAATTCTTTCCTTGCGCCTTTGCCGCCCGGGGTTCGCAGCG
Organism: Christensenellales bacterium; assembly: GCA_045113695.1. Lineage (GTDB taxonomy): Bacteria > Bacillota > Clostridia > Christensenellales > Aristaeellaceae > UBA4246. The sequence continues at coordinate 115,569 of JBGUJG010000102.1, forward strand.
CCCGGAAAACAGCACAGTGTGCTGTTTTCAGCGAGAACGGACCGGCAGGCCCTGGATTCCCGCAGGGACGAGAGGCAAAGGCGAGGGGGTTCCCGATAGGGGGATACATCCCCCTATCGGGGGCTGTGTAGCAGCCTCTACTCGCAGTCAAAGGAAGCGATGGCTTCCACAAAGGGGTTGTACCTTTGCCCGATCCCGGCGTGCAGGGGATGGCGCAGATACTTCTGAAGGGAATCCTGATCCCTGAGCGTCATCTCGATCATGACCGTCATGTTCTGCGGACGGTCCACAACATTCCGCCGGACGGACACGGAAAGGACATCCTCTGGCAGCGCTTCCCGGAGCTTTTCGAACGTCTCCCGGTAATCCCGCTCCGCCTGTTCGTCAAACACGCCGGGTTTTAGTCGCATCAGTACGTAGTGTTTCATAACGATCCTCCGGAATAAATAAAAAACAGCCCTGTCCTTTTCAAAGGACAGGGCTGGAATCATCAGCCTTGCGGTGCCACCTTTGTTGACCTTCCCGCCTTTCAGCGGAAACGTCCGTCTCGTCAGGGATGCCATCACATCCCCCGCCCTTAACGCGGGCATACGGTCCGGATACTCAGGCTTCGCCCTTTCCCCTTTCCCTTTGTGGTCCATTTGCCGGGCCGCTTTCTGCCGGGTTTCCAGCACCCCCGGCTCTCTGTGAGCGCGCTCCGCGGTTTGATCTCCACTTCAGCGGTTTCGTATGAAGTTGGCTTTATTCTACCCGACAGCCGGCCGCCCGTCAAGGGGCTTTTTGTTTTTTGGGTGTATTTTGCCCCGATTGACCCGGCCGGCCGGAATCGTCAGTACGCTTTGGCGAAGTACATGACTTTGTTCGCCTTTTTGCCGCAGCAGACGCAGGTCTCGCCCACAGGGGTCTGGTCGAAGGGCATGTTGCGGGAGGTGGCGCTGAAGCTCTCCTTGATCTGGTCCTCGCAAGCCCGGTCGCCGCACCACATGGCTTTGGCGTAGCCGCCGTTCACCTGCTCGCCCAGTTCGTCCATATTGGATACGACCCTGGTGTGGGCCTGGCGGAATTCGTCAGCGATTTTGAACATGTTGGCGGTAATGTCGTCCATCATTCTGACCAGGGCCTCGCCCAGTCCTTCCAGGGGCAGGGAAGTCTTTTCAAAGGTGTCGCGCCGCACGATCATGGCCGCGCCCTTTTCGATGTCGCGGGGACCGATTTCCACGCGGACGGGCACACCCTTGAGCTCCCACTCGTTGAACTTGAAACCGGGAGAAACGTTGTCGCGGTCGTCCAGCTTGACGCGCAGGCCGGCGGCCTTCAGGGAATCGGCCACTTCCTCGCACTTTTCAAGCACGCCGCCCTTATGGGCAGCCACGGGCACCAGCACCACCTGGTAGGGGGCTACGGCGGGCGGGAGCTTCAGGCCCCGCTCGTCGCCGTGGGTCATGATGATGGCGCCGATCAGGCGGGTAGATACGCCCCAGCTGGTCTCATGGCAGTATTCGAGCCTGCCTTCCTTGCTCAGGTACTGGACGTTGTAGGGCACGGAGAAGTTGGTGCCGAAATTGTGGGACGTACCTGCCTGCAGGGCTTTGCCGTCCTGCATCATGGCCTCGATGGAATAGGTAGCCCGGGCGCCGGCAAACTTTTCCTTTTCGGACTTCTGGCCGCAGAATACGGGCATCGCCAGCTCCTGTTCGGCAAAGTCGCGGTACACATAGAGCATCTGCATGGTTTCCTGCTCCGCTTCCTCGGCCGTGGCGTGGACGGTGTGGCCTTCCTGCCACCAGAACTCCGCCGTGCGCAGGAAGGGACGGGTGGTCTTTTCCCAGCGCATGACGGAGCACCACTGGTTGTATTTGAGGGGCAGATCACGCCAGGACTCGACCCATTTGGAGAACATCGTGCAGAAAATGGTTTCGCTGGTGGGGCGCACCGCCAGGCGCTCCTGCAGCTTTTCGGTGCCGCCCTGGGTGACCCAGGCCACTTCGGGGGCGAAGCCCTCCACGTGCTCGGCCTCTTTGAGCAGCAGGCTTTCCGGGATCAGCATGGGCATGGCCACGTTTTCATGGCCGGTTTCCTTGAACCGCCTGTCCAGCCCATCGTGAATCAGCTCCCAGATGCGGTTGCCGTAGGGCTTCATCGCCATACAGCCGCGGACGGGGGTATAGTCCATCAGATCCGCCATGGTGACCACGTCGGTATACCACTGGGAAAAATCCTTGTCCCGGGGAGTGATGTGGGTAACGAACTCCTGCTTTTTGTCTGCCATTTTTCCTGCTCCTTTGTCAAATAAAATAGCCCCTGCCATGTTTGCAGGGACGAAGCGCGCTTCGCGGTACCACCTTGCTTGACGGCCGCCGTACAGCCGTCCACTTTCCTGCCCGATAACGGAGGCTTCCGGCGGCGGATCAGGCCGCTGATTCAGCGGGGAATGGGTGCGAAGGCCGTTAACGCGCTTTCAGCCTGGGCGCGTCTCTCTGTGCCGGGCAGCCGCCGCGGGTTCCCTGGGGTTTTCGGAAAAACCTATTGCATTATACAGAATTCCGGCCTGTTTGGCAAGCGGAAAATTCATTTCAGATGATGCGCCTCCACAGAAACCTGGATCGGGGCATCCGCTTCAAAGGTGATGCCGGCCGCGGAAAGGGGCGTCGGGATCACGGAGGTCACGGCCCGCTCGCCCCGGCCGATGAACAGTTCGGCGCTCTCCTTGTCCAGCAGCAGGCGCAGCCGGAGTTCCCCATCCTTCGCCTCGGCGCGGACGCGGCGGGTATGGGCGATATCCCGGCGGGAACCGCCGCGGCCGCGGTCGAACACCAGCTCGCCCCGGGCCAGTTCGCAGCGGATCAGGATAAAATGGTTCTCATCCTTCGCCACCCGCATGTCAAACCGCCTGCAGGCCGTATCCCGGGTATGGAGGGTCACGGAAAGGTCCATCATCCTGCCCTGCACGCCGGGCAGGGACATTTCCTCCCGGACGGTGACCCGGCTGTGCCGGATGCCGTCCTGCCAGAGCCCTTCGATTTCCCGCACAGGCTGCTGCAGGAGCCGTCCGTTTTCCACGGACAGCTCCCTGGGCACGCTCATCTGAGCATACCAGGGATGGCGGCGCGGGGCTCCCTTGCAGGTCTCCCAGTTATCCATCCAGCCGATCATGATCCGCCGTCCGTCCGGCGCAAGGGTCGTCTGCGGGGCGTAGAAGTTGAGCCCGAGGTCCACCGGCTGAATGTTTTCCCGGGTGAAGACATGCTCTTTTTGATCATAGCTGCCCAGGATGGCCACAGTGCCGTAGCCCGCGTGGAACTCTTCCCGGGCGTACATCTCCTGGGGGCTGACCAGGAGGACCTGCTTCCCGTCCAGGGGAAAGAAGTCCGGGCACTCCCACATCTGTCCGTACTGATCGCAGCTGGCGTCCAGCTCGGTGATAAAACGCCAGTCCAGCCCGTCCGCGCTTTCCAGCAGCAGGATGGCGCCCTGCCGCTCCCCGTGCCGGTTGGCGACGGCCATATAATACAATCCGTCTTCCCGCCAGACTTTGGGGTCACGGAAGTCGAATTCGCTGTACCCTTCCGGCAGGTGGGCATGGCGGACCACCGGGTTCAGGAGGGATTTTTCAAAGTCCGTTCCATCCCCGAAGGCGACGCACTGGGCCTGGGTTTCCCGGCGGAAGGTGCCGGCGGGCTGTACGCCGGTGTATGCCAGCATCAGCCGCCCGTCCGGCGTTTCCACCGCGCTGCCGGAAAAGCAGCCGCCGGCGTCCGCCGCGGTATCCGGCGCCAGGGCGCAGGGCATATAGGTCCACCGGAGGAGGTCTTCGCTCACGGCGTGGCCCCAGTGCATCGGCCCCCAATGCTGGGAAAAGGGATGATACTGGTAGAACAGGTGATACTGACCCTTATACCAGCACAAGCCGTTGGGGTCGTTCATCCAGCCTGCCAGCGGGGTCAGGTGAAACAGGGGCCGTTCTTCAGCCGCCGGCTTCATGGCCTGCTCCCGCTCAAAATCTCTGACCCTTTTCAGGGGCATTGGATCAATATGCATGAGGCACCCTCCCGTGTCACGGACCGCACAAAGCCGGGGCCGGAAAAAACCAGCTCCCGGCAATCAGAATGAACCCATTCGGCACAGCGATTGTCTGCCCATAAAATATCACGTTCCTCGCTGTGCTGTCAACCATTCTGACGGTCTTCCCGGAAAGCGGCCAGCCAAGAAATAAAACAGTTCTCCGTTCCGTATGCCTTGACCTATGTTCGGGAAAATGATATCATCATGTCATAAAAAACAAAGGAGAAAAAGCCATGTCTGATGTTGTCGCCCTGGGCGAACTGCTGATCGATTTCGCCCCGCAGTCCGTAAACGAAGCGGGCTATCCCGTCCTTTCCGCCAACCCGGGGGGCGCGCCGGGCAACTTTCTGGCGGCGCTGACCCAATACGGCTGCGCCGCCGCCATGATCGGCAAGGTCGGGGACGATTCCTTCGGCCGCCTGCTGATCCAGACGCTGGCAGACGCCGGCATCGGCACGCAGGGCGTGATCGCCGACCCTTCCGTCTTCACCACTCTGGCCTTCGTCTCCCTGGACGAAAACGGCAACCGGGACTTCAGCTTCGCCCGGAAGCCCGGGGCGGATACCTGCCTGAAGCCGGATGAGATCAGCGAAAGTCTGATCGCGGACGCGAGGGTCTTTCACTTCGGCACCCTGTCCCTGACGGACGAACCCGCCGCTTCCGCGACGAAGCGGGCCGTTGAGCTGGCCAAACGGCACGGCCTGCTGATCAGCCTGGACCCGAACCTGCGCAAGCCCCTCTGGAAAAAAGAGGAGGACGCCAGAGCCGCCATCGAATGGAGCCTGCGCCGGGCGGACATCGTCAAGATCAGCGACGAGGAAATTGCCTGGCTTTGGGGCCTCACCCCGGAAGAAGGGGCGGACAGGCTGCTCCGCGAATACGGCGTTTCCCTGGTCTACGCCACCCTCGGTCCTAAGGGCTGCCATGCCGCGACAAAGAACGTCCGCATCACCGTTCAGAGCCCCGCCGGCATCCATGTGGTGGACACCACCGGCGCGGGGGACATTTTCGGCGGCAGCGCGATGAGCCAATTCCTGAAATACAACAAGACCCCCGCCGGACTGACGGAGGCCGAGCTTACTCAGATCGTCCGTTTCGCCTGCTGCGCCGCCAGCCTTTCCACCCAGAAGCACGGCGGCATCACCTCCGTGCCGGACGAGGCCGCAGTTTTGGCCCTGCTCTGACACCGAACAGGCGGGAAGAAATCCTGCGGAACCGGACAGGCAGAACCTGACCCTTCCTCGCTTTTTATGCACTATACTGCAAACTTTTCGTTTTTTTGAAAAAGTTTGCAGTACAGTGCAAACTTTTTGACTTCCATGCCGGAAAAGCAAACAGAAGCAGCCTGCGCCGTCCGGGCAGGCTGCTTCCGTTTTATGCTGTTTACCGCCTGACGTTGAACGCCTTCATACCGGGATACACGGCGCCGGCGCCCAGTTCTTCCTCGATGCGGAGGAGCTGGTTGTACTTGGCCACGCGCTCGGTGCGGGAGGGCGCGCCGGTCTTGATCTGGCAGGTGTTCAGGGCGACCGCCAGGTCGGCGATGGTGGTGTCCTCGGTCTCGCCGGAGCGGTGGGAGGTCACGGCGGTGTAGCCGGCCTTGTGGGCCATCTTGATGGCCTCCAGGGTCTCGGATACGGAGCCGATCTGGTTCAGCTTGATCAGCACGGCGTTGGCGGCGCCCAGGGCAATGCCCTTGCCGAGGCGCTCGGTGTTGGTCACAAACAGGTCGTCGCCGACGAGCTGGACACGATCGCCCAGTTCCCTGGTCATCTTCTGCCAGCCTTCCCAGTCTTCCTCGTCCAGGCCGTCCTCGATGGAGATGATCGGGTACTTGTCCACCAGGCTCTTCCAGTGGGCGATCAGCTCATCGGAGGTGTAGCAGGTTCCGGCCTTGGGCAGTTTGTAGAAACCCTTGCCCTTTTCTTTATCCTTCCATTCGGAAGAAGCGGCGTCCATGGCGAGCATGAAATCCCTGCCGGGCTCGTAGCCGGCCTTCCGGATGGCGTCCAGGATGGTCTCGATGGTCTCTTCGTCGGAAGAGAGGTTGGGGGCAAAGCCGCCCTCGTCGCCGACGGAGGTGGCCAGGCCTTTCGCCTTCAGGATGGAAGCCAGGGCGTGGAAGACTTCCGCACACCAGCGGAGCGCTTCCCGGAAGGAAGGCGCGCCGACGGGCATGATCATGAATTCCTGTGTGTCGACGGTGTTGGCGGCGTGCGCGCCGCCGTTCAGAATGTTCATCATCGGGACGGGCAGGCGGTTGCCGCTGATGCCGCCCAGGAAGCGGTACAGCGGGATGTCCAGGCTGGCGGCCGCCGCGCGGGCGCAGGCGATGGAGACGGCCAGGATGGCGTTGGCACCCAGATTGCTCTTGTCCTTGGTGCCGTCCGCTTCGATCATCGCGGCGTCCACCGCGTAAATGTCGGTGGCGTCCATGCCGATCAGGGTGTTGTTGATAACGGTGTTGACGTTTTCGACCGCCTTCTGAACGCCCTTGCCCAGATACCGGGACCTGTCGCCGTCGCGCAGCTCGAGGGCTTCGAATTCGCCGGTGGAGGCGCCGCTGGGAGCCATGCCGCGGCCGACGGTGCCGTCCGTCAGGGTCACTTCCGCTTCAACGGTGGGGTTTCCGCGGGAGTCCAGGATCTCGCGGCCGATGACCTGTTCAATTTCCAGATAAACCATGGGAATCATCCTTTCTCATATGCCGGGAACGATACTTTACATCGGGAAGAACAGGCGTTTCCGCTCCGCTTCCTCATTGTAAATTATAGCATTCGGGGCTGTTTTGTCAAGGAAGGAAAAAGGGGAAAAGCGGCGCAGATCAGGACATTTATGCAGAAAAACACCGCCCCTTATCAGCCTGCCCCCTGTTGCCTGCCGCCCGATTCCGCGTTATAATGGACTGGCAACGCAACCATCACGGGAGGAACCGACATGCATATAAAAACCGTATTCTGTCTCGCCACGGCCCTGCTTTTCGCCCTTTCGCCCCTGCTCGCCGCCGCTCAGACGGAGCTGGACCTGAGCCGTTATTCCCTGGTGCACCTGGGCGACCGGAAGCTGGTCTACCAGGGCCCCGGCAAGGACTATTTCCGGGACGGCAGTGCCGGCGTCGGCGCGACGAACGACGTGCGCGTCTACGGCTCCGTCGGCGAATGGCTGATGATCGGCTACGTCTACAGCACCGACAATTTCCGTGTCGGCTGGGTGGAGCGGCCGAAAACCGGCATGGAGATCCTGTCCGACCGGGAGGTCGGCGAACTTTCCTTCGAGTACGTCGTCCGGGCAGTTACGGACGACTGTGCGATGACCTACGACCCGGTGTTTGTCAGCGTCCGCTCCCTCGATCTGGAGAAGGGGGACAAGGTCACCCTGCTGAGCCTCCTGCCCAAAAAATGGGCCTATGTCGAAGCGGACGTCAAGGGCAGACCCACCCGCGGTTTCCTGTACGCCGACCTGCTCGGCGGCGCGCCCGTCGCCGCGGACGCCACGCCCCTCTCCCCTTCCGGCAGCAGCCCGAAAACGGTCATGAAGGACATGGCCTCCAAGACCATCGGCGGCAATTACGCCGTTTTTTCCGGCCCCGGCGAAGGATATGCCCAGGCCCAGAACCGCCCGCACATCAGCTACCAGACCAAAGCCGTCGTACACGGCACGGAGAGCGGATGGGCGCTGGTTTCTTTCTCCCTGGACGGCATCCGGCATTACGGCTATCTCCCGATGAGCCTGCTGCCGAACACGAAAAACGTAAAAGATATGACCATCGACCGTTCCACCTGCGCTGCCTCGTCGGACACCCTCCTGCGGGACGCCCCCTCCCGGACCGCCGCTTTGACCGCCCGGGTGCCGCAGGGTGCGGACCTTGTATTCCTCTGCTGGAGCGGCAGGCAGAAAGACTGGGCCTTCGTCGAATACGTTTCCGGCGCGGAAAAAGCCCGCGGCTTTGTCCCGGCAGACGCCCTGAACTTCCGGTAACAAGGCCTTCATCCGGACCAAAGCAACTGTTCCCGCAAAATCCTTTATTGAATTCCCGGCATTTTTGCAGTATGATTAGAAAGAACAGCAGCACATCCATATTCAGCTGACACCAGATCATTTCGTTTGGAGGTCACAGCCATGCAGAACAATCCTACGGGACGCAAAAAGAACATCACCGGCCAGGCGAAGGATACGACCACCCACGGTCAGGCGGAGGGCCAGCGGCCGGCCGGCAACCAGGGCGGCTATCAGGGACGTGACATGAACGGTCCCTCCGGCCCCCGGCCACAGGGAACCCAGGGAACCGGCGGCGGCGCCCAGCGGCCTCAGAACAGCTCCTCCGGGAACGGCGGCCAGATGAACCGCAGCGGCGGCGGAAAAATCGGCCTCATCGCCATCGTCCTGCTGCTGCTGCTGGGCGGGGGCGGGGGCTTAAGCGGCCTGTTCGGCGGCGGCGATTCCACGACCACCCAGACCACCCTGCCCACGGCGGAACCCTATACGCAGACCAGAACGGCTGTCCCGCTGACGACAGAAGCGCCCCGGCGCACTGCGACCCCGCGCCGCACTGCGACGCCCCGGCCCACCCAGGCCCCGACCGAATATGTGCCCCCTGTGCAGCAAGAACCTGCCGCCGATGACGGCTGGGCCGGCCTGCTGAACGCTTTCCTGGGTTACGGCGGGTCCTCTTCTTCCCAGTCCTCCTATTCTTCTTCATCCTCCTCATCCGGCCAGAGCGGCTATACGGACATGAGTAGCCTGGCTGCCCTCTTCGGCGGCTCCTATGCGGCCGAAACCGAAGCCCCCAGGCGGACCGCCACCCCCAGAAGGACGGCGACGCCCCGGCGGACGGCCACGCCCAGAAAGACAGCCACCCCCAGAAGGACGGCCGTTCCGAAAAAGACCGCCGTTCCGCAGACGAGCGCCAAACGCGCCCCTTACACGACCCTCCGGGGAGGCGGCTGGGATACAGCCACCATCATGATCTACATGTGCGGGGCTGACCTGGAATCCCGGTCCGCCATGGCGACCCGGGACCTGCAGGAAATGATCGCCGCCGATATCGGCGACCAGGTGAACCTGATCATCCTGACCGGCGGCAGCACCAGCTGGCGCAACAACCTGGTGTCCAGCAAGGTCCACCAGCTCTGGCAGATCAGAGGCGGCAAGCTCCGCTGCCTGTCCGAAAACGAAGGCTCTGCCTCCATGACCAACCCGGCTACCCTGAGCGCCTTCATCCGCAAGGCCGCCCAGAACTTCCCGGCGGACCGCTACGGCCTGATCCTGTGGGACCACGGCTCCGGCACCGTAGCCGGCTACGGCTATGACGAGCAGAACCCCCGCAGCGGCTCCATGAGCCTGGCCGGCATCCACCAGGCCCTCTCCGAAGGCGGCGTCCGGTTCGACTTCGTCGGTTTCGACGCCTGCCTGATGGCCACGGTGGAAACCGCCCTGATGCTCAACGAGCACGCCGATTACATGATCGCCTCCGAAGAGACCGAGCCCGGCTACGGCTGGTATTACACCGAATGGCTGAACATGCTGAACGGCAACACCTCCGTGGACACCGTGACCCTGGGCAAAAAGATCGTCGACGACTTTGTGGCCACCAGCGCCCGCCAGGCCGCCGGCCAGAAGACCACCCTGTCCGTCATCGACCTGGCTGAGCTTTCCGCCTCCGTGCCGGACAAACTGAGCGCCTTTGCCCAGTCCATCAGCGGCATGATCACGGCGAAGAACTACACGGCCGTATCGAAGGCCCGGGCCGGCGCCCGCGAGTTCGCCCAGAGCAACAAGCTCGACCAGGTGGACCTGACCGACCTGGCCCTGCGCATGGGCACCCCGGAAGGCCGGAACCTGGCCGACGCCCTGGCCGGCGCGGTCCGCTACAACCGCACCAGCTCCAACATGACCAACGCCCACGGCCTGTCGATCTACTTCCCCTACCAGAAGACCGCCAACGTCGACAAGGCGGTCAGCACCTACAACCAGATCGGCATGGATGAAGACTACATCCGCTGCATCAGCCAGTTCGCCAAGGTCGAAATGAGCGGCCAGGCCGTAACCGGCGGCCAGACCAACAATCCCTACGCCGCACTGTCCGGCTCGGGCGGGTATTCGTCCGGCGCCTATGGCTCCGGGGACATCCTGAGCTCCCTGCTGGGCGGCCTGCTGGGCGGCGACTTCGGCCGCTTCCCCGGGATGAGCAGCGACAACGCCTCCTTCCTGCAGGAAAGCTCGCTTTCCCGGGAGGACATCGCGTCCTGCCTGTCCGGAAACATGCTGAACACCGACGCCCTGGTCTTTACCGATACCGACGCCGGCAAAACCCTGATCCTCCCGGCCGAGCAGTGGGCGCTGGTGACGGACGTGCAGCTCAACATGTTTATCGAAGAAAACGGCTGCTACGTCGATCTGGGCCTGGACAGCCTCTACTCTTCGGATGAAAACCGCAACCTGGTGGCCGATACTGATAAAACCTGGGTCGCCATCGACGGAACCCCGGTGCCCTACTACCAGCTGATCGAGCCGAACAACAACAGCGGCTATTACGGCGGCTACGTGCCCGCCCTGCTGGACGGCGACCGCGTCCAGCTGCTGATCGCCTTCGACCAGGAAGGCCAGGGCTACCTGATCGGCTTCCGCTACGATTACAAGGCCGGCGAAACGGAGACTGTCGCCAAGACCATCTCCGGCCTGCCCGTCGGCGCCACCATCCAGCTGCTGTGCGACCGCTACCTGTATGACGGCACCTACGAAGCCGCCTACAACTGGGGCAAACCGATCACCGTGACCGAAAACACGCTGAAGGTCAGCGATGTATATCTGGACCAGTACACCGTCCGCCGTTCCTACCGCCTGACGGACATTTACAACCAGGTCTACTGGACGGAAAGCTATTAACCGTAAAAGACCCCCGCTTTTCCCGGCGAAAGCCGCAGAGAAAGCGGGGGTCCTTTGTTTGGATGAGAAAGGAGAGCGCTTCATGGCTGCATTTCAGCGTCAGGTGGTCTACCAGATCTATCCCAAGTCCTTCGCGGACAGCAACGGAGACGGCATCGGCGACCTCAGGGGGGTCCTGTCCAAGCTCGATTACCTCAAAGACCTGGGCGTGGACTATCTGTGGCTCACGCCCTTCTTCCCTTCGCCCCAGCGGGACAACGGCTATGACGTAAAGGATTACTGCGCGGTCGACCCCGTGTTCGGCACGATGGACGACCTGGAAGCCCTGGTCCGGGAGGCGGACAAGCGCGGCATCGGCCTGATGCTGGACATGGTCTTCAACCACACTTCCACCGAACACGAATGGTTTCAAAAAGCCCTGGCCGGAGATCCCGTATATCAGGATTATTACATCTTCCGCGAAGGCCCGCCGGACCGGCCGCCCACCAACTGGCAGTCCAAATTCGGCGGCAGCGCCTGGGCGTACGCGCCGGAACTCCAGAAATGGTACCTGCACATCTTTGACGTCACCCAGGCCGACCTCAACTGGGATAACCCCCGCGTGCGGGAGGAGCTCAAAAACGTCCTGCGCTTCTGGAAGGGCAAAGGCATCCGCGGGTTCCGCTTTGACGTGATCAACCTGATCTCCAAATATCCCGGATTCGTGGACGACGATACCGGCGACGGGCGGCGGTTTTACACCGACGGGCCGAAGGTACACGATTATATCCGGGAAATGGTCCGGGACGCCGGGCTCGAAGGCATGATCACCGTGGGCGAGATGAGCTCCACCAGCCTTGCGCACTGCCTGCGCTATTCCGCGCCGGAAAACCGGGAACTGCAGATGGTGTTCAGCTTCCACCACCTGAAGATCGACTATAAGAACGGCAGCAAATGGCAGCTGATGCCGCCGGATATCGGGGCGCTCCGGGAAATCTTCCGGACCTGGCAGGAAGGCATGGCGGCGGGCGGGGCCTGGAGCGCCGTGTTCTGGTGCAACCACGACCAGCCCCGCGTCGTATCCCGTCTGGGCGACGGCGAACATTACTGGAAAGAATCGGCCAAGATGCTGGCCACCTGCATCCACCTGATGCGGGGCACGCCGTACGTCTACCAGGGCGAAGAGCTCGGGATGACCAACCCCGGCTTTACGGAGATCAGCCAGTACCGCGACGTGGAAAGCATCAATTACCGCCGCATCCTGCTGGAACAGGGCCTGGCCGAAGACGAGGTGATGGGCATCCTCGCCGCCCGCTCCCGGGACAACAGCCGCACCCCCATGCAGTGGGACGAAAGCGGAAACGCAGGCTTTACCGCGGGCACGCCGTGGATCAGCCCGTCCCTGAAACGCCGGGAAGCGAACGTCCGGGCCGAAGAAGAAGACAGCCGGTCCGTGCTCAGCTATTACAGACGGCTGATCCGCCTGCGCAAACAGGACGATACGGTCAGCGAAGGCTCTGTCCGCTTCATCCTGCCGGAGGAGCACAGCGTGATCGCCTATGAGCGGACATACAAAAACAGCACGCTGACCGTGCTGTGCAATTTCACCGCAGCCCCCCGGGCCGTTCCCTTTGCCGGCGGAACGTTTGTGATCGGCAGCTGGGAAGGGCCGCCCGAAACCGCGGACGGCCGCGTCACCCTCCGGCCCTATGAAGGCTGCGTGTACAGGACCTCCTCCGTCAGCACGCCGTAATGATCGGAAACCGCAGGGAAGGTTTTGCCGTTAAAGATCACGTGGGAGCGGAGCGTTTTCCCCGCCTGCCCGGCAAAGCAGGCGTCCAGGCGGAAGCCGTCCACCTGCGTTTCCCGCCAGCCGTCGATCTGGCCGGGCACGGTCACGCCGCCGTCGCGCGTCTGCGCGCGGGCATAGCAGTCCTCCCAGCCGTCCCGGAGGATCAGGTCATACCCCTGGCCCCGCAGGTGCGCGGGGTTGTTGAAGTCCCCCAGCAGCCAGCACGGCCCCCCGAGGCCGCGGGCAAAGCGGTTCAGCTTTTCCCACTGGCCGATGAAGGGGTCCCGCTCGTCCCCCCACCAGCCCAGGTGCACGGTGCAGAACCAGCCCGCTTCGGTCCTGACCGCCAGGGCCTTTCTCCGCAGGCGGATATCCGGCGCCGACAGGTCCGCGGCGCGCGTTTCCAGCACCGGGCTCCGGCTCAGCAGGGCGATCCCTTCCGCCCAGCTGCGGTAGCCGATGTGCGCAAAAATCCAGGTCCAGTGATAGCCCGGCAGTTTTTCAGACAGCAGCAAAGCCCAGTTGTCCTCGCCGATTTCATCGCCGGCAGGCACATAACCGCTTTCCCGGAGCCTTTCCGGGGAGGCGGTTTTTGCCTGGATATGCTGGTTGATCTCCTGCAGGGCGATGATGTCCGGCCTGATTTCCTTCATCGCACCGGCGACGTGAAAAAGGCAGGAGGCGTTGTCCGCCTCTTGCCAGCTGTGGGTATTCAATGTCACCAGGATCCGTTTATCCCTTGACTGCGCCACTGGTCAGACCTCCGATGATATGTTTCTGCAGGATGATGTAGAGCACCACGATCGGCAGGCAGCACAGCACCATGCACGCGAAGGCCAGGTTGTAGTCCACGTTGAACTCGCCCTGGTAGTTCTTCTGGAACAGGGTCAGCGTCCACATGGTCTTGTCCCGGTTGAGGATGATCAGGGGGAGCATGTAGTCGTTCCACAGGGCCAGGCCCTCCTTGATCATGACCGTCGCCAGGATGGGCTTCATCAGCGGGAAGATGATCCGGTAGAAGGTCGTGGCGGTGCTGGCGCCGTCGATGTAGGCGGCCTCTTCCAGGCTCGGGGAAACGGTGGCCAGGTAACCGACGTAAAGGAACATGCTCTCGCAGGTGGCGTGGGCCAGGTACAAAAGCACCATGCCGGTCGGGTGCAGCATGTTGAGGGCGGCCAGGAGCTTCATCAGCGGCATCATGCGCACCTGGAACGGCAGGAAAATGCCCAGCAGGAAGAAGGCGTAGAGCGCCGCGAACAGCCTGCTCTTGTGGTACATGCCGCGGGAGATCGCAAATGCCATCGGGGGCATCACCAGCATTTCCAGCAGCAGGGAAAAGAGCGTGATGTAAATCGTGTTTCCGTAGGAATAGCCCAGCGTCGGGTTCGCCAGCACTTCCTTATAGTTGCCCAGGTAGAAGCTCCGGGGCAGGGTAAAAAAGCTGGACGCGCTTTCCTGCATGGTTTTGAAGGTCGTCACCACGGTGATATACATGGGGAAGAGAATGAGTACAGCGCCCAGCCCCAGAATGATGTATGCCACCATGTCCGTTCTGCGTTTGCCGATATTCATTCATTCCACCTTCTTTGCATTGGTCAGTCTGATCTGGACAACGGAGATCGCCGCGATGAGCAGGCCCACGATGACCGCCTGTGCGATGGAGTAGCTGAAGCGGTTGCGCTCAAAGGCGTTCTGGTAGATCAGGTAAGCGATGGACGTGGTGTTGTAGGAACCGCTGGTCATGACGTTGATGTAGTCGTATACGCCCAGACCGGTTTTCACCGTCAGCACCAGCACGACGGACAGCGTCGGCATCATGTAGGGCACGGTGACGGCCTTGAACCGCTGCCAGGCGTTGGCCCCGTCGATGGCCGCCGCTTCATGCAGGTCCTGCGGGATGGTCTGAAGGCCCGCCAGGAACAGAAGCGTCGGCATCGCGAGCCCCTGCCACAGGTGGACGAACAGCACGCCGTAAATCGCCGTTTCCTTTTTGGAAATCACGTTGGTGGCCAGGGCGCTGATGCCCAGGGTCTGGCCGATGGGCGGAAGCACGTAAAAATACACCTGCTTGAACACCAGGCCCACCGTGACCATCGACAGGACCGCCGGCAGGAAGTACAGGGTGCGGAAGAACCCGCGGCCTTTGATCTCCCGGTTCAGCAGCATCGCCAGGATGAAGCCGATCACCACGATGCCGATCACCAGCAGGACCGTATACTGGAGGTTGAACATCATCGCCTGGCCGAAGCGCCGGTCGTTGGTCAGCACCCTGACATAGTTGTCCAGGCCGACGAAGTTGAACTGGGTGCCGATGCCCGTCCAGTCCGTCAGGGAATAGTAAATGCCCATCAGGATCGGCAGGATCAGGAATACGCAGTAAAGGACGAAGCCCGGAAACGTCATCACCAGATAGGTGATATACTGCTCCCTGCGCATGGTATGGTTTGATTTTCTGGAAAGCGTTTTTGCCGTCACGGAATCGTCCCCCTTTCCTCATAAACTAAAGCCGATGAGGCTGCCGCCTGCGGCAGCCTCATCGGGCATTTGGCACCGATTACTTGTTGTAATAGTCCTCGATGGTGTACTGCGCTTCATCGTAGAAGGCTTCCAGGTCCTTGTCCACGATCAGGTTGGTCGCATATTCGCCCAGGGACTTGCGCAGGCCGGAGGGCCAGATGGCGTTCAGGCTCAGGGCGGTGTGGCCGGCGGCCATGGCGTCGTTGATCTTTTCCAGTTCCTTGACGCTGTATACGACGCCCTTGATGACGTTCGGGCTGCCTTCGATGTCGGTATACTTCTGGGCCACGTCGGTCTGGGCCAGGTAGGCCAGGAACTTGAGGCACTCTTCGGGGTGCTTGGTCTTGCTGGAGATGACGAAGCTGGTATCGATGGACACGATGACGTTGCTCTGTTCGCCGGTCGGGTTGGGCAGGGGGATCATCGCGATTTTGAGGTCCGGGTCAAAGTTGAGCAGGGTGCCCAGGGACCACTGGCCGTTGATGGTCATGGCCGCTTCGCCCTTGAGCAGCATCTGGTAGGACTCGTCATAGCCTGCGCCGGCGGACAGGGGGTTGGTGTACTTGGCGATGTCCAGGGAGGCCTGGGCATAGGCGGACAGGACCTTGGAATCCCTAGGGTTCAGCTCGCCCGCGGCAATGGCCTTGAACTCGTCGTCATTGTCGGCCAGCATGGACATCATGCGCTCCATGCGCTGATAGACCATGTCCTTGTCGGGGTTGGCAAAGGGATAGATGCCGGCGGCCATCAGCTTTTCGCAGACGTCCATCAGCTCTTCCCAGGTGGTGGGCAGCGCCAGGCCCTGCTGCTCGAAGATGTCCGTACGGACATACAGGCCGTAGCAGCTCAGGCTGTAGGGCAGGCGCCAGTTCCTGCCTTCAAAGGCGGACAGGGCCAGGGTGGTGCCTTCCACGTTGTCCAGGAAGGCCTGCCCGGTCAGGTCCATCAGCTGGCCGGCCTGGAACATGAGCTCAAAGGTGTTGCTGGTCACGCAGGAGAATACGTCGGGCAGGTCGTTCTGCTGGGAACGGGCCACCATCGCTTCCACATTGCCGGCGGTGTTCATGTTCACGTGGATGCCGGGGTTGGCGGCGTTGAACGCATCGATGACGGCGGTCATGCCGTTGATGGCGTCGGTTTCATTCTTGTGGAACTGGAACTCGATTTCCACCACATCGTCGGCCAGGGCCAGAGGAGCCAGGGACAGGACCATCACAGCGGTCAGAAGCAGAGCCAGGATCTTTTTCATCATCGTTTGCCTCCTTCACGAATCGATATATTGCCCCCCCGCTCAAGCGTCCGCGAGGGGTTTTTCCATATGTCCATCATATCATATGTCCCCGCGGGTGTCAATCAACCCAAGTGAAAATACGGGAAAAAATTAACCGAATTATACAGGATATTTCAGGGCTGGTCCAGCCCGTACTTTTTCATCCTCCGCCACAGGGTCGCCCTGCTGACGCCGAGGGCGTCGGCGGCCCGGCTCCGGCTGCCGCCGGCTTCCCGGAGGGCCCGCCGGAGAGCCAGCTCCTCTTCCCCGGCGACGATATGCGGCTGCTGCTGCGCTTCCCCGATTTCCATGTCGGGCAGGAGTTTTTCCCGGATAAAGTCCAGCCCGATGACCGGGCCCGGGGCCAGCATCGTGGCCCGCAGGGCGAAGTATTCGATATCCCGCAAATTGTTGTTCCATGGGTACCGGCACAGATGGGCCAGGGCTTCGTCCGTCAGCAGGACGCGCTTTTTATATCTTTCCGCGCTCAGGTCCATGTATTCCTGCAGGTAGGCGGGGATGTCCTCCGGGATTTCCCGGATCGGCGGCATCCGGAGCGTGACGCCCAGCAGGGTATTGGCCAGCTGCCACATGAAACGGTCCTGCTCCGCCAG
Organism: Christensenellales bacterium; assembly: GCA_045113695.1. Taxonomy (GTDB): domain Bacteria; phylum Bacillota; class Clostridia; order Christensenellales; family Aristaeellaceae; genus UBA4246. The sequence continues at coordinate 132,688 of JBGUJG010000102.1, forward strand.
GGCCCTTAAGTCTGCGAAGGTCGAGCAGATCACCCGCACGGACACGGGGATCGGCTCCAGGGAGTCCCGCCGGCGGAAATTGCCGTAGCGCAGGATGCTGAGCAGCTGGCGCTGGCAGTCCGGCGCGAGCATGTGCACATCCAGCAGGAAGAGCGCCCCCTTGTGCGCCTGGCCCACCAGCCCGATGTCTCCGCCGCCACGCTGGCCGAACAGCAGGCCGAACTGGTTTTCCGGCGGGATCGTGCCCAGGTCGACGGCCACATACGGGTTCCTGCGCCGCAGGCTCGCGTTGTGGATGCATTCAGCCAGCCTGCTTTTGGCCAGCCTGGGTTCCCCGGTGATCAGGACGGGCACCTCGTACGGGGCGTATGCCTCCGCTTCGGAAAGGAGGGTTTTCATGGCCGGAGACCGGGCGGGGAAATCGGCAAAGTGCGCCCGGGCCACAAATCCGCGCCGCCTTTTTTCCTGGCGGACGCGCTCGTCCAGGTCCTCGATGGCGGCAAACTCCTGCATCGTGATCAGCCAGCCCTCCGTCTGCTCTTCATGGATCACCGGCAGAATATTCGCCACATAGGAGGTATTTGAAAACTGCAGGATGACGCCGTAGGAAGGCTCCTGTTTTTCCAGGGCGCGGCGCAGGGGCTCCGGGGCCGTCAGACCCCCGATCTCCTCCCATGCCCGGCCCACCAGCTCCGTTTCTGCGCTGCCCAGGGCCTTTTCCGCGCTGGGGTTGACGGCGCGGATTTTTTTGTCCGCGTTCAGGCTGAAGATGGCGTCCGAGGAAAACCGGATCAGGTAGCGGATTTCGCGAAGCCTTCGCTGCTCCCGGCGGAGCGCGTCGGCCAGGCGGGTCGCCGTCCGCAGGGCGGACAGCATCCCGTCCCGCGCCCCGCTGACGCTGACGGTCCTGAAGCCCGCCGATTCCGCCGCCCCGCAGACCCGGCTGTCCCCCACGACGCAGTCCGTCCCCGCCGCCCGGGCTTTTTCCAGCACGGCCGGCAGCTCGCCGTCTTCCCCGATATAATATATGTCCGTCTCCGCGCCCAGGATGCGGGCAAAGGTTTCCGGATTTGAAAACATATAGCGCTGGCCGATAAACGCGATCCGCGGGTGTTCGCGCCCCGCCAGCAGACAGGCCTTCTCCAGCAGGTCCGCCATGTCCTGCGCCGAAAGCACCGCCTCCACTACGGGAACCGTTTTCTGCGCCTTCAGCATCGCGGCCAGGCGGCCGCGCGCCACCGCTACGCCCGCGTTCTCTTCCAGAGCCGCCTGCACTGCGGAAACAACGGTTTCGTCGGCGGCTTCGATCACCCCGGCGTTCAGGCCGGTTTCCCGGACCAGGTCCCGGGCGGACGCCGCCTCTGCCGGGCCGGTAACAATGACAATCTGTGGGGGCATACGGCATTCCTCCGATCGGATAGGGTATCTGATGAATCTGCCGGAGCGGCGCATCTCTTTCATCATATTCTAACACAGCGGCAGCCGGGAGGCAAGCGGATTGTTTCACAGTTGAAACGATTATCTGAATCGTGTGACGTCTGCGTTTCATATTATGAAACGCTCCCGGAAGTTTTCCTCCTTTTCGTCCCGAAAACCTGTTTTTCAGCCGGTTCTGCCGGTTGACCCGGCATCATCATTCAGGATATGATGATATCAGATACAATGCTCGAGCGACTGAAACACAAGGAGGTGTCCGGATGCTCAGATACATTCTCCAGCGCCTGGGGCAGACCCTGCTGGTGCTGCTGATCGTATCGTTTCTCACCTATCTGCTGGTCGACTTCCTGCCCGGCGACCCGATCGCCGCGATGACCGGCGGTGAAATCTCCGGGGAAACGTACGACCGGCTGTTTCACGAGATGAACATGGACAAACCCGTCCTGGTCCGGTATTTTCTCTGGCTCAAAGACGCCCTGACCGGCAACCTGGGCATGTCCGCGTCCTACCACCGCCGGGTGATCGACATCATCGGCGAGCGCGTCCCGGTCACGATCTATCTGTCCCTGCTGGCCTTTGTGATCAGCGTGCCGCTGGGCATCATCTTCGGCATCATCAGCGCCGTCAGGCGCGGCAGCGCGGCCGATACGGCCGTCACCCTGACCGCCAACGTCTGCTGCTGTCTGCCGCAGTTCTGGCTGGGCATCCTGTTCATGTACATCTTTGCCATGAAGCTGGGCTGGCTTCCCTCCAGCGGCTTTGTCTGGCCCCATGAGGATTTCGCGATGAGCCTTCGCCAGACCATCATGCCCCTGCTCTGCCTGGCCATCGGCGGCATCGCTTCCATCACCCGCCAGACCCGCTCCTCCATGCTGGAAGTCATCCGGCAGGACTACATCCGCACCGCCCGCTCCAAGGGCCTGAAAAACAAAAAGGTCATCTACGTGCACGCCCTCAAAAACGCTCTCCTCCCGGTCATCACCCTGATGGGCCTGCGCCTGGGCGGCCTGGTCGGCGGCTCGGTCTTCGTCGAGAACGTGTTCGTCATCCCCGGCATGGGCTCCCTGCTGGTCAACGCCATCACCAGCGTCGACATTCCCCTGATTCAGGGCTGCGTGCTGCTGATCGCCGTATTCTCCTGCGTGGTCAACCTGATCACGGACATCGTGTACGTCTACGTTGATCCCCGGATCAAGGTGGCGTAAGAAAGGAGTCAAAGCCATGAGTCAGCCTAATGTCACCGCCGATCGGGCCCAGGCCCTGATCAGGGCCAACAAGGCCAAAAAACGCAGGCAGTTTATCAAGGCCCTTTTCTCCCGGAAAATTGTTCTGGTGTCCGCCTGCATCGTGATGCTGATCATCCTGGTGGCGGTCTTCGCCTATCAGATCATGCCGTTTGATCCCAACAAGCCCGCCGTCCGCGAGCGCAACCAGGGCCCCTCCGCCGCTCACCTGCTGGGCACGGACGAGTACGGCCGCGACGTGCTGAGCCGCATCATCATCGGCTCCCGGGTTTCCCTGATCGTCGGCGTGCTGGCCGTCATCATCGCCTGCATCATCGGCACCACCCTGGGCATGCTGGCAGGCTATTTCGGCGGCTTCATCGACGACCTGATCAGCCGCGTCGCGGAGGCCATCCGCGTCATTCCCCAGGTCGTCCTCGCCATCGCGCTGTGCGCGGTGTTCGGGGGCGGCATCGTGAACATGTCCCTCATCCTCGGCATTTCCAACATGACGGTCTACATCCGCATGATGCGCTCCCAGGTCATGAGCATCAAGGAGCGGGACTACATCATGGCCGGCCGGCTCCAGGGCAACAGCAACGGCCGCCTGATGCTGCGCCACATCCTGCCCAACAGCGTCTCCCCCATCATCGTGACGATGACCCAGCAGATCGGCGGCACGATCCTGGCGGAAGCCGGCCTGAGCTTCCTGGGCCTGGGCATCTCGACCCCCACCGCGTCCTGGGGCACCCTGGTGTCCGGCGGCCGGGCCTACCTGCTCACCAACCCCGTCTACTCGATCGCGCCCGGCGTCTGCATCGCCCTGCTGGTCATCTGCCTGAACTCCCTGGGCGACGGCGTCCGCGACGCGCTCGACCCGCGTCTGCGCGGCGAACTGTAAGGAAAGGAGGCCGTCCCATGCATACGCAGCATCTGCTTGAAATCAAAGACCTGGTGACCACCTTTCGTTCGGACGGAAAAGAGTTCAACGCCATCGAGGGCGTCTGCATGCACGTGGACCGCGGGGAAATCATCGGCATCGTCGGCGAAAGCGGTTCGGGCAAATCCGTCACCATGCTGTCCAGCCTCCAGCTGATCGCCAGCCCCGGCCGGGTCGCCGGCGGGGAAGTCCGGCTGGAAGGCGTGCCGGACAATCTGCTCTCCTACGACAAAGAAAGCGAACAGATGCGCCAGATCCGCGGCGGCCGCATCTCGATGATCTTCCAGGAGCCGATGACCAGCCTGAACCCGGTGCTGACGGTCGGCTACCAGATCCAGGAAAACATCCTGCTGCATAAAAATGTCTCCCCCGAAGAAGCGAAAAAGCGCACGATCGAAGCCATGAAAATGGTGAACATCCCCGACGCCGAGACCCGCTACGACTATTATCCCCAGCAGTTTTCCGGCGGCATGCGCCAGCGCATCATGATCGCCATGGCCATGGCCCCCGGCCCGGACATCCTGATCGCCGACGAGGCGACCACCGCCCTGGACGTGACCACCCAGGCCCAGCTGCTGGAAATGATCCGCGATATCGCCAAAAAGACAAACACCGCCGTCATCATGGTCACCCACAACCTGGGGCTCGTGGCCCGCTACGCAGAACGCATCTATGTCATGTACGGCGGCCACATCATGGAATCCAGCGACTGCACTCAGATCTTCCACAACACCAAGCACCCCTACACCCGGGCCCTGCTCCGGGCCATCCCCCGCCTGGACGACCCCAAGGACCGCGTGCTGATCCCCATCGACGGCCTGCCGCCCGTCCCGTCCCAGCGGCCCGCCTACTGCCCCTTCTACGCCCGCTGCGAATACCGCTGCGACGCCTGCAAAGAAAATACCGATTATTCCCTCCGCGCCGTGGGTGAAAACCACTGGTCCAGCTGCATCCTCACCCAGGAACAGCTCGACCGGAAGGCCGAAGAGCTCCTGCACAAGGACTACGGCGCTTCCCCCGAGCGCCGGCAGAACGATCGGAACTGCCTGGAGGTCCGGGATGTCCGCAAGTACTTCCCCGTGTACAAAGGCCTGCTGCGCAAGAAGGTCGGCGAGGTCAAGGCCATCGAGGACATCTGCTTTGACCTGAAGCAGGGCGAGACCCTGGGCGTCGTGGGCGAGAGCGGCTGCGGCAAGACCACCCTGGCCCGCTGCATCATGCGCATGTACGAGCCGGACGAGGGCACCATCGTCTTCGGCGGCCGGGACATCGCCCACCTCAAGGACAAGGAATTAAAGCCCGTCCGTCCCAAGATCTCGATGATCTTCCAGGATCCCTTTTCCTCCCTCGATCCCCGGCAGAACGCAGGCTCCATCGTCGGCGAGAGCCTGAAGATCCACCACCTGGTTTCCTCCCAGGCGGAATACGAGCAGAAGGTCGACGAGCTGTTCCGCAAGGTCGGCATGGACCCGGCCATGAAGGACCGGGTGGCCCACGAGTTTTCCGGCGGCCAGCGCCAGCGCATCGGCATCGCCCGGGCCCTGAGCTCCAACCCCGACCTGATCATCTGCGACGAGCCGATTTCCGCCCTGGACGTGTCGATCCAGGCCCAGATCATCAACCTGCTGGAAAACATCCAGGCTGAGATGGGCATCAGCTACATCTTCATCGCCCACGACCTGGCCGTGGTCAAGCACATCTCCGACCGCATCCTGGTCATGTATCTGGGCCGGGTCATGGAAGTCGCCACCTGCGACGAGCTGTACGAACATCCGCTCCACCCCTACACCCAGGCCCTGCTGTCCGCCATCCCCGTCGCGGACCCCGTGGTCGAGGCGCAGCGCGATGCCGTGCCGATCCAGGGCGAGGTCCCGAGCATCCTGAAGCGCCCCTCCGGCTGCCCCTTCCACAACCGCTGCCCGAAGGCCACCGACCGCTGCAGGCAGGAAACCCCGCAGCTCCGCACGGCAGAAGGCACCCACCAGGTCGCCTGCCACCTGTACTGATCCAAACCAATTTCAACTCCTCATTCCTCACTCCTAACTCCTCACTATTCCCTGTTGCCTACTGCCTACTGCCTATAAATATGATCGTACCCCGCACATGCGGGTACAGATACAACTCCGCTGGTTTTGCGGAATGACCATTCAAGGAGGTTTCATCCATGAAGAAACTGCTCGCTCTGCTGCTGGCCTGCATGATGCTGGTCTCCCTCGCCTCCGCCGCCGCGGCGGAAGCCGCGCCCGTCTCCGGCGGCACCCTGACGGTGCTTGGTTTCGAGTTCGCCACTTTCTTCCCCGCCCATTCCACCACGACCTCCGACCGTTACAACATGGCCCCCGCCATTGAGCCCCTGGGCCGCCGCAACCCCGACACCGGCGATACCGAAGGCTGGCTGGCTGACGAGTTCGTGACCGATCCGGAAGCGCTGACCCTGACCATCAAGCTGCACCAGGGCATCAAGTTCTCCGACGGCACCGATTTCAACGCCGACGCCGTGCTGTGGAACTTCCAGCAGATGGTCGACTTCGGCAAGGCCTCCGAGCTGGTCAACCCCGAAAGCTTTGAAAAGACCGACGATTACACCGTGGTCCTCCATTACGCTGCCTGGGCCAACACCTGGGCCGACACCGTGGGCGAAGTCCGCATCTACTCCCCCGCCGCCTATGAAGCCAACGGCGACGACTGGGCCGCGATCCATCCCGTCGGCACCGGCGCCTTCGTCATGAAGGAAATGGTCGCCGACAGCCACATCTCCTATGTGAAGAACGAAAACTACTGGCGCGAAGGCGAACCCTATCTGGACGGCATCGAAGTCCTGTTCATGAACGACGCCACCACCCAGCTGTCCTCCTTCATCAACGGCGAGCTCGACGTCCTGCGCAACCCCAGCAGCGTCGGCATCAAGCAGCTGCAGGACAAGTATGAGAACGTCGCCAACAACGCCCCCGACCTGGCCGGCATCACCTACATGATGTTCTGCTCCGGCGTGGAAGAATCCCCCTTCTCCAAGCTGGACGTCCGTCTGGCCGTCATGCACGCCATCGACTGGGACGAAATGTCTGACGCCATCTATGACGGTCTGGGCGGCTCCACCCCCGTGTTCGCCGTTCCCGGCGCCTGGAGCTATGATGAAGACCTGCCCCTGTATGAAAAGGACCTCGACCTGGCCAAGAAGCTCCTGAGCGACGCCGGCTATCCCGGCGGTTTCAATACCGTCATCACCATCAACGGCGAAAATCCCGCCAACGAACCCTGCGCCGTCATGCTGCAGTATTATCTCAGCGAAATCGGCATCAACGCTGAAATCAAGAAGCTCACCAACTCCGACTTCAACGCCCAGAAGGCCGAAGGCAACTACGACCTGGGCATCATGGTCAACAACGGCTCCTCCAAGCTGGACTTCACCGCCAACTACATCCGCCTGTACTCCTCCGAGGGCGTCAACTACAAGGTCATGATGGCCAAGCCCGCCGATTATGAGGAAGCCCTCTTCGGCGCCCGCGCCGCCAAGACCCTGGAAGAAAAGAAGGAACTGCTGAAGAAGGCCGCCCGCCTGTTCAGCCACGATTACGCGCTGGTCGTCGCCACCGGCTATCAGGGCGCCTACTGCTACGCGCAGCCCGGCGTGCACGACACCGGCATCTGCTCCACCACCGCGGAAGCCTGGACGCCTGAAAAGGCCTGGAAAGAAGCCAAGTAAGGCTTCGAAGGGGGGACTTGCGTCCCCCCTTTGGGATCCCCCTCGCCTTTGCCTTACGTCATCATGCCTTCCCCTTTGGGGAAGGTGGCCCGTAGGGCCGGATGAGGTTCTCCAGGGCCTGCCGGCCCGTTCTCGCTGAAAACTGCCCAGGGCTTGCCAGCCCGTTGCTCGGTGATAATTGTCCACTGGACAGTTTTCCAGGCGCTGCGAACCCCGGGCGGCAAAGGCGCAATGAAAGAATATTTGCTCCCGCGGGGCAAGCTCCGCTCCGCAAAAATTCATCCTCGCACCGCACATGTCGCTGCTACGGATTTATAATGGAGGGGCTGCGGCCCCTCCATACCACCCGGAGCTCTCTGATTTCCTGACAATCCTGTTTTCAACCCCTGAATAATCGGTCATGACGGAGGCTTTACGATGCAGGCTTTGATGAAACCGCAGCTGTGCGTGCGGTCTGAAAACGCCACAGACGAATACATCCAGTATCTGCTCCAGATGAACGTCACCCATTGCTTTGTGATGTTCTCCAACGAACACTCCAACTACGAGGACGTAAACCGGATCCTGGACAAACTGCGCGGCGCGGGACTCACCGTGGACGACGCCGGAAACGGCTTCCTGTACAAGCACCTGTCCATCTACCTGGGCCTCCCGGACCGCGATAAGTGGATCGACCAGTACAATAACCTGAACCGGATCCTCGGGCAGGCAGGCGTCAGGGTCGGCTACATCGGCAACAGCCGGGTATCCCATACCGGCTACTTTGCCAGCGATCTGACCCATGGGGCCTTCGGCCGCACTGTTCAGATGGACGAGATCCTCAGCCGTCCTCCCCAGGTGGACAGGCCCGTCGGCGAAGAGGAGCTCTGGGAAGCCTTCCGCTATCTCCTGCAGCGGGCCCTGCCCGTGGCAAAAGAGGTCGGGATGAAGCTTTCCCTTCACCCCTGCGACCCGCCCCACCCCATGTACGAAGGCTACGCCAGCCTCATCCACAGCAGCGACTGCTACAGGAAAGCCCTCAAAATGGCGGACGAGATCGAGCCGGACGTCCTGGGCATCAAGTTTTGCTGCGGCTGCTGGCTGGAAGGTGGAAAGAATTTCGGCGATCTCCTGAACGACCTGCGCGAGTTCGTCCGGGACAGGCGGGTGCTGACGGTGCACTTCCGCAACGTCTCCTGCCCCCTGCCCAACTTCACCGAGGTCCTCGCCGAGGACGGCTACTTCGACATGATGTCCATCATGCGGGTGCTGGTGGAAGAAGGATACGACCAGGCGATCTACCCGGACCATATCTTTGAGACGGCCCCCGGCACCGGCGGCGATATGACCCAGTTCGCCTACGCCATCGGCTACATGAAGGGCCTGATGAACGCGGCGTACAGCGAAATAAAATAATAACCCCGAAAAAAAGGATTCCGGGACCCTCTCATAGAATCTTTGTTCCGGCTGAAAGCCGGTAGCGTCTCCGGCCCGCATGCAGCGCGCCGGAGACGCTTTTCTGATCAGACTTGGAGGTTGGAACGAATGAATAAAATACGTCTTGGCATCATCGGTGTGGGCAATATCGGCTCCGCTCACGTGGAAAACATCCGGGCAGGCCTGTGCCCGGAAATCGAACTCATCGCCGCCGCAGACCGCCGCGCGTCCCGGCGGGAATGGGCCGAAAAACAGATGCCCGGGATACGGATCTTTACGGAAGGCAGCGATCTGATCGCGTCCGGCGTCTGTGAGGCCGTCCTGATCAGCGTCCCGCATTACCAGCATCCGGTGCTGGCCATCGACGCCATGCGGCACGGGCTGCACACCCTGGTCGAAAAGCCGGCCGGCGTCTACACCCTCCAGGTCCGGGAAATGAACGAAGAGGCGGACCGGCATCCGGAACTCACGTTCGCGATGATGTTCAACCAGCGGACGAACTGCGTCTACCGCAAGCTGAAGGAAATGATTGACGGCGGGGAACTCGGCAGCCTGAAGCGGGTGTCCTGGCTGATCACGGACTGGTACCGCACCCAGATCTACTACGACTCCGGCGCCTGGCGCGCCACCTGGTCCGGCGAGGGCGGCGGGGTTCTTCTGAACCAGTGCCCGCACCAGCTGGACCTGCTCCAGTGGCTCTGCGGCCTCCCGACCCGCGTCCGCGCCTTCTGCCACGAAGGCAAATGGCACGACATTGAGGTCGAGGACGACGTGACCGCCTACCTGGAGTTTGAAAACGGCGCCACCGGCGTTTTCGTCACCACCACCGGCGACGCGCCGGGCACCAACCGGCTGGAAGTCACCGGCACCAAAGGGAAAGTGGTCTGCGAGAACGACAGCCTGATCTTCTCCCGGCTGGCTACGGACGAACGTATCTGGTGCACCTCCTGCCAGGAAGGCTTCAAAAAGCCGGACTGTGAAACCTCCGAGGTCGAAACGGACGGGCAGAACCCGCAGCACCCCGGCGTGCTGAACGCTTTCGCCGCCCATATCCTCCGCGGCGAGCCCCTGGTCGCCGACGGCCGGGAAGGGATCCGCGGCCTGACCCTGTCCAACGCGATGCACCTGTCCTCCTGGCTCGGAAAGCCCGTCGATCTCCCGTTTGACGAAGAACTTTTCCGCGATATGCTCCTGGAGCGCAGCAAGCACTCCCGCCGCAAGGAAGACGCCGATATTACATTCTCCACCGAAGGAAGCTACTGATATAACGGGGCGGCTGCAGAAGATCTGCAGCCGCCCCGCTGTTTCTCCATTCAGTCATACGCCCCGCTGACGCTCAGCGTCAGCAGCACGGCCGCCACGGCGGCGGTTTCCGTACGGAAGATGCGCGGGCCCATCGTCACGGGGACCGCGCCTTTGCTTTTGAGGAAGGCGATCTCTTCCTCCCCCATACCGCCCTCCGGGCCGATCACCAGCCAAATGTCCTTCGCGTCCGGATGCTCCGCCGCAGCCCGGCGGAGCGGGAAGGCCTTTTCCTCCTCCCAGGGGACGAGCAGCAGGGCGTTCTGAGGCATTGCGGAAAGAACCTTTTCCAGCGCCGCCGGCGCGGAGACGGCGGGCACGCGGGCCCGGCCGGACTGCTTGGCCGCTTCCGCGGCGATCTTCTGCCAGCGCTCCGCCTTTTTGGCCCCGTCCTTTCCGTTCAGGCGGACGACGCAGCGGGGCATCTCCGCCGGCATGACGGCGTACACCCCGGCCTCCGTACATTTCTGCACGATCCAGTCCATCTTGTCCGCCTTGGGCAGGCCCTGAACGAGGGTCACCCGGACGGCCGGTTCCGGGTCCGGCAGGGCCCCCTTCAGTTCCGCCGCCACCCCGTCCTGCGCGGATACGATCTCCGCGTCATACAGGTTTCCCTCCAGGATGATCTGTACGACGTCCCCTTCCTTCAGGCGGAGCACCGTCAGGGCGTGCCGGGCCTCCTCCGGCAGCAGCCGGACAGATGTTTCCCCGGTGCGCTCAGCGAAAAAACGATGCAACCTCCACACCCCCAAACGATAATTCGTAATTCGTAATGCGTAATGCGTAATTTTATATACTCCCGATGCGGTCTGTTCGGACGTTTCTCCGCCGCCCGCGGCGGCGAATTACGCATTACGCATTATTTTTTTCTCGCCGCGAACGCGTGCCAGTCTCCCCTGGCTGTGCTTTCCAGGATCTCGTAGCCGGCATCCAGCAGGGCCTTTTCCACGTCCGCCGCGGCTTCTTCGATGATGCCGGAGCAGACGAACAGGCCGCCGGGGTTCAGGTGGGCGGTCAGCGGGGCCGCCAGCATCTGAATGACCGGGGCCAGGATGTTGGCGGCGGCAAAGTCGAACCGCTCATGGAGGCCCTGCAGCAGGTCTCCCTCCCGGACGTCGATCCGGCCGGACAGGCCGTTCATTGCCACGTTTTCCTTCGCCACGCGGACGGCGTCCGGGTCGATGTCGACGGCGACCACGTCCGCGGCCCCCAGCAGGGCGGCGGCGATGGCCAGGATGCCCGAGCCGGTGCCCACGTCCAGCAGCTTTCCGCCCCGGTAATACTTTTCGATCAGCCCGATGCACAGGGCGGTCGTCTCATGGGTGCCGGTGCCGAAGGCCATGCCCGGGTCGATCTCGATGATCAGGTCGCCGGGCTTTTTGTCCCAGCTCTCCCAGGTGGGCTTGACCACCAGGTGCTCGGACACCCGGAAGGGCTTGAAATACTGCTTCCAGTTTTCGGCCCAGTCCTCCTCCCGGATGGAACCGGTGGACAGGGTCAGCGCGCCCAGGGCCCCGGCGCTGTCCGCCGCCTTCAGCCCTTCCAGCCGGGCGCGGATGGCTTCCAAGGCGGCGACGGCCTCCGAAGCTTCAAACCAGGCTTTGACCTGCACGTCCTCCGGTGCCTGCTCGATCAGCTCCCGGTCCATCAGCTCCCAGTTTTTCCCGGGCTTGTCCGGGTCCGGCAGGTCGTTCCGGTCGATGATCTGCGTCCCCGCCGCCCCGTTTTCCATCAGGATTTCCGATACCGTTTCCGCCCCGAAGGTGGTGGTGGAAACCGTCAGTTCGATGTAGTCCATATTTTTTCCTTTCTACTTATGATACCTTTCTCCCGCCAGGATCTTCCTCGCCCGGTAGAGCTGCTCCAGCAGCATGATCCGCGCCAGCTGGTGCGGGAAGGTCATCGGGGACATGGACAGTTTTGCGTCCGCCCTTTGGGTCACCGCTTCGGACAGGCCCAGGGAACCGCCGATTACGAACACCGTTCGCCGGCCGTCCTGGTCCCGGCCGGACAGGAAGCGCGACAGCTTTTCGCTGCTCCATTCCGGAGCGTCGATGCACATCGCCACGACGAAGTCGTCCGTCCGCAGATGGGAAAGGATCGCTTCCCCTTCCCGCTTTTTGATTTTGTCCCGGTCCGCATCCGAGGCGTTCTGGGGCTCGGGCAGATCCGGCAGCTCGATGATCTCCAGTTTCGTCAGCCGGGTCAGGCGCTTTTCATATTCGGCGGCCGCGTCCCGCCAGTATTTTTCCTTCAGTTTTCCGATGCAGAGGATGGCTTCTGACATGTTCATCTCCGGAATGGTGGGGAAGGGATCAGGAATTAGGAATTAGGAGTTATCAGGCATTGGATGATATGGCAGTCAGGTCATGGCTGTCAGCCAGTCCGCCAGGTCATCCAGCGACGGCAGCACCAGGTCGCAGTACGGCCGGAGCTCTTCGGTGCACGGCGCCAGGTCGGGCACCATGCACACCGTCATCCCTGCCGCCCGCCCGGCGCGGACGCCGCTGGGGCTGTCCTCCACCACCAGGCAGTTTTCCGGCTTTTCGCCCAGCCGCTCCGCCGCCAGCAGAAAGATATCCGGCGCCGGCTTGGAGCGGGCGCACTCGATGCCGCTGACCACCCGGTCAAAACGGTCATAGATGCCCGCTCCCTCCAGATAGACCCGGATCGTCTCCGGCCCGCTGGACGAGGCGACGGCCCGCGGGACGCCCATCTGATCCAGCGTATCCAGGATCCGGTTTACGCCCTTCATCAGCGGGATTTTTCCTTCCCCGCCCAGGGAAACCAGTTTTTCCCGGATCCTGCGGAACATCTCCTGCACGTCCAGCCCGGGGCAGATCCCTTCGTAAAGCGCCTCGCTGGCGGCCCAGGTGATTCCCAGGGTCCTGAGCACCACGCTCTCCGGGATTTCAAACCCCATCTCCCTGGCCGTTTCGCAGGTGAGGGAAACCCCCAGCTTTTCGCTGTCCGTCAGCACCCCGTCCATATCGAAAATAACCGCCCGGATCATCCGCTTTCCTCCGTCTTCCGTTTTCCTTCCAAGCATACCATTGAACCCGGCCGAACGCAAGACAGCCTGTTACAATTTTATGTCTTTTCTCAGAACGATCCGTCGCTTTTTCCACATTATCCACAGGGTTATCCACAGTTTTCAGCCTGAAAACGCCGTTCGCTCAGCGTTTCTGTGGATATTTACCGAAATGTAACAGAGTTATCCACAGGCAGAAAAACTCATAAAACGAGCCGGCAGCTGTTTCGCGCTGCCGGCTCATCTGCTATGCTGCTGCTCAGAACAGTTCCTTCCCGCTGCTCTCCTTATCGGCGAACGGTCCGGGCAGGACGTTCAGGCCCCGGTGGTTGCCCAGGTAGTCGGTGTTGAACAGGATGTCCGTCCTGTCGGGATTTTCGTAGCGCTCTTCGGGCTCAAAGGCCTTGCCCAGGGTGTCGGAGGACACCATGGACACGCTGAAATCCCACAGGTAATCGTACACGTTGGTGCGCAGGACGGGCCGGCCGTCCTTTTCGGTCAGCTCCACGACCACGCCGCCGTCCTCGTTGACCAGGCCGTGCTGCTCGTTTTTGCAGGGCTTGGCCCCGTTCAGGTACACATTGCCCCGGCACCAGACGGGCAGCTTGCCGGCGTGCGCCGGGCCCAGCTTCCTCATGTTGGGCACGTCGGTGTCCATGTCAAACTGCTGGATCCAGTCCTCATAGGTGGGATAAATGTCCATCACCTGGGTGCCGACGATCCGGTTTTCGCTGAAGGACTGGCTGGAATCGCTGTCGGACAGGACGGTCACGTTTTCCGCCGGATACTTCTGCACGAAGATGTTGTTGTAGAAGCGGTCGTCCCCGTGCAGGATGGTCATGAACCCCATCACCTCGGTGCGGTGCGGGATGTGGTAGGGGGTGTAGCGGTCGCCGGTGCCGCCGTCCACGCTGGTGAAGGAGCCGCAGATCAGGTTGTGCACCATCGCCACGCCCTGGGTCGCCATCCGGAGGGACACGTCGGACAGCAGGATGTTGTTGTCGATCAGCGTCGGGCCGTGGCCGACCTCCACGAAGATATCCTGGCTCATCATGCCGCCCTTGAGGATCTCGGCGTTCTCCGGCTTCTGGTTGTCGTGCAGGAGGTTCTGGGTGATGCGGGTGCCCTGGGCCTCCCAGTCCGTCCAGATGCCCATCGTGCAGTGGTGGATGTGGTTGCGCCGCATGATCACGTCAATGGCCGCGTGCAGTTTGATGCCGGCGATCTCGGCCCCGCCCAGCTCCATCATGTTGTTGATGTGGTGGATGTGGTTGTCCTCGATCACGCTGAACACCGCGCCCATCCGGCCGATGATGCCGCCCTGCTCGCAGTGGTGGATGTTGTTGCGCCGGATGATGTGGCCGCCGACCTTTTCCTTGAGCCAGCCGTGATACTGGCCGCGGCAGACGGCGTCCCGCTCCATCTGGGTGGGGGATTTCACGTGTTTGACGGTGAAATAATGGTCGTTGTCCGGGTCCAGATACTTGCCCAGGCAGATGCCCGCGCATTTGCTGCCCCAGATTTCGCAGTCCTCAATGATCCAGCCTTTGGACCAGTGCGGGCCGATCATGCCGTCCTGGTAGGCGGCCGGCGGGGCCCAGGTGGTCGCCGCCTGGCAAACGGTGAAGCCGGACACCGTAATGTATCCAACCCCCGTCTTGTCCGGCCAAAAGCACTCCCGGCGGACGGTGATCTCGACGTTTTCCCTGTTCGGGTCCGCCCCCTGGAAATTGCAGAAGAACACGGTCTCGTTCCCGTCCTGCTCGGCGTACCATTTGCGGGTCGACTTTTCCTGGTTCCAGGAACATTTGTAGATTTCGCCCTTCGCCGCTTCCTCGGCGGAGGCGGCCTCATAGAGAGCTTCCCCGTTCAGCCACACGCAGCCGGTATGCTTGGACTTGCCGGCGAAATACCAGTCGCCGTACACATAGGTGGTGTAGGGATTGTAGTTTCCGAACACCCCGTTGTCCACCCGCGCGGTCCAGAGGCCGTTATCCAGCTGCTTCCAGCCTTTGAGCACCTCCGCCCCGGAGATGACCGCCCCGAGCGGCTCCTCACTCCTGTAAACGATCCGGGCATCCTCCGTGCCGGCATTGACCGGGTTGACGTATTCCCGGTACATGCCCGGGGCGACCGATACGGTGTCCCCCGCCCGTGCGGCCTTCGCCGCCTCGCTGATCCGCTTATAGGGCCGTTCCTTCGTGCCGTTGCCGTCCAGACCGGCATTGGCGTTCACATAGATGATCATGGGTGGTCTCCTCCAGTCCGTTTGTTTATTATTAGAACTGATTCCGCAGTATTGATGTGGTTTTGCCGATAACAGTATAAAAGCGGTTCTTCAGATTGTCAATCGGCTTTTTATTGTTTCAGGTTCCTTTCCGAGGTTCGGGTTCGTGGTAAAAAATCAGGGTTATAGCCCCGAAACACAATGTTTTTCTTCTTCCAGACACATGCCAATGATTATCTAATATCTTCTTTCCAATAGATTCAATACCTGTCATTTCCCTGATAGAAATACTCTCTTTTTCCACAATTGTATCTGATTTGTCAAAAGATAGAAAAAATATGCCTCTTGCCAAATCGTTCTGTTTTTTATAAAATCGGTATATCCCCATTTCTTTGCTTAGTTACATCGATTGGAGAAGAATTGGATGAGTCATGATATTAAGAGGTTTTTTGCTTAGTGCTTATGTTCCTTATAAAAAATGTCATGTAAATAATCTATTGATAAAGAGGATTCTCAATGACCCGACTGACGATTTATTTCACTTCCGATACCCACGGCTATCTCTTCCCCACCAGCTTTATCGACGCTGAAGTCCGGCCGATGGGCCTTTTGTCCATGCGTTTTCCAAAGGACGGCAACACCCTGGTGATCGACGGCGGAGATACGATCCAGGGCTCCCCGCTGACCTATTACTGTCACGAGGCGGGCCTGCCCGCCCCCGCCGCTCCGGTGATGAACCGGATGGGCTACGATTACGTGACGCTGGGCAACCACGATTTCAACTACGGCCCTTCCTGGCTTTCCGGCCACCTGAACGCCCTGAACGCCCCCTGCCTGTGCGCCAACGTGCACGACAGCCAGGGCCGCCTGCGCTTACGCCCCTGGGCGGTGCGGACGATAGAAAACGGCCTAAAGGTCGGCCTCTTCGGCGTCGTTTCCGACTGGATCAACCGCTGGGAGCGGCCGGAAAACCTGACCGGCATCACCGTGTCCGACCCCCTGCCCGCCGCCCGGGAGGCCGTCGCCGCCCTGCAGGCCCAGGGGGCTGATCTCATCGTCTGCATCTGCCACAGCGGTCTGGAAAAGGATCCGGACACAGGGAAGACTGTATCGGATACCGGCGAACACGTCGCCTGTCTCCTGTGCGAGCAGCTGCCCATCGACCTGATGCTGACCGGCCACCAGCACGTCCCCATGGTCAATAAGACCTGGGCCGGCGCCCACGTCGTCCAGACCTCCTGCAACGCCATGGATTATATCCGCGTCACCCTGTCCGGAGACGGCGTTTTTCACTCGGAGCTCTGTCCCGTCACACCCCCCGGGGAGATTTCCGCCGGCGAGCCCGCTCTCTGGGACGGCCTGCAGCGTTTCCTCGCCCGGCCGGTCGGCCGCCTGTCCAGGCCGCTCCGTCCGGCGCCCCACTTGTATATGGCCTTCAAAGGCTCGGACATCGCCGATTTTTTCAATGCGGTTATGCTCTGGGCCAGCGGGGCGGACCTGTCCTGCGCCGCCCTGGCCAACCAGGTCAAAGGCTTTGAGGAAGTCGTCACCGTGCGGGATGTGATCGCCTCCTACCCTTACGCCAACACCCTGGTCGTCCTGTCCGTGGACGGCAGAACCCTCCGCCTGGCCCTGGAACAGTGCGCCCGCTATTTTGAGACCGACGAAACCGGCCTTCTCCGGGTTTCGGACGAATACCTCAAGCCCAAGCAGGCCCATTACAACTACGACTACTACGCCGGCCTGACCTACGCCTTCGACCTCTCCCGCCCGGCGGGCCACCGCGTCACCAAGATGGAACGGAACGGCAGGCCCATTCAGGACGGCGACACCTTCTCCCTCTGCATGTGCAACTACCGGGCCACCGGCGCCGGCCACTATGACTTTTTCGCCTCCCTCCCCCGCCTGCGCGAGATTCAGACCGAAGTCAGCGAGCTGATCCTGGACTACCTGCGGGCGCACCCGGCCCTCTCCCTGCCGGAAAATCCTCCCTTCACGGTCACCGGCGGCAGGCTGCCGGACCTTTGAGGCGCCGCTCCTTCCCGGCCGCGTTCCGTCCCGCCGGCCGGGAAGGGACAGATTGTCTTTTTCCCCGCCGTCCCTGACAAATCAGAAAAATTGTTGAGTTATAATACATCGGTAACAAGGGTATAGAAAAACAGAGAGTCAAGTGATAAAGTAATGTCGCCAAACAAAAACCA
>JBGUJG010000103.1:0-7862 GCA_045113695.1 Christensenellales bacterium
CGCCGGCCCCGCCTCCTACGGCATGACCGACACCATGGGCCGCATGCACTCCGACGCCCAGTTCGCCGGCTCCTCCTCCGTGCCCGCCCACGTGGAAATGATGGGTTTCCTGGGCGCTGGCAACAACCCGATGGTCGGCATGACCGTCGCAGTCGCCGTGGCCGTGCAGGAAGCGCTGAGCAAATAATCAGATTGATACCCAACAGAAAAGGACCGCTTTTCAGCGGTCCTTTTCTGTTGGGTATCAGCAATTGTATTAGTAGCTTTCGTGAAGCTCAATATTTTTATAGCGGTTCAGGCCCGTGCCGGCCGGGATCAGCTTGCCGATGATGACGTTCTCCTTGAGGCCCAGCAGCGGGTCGGTCTTGCCCTTGATCGCGGCTTCGGTCAGCACGCGGGTCGTCTCCTGGAAGGAGGCGGCGGACAGGAAGCTCTCCGTAGCCAGGGAGGCCTTGGTGATGCCCAGCAGGATACGCCTGCCGCTGGCCGGACGGCCGCCCTCGCGGATGGTCTTCTGGTTGGCGGTGTCGTAGGTGAAATAATCCACCAGGCTGCCGGGAAGGAGTTCGGTATCGGCGCTGTCTTCCACGCGGACCTTGCGCAGCATCTGCCGGACGATGACTTCGATGTGCTTGTCGGCGATGTGCACGCCCTGGGAGTAGTAAACGCTCAGAACTTCGCGCAGCAGGTAATCCTGCACGGCTTTGATGCCGAGGATCCGCAGCAGGTCGTGCGGGTTGATGGAGCCTTCGATCAGCTCGTCGCCCGCGGTCACCAGATCGCCGTCTTCCACTTTGAGGCGGGAGCCGTAGTGCAGCGGATAGGCCTTCTTCTTGTTGGGATCGTCCTCGCTGGTGACGACGATCTCGCGTTTTTTCTTGCTCTCGACGATGCTGACCTTGCCGGAGATGTCCGCCAGGATCGCGGTGCGCTTGGGCTTGCGGGCCTCAAACAGCTCTTCGACACGGGGAAGACCCTGGGTGATGTCGTCCGCGGAGGCCACGCCGCCGGTATGGAAGGTACGCAGGGTCAGCTGTGTGCCGGGCTCGCCGATGGCCTGGGCGGCCACGATGCCGACCGCCTCGCCGATATCGACCACGCCGCCGTGGGCCATGTTCATGCCGTAGCAGCGGGCGCACACGCCGTTCTGGCAGGTGCAGGTCAGGACGCTGCGGACCGCCGCGCGGGTAACGCCGGCGTCCTTGATGGCCCTGGCCTTCTTTTCGTCGATCATTTCGTTGACGCGGACGAGCAGCTCGCCGGTCACCGGGGAGTAAATGTCTTCCGCCGCGAAACGGCCGCGGACGCGCTCGTCAATGCCCTCGATCTCGCCGATGGCCTCGACGTTGATGCCGCGGACCCGCATGTTGCGGGCTTCGAAGCAGTCCGTCTCCCGGACGATGACTTCCTGGGCGACGTCCACCAGACGGCGGGTCAGGTAACCCGAGTCGGCGGTACGCAGCGCGGTATCGGCCAGGGATTTGCGGCTGCCGTGGGAGGACATGAAGTAGTCCAGAACGGACAGGCCCAGACGGAAGTTGGAGCGGATCGGCAGTTCCAGCGTGCCGCCGGAAGGAGACACCATCAGGCCGCGCATGCCGGCCATCTGGTTGATCTGGCCGGCGCTGCCGCGGGCGCCGGAGTCGGTCATCATGCGGATGGGGTTGTACTTGGGGAAGGCCTTCATGACCTCATCCTTCATGTCGCTGGTGGTCTTGTTCCACAGCTCGATGATGCTGCGGTAGCGCTCGGCGTCGCTGATCATACCGCGGCGGTATTCGCGGTTGTACATGGCGACCTGCTTGTCCGCATTGGACAGGATCTCGTCCCGGGTTTCCGGCAGAATGACGTCGGCCACCGAGACGGTCAGGGCGCCGATGGTGGAATACTTGTAGCCCAGGGCCTTCATGGCGTCCAGCACGCGGGCGGTCTCGCTCTCCCCATGGGTGTGGAAGGAACGCTCGACTATGGCGCTCAGGTCTTTCTTGACGATGGGATGGTCCAGCTCCAGGCGGAACATGTCGTCCATCGAATCGCGGGGCACAAAGCCCAGGTCCTGCGGGATGACGGAGTTGAAGATCAGGCGGCCCAGGGTGGTATCGACCAGGCGGCGTTCCGTCACGCCCTCGAAGGTGCGCTCCAGGCGGACCTTGATCGGGGCCTGCAGGGAAATCTGCTTGCAGTCGTACGCCATCTTGGCCTCAGCCTCGTTGGCGAAGACACGGCCGGCGCCCTTGGCGTCGTCCCGCATGATGGTCAGGTAGTAGCAGCCGATGACCATGTCCTGCGTGGGCGAAATGACGGGCATGCCGTCCTGCGGCTTCATGATGTTGTTGGCCGCCAGCATGAGGAAGCGGGCTTCCGCCTGCGCCTCTTCGGACAGCGGCACGTGCACGGCCATCTGGTCGCCGTCAAAGTCGGCGTTGAAGGCGGTGCAGGCCAGCGGATGCAGCTTCATGGCCTTGCCTTCCACCAGCACCGGCTCGAAGGCCTGGATGCCCAGGCGGTGCAGGGTGGGCGCGCGGTTCAGCAGCACCGGGTGTTCCTTGATGACGTCCTCCAGGATGTCCCACACCTCGGGGCGGACCTTTTCGACCATCCGCTTGGCGGACTTGACGTTGTGGGCGATCTTGCCTTCCACCAGCCGTTCCATGACGAAGGGCTTGAACAGCTCCAGCGCCATTTCCTTGGGCAGGCCGCACTGGTACAGCTTGAGTTCCGGGCCGACCACGATGACGGAACGGCCGGAATAGTCGACGCGCTTGCCCAGCAGGTTCTGGCGGAAACGGCCCTGCTTGCCGCGCAGCAGGTCGGACAGGCTCTTTAAGGGGCGGTTGCCCGGGCCGGTCACGGCGCGGCCGCGGCGGCCGTTGTCAAACAGGGCGTCGACCGCTTCCTGCAGCATGCGCTTTTCGTTGCGCACGATGATATCGGGCGTGCCGAGCTCCTGCATGCGCTTTAAGCGGTTGTTGCGGTTGATGACGCGGCGGTACAGGTCGTTCAGGTCGGAGGTCGCGAAGCGGCCGCCGTCCAGCTGCACCATCGGGCGCAGGTCCGGCGGGATGACCGGGATCACGTCCATGATCATCCACTCGGGCTTGTTATTGGACTGGCGGAAGGCTTCGACCACTTCCAGCCGTTTCATCGCATGGGCGCGCTTCTGGCCTTCGGTGTCCTTGTCCTTGTCCTTTTCCACCAGGTCGGCGATTTCCTTCTTGAGCTTGACGGACAGGTCGTCCAGGTCCAGCGCCTGCAGCATTTCCTTGACCGCCTCGGCGCCGATGCCCGCCCGGAAGCCCTGCCGCTCTTCTTCCGGCAGGGACATGACATAGCGGTAATCGCTCTCGCTGAGCAGGTCGTGCTTGCTGACCGAGCGGGGCACGCCGTCGCTGGTGAGCGGCTGGAGCTTGACGCCCGTGCCGGGATCCAGCACAATGTAGCTGGCGAAATAGAGCACCTTTTCCAGGTTCCTGGGCGTCACGTCCAGGATCATGCCCATCCGGCTCGGAATCCCGCGGAAATACCAGATATGGCTGACCGGCGCGGCCAGCGTGATATGGCCCATCCGCTCGCGGCGGACCTTGGCGCGGGTGATTTCGACGCCGCACTTGTCGCAGATCTTTTCCTTGCCGCGGTATTTGACGCGCTTGTATTTTCCGCAGTTGCATTCCCAGTCCTTGGTGGGCCCGAAAATGCGCTCGCAGAACAGGCCGTCCCGTTCCGGCTTGAGGGTACGGTAGTTGATGGTTTCCGGTTTGGTGACCTCGCCGTAGGACCACTCCAGAATTTTCTCCGGGGAAGCCATTCCGATCTGGATGGCGTCCAAATTGTTGAGCTCAAACATGCGCTTTACACCCCTTTACGGCTGGTCCAGATCGTCATTGTCATCATCAAAGCCGATGTCTTCATCCATATCATCCAGGTTGATGTCATCCAGCGCTTCATCCACGTCAAAGTCGTCCAGATCCATATCCTCCTGTCCCGCTTCGTCGCCTTCCATCGGGCTGATGAGGTTATCATCCGTATCCGACAGGGCAGACACGTCGATCGGCAGCTCTTCCTCGTCCTCATCATCCAGTTCCTTGATGATGATCTCGTTCTTGTCGCGGTCCAGCACGCGGATGTTCAGCGCCAGGGACTCCAGTTCCTTGATCAGGACCTTGAAGCTCTCCGGCACGCCGGGCATCGGGATGTTCTGGCCCTTGACGATGGCCTCGTAGGTCTTGACACGGCCGACCACGTCGTCGGATTTGACGGTGAGGATCTCCTGCAGCGTGTTGGCGGCGCCGTAGGCTTCCAGGGCCCAAACTTCCATTTCGCCGAAGCGCTGGCCGCCGAACTGGGCTTTGCCGCCCAGGGGCTGCTGGGTCACCAGGGAGTAGGGGCCGGTGGAACGGGCGTGCATCTTGTCGTCCACCAGGTGGTGGAGCTTCAGGAAGTACATGATGCCGACGGTGACGCGGTTTTCAAACTGCTCGCCGGTGCGGCCGTCGTACAGGACGGTCTTTCCGTCCGGATTGAGGCCGGCCCTGAGCATCAGCTCGTCGATTTCTTCCTTGCTGGCGCCGTCGAAAACAGGGGTGGCCACATGCATGCCCAGCTCGCGGGCGGCGCGGCCCAGATGAACCTCCAGCACCTGGCCCAGGTTCATACGGGACGGAACGCCCAGCGGATTCAGCACAATGTCCAGCGGTGTGCCGTCGGGCAGGAAGGGCATGTCCTCTTCGCGCAGGATGCGGGAAACGACGCCCTTGTTGCCGTGGCGGCCGGACATCTTGTCGCCCACGGAAATCTTTCTCTTCTGGGCGATGTAGACGCGCACCATCATGTTGACGCCGGGGGACAGCTCGTCCTTGTTTTCCCGGGTAAAGACCTTGACGTCGACGATGATGCCGCCCTCGCCGTGCGGCACCTTCAGGGAGGTGTCGCGGACCTCGCGGGCTTTCTCGCCGAAGATGGCGCGCAGCAGGCGCTCTTCTGCGGTCAGCTCGGTTTCGCCCTTGGGGGTCACCTTGCCCACCAGGATGTCGCCCGCGCGGACTTCCGCGCCGATGCGGATGATGCCGTTCTCGTCCAGGTCACGCACGGCGTCTTCGCCGACGTTGGGAATGTCCCTGGTGATCTCTTCCGGGCCCAGCTTGGTTTCCCGGGCTTCGGACTCGTATTCCTCGATGTGGATGGAGGTATACTTGTCCTGCCGGACCAGCCGCTCGCTCAGCAGAACGGCGTCTTCATAGTTATAGCCTTCCCAGGTCATGAAACCGATCAGCATGTTCTTGCCCAGACCGATTTCGCCCTTTTCGGTGGAAGGACCGTCCGCCAGCAGGTCGCCGGCCTCCACGCGCTGGCCGAGGCTGACCCTCGGACGCTGGTTGATGCAGGTGCCCTGGTTGGAGCGGGCGAATTTGATCAGATGATATTCATGCTCCGTGCCCACGTCGTCGCGGATGATCACCTTGTCGGCGTCCACATAGGACACCACGCCCGTGTGCTTGGAAAGCAGGACCACGCCGGAGTCGTGGGCGGCCTTGTATTCCATGCCGGTGCCGACGATCGGGGCTTCCGGCACGAGCAGCGGCACGGCCTGGCGCTGCATGTTGCAGCCCATCAGGGCGCGGTTGGCGTCGTCGTTTTCCAGGAAGGGGATCATGGCGGTGGAAACGGAAACGATCTGCTTGGGGCTGACGTCCAGGTAATCGACCTTGTCGCTGGACACCTCGCGGGTATCGTCCTTCCAGCGGACAACCACCTTGGGGTTGACGAAGCTGCCGTCCTCGTTGAGGGGCTCCTTCGCCTGCCCGATCATGTAACGGTCTTCCTCGTCGGCCGTCATGTAGATGATCTCGTCGGTCACGCAGTGGGTGTCCTTGTTCACCTTGCGGTAAGGGGCTTCGATGAAGCCGTACTCGTTGATCCGCGCGTAGGTGGCCAGGGAGCCGATCAGGCCGATGTTCGGACCTTCAGGCGTCTCGATGGGGCAGATGCGGGAATAATGGCTGTAGTGAACGTCGCGGACCTCCATGCCGGCGCGGTCGCGGTTCAGGCCGCCGGGGCCCAGGGCGGACAGACGGCGCTTGTGCGTCAGTTCGGCCAGGGGGTTGGGCTGATCCATGAACTGGGACAGCTGGGAGGAGCCGAAGAATTCCTTGATCGCGGCGGAGACCGGGCGGATGTTGATCAGGTCGCCGGGCTTGACGTCGTTGGCGTCCTGGATGGCCATGCGCTCGCGCACCACGCGCTCCAGGCGGCTCATGCCGATGCGGATCTGGTTCTGCAGCAGCTCGCCCACGCTGCGCAGGCGGCGGTTGCCCAGGTGGTCGATATCGTCGGTCACGCCGATGCCGTAGGGCAGGCCCAGCAGATAGCTGACGGAAGCGACCATGTCGTCGATGATGATGTGCTTGGGCACCAGCTCGCCCGCGCGCTCCCGGACCGTCTGCCTGAGTTCTTCCGCGGGAGTGTTTTCGAGGATGTCCTGCAGGACCGGCAGATGGACCATCTCGTGAATGCCGGCTTCCTTGGGGTCAAAGGGCAGATACCCGTCCGCGCGGACAAAGTTGTTGCCCACGACGACGCGGGGCTCGTCCGCCGCGACCACGGTGATGCGGTTGATGCCGGCGTTCTGAATGGCCGCCGCCTGTTCGGCGGTCAGCAGGGTGCCCTTTTCAAACAGCACCTCGCCCGTGCGCGGGTCGACCGCGTCCTCCGCCAGCTCGTGCTCCACGATGCGGGCGGCGATGGACAGCTTTTTGTTGAACTTGTAGCGGCCCACACGCATCAGGTCGTACCGCTTGGGGTCAAAGAACAGACTGCGCAGGAGGCTGCGGGCGCTGTCTTCGCTGGGCAGGTCGCCCGGCTTCTGCTTGCGGTAGATCTCCAGCAGGGCTTCGCGCTGATCCTTGGTGGAGTCAGCGTCGTTGATCGTCGCCATCAGGCGCTCGTCCTCGCCCAGCAGGGAGGTGATTTCCGCGTTGGAGGAATAGCCCAGCGCACGCAGGAAGACCGTGATGGGCAGTTTCCTGGCCCGGTCGATGCGCACCCAGAGAGCGTCGTTGGAGTCGGTCTCGTATTCGAGCCAGGCGCCGCGGTTCGGGATCACCTGGGCGCTGTACAGGCGTTTTCCGCCCTTGTCGATCTGTACGTCGAAATAGGCGCCCGGGGAGCGGACCAGCTGGCTGACAATGACGCGCTCGGCGCCGTTGATCACGAAGGTGCCGTGTTCGGTCATCAGCGGGAAATCGCCCATGAAGACCTCGGATTCCTTGATTTCGCCGGTCTCCTGATTCTTCAGGCGCACGGATACCTTGAGCGGAGCGGCGTAGGTCAGATCCCTTTCACGGCACCTTTCCACACTGTTCTTCGGTTTGTCCGTTTCCAGCTTGTAATCGACGAACTCCAGCACCAGATTATTGCTGTAATCGGTGATGGGCGAAACGTCCGACAATACCTCCATCAGATCGTCGGTCAGAAAACGGCGGTAGCTGTTTTTCTGCACCTCGATCAGGTTCGGCATTTCCAGGACTTCGTCGATGCGCGAGAAGCTCATGCGTTTGCGAAGCTTTCCCATTGATACCTCGTGCACCATTTCAGAATCACTCCTTTAATGCTATCAACTCGATATAGCTGTGAGATGAGACGTTTTTGAACATGTAAAAACGAGTTCTCCGCGAAAAGCCAAAAAGGCATTCGCCTGCATCATACCGATATTGATGCAATCATAGAGTATAGCACGCTTCTATTATAAAGTCAATACACGTTTTTCTGCTGAATCGCCGAAAATTGTTGAGTTATAATACATCGGTAACAAGGGTATAGAAAAACAGAGAGTCAAGTGATAAAGTAATGTCGCCAAACAAAAACCA
>JBGUJG010000104.1:0-9189 GCA_045113695.1 Christensenellales bacterium
ATCCCTCTGGGCCTGCCGGCCCGCTCTTCGGTGAAAACAGGTCACTGACCTGTTTTCCGGGCCCTCAGAGCCTCAGTGAGGAGTTAACGGTTTGTCACCGGACCAATTCCCACTCCTCACTCCTCATTCCTCACTCCTCACTGTTTCCGGTCTCTTCTCTCCTCTGATACAGATAGTACGTCCACTCCCTCCCCTCAAACACCATGGAGGCCTCGTCCGCCAGGCGGTACGGCACGCTGCCGCGGAGTCTGGCAGACCGGGTGACGACGAATTCCGTTTTTCCCTGCAGGATGCTGTCCTGCAGGGATTTTTCCATCTCGGGCAGGCCGATGTTCAGGGTGCAGAAGTACGGAGAGGAAGGAAGGACGCCGGAAGCAAAGTAGAACCCGCCGTCCAGAAAACCGCTGTTGAGCAGGGTCTGATCGCCGCTCCCGCGGATGATCTCCGCGAAGCGGTACTGCGGCATATCTTCCTTCGGGATCTTCATCAGGTAGGTATTGGGGCTCACCTTCCAGGCGGTCCAGGGGCCTGCCAGCAGCAGGGCGCAGGCCAGCGCGGCGGAAACGGCGGCGACGGCCCGGGGCCGGGCATTCCCGAAAAGGCGCCGGAGCATCAGGCCGGCCGCGCCGATGCCCAGCGGCGCGAAGACCGCCATCACCAGGGCGTAATAGGGATAGCGCCGGCCGCTCAGGTACGTGAACACAAACAGGCCGGCGGCCCCCAGCCAGGCCGCCAGCGCTTCCCAGCCGTGTTTTTTGAAACAGGCTGTCAGGAAGAGGAGGCCCAGCGCCCCGGGAACAGACCACGGCAGGTTGTTGAGCAGGTTGGGCAGCGGGGCGTCGTACCGGCCGCCCCGGATATTCTGCGAATACTGGGAGAGGTTATTGACAAAATATGCCTGCCAGAGGTCCGGAAGAGCGCCCTTCCAGGCGAACCAGCCCAGCACCGCCGCCGAAAGGGCCAGCGCGCCCAGCAGGAAAAACAGCATCAGCCGCGGCAGCAGGCGGACCCTGCCGGTCCCCGCATACCAGATGACCGCCGAAAGCGCCAGCCCCGCGTACAGACCGCAGAAGGTATATTTGGTCCACAGGGCCGCAGCGGCGCACAGGCCCAGCAAAAAGCCCTGCCGGTCCGTCAGCGGCTTTTTTTCCCGGACGGCCCTGAGGACCGTCAGCAGCCCAAGCAAAAGCACCGGCAGGAAAAACTCTTCCGCGCTCGACCCGTGGGAAAAGGCAGGCGTAACCGGAATCAGCAGGGCCAGAAGGGCTGCCGCCGGTAAGTAAGCCTGCCGGATGCCGGACAGGGTTTCCGCCATCCTGCCGCCCAGATACAGAAACCAGGCAAAGCACAGGGTTTCCAGCGCAAAGACGCCCAGGAAGGAGGATTCCGAGATGCCTCCCGCCAGGGCGAACAGGAAATAGATCAGCGGTCCCTTCTGCTCGTAAAGGTCCCGGTAGGGGACCAGGCCGTGCAGGATGCCCCGCCCGACGGTGAAAAAGCAATGGACGTCCACCCAATCGTTCATCGGGTACAGAAAGGAGGACTTGGAACACACCAGCAGCACGCCGAAGGAAGCCAGCCAGGCAAAGGCAAAGCGGGGCAGGACGCCCCGCAGGACATTGGGGAAAACGGACTTATGTCTGTTCATACCGCGCCTCCCTTTGGCAGTTTCACGGTGAAGCGGAGCCGGTCTTCCCCTTCCATGGCGGCGGAGATCCGGCCGCCGTGCTTTTCCACGATGGCGGCGGCGATGGCCAGGCCGATGCCGAAGCCATTCTGCTTATCCTTGTTCCGGGAAGGATCCGCCCGGTAAAAACGGTCAAACAGCTGCCGGCACTGGTCTTCCGTGAGCGGTTTTTCCACCGGGTTTTCTACGGTCAGCACCGCGTATTTCCCGTCGCCTCCGGCATTCACAAGGATTTCGCCCTCCGGGACCGCGTATTTGACGGCGTTGTCCAGCAATGTGGTCAGCAGGCGCTGGACGGAAGCCCGGTCGCCCAGGACGGTCAGGTCTTTTTCCGCCCGGATCCGGAGCGTTTTGCCCTGGTATTCCGCCATGGCGGCAAACGGCTCGGCGGCTTCTTCGATCAATGGATCAAAGGGCAGGCTCTCCATGGTCAGCTGGGCGTTTTCCTCTTCCATCCGGCTGAGATAGACGAGCTCGTCCACCAGGTGCCGCATCTGGGCCGCCTGCTTCTGGGTGCTCGAAACCCACGGATTGCCCGGCTGATCCATCTGCAGCAGGTCCATGTTGGTGGTGATCACCGTCAGCGGCGTCTTCAGCTCATGGCTGGCATTGGTGATGAACTGCTTCTGCTGTTCCATGTTCCGGATGATCGGCTCGATGGCTTTCCGGCTGGCCAGGGTGACCAGGACGAAAGCCAGCAGGATGCCGCCCAGGCAGGCCAGGGCGGAAATCAGCCCCAGGGTGCGCACGGCGGCCAGCTTGGTCTCGCAGTTCAGCATCAGCACCGTCTGCCCGCCCATGGGATTGCCGCGCACCAGGAACAGGTGGTCCTGCAGGAAGCCGGTCTCTCTGCCGCTGTTCAGGGCCTGCTGGGCCAGGGTCAGGGCCGTCTCTTCGTCCGCGCCCATCATGTTGAGCAGGTTGATGTTCCTCATTTCGCCTCTCTGGTCAAAGTGCACGGAAAACCAGCTGGACTCGCTGATCAGGTTGCGGGCGTGCCGGTTCTTTCCCGGCATGCGGCCGAAGATGGCGTCGCGGGTGGAAAACATCTCGTTTTCGGAAAGGAAAGAGAGGGTCTCCGCCAGCTCGCCGCGCACACTGAACCAGTTGGCCGCGTTGACCACGGACACCACCAGCACCATGGCGATCGTCAGGGCGATCAGGGCGATGCGGATGAACCGCTGCTGCAGCTGCCTGATCATGCTTTTTTCTCCAGGGAATATCCCGTTCCGCGGTGGACCCGGATCTCGGCCGACGTATCCAGCTCCGCCAGTTTTTTGCGCAGGGTCGAGATGTTCACCCAGACGACGTTGATCTCCGCCTCGGCGTCCCAGCCCCAGATCTTGTCCATCAGCTGCTGAACGGAAAAAAGGATGCGCGGGTTTTCCATGAACAGGACCATCATCTGAAATGTTTTCCCGGTCAGGCGGACCGCGCGGTCCCCGCAGCGCAGCTCCCCGGTGCCCTTGTCCAGGCTCAGGTCCTCAAAGCGGGTGACGTCCGGCATGAAAGCGTCCCGCCGGCGCAGCATGGCCCGCACCCGGGCCAGGAGCTCCTGGACGTTGAAGGGCTTGGGCAGATAATCGTCCGCCCCGGCGTCCAGGCCGGTCACCCGGTCCTCCACCGCGTCCCGGGCAGTCAGAAGCAGGCAGGGGGTTTTGATGCCCTCCGCCCGCATCTGCCTGAGCGCTTCCACCCCGTCTGTCCGGGGCATCATCCAGTCCAGGATCATCCCGTCGTACGGCTCGGCACGGACATAATCGACGGCTTCCTGCCCGTCGTATACCGCGTCCACCTGATAGCCCGAACGGACCAGCAGGGTTCTGACCGCGTTGTTCAGGTCCCGGTCGTCTTCAGCCAGCAGAATTCTCAATGTGCGTCACCTGCTTTTTCATAAGTTTTTTGCTCAGTTTTCCTCATAATCTATGGCAGATGAAATAATCTTTGAAGGGGGTGATCAGGGGGAAACTCCCCCTGATTGAAATCCGCAGCAGCGACATGCGCGGTGCGAGGATGAATTTTTGCGGAGCAGAGCTTGCTCTGCGGGAGCAAAAATTCTAACATTGCGCCTTTGCCGCCCGGGAGTCCCGCAGGGACGAGAGGCAAAGGCGAGGGGGTTTCCGATAGGGGGACGTGTCCCCCTATCGGGGGGCTGTGCAGCAGCCCCATTACATATCTTTTGTGTTTTCCGCCACGCTGCCCAGGGAGACCGGCAGGTTGCCGTTTCGCTCCCGGACGGCGTCCAGGAAGCGCTTGCCCGCCCCGCTTTCACGGAGTTCGCCCTGATAGATCAGCTGGTAGGCCGCGCCCATGTCCACCGTGCGCACCCGGACGAGCCGGTACGAGGCGAAGCTTTCCTTCATCAGATCGTCGAACATGCCCTCATACTCCAGGTTCTCCGGCACACAGATGCGGACCTCCCGCTGACCGTCGGCCGCGCCGCCGAACCCGCAGGCCGACAGCACGGCGTGAACCAGCAGGCACAACACCGTCAGCACGCAGGCCATCGCCGCGTACCCGGCGCCCAGGCACAGGCCGGTGGCCGCCGCGAGGAACACCGCGAGGATCTCCTGCCCGGTGCCCTGGACTGAGCGGAAGCGGATCAGGCTGAAGGAGCCGGCCACGGCGATGCCTGCGCCCAGGTTGCCGTTGACCGCCATGATCACCGTCGTGGTGATCAGCGGCAGCAGGGCCAGGGTAAAGGCGAACGAGCGGGAAGCCGCGTTTTTCTTCGTGTAGTAAAGGGCCGAAACAAAGCCCAGCAGGATCGAAAGGCCCAGCGTCAGAAAGACATTCCCGGCAGTCAGGCTCCCCTGAGTAAAGATGCTGTTAAACAATTCGCTCTGCTCCCTTCCAATTCCTTTTTTTCCGGCTGAATAAACTTGGTGTACGCCAGCCCGTACTTGGAAAAGTGTAAGCGCCGGGCACCGGCTTCTTCCAGCATCCGGGCCAGCCACAGCGGATAGACGCCGCCGGTCTTGATTTCCATCAGCCGCCGGTCGGCCGGCAGGAGGGAAAGCCCTCCGGCCCGGCTGTTCAGGTCCGGCGCCCAGTTCCGGAAGGTCAGGTTCCGGTCAAAGGTCAGGCGGACGTCCGGATGTTCCTGGCTGAACCAGGCGCTCCGGTCGTAGATGATGACCGCTGCGGGGATCAGGCCGTACCGCCGCGCCATCCACACCGCTTCCCGGCCCACCTGGCCGGCCGCTTCCGGCAGCTGTCCCCGGCGCAGGCCTTCCATCGCCTCATCCAGCGGGAGGGCCGTGCGCCGTTTGTACACGACGCCCAGGTACTTCTTCTTGACCTCCACAAAGGACCGGGTGAGGTTCCCGGGCTCCCCGTACGCGCGGAGGCGGAGCTTTTCCTTGTAGGCGGGCCGCTCCAGCGAAGCGCGGATCAGGGCGTGATCGGGCGTATCGTAATACAGGCTCTGCACCGTCGGGCTTCCGAAATCGGCGTGTTCAAACCCCTGCCGCATCAGGCTCATCTCCACCTGCGCCGCCTGGGCAAGCGTGAGCAGGTATTTGGTTTCCTTCCTCGCAAAGTTTTCTTCCATGGTTTACCATCCTCTCCGGCCGTGCCTGCCGCCGCCGGGGCCGAATCCGCCGCCGTTTCCCGGGCCGTAGCCGTTGTACATATTCGAATTGTTCTCCATGGCCCCGCTGTACAGGGTCCGGCTGCCGGCAGTCACCGTGAAGGCGCTGCCCTCCTGCAGCCGATCGGATGAAATCATCAGGGTGCCGAAAGCGCTTCCCGGGGTGAAGGTCCCAAGCTCCGCGCCGTCTGCGTCCAGCACGGTCACGGTCTCCCCCGCGCTGCCGGATACGGACAGGGTCATCGCGGACTGGCCGGACAGCTGGGCGGATCCGCCCATGCCGCCGCCGTTGCAGGCCACGATCAGGGTGCCGCCGGAAATGGTGCCGGTGCCGTTGAAATCAATCGGTCCTTCCATGCCGTTCGCGGCGGTCCAGACGCCGACGACCCCGCCGGACATCAGGATGCTGCCGTTGCTGTCCAGCCCGTCGCCGCCGGCGGTGACGGTGATATGTCCGCCGGTGATGGTCAGCATGCCGCCGTTGTCCGCCTCGGAGAATCCTCCGCCGCCCCGGCCCCAGCCGCCGAAGCCGGAGCCGTCGTTCCCGCCGGAGGCGTTGATGCCGTCGTCGGACGCTGTGATGGAGATCTCTCCCCCGTTCACGGTGACGTTTTTGCCTTCCAGACCCTCGTAGCACTGGGAAATATCGATGGTGCCGCCGTTTACGGTCATTGCTTCGTCCGCGTGCATGCCGTCGTCGCCGGACAGGATGCTGAAGGTGCCGCCGTCCACGGTCACATTGACCCCGTGCAGGCCGTCGTCTGCGCAGTCAAAGGCATAGGTGCCGTCCAG
This sequence comes from Christensenellales bacterium, assembly GCA_045113695.1. GTDB lineage: Bacteria > Bacillota > Clostridia > Christensenellales > Aristaeellaceae > UBA4246. The sequence continues at coordinate 6,072 of JBGUJG010000104.1, forward strand.
CACGGTCAGATCCGCAGCCGCTTTGACCGCCTTCTGGGAAACGCCGCTGTCATCGGCCTGGGGCTGGCTGCCCCAGTCGTCCCAGCGTCCCCGGCCGCCGAAGCTGCCGCCGAAACCGCCGCGGCTGTTGGCGGAGGCACGCACGGCCCCGGCGCCGTCCCCGGTTTTCACGGAGACTTCCCCGCCGGCCAGGACGATCCAGCCCTTGCCTTCCGCGTCTGTCCGGGTGGAGGTGATGCCGTCTCCGCCCGCGGTGACGCTGATCTTTCCGTCCAGCACCAGCACGGAGTTGCGGCCGCGGATGCCGTCCAGGACGGCGCTGACCGTGATCTGCCCATTCGCGATCACCAGGTCCGCCTTGCTCTGAATCCCATGCTTCTGCATGCCGCTGGCGGTCAGGCTGCCGGTTCCGTTGATGGAAAGGTCGTCTTCCGCATACAGGGCGGCGCCGATGGTGTCGTCGTCATCCGTGACCATCGCCCCGTCCGTCAGGAAGTTCTCGGTTCCTTCCGCCAGGGTAATGATCAGCTTGTCCGCCTGCTTCTCATAAATGGCCGGGCCTTCCTGGGCGGTGATGTTCACCCCGTTCAGGATCAGCCGGACCTTGTCTTCTTCCGGCACCTCGACCAGGATCTGCCCGCGAAGCGTGCCGCTCAGCACATAGTCGCCTTTCTCACTGATGGTCAGTGTCTCGCCGTCTTTCAGCGCATTCAGGTCGATGCTCTGCGCGCTGTCCGCGCTCCAGCTGTCGTCGGTATCTTTCTTTTTATAAAGGGTCGATACATCCAATGTCTCTGCGGACGCAGGCAGGATGAGGGATCCCATCAGGACCGCCAGGGCGGTCAGGATCAGGAAAAAGGGCTTTATCTTGCAGGGTTTCATGGGTTTATTCTCCTTTCATCCAGTACAGGACGCTTTGGGCGACGGTGCTTGAGCACAGGGCCGCCAGCAGCCAGCGGGAAATCGGGTTGTCGATAAAGTTCATCAAGGGGTTGAACTGATCCAGGATCAGGAACACCGCAAACATCAGGGAAAGGATGACCGTCAGATGGCTCATCAGGCGGAGGAGCTTAGTCATAATCCTTCACCTCCGCGATCAGCAGGGCGTCGCTGCTTTCCCGCCCGCCGCCGGACGGGTCGTTGATCACGGCGTCCTGCCAGACCATCACGGAGGAATTGCCCCCGTCCAGGTTGTAGGCGGCCGTGCAGCCCAGGTCATAAAACAGCCGGCTCAGGTCCGGCAGGGTGATGCCGGCGGATTCGCCGCGCCCGTCCACCACCACCAGGCAGTAGTGGCCCGGCTCATAGTATCCGACGGCGGTGCGCGGATTGGCCGAAATGATGCGGCCGGTGCTGGCGAAGTCGGTCAGGACGCCGCCGTCCGTATCCAGCAGGGCGGGTCCGAAGGTCCAGGCCTGCCAGGCGCCCTGTTCGACCGCTTCCTGCACGGAGAACGAGGCGCCGGGCATCACCCGCATGACGCCGTTGTAGTACAGGACGCAGACGTCGCAATTGGTCGGGTTCGCGCGGTAGATGACCCCGTTGCGGATCACCACGCCCTCCCGGGTATTCCCGTAGTAATCCCCGTTGACGGCCAGCAGGGCGCTGTTCAGGGCAGCCATGTCCTCAACGCTGTCCCGGAAGCCGGAGCCGTAGGTGTTCCCCGCCAGGGATGAGCGGAAACAGGTGATGTCCCGCACGTAGATGTCCGCCAGATAGTAGGTGATGCGGCCTTCGGTCTCCCGGGTGACGGTGACGGAAATGTCCGGGCTCTGATAGCTGTTCTCCGTCACGACGACGGTATCGGTATATTTGTCAGAAAATTTTTCGCTCAGGGGCGTCAGGTCCGTTTCTGAGGCCGCCGCGGGTTCTTCCTCCGTCAGGGCGCTGCCGCCCTTGCCGCCGGAACTGTTCCTGCCGCCCCAGCCGCCGCTGTTCCGTCCGCCTTTGGCGGAGATCAGCGGGGCGTCTCCCGCCCCGGCGGAAGCGATCAGCAGGGCGCCGTCCGGCAGGGAGAGATCCGAGCCTTCCTTGGTCTCCGTCTGATACGGATTGCTGATCACGATCCCCAGGCCCTGCTGCTGTCTGGGCAGCACATGATGGAACAGCGCAAAGACCGTCAGCGCGATCCCCGCGCAGATCAGGTCGATCAGCAGGTTCCGGAGCACTCGCTTCCCGTTCATCTTCTTCACTCCTTTTGCCGGCCCTCTGTTTTCCTCCGGCGGATACAGATTAGCACGGCACATTAAAACGAACCTAAAAGCCGGAAAAATTTTTCATTGACATCCTTTTCAATGGATGGTATAATTTCCGGTGTTGACAGAGCCCCGGCGGTTCTGCCGGCAGACGGTTCAGGCATTCGGCCGCCTGAAACCGCTCACAACTGAAATGGAGAAGTCGCCTAGTTTGGTCGAGGGCGCACGACTGGAAATCGTGTAACCTGTAAAAGGGTTCAAGGGTTCGAATCCCTTCTTCTCCGCCACAAAAATGGCAGTCCATCGCCGATGGGCTGCCATTTTTGTGACAGGAACAGAGAAGAAGGGATTCGAACGGGCCGGTAGTGAATGACAGCCCAGTGGGCTGTCAGAGGCGTCCAGGGCCTGCCGGCCCGTTGCTCGGTGAAAACAGGCCACCGGCCTGTTTTCCGGGCCCTCGCAACCCCAGCTTTTCCGCAGAAAAGGCGAATCCCTTCTTCTCCGCAACTATATCGCAGCCCGTCGCAGACGGCTGCCATCTTCGTAATCAAATCAAAAAAACAGGCACTTACCCTTTAATTTACCCTTTACAGGTTTGAAATACCCTTATAATAGGCATCTATCCGGTTGGCTGTATGGCCGTTAAAACAAAAATTAAAGGGCATAGAACCAAAGCAGAACAAAAAGCAAAACAAGGATTCAAACAGGGATTAGACACAAACCCAACACAGAAAAACAACTGAAAAGGATTTCTGCCGGGGGATTAACCGAGAAAAACAAAGCAAACAAATAACTAAAGCATAGTGTAGAGAAGCAGCGCAAAAAGGATATGGTTTGATTGTACGGGCGTCAATCATCGGTAACATGAAAGCCAAGCAACAATCTGTCAGGGGAAGGGTGGAGATTTTCCGGCTCTACGGATG
>JBGUJG010000105.1:0-48524 GCA_045113695.1 Christensenellales bacterium
GGAGCTCCTGCAGAAGCTGAACGACACCTACGTCGCCTACATGCAGAAGAAGCGCCCCGTCTATGACGCCTGGGAAACCCATCTGGACGCGGATGATTTTCTGGACAACTTCATCGGCCGCGCATGCTGCCAATTCCTGGAAGAAGACGACGGGGAAGCGCCCTGGCACCTGATGGCCAGTTTTGCCGGGCCGCACAACCCCTGGGACCCGCCCAAAGAGGACTTTGAAAAGGTCCGTGATCTTCCCGTCACCCTCCCGCCGCACGACGACCTGCACGGCAAGCCCGAATGGGTGAAGCGCCGCGCCGCCGTTCAGGCGGGCGGGCTGACCGACGAGCTGCTGGAAAACACCAAGCGCCATTACGCCGCTTCCGTCGCCGTGATCGACCGGTGGGTCGGCCGGATGCTGGACATCCTGGAAGTGCGCGGGGAGCTGGACAGCACCGTCATCATTTTTACCGCCGACCACGGCGAGCAGATGGGCGAACACCGGCTGTTCGAAAAAACCGTGATGTATGATGGCGCCCTGAAGATCCCGATGCTGATTCACCTGCCGGGCATGACCGGCCCATCCGAAAGCAGCCAGCTGGTTTCGCTGATGGATCTGGGGCCCACCCTGATGGATCTGGCCGGCGCCGCCTACAACCCTGCCGACCTGGACGCCGTCAGCCTGCTGCCCGACCTGACCGGCGATCATGCCCCCGTCCGCGAAGTGGTGCAGAGCGAACTGCTCAACACCATCATGCTGTATGACGGACGGTATAAATGGATCCGCTCCTACAACGATACCAGCGAGCTGTACGACCTTCAGGAAGACCCGGACGAGCTTGAAAACTGCATCGACGCGCATCCCGAAGTGATCAGGCGGCTTCAGAAATACACATTCCGGCATTAAGAATGAGGTGGAGATAATGACTATCCGGTTCCGGTCCAACCTGGCGAGCGGCATCTTCGCCGTCCTGCTGGCCATCGCGCTGATCATCCTGATCCCGATGGAAATCAGGGTGGAGACCACCGTTTCCTTCGGCATTACTTCCCGGACGATCCCCTACGGCGTTGCCGGACTGATCGGCATCTGCGGCATCGTGCTGATCGTCAAGAGCCTGGTGCTGAAAAAGGACGAGGTCAAGGAAATCGTCCTGAAGCACGAGATTCCGTCCCTGGCGATGATTGCCCTGCTGATCGTCTATCTGTTTGTCTTTGAGAAAGAATGGCCGCTGTCCACCGCCGTACTCGGCTGCGCGTCCCTGGCCCTGGCCAAGTGCAGAAAATGGTACTACTACGTCATCGTCGCAGCGATGGCGGCGGGGCTCTACTTCCTGTTCACGGAAGTGCTGTACATCCGCCTGCACTCCGTCATCTTCGGTTCATAAAAAAGGGGGAAGGAACATGACAGCTGAAAACATCGGCATCATCCTGGGACAGGTCTTCTCCCTGGAAAACATCCTGTTCATCTTCATCGGCATGTTCATCGGCATCATCTTCGGCGCCGTGCCGGGCATGAACGGAAACCTTGCGATCACCGTCATCCTGCCCTTCACCTTCCAGCTGAACAGCACCGGCGCGCTGCTGATGCTTGCCTCCATCTATTTCGGTTCCATGTTCGGCGGCTCGATCACCGCCATCCTGATCAACACCCCGGGCACCGGCGCGGCCACGTGTACGCTGATCGACGGCCATCCCATGTGCGCTAACGGCCAGCCGCACAGGGCCCTGGATACTGCGCTGGTCGCTTCCACCGTCGGCGGCCTGTTCAGCGCCCTGTGCCTGCTGTTCTTCGCCCCGCAGCTGGGCCGGCTGGCCATGCACTTCGGCTCCCCGGAATACTTTATCCTGGCACTGTTCGGCCTGTCCGTTATCGCCACGGTCAGCGGCAAAAGCGTCTCCAAGGGCCTGATCACCGCCGGCATCGGCGTGCTGCTGGGCACGGTGGGCATCGACAGTGTCAGCGGGGTACCCCGCTTTACCTTCGGCAACATCATGCTGTATAACGGCCTCAAGATGATGGCCTGCATGCTGGGGCTCTTTGCGATGATGCGGATGATCGAGCGGGTGAAAAACGGCGCCCTGGGCAGAACGGGAAAAACCGCCACAGAGCTCAAAAAAGCCCAGGCCGGCGACAGGTTCACCTTCGCCGATTTCAAAAAGTGCCTCCCGACCATGGGCATCGGTTCCGCCCTGGGCGCCCTGATCGGCGCGATTCCCGGCACCGGCGGCGGCATCGCCAGCTACCTGACCTACAACATCGCCAAGAACAACGCCAAGCCCGGCGACAGGTTCGGTCACGGCGAAGTCAAAGGCATCGCGGCGCCCGAATCCTCCAACAACGGGGCGACAGCCGCTTCCCTGATTCCCATGCTGACGCTTGGCATTCCCGGCTCCGCGGTGGCCGCGACGCTGATGGGCGCGTTCCAGATGCACGGCCTGGCCTCCGGCCCCAAGCTCTTTGAGGAACACACCATCGCCGTCTACGTGATCCTGGTGGGCTGCGTCCTGGCCCAGCTGATCATGCTGCTGCAGGGCAAGCTGCTGATGAACCTGTTCGTCAAGATCACCCACGTACCGTTCCGACTGCTGACCAGCTGCCTGATCGTCGTGGTCGTCTCCGGCGCGTACGCCATCTCCAACAAATCCTTTGACGTGAAGGTCATGATCTTTGCCGGCATGATCGGCTATGTGCTCAATTTCCTGGAAATGCCGATGGTTCCCCTCGTCCTGGGCCTGATCCTCGGGCCGACGGCGGAGTTTTACCTGCGCAACTCGTTGAGCATCGGCAACGGCAACTGGTTCATCTTCTTCCAGCGTCCCATCTGCATCGTGTTCATGGTGCTGCTGGTGCTGCTGATCGTCATGCTGCAGAAAGGCAATAAAAAAGAAAAAGAAGAAGAAAAGAAAGCCCGGGCCCTGGCCGGGAAGAAATAATCCCCTGCCTCACCGCACAGCCCCCGCCGGCCGGAACATGGCGTTTCCTGCCGGCGGGGTTTTCCGCATCATGGACATTCTCCGGCCGTTATGGTATCATGTTGATCATCACCCATGGAGAGGATGCGATTTTATGCCGCCGATCAGTGTGCTCATCAAGCCTGCATCCGGGCTGTGCAATATGCGCTGCGAGTATTGCTTTTACTGCGACGAAGCCGCCAAGCGCCAGCAGGCTTCCTACGGCCTGATGACGGAAGAGACCCTGAAAAACGTGATCCGGCGGTCCGTGATCCCTGCGGAGGGCTCCTGCACCATCGCCTTTCAGGGCGGCGAGCCGACGCTCTGCGGTCTTCCCTTCTTCGAGAAAGCCGTGGAATATGCCCGGCATTACAACAGAAACGGAATCCGGATCGATTTTGCCCTGCAGACCAACGGATACGCAATCACAGAAGAATGGTGCCGTTTTTTCGCGCAGAATCATTTCCTGATCGGCGTATCTGTGGACGGCTTGCAGGCCATTCACGACCGCTACCGCCGCAGTCAGGCAGGCGCGCCGACCTATGAACGGGTGATGCGGAACATCGGCCTGCTTGAACAATACGGGGTGGATTACAACATCCTGACCGTCGTGCACCGGGAGATCGCCGAAAACATCCGTTCCGTCTATCAGGCCTACCGGGCGCGGGGGTGGAAGTATCTTCAGTTTATTACCTGCCTGGACCCGCTGGGCGAACCCCGCGGCCGGCAGTCCTATTCCCTCCTGCCTGAAACCTACGGGCAGTTCCTGAGCGATCTGTTTGAATTATGGTACGCCGATTTCCAGCGGGGAGACGCCCCGTTCATCCGCCAGTTTGAAAACTACATCGGCATATATCTCGGCATGCTGCCCGAATCCTGCGAACAGCGGGGCTCCTGCGGCATCCAGTATGTGGTGGAAGCGGACGGCAGCGTATATCCGTGTGATTTCTACGTGCTGGACGAATGGAAGCTGGGGAACTTCAATCAGGACCGCCTGGTTCAGATCGATGAGCGCCGCAAAGCCCTGGGATTCTGTGCCCGTTCCGTCAATCAGCCCGACGGCTGCAGGAGATGCGAATGGTTTTCCCTGTGCAGGGGCGGATGCTTCCGCAGCCGCCAGGAAGCAGGGCTTGCGGACGCAGGGCTTAACTATTTCTGCCAAGGATACCGCATGTTCTTCAGCCGCTGCGCCGGCACAATGAAAGAAATCGCTGCCCGGATTGAGCGGCAGAACCGGACCGTCCCGCAAAAGCGCGGATAGTCAGCCCGGCTCTTCGCGCCTTTTCTTCAGTCCGTTTACAATCAGCCCCCATGAATGCCAGCTGTTCCCCCGCCTGTCAGAAGGCGGCTGAATATCTGACATTCTTTTTTAATTTATTTAACAAAATATTTTGCATGTCATATATGCTCGATATTTTCCCGGAATGTACCGCTTTTATCCTTGACAAACGCCAGAATCTCTGCTATTATTTAAATCGATGAATTAATTAACTCAGCTTTGCGTTCTGCAGATCCATGCCGGAAAAGGAGCATCGTCATGGCAGAATCGGGCCTTCATCCGGCACTGCTCTTTGCCGAAAAGGAAATCAGGAAATACCTGCTCCTGGCCGGGCTGGACGAAAAAAGCCTGCCGGAGATCTGCCTGCGTGCGGGAGAAGAAGCGGATGACGCTTACACCCTGGAAGCTGTGCCGGGAAAGATTATCATCTCCGGCAGCAACCCCAGGAGCGCGTTAATCGGCTCGTACGCTTACCTGAAAGCAATCGGCTTTGCGTTTTATGCGCCCGGGGAAGAATACACCCATATCCCCCGCCTTGCCGTCCCGGCTCAGCTCGCCATACGAAGGACCGAAAGCCGGGCCCGTCATGCATTCCGGGGCGTATGCGTCGAAGGAGCGGAATCCCTGGAGCATATGCTTTCCTACATCGACTGGATGCCCAAAGCGGGGATGAATATCTGCTTCATCCAGTTTTTCCGGCCTGACGTTTTCTTTGACAGGTGGTATGAGCACCGGAACAATCCCCTGATCCCGCCGGAGCCGCTGACGGAATCGGACCGGGAGGCCTATGACCGGACGCTGACCCGGGAAATCAAGAAAAGGGGCCTGCTGCTGCACCGCGCAGGCCATGGATGGACCTCCCGGGCGCTTGGCTGCAGCGGCAACGGATGGTATCGGGAATCAGAACCCGCAGATGAACGCATCCGCCAGCGGATCGCTCTCCTGCGGGGAGAAAAGCGGCTGTTCGGCGGAATTCCGGCCAATACGAATCTGTGCTACGCCCGGGAGGATGTGCGGCAGGCGCTGACCGGCGATGTGGTATCTTTCGCGAAATCCCACCCGGAAACGGACGCCCTGCATTTCTGGCTGGCAGACACCTTCAACAACCTGTGCGAATGCGAAGCCTGCCGGAAGACCACCCTGTCCGACCAGTATGTGCAGATGCTCAACCGGATCGACGAAGCGCTGACGGAAGAAGGGCTTTCCACGCGGATCGTGTTCCTGCTGTACCAGGAGCTGCTGTATCCGCCCCGGACAGAGCGCATCCTTCATCCGGACCGTTTTATCCTCATGTTCGCCCCCATCTCCCGTACTTTCGAAGCCTCTTATCCATGTCAGGCAAAGCCGGGCAGTCTGCCTCCGTACCGGCGGAACGAAATGACCCTGCCCCTTGGCATTGAGGAAAACCTGCGGTACTTTGCCGCGTGGCGGCAGGCTTTCAGGGGAGAAGCTTTCATCTATGATTACCACCTGGGGCGGGTGCATTACGGGGATCCCGGATACATGAAGATCGCCCGCACCCTGTACGGCGACATCAGCAGGCTGCAGGGCCTGGGATTTCAGGGGATGATCGCCTGCCAGGAGCTCAGGGTCATGATCCCCGGCGCCCTGCCCGTTTACCTGATGGGCCGGATGCTGTGGGGCGGCGGCAGCGGATGGGAAGACATCGTCAGCGGTTATTTTTCCGGCCTGTACGGGGAAAATGCTCCCCGGATCCGGCAGTATTTTGAAAAAGTATCCGCTTTGTGCGATACGGATTACGCCAACGCGAACGGCCCCCGCCGCCGTCCTGACCTGACGGAAAGATACCGGGAAATCGCCCGCCTGTCCCGGAAGGAAGAAGAGCAGCTGCCCGGATCAGATGACCCGCTCCTATGCCGGTACCGCTCCGCCCTGCTTCAGAATGCCGCATACGGCGAGGCGCTTGCTTCCCTGACACAGGGAGACGAAGCCGGCGCACAGACAGCCTACGACCGTTTCTGCCGTATCGTACGGCAGCGGGAAAAACTCTATCCCATGGATTACGACGTGTACCGGGCCATCGAAGTGACGCAGCAGTATACAGGCCTTCAGGAATCTGCGCCTGACGGCGAACCAGAAAGGGTTGAATGCACATGAGTCAGAAAACCGTTCCAGTCAGACTGAACCCCGTCCAGCGGAAAAACCGGATCAGGCTGAACCTGTGGTGCTGGGCCTTCGTGTCCCTGACGCTGATCTTTTATCTGCTGTTCCAGGGCTACCCCATTTTGTGCTCCGTGTACTACTCCCTGTTCAACTGGTCCGGCATGACCAGCAACATGACCTATGTGGGCCTGGACAATTACCGGAACCTGCTGAACGATTCTCTGTTCTGGGGAGCGTTCAGAAACAGCTTCCGCTACATGATCATGGTCGTTCCGCTGGAAGTGATCATTTCCCTGTTCTTTGCGTACCTGCTCAACGATCAGAAGCTGAAAGCCCGGACAGCCTACCGGGTGTCCCTGTTCTTACCGGTGGTCGTGACGGCTTCCATTGTCGGTATCGTGATGATCTTCATCTGGTCTTCCAACGGCATCATCAATTATGCCCTCAAAAGCCTGCACCTGATCGATAAAAACATCAACTGGCTGGGGAATGCCAAGTACGCCATGCGGACGGTGGTATATGTATCCGTCTGGAAGGATATGGGCACGTACATGATCTACTGGCTGGCCGCCCTGCAGGGCGTGCCCGGCGACGTGCTGGAAGCCGCCAGTGTGGACGGCGCCACCCGGGGCAAGACCTTCTTCAAAGTCGTCGTCCCCCTGATCGCCCCCACCGCCGGCATCATCCTGATCCTGTGCACGATCAATTCCCTGAAAGCCTTCGACCTGATCCAGACCCTGACGGGCGGCGGGCCCTTCTTTGCCACCGACGTCATCGCCACCTTCGTTTACCGCACGGCTTTTACCTCTGATATGGGCCTGCCCAGATTCGGCTACGCCTCCGCCGCGGCGACCATGTTCGGCATCGTGGTCATCATCATCGGCGCTGTGCTCAATGCCCTCAAGGGCAGGCTGCAGAAACTGCAGTAAGAAAGGAGGACAGAATCATGGTTTCCACTGAATCCCGCGCATCTGCCAAACCGGTGAGAAAGATCAGAATACCCCGGCCCGGACGCATCGTCATCAACGCGGTGCTGATCCTCTGCTCCCTGATCTGGATCTATCCCATCGTGTGGACCATCATTTCCTCCTTTAAGCCCCAGGCGGATTTCTTTAAGGAGCAGCTGACCCTGCTGCCCAGTACCCTGACGCTGGATAACTACATCCGGGTGTGGAGCAAGGCCAATTTTGCCGTCTATTTCCTCAACTCCGTCGTCGTGACGGTCTTCTCCGTCCTGCTGGTGCTGATCATGACCAACATGGCGGGATATGTATTGGGCCGCTACAGATTCGTCGGCCGGAGCGTGCTGATGGCGGTCTTCCTTTCTTCCATCTGCATTCCCCTGGTATCCACCCTGATCCCGGTATACCAGATCGTCAAGGGCATGGGTCTGCTGGGCACCCGGATGGGCCTGATCCTTTCCGGCGCAGGCGGCGCGCACGTGGTGTTCCTGCTGCTGTTTTCCAGCTATTATTCCACCGTGCCCAATGAACTGGAAGAGGCTGCCAGGATGGACGGCTGCGGCTTCCTGCGCACCTTCGTCAGCGTGATGATGCCCCTGTCCTCCCCCATCTCCACCACCGTCATCATCATGGAATCCCTGTGGACCTGGAACGCCTTCCAACTGCCCCTGATCCTGACGCTGAACAACCCGACCGCCCGCACCCTGGCCGTGGGCCTGTACGCCTTCAAAGGCGAAAACACCGTGGACTGGACCGGCATCTGCGCCGGAGGCGCCATCGCGATGGTGCCCATCATCGCCGTGTTCATCGCCTTCCAGAAGTTCTTCATCAACGGCATGGCCGGCGCGGTGAAGGGATGATCCCCATTCCGATGTTTTGCACGGAAAGTGCATCACACAATAAAGGAGGTAACCCCATGAAGAAAGTTTTCTCCCTGCTGCTGGCAGCGGCGCTGGCGCTGAGCCTGTGCGGCCCGCTGGGCGCCCTGGCCGATGAGCCCATCACCCTGCGCGTGTACGACTGGTCAGACTCCACCCTCGTGTACCGCCAGAAATTCCATGAGGAATTCATGGCCAACAACCCGGACATCAGGATCGAATACACCCAGCTGACCATCGACCAGTTCAACAGCACCGTGGTCGGCGCCATCCAGAACGGCGAAGGCCCGGACCTTTTCCCCGTGCCCACCACCCTGAACCTGTCCACCGCGGTTGCGGAAGGCTGGTTCCTGCCGATGGAAGACTATGTGTCCAAGGAATTCGTAGCTTCATTCCTGGACGGCGTGCTGGCGGAAGGCGTGCAGCGCAAGAACGGCGTGCTCTACACCGTGCCGGAATCCGGCTCCCTGAGCAACTCCATGTTCTTCTACAACAAGGACATCCTGGCGGAATGCGGCCTGGAAGTGCCCGCCACGTTTGATGAATTCCGCGCCGCCTGCAAGACCATCACCGAAAAAGGCGCAGGCCGGTACTGGGGCCTCATCGAGGGCGGCAACCAGGCCAACCGCTGCGACATCCTGCTGCGGGCGCTGGTGCAGTCCGCCGGCGGCAAGATTTCCATCAACAGCCGCGCGCTGACCGTCAACGGCCGGGCGCCCTATGATACCGAAGAAATGCGCAAAGCGGTCGAGCTGCTGCAGGGCATCGTGGAAGACGGCAGCCTGTACCCCGACACCGCTTCCATCTCCGCCCCCGAAGCCCGCGAGCTGTTTGCCCAGGGCAAGGCCGCGTTCCTGTGCCAGGGCCTTTGGTGCATCGGTACCTGGGCCAATGACCATCCCGAGCTCAACTACGGCGTCATGACGCCTCCCAAGGGTGCGGACAACGGCTACGTGGCCAACGTCGAGGGCGGTCCCTGGATGGGCATCTATGCCAAGACCAAGTACCCTGAAGCCGCTGCCAGGTATCTGGAAGCGCTTTATGACACCGAAACCTATCATTACCAGGCGGACGTGGTGAAGTCCGGTTCGTACGTATCCGTCATCAAGGGCGTCAACGAAGCCAACATGGTGGACCCCGTCATGAAGGAATACTACGAGGCCGCTTCCAAGTGCATCGACATCCCGATCGCGACCAGCCGCAACGTGAAATTCTATGACTTCTACTCTGCCGTGGTCGGCTCCACTCCCTCCCTGGCCAGCATCGCCCAGGGCATCCTGAGCCAGGCCATCGATGAGCCGATGGACTATCTGGCCATGCTGAGTACTGCCGAAACCGGTGCCTGGCAGACTGCCTGCCAGCAGGTCGGCATCGACTTTGCCGAGCTGGAATTCAGCAACTGGGTCGCCGGCACACCCTACACCGCGGAAGACTACGCCGCGCTGAAGTAAATCCGTCTGATTTCCTTTCCGCAGCCTGTCAGACCGGCTGCGAAAAGGAAACAGGATCCAAAGCAAGGATTCGCCGTGGAAAGCGAGCCGGGGAATCCGGCCTTTCCACGGCCTTTCTGTATCATTTCATTCTGTGAAGGAACCTGATTGCCATGCGTATCGGATTTTTGACCAACGCCCTGGTGGAACAGTCCCGCAGAAGCGGTGATCACCGCTTTGACACCCTGCCTGCCGTAGCCTCCTGGGCCGCTGAGCATGGGTTTTCCGATCTGGAATGCGGCCCCATGCTGCCGCTGGACCGGGCTGCCTTTGAGCAGGTGCTGGGAGAAAAGAAAATCGGCATCACCGCCCTGATCTACTGCCGGAATTATCTGAGCACCGACCGGGAGGAAGCGGAAACCCACCTGGCGGAGCTGAAGAAGCGGATCCTGTTTGCCGGGGAACTGGGCATCGAAAAAGTGGTCACCTCCACCGGCATCGACAAGCGGATCGAGGAAGGCCTCTATGACCGCGACCCGGCCGTCAAAGACCGCGGCAACATGATCCGGCGCATTCCCGCGCGCTCTTTGGATCAGGTGATTGACCTGTTCGGGCCTCTTTTGGATCTGGCGGAAAAACACCGGGTGAAGCTGTGCTTTGAAAACTGCCCCCTGATGGGCAACATCGCCATTTCTCCGGTGATGTGGCAGCGCATTTTCGAGCGGCTGCCCAGCCGGTATCTGGGGCTGGCCTACGATCCCAGCCACCTGGTCTGGGAGATGATCGACCCTTATGCCCCCATTGCCGAATTCGCTTCCCGGATTTTCCACGTACACGCCAAGGACGCCCGCATCGACCGGGAACAGCTCAGGCGCACCGGCATCCTGACGGATTTTTCCTGGTGGCAGTATGCCATCCCAGGCCGGGGCGAGCTGGATTGGGGAAAGCTGCTTGGTGCGCTTAAGAGCATCGGATACGACGGCACCCTCAGCCTGGAGCACGAGGACGCGCTGTTTGAAGGCAGCACGGAAAAGGTCCAGGAAGGACTGCTGGCCGGCAAACGCTGTCTGGAATCCGTCCTGAACGGGCTGTGAAAAAAGGAGGAAAACCCATGGTACGCATCGGCATCATCGGCTGCGGCAGCCTGATCGGCATCGCCAGGAACCACATTGCCGCCTATCAGTGCTGCAAAGACGCAAAGATCACCGCCTGCTATGACCTGATCGAGGGCCGTGCGGCAGGCTATATCGAAAAGCTGGGCCTGACGGATGCCAGGGCCTGCGGAAGCCTGGAAGAGCTGTTCTCCCTGTGCGACGCCGTCAGCATCTGCACGCCCAACTGCACCCATGCCGACCTGGTCATCGCCGCTTTGAAAGCCGGCAGGCACGTGCTGTGCGAAAAGCCCTTTGCTCCCACGGTGGAGGAATGCGGCCAGGCCATCCGCTACGCCAGGCTGGGCGGCAGGGTGGCCATGATCGGCCTGTGCTACCGGGATATCCCCGGCCTGGTGTACATGAAGCAGCTGATTGACGAAGGAAAAATGGGCAAGGTGTTTTTTGTCCGGCAGGAGCAGGGCGGCGACCGTTTCGCCAATCCCAGAGTGCAGCTGGAATGGCGCACCCAGGCTGACCTGTCCGGCCCCGGCGCGCTGGCGGACTTCGGCAGCCACATGATGGACATCTGTGACTATCTGCTCCGGGACAGCTGCGGCCCCATCACTGAAATCAGCTGTATGCAGTCCACCTGCATCAAAGAACGGGAAATTCCCGGCAAGCCCGGCAGGATGGGCAGGGTCACCAACGACGACGTGGCCTGCTGGATCTGCCGCACCGAAAGCGGCACCCTGTACAATTTCACCGCCAGCCGGATCGGGGCCACCTTCATGCTGGAGATCGTCGGGGAAGGCGGCAAAATGATCTTCCACGGGGACAGGCCTTTTGAGCTGACCCTGCAGTTAAAGGAGAAAGACAGCGCCTACACGGAAAAGCCCCAGGCCGTACCGGTTCCGGAAAGCTGCTACGGAAGCGACCCGGATGCGCCCCGCAAGCCCTTTGCCATCAATTTCTACTATGAAATCCGTCAGTTCCTGGACGCCATCCAGTCCGGCAGGGACACGCTGCTGACGCTGGACCGGGGCCGCTATATCCAGACCCTCATCCAGACCGCTCAGGACAGCGCGGACTTGGGCGAAATCATGACGGCCGACCCGGAAGATTAAGGAGGATCCCACCATGAAAATAGGCGGACACTGCGTACTTTTCGGCCCGGCCGTTGCGCAAGACACCGACGGGGTGATCGGGAAACTGGCCTTTGCAGGAGCGGAAGGCTGCGAACTGGGCGAGCGTTTCTTTCCCCTGGAAAAAAGGGATCAGCTGACCCGGGTGCTGGCCAGGCATCACATCGCCCTGGCAGGCCTGCACTGCAACCATCTGCTGCTGCCGGATCTGATCCATGATCCCGGAAAAGCCCGGGAAGCCCTGCGGAAAACAGCGGAATTCGTCGCCCCCCTGCCGGAAAAAAACGTCATTGCGACCGGCGCCACCGGGGAAGACCGGGATTCACTGGCTGGCCGTACGCTGCGGGAGGGCAGCAGTCTGGCGGAACTTCATGATCCGCAGCAGGTGCGCGTCCTGGCCCGGAACCTGAATGCCATCGTGAAAGAGATCCGGCAGGATTTCGGCGTACAGGTGCATTATCACAACCACAGCTGGGAGTTTGCCGACGGCGGGCTGATCTGGCTGACGCTGGCCGAGGAGGCGCCGGACCTCTGCTTTGCCCTGGACACCGGCTGGGCTGCTGTCACCGGGTTTGATCCGGTTGCGCTGATGGACCGTTATCCGGGCCGTTTCCATTACGTGCACCTGCGGGATTACGCACCGTGCGGGCAGCCGCTTGAAAGAAAGTTCTCCGATGTGCATGCCGGTTTTATCGCGCTTGGAACAGGTCAGATGAATTACCCCAGGCTCATGAGAAAGCTGGACCGGGAACTGGGGAAAGACGGCTGGGCCGTGGTGGAATACGAAACCGGCAATTTTGACGAAAACAGCTATCTGCGGGCCGTCAGCTATCTGCGCGGCATCCGGGACATGCTGTAAGGAGCAGGCCATGAAAAAACTGCGAATCGCCGTGATCGGCTGCGGGCGCATCGCCGCCGTTTATGCGACGGCCTTCCAGCATCTCGCGGATGAAATCGACCTGGTGCTGGCGGTGGACAAGGTGAAGGAACGGGCGGAAGCTTTCGCTGCCGGGTTCCCCGGCTGTGCCGCTTCCGACAGGATATCATCCGATGATTTCCGGGCCCTGCTGACCCGGTATCAGCCGGATCTGCTGCACATCCTTCTCCCCCATCACCTGCACTGCCTATATGCGCTGGACGCTTTTGCCTGCGGGGTGAACGTGCTGACGGAAAAGCCCATCGCCATCTATCCGCAGGACGCGGACCGCATGACCGCCGCCGCCCGGGAAGCGGACTGCCGCCTGGGCGTCATTTTCCAGAACCGGTATATCGACGGCGTGCAGCGGGTGAAGCAGCTCCGGGAGCAGGGAACGCTCGGCACAGTACGGGGGGCCTTTTCCACCATGAACTGGTTCCGTCCGGCCAGCTATTACGCCTGTGACTGGAAAGGAAAATGGGCCACGGAAGGCGGCGGGGTGATCATCGACCAGGCCATTCATTCCATTGACCTGGTGCGGTATATGACAGGCCTGGAAGCCGTGAAGGTGCAGGGGCACACGTCCCGCAGGATCCTTGAAAACATTGAAGTCGAAGACGAGGCCGATGCCGCCATCACCCTGGAAAACGGCGCCGTATACAGCTTTTTTGCCTGCAATTACTATACGGCCAACAGCCCCATCCGGGTCGAGATCCAGTTTGAGAACGCCGCCGCCGCACTGACCAAAGACCGCATGGAAATCGCCTGGACGGACGGCCGGAAGGAAGACATCGCCTGCGGCGGGACGGATCTTTCGGGAGAAAGCTATTGGGGCGTGTGCCACGAGCGGCAGCTGCAGGCGGCTTATCAGGCCCTGCGGCAGGAAAAGGA
Organism: Christensenellales bacterium; assembly: GCA_045113695.1. Classification (GTDB taxonomy): domain Bacteria; phylum Bacillota; class Clostridia; order Christensenellales; family Aristaeellaceae; genus UBA4246. Next base: position 13,657 of record JBGUJG010000105.1, read on the forward strand.
TCTTCCCTGGGCGCCGGAAGACGCCAAAAAGACCCTGGAAATCGTGCAGGCTATCTACCTGTCCGCCCGGATCCATAGTCCGGTGAGCATACCCTGATTCATCTGACAGGCAAATGAAACAGACTGATGATACCGGCAGCAGTATTCCCGTATTGTGCAAGAGAGGGGCAAAACACATGGCAGCGACATCCGGACGGAACAGCGGCACCGTAAAACAGGAAAATCTGGAGGCTGTCAAGCTGATGCTGTACCGCCAGGGGCCTATTTCACGGGCCGAAATTGCCGTACAGCTGGGGCTGACGCCTGCCACCATCACCAACATCACGGCAGAACTGATCGCCCGGAATTACGTGGAAGAGGTACAGAGCGAAGGGGCTGCCTCCCAGCCCCGCGGAACCGGCCGCAAGCCCATCCTGATCGATCTGAAGCGGGACTGTTTTACCGTGCTCGGCCTTTCCCTTGGGCGGGACAGCACCCGCTTCTGCCTGTGCGACATGCGGGGCAGGGTGCTGGCCAGTGATACCTACGAGGTCATGAGCGATGATTACAGCATCATGCTGCACCAGCTGCAGGGAATCCTGAGCCTGATCCGCCAGGAGCATGAGGGCCTTTGGAGCAGGCTGCTGGGCATCGGCATCTCGACGCCCGGGGTCGTCAATTCCCATCGGGGCCAGGTCAAAAACCATATCCTGGAGCGTCAGTCCTGGCGGGGCAAGCCCCTGGCGGAAGAAATCAGCCGGTTTACCGGCCTGCCCGTGCGGCTGGAAAATAATGTCAAAGCCCGCAGCACCGCCATCACCTTATTCTGGCCGGAGCTGCTGAACGGGGAGACCACCTTTGCCCTGTGCCATGTTTCCTTCGGCATTGCCTGCCCCTTCGTATTCGGCAACCGCGTGTTCAAAGGGGAGGACGCCGCCGCCGGCGAGATCGGCAAGATGATCCTGGAGCCGGACGCCGCCCAGGAAACGGCCGTTTTCGCCCCCGGCAGCAGGGGTGATGCGGCGTTTGCCCTGCCGGGCAGCCTCGAATCGCTGTCCAGCGTGAACGCCATCCTGGCCGAGTGCAGAAAGGGCATCCGCGAAGGAGAGCAGACTGTTCTCCGGTCCCTGTGCCCGGACAGCGAAGCCCTGCAGCTGTCCCACGTGCTGGAAGCCCAAAGGTCCGGCGATCCCATGGTGTGCCGGGTCATGGATCAGGCCATGTTCTATGTGGGCGTCGCGCTGGCCAATATCGTCGATATCGTCAATCCCCACCTGGTCCTGCTCAGCGGGCCGGTTTTCACCAACCGCCTGAACGCCGATACCGTTGAAAAAGCGCTGATGCGCTATGCCTTTCTGCCGGACGACGACGTCCTGCGTGTGCTGCCGGTGGACATGGGCGAATTCGCCGGCGCCATCGGCGCGGCAGCCAGCTGCATCGAAAAATATTTCCTGCGCGCGTAACGAAAGATATGCGTTTTTCCTGATCCATTCATCCGTTCCAGAAGGAGGCCGATCCGCACATGATGCAGCAAAAAGAAGCTGACGGCAAGAAAAGCCGTTTCCGGATCCCGGATAAAATGTGGCTGCTGCTTTCTTTCCTGGCAGCCATGGCGCTGTGGTATATCCTGTCCGTCCTGCCGGCCACCTCCCGCTGCTTTCCCAACGTCGTGGAAACCATCAAGCAGCTGCCCGTCATGATCCAAAGGGGCGTACTATGGAAGGATATTTCCTCCAGCATGATTTCCGTCTTTTCGGGCTTCGGCCTGGGGTTCGTGATCGCCCTGCCCGTGGCCATCCTGATGGCCTGGTACAAACCGGTGCGCAACATCATCGAGCCCTGGATCGAATTCATCCGCAACATTCCCCCGCTGGCTTATGTGCCGCTGGTGGTCATCGCCGCCGGCGTGGGCCGCAAGCCCCAGATCATCGTGATCACCCTGGCCACCTTCCTGACCATGTGCATCACCATCTACCAGGGCGTCATCAACATCGACGAAACGCTGATCAAGGCCGCCCGGGTGCTCGGCGCGTCGGACAAGGATATTTTTATCCGGGTCATCGCCCCGGCCTCCCTGCCTTTTATCCTGACCGCCATCCGTCTGGGCGCCTCCGTGGCCCTGACCACGCTGATCGCCGCAGAATCCACCGGCGCCATGGCGGGCCTTGGGATGCGCATCCGGTCGCTCAACAACGCTTTTGAAACCAAGCCCATGCTGCTGTACATCATCATCATCGGCGTGATCGGCATCGTCATCGAAAAGCTGATCAAGCTGCTGGAAAGGAGGCTCACCTCATGGCAGGAGAAGCGCGAAATCTGAAGGTGCGCATCGACGATGTGTCAAAGGTATACGAAACCCGCAGCGGCCCCACAGAAGCCCTGCGCCATGTGAGCCTGGACATTTATGAGAATGAATTTGTCTGCGTGGTCGGCCCGTCCGGCTGCGGCAAATCCACCCTGCTGAACATCATCGCCGGGCTTCAGATGCCCACCTCCGGCAAAGCCTTCTGCAATGACCACGAAATCACCGGCACCGGCACCGAGCGGGGGGTGGTCTTCCAGCAGTATGCCCTGTTTCCCTGGCTGACGGTCAAAAAGAACGTGATGTTCGCCCTGAACATGCGGGGCATCAAAGGAAGCCAGGCGGAAACGGAGGCCATGGCGTACTTAAGAAAGGTGGACCTGGAAAAGTTCGCGGACCATTATCCCAAGGAACTGTCCGGCGGCATGAAGCAGCGGGTGGCCATCGCCCGGGCCTACGCCGCCGATCCGGAAGTGCTGCTGATGGACGAGCCCTTCGGCGCCCTGGATGCCCAGACCCGCACTCAGCTCCAGTCCGAGCTGCTGGAAACCTGGGAGAAGGATATGAAAACCTGCTTCTTCATCACCCACGATGTGGACGAAGCCATCCTGCTGGCCCAGAAGGTGATCATCATGTCCGCCCGCCCCGGCCGGATCAAGGAAACCGTCCCCATCGACATTCCCTACCCCCGGAATCAGGAAACCAAACTGCTGCCCAGGTTCATGGAGCTGCGCAACCATATCTGGGAGCAGGTATACAAGGAATATCTCGAAGTGCGCAAATAGCCAACCGAACCCGGCAGGCTGCCATGCCTGTTGAATAAAAAAGGAGGAATCTCCCATGAAAAAAACCGTCGCTCTGGTGCTCACGCTGGTCCTGTGCCTGTCCGCCGCGGCCTTCGCATCCGCTGAGGACATCAACGTGGCCTACATGCCCAACTACGCCTCCCTCTGGTCCGTCGTCACCGGCATCCAGCAGGGCTACTTCGCAGAAGAAGGCCTGAACGTGACCCTCTACGAGTTTGCAGACGGCCCCACCATCATCGCCGCCATGGAAAACGGCTCCATCAACATCGGCTACATCGGACCTGGCGCCCACAAGCTGTGCATCGCCGGCCGCGCCAACATCTTCTGCATGAGCCAGATCGGCAACGCGGACGCCGTGCTGGCCAGCAAAAAGGCCGGCATCGAAACCGCGGCCGATCTGAAAGGCAAGAAGGTGGGCTACGCTTCCGGTACCTCTTCCGAAATGATCCTGCGCTACTGCCTGGACGACGCAGGCCTTGCCTGGGATGACATTCAGGCCTTTGAAATGGACGCTTCCTCCCTGGCCAACGCCATGATTTCCGGCACCATCGACGCCTGCGCCTGCTGGAGCCCCTCCACCGGCATCATCATCAATGCCTGCGGCGGCGACGTCTTCTCCCTGTGCTCCAATGTAAACTTCGCCGACCGGGACGTTTCCCTGGCATCCTGGATCGTGCTGCCCAAGTACTACGAAGCGAACAAGGACCTGGTGAAGCGCTACACCCGCGCGCTGTATAAGGCCATGGATTTCGGCTCCAACCCCGAGAACTTTGAAAAGGTGGCCGGCTGGGTCGCCGCCCAGTGTGCGCAGGACCTGCAGGTCGCCATGAATCAGACCGGCGACGCCGCCTGGCCCGGCAGCGCGGAAATCAAGGCCATCCTGGAAGACGGCACCATGGCGAACTACTACAGAGTCCAGCAGCAGGGCTTCATCAAGTCCGGCGCGGTGGAGCAGGAAGTGCCCGTGGAAAACTATGTGCTGTTTGACAACATGAAGGAAGCCTTCAACTGATTCAGTTCACATCGCCATCGCGGGGCCGCTCCCGACGCGGGGCGGCCCCGTTTCATCAGGGAGGAATGTATGCACAGCTATTACCGTATCCCGCCGGAAGAATTGGGCAAAAACGCGAAAATCCCGCTCAAATGCCTGGGCGAATCCGGCGAAGTGTTCTATGAGATGGCTCGGGAGATGGTGCAGACCGTTCAGGAAAACAACGTGCGGGGAAAGCGCACCGTGTTCATTGTCCCGGTCGGCCCGGTAGGCCAGTATCCCATCTTCGTTCGCCTGGTAAACGAGAACCGGATCAGCCTGAAAAACTGCTGGTTTTTCAATATGGACGAATATCTGCTGGATGAGCGGACGAAGATCCCGCAGGACGACCCGATGAGCTTTATCGGGTTTATGGAAAAGCAGGTGTACGGAAAAATCGATCCCGCCCTGACCGTGCCGGAGGAGCAGCGGATCTATCCCGACCCTGCCGGCCCTGAACGGGGCGACCGGCTGCTGGATTCCCTGGGCGGGGCGGACATCTGCTTCGGCGGCATCGGGACCAACGGCCATCTGGCATTCAACGAGCCTCAGCCCGGCATGACCGAAGAAGCCTTTTTGCGGCTGCCGACCCGGGTGCTGGCCATTTCACCGGAAACCCGAACCGCCAACGCCATCGGCGATCTGGGCGGAGCGATCGAAGATATGCCGCCCTGCTGCGTCACGATCGGTTTCCGCCAGATCTTCTCCGCCCGAAAAGTCCGGCTGGGCGTGTTCCGGGACTGGCACCGGGCGGTGGTCCGCCGGGCAGCCTACGGGGATATCACCCCGGCTTTTCCCGCGTCTCTTTTGCAGCGTCACCCGGACGCGCTGATTTATGTGAATGCCAACGCGGCAAGATGCCCTGTGGAGAAGTAAGCCCGAGTGAAGCTTCACCCGGAAAACCGCCCGGCAGCATGCACAGGTTTTTCCGCAGCGCAAACGATTCAGCCAGGCCGAAGAGCCTGGTTTTTTGCTGTGATTGATCACCTTCTCCTCTTCTTCCTCCTTTTATTATTCAGAAAATCGCTGCCCGCATAAGCATGTACACAAATGTGTATAATATAAATTTACAAATGTGTCTTGACTTTTATTCATATCAATGATAATATACACTCGTATTTATAAAGCGCGCGTTACATGCTGATCAATTTCAAAAAACTGACTGTCTGTCTGAAGAATGAGGAGGAAAACGCCATGAAAAGACTGCTCGCCCTGCTGACTGCTTTGATCATGCTGCTTTCTGCCGGCGCCGTGATGGCGGAAGAAAAAGAACCCGTTACCGTCCGCTTCTACAATTACGCCCTGTCGGAAACCGCCAAGGCGGACTGGTGGAAAAACACGGTCGCCTCTTTTGAAGCCGCCCATCCCTGGGTGACGGTCGAAAGCGTCACCGTGGATTACAACAGCATGATCCAGACCTTCACCAACGACCTGGGCTCCGGCATGAGCGTCGACCTGATCCTGGGCGAGGTCAGCTGGATCCCGGCCCTGGTGGAAGGCGAATTCATCCAGCAGCCCAAAGACGTGATCGACCCGGACTTCTACGCCGGCTACTACGACTACGTGCTGGATCAGATGTACTATAAAGACGGCGTGTACGCCGTACCGCACTATTACACCAACTCCGTGGTGTTCATCAACAAGGACCTGGTGGAAGCCGCCGGCATGGACGCCGCCGCCTTCCCGGACACCCTGGACGGCCTTAAAACCTGGATCGAAACGCTGGACGCTTTCTATAAAGACAGCGGAAAAGTCTCCACCATCTTCGGTCTGACCACCGCCGAGGTGCCCGCCACCGGCTCCAACATCAACGCCATCTTTACCGCTTTCGGCGGACAGCTCCTGACGGACGACGGCAAACTGGCCGACCTCAAGGCCGAACCCAACGCCACCGCCATGGCCGAAATGCTGGACTTTTACAAATACCTGATCGGCAATGGCTACACGCAGGAAAACCTGAAGCTGAAGGATTACCGCGCCGCCTTCGGCGCCGGCAACGTGGTTGCCTATGTGGACTCTTCGTGGGGCTATGCCCAGATCGGGGAGGTGGACCCGAAGGCCGCCGATTTCACCGTCACTTCTTTCCTGCCCACCACGATGGGCACTTACGGCAAGGGCGAATCCCTGGTAGAATCCCACTGCTTCCTGATCGGCGACGGGCTGAGCGACGGGCAGAAAGAAGCAATCAGCCTGTTTATTCAGCACTGCACGAGCACAGAAAACCTGGAGGGTTACCTGAACAATATCGGCCTTGCGTTCGTGGCGCACGAAGGGCTTAAAGACTGCCGGATCTCCCCCATCCTGGAAGGCGCGGCCAAAGGTGTTTCCCACGTGCGCAGACAGACCCAGATCGGCCCCATGGTCAGCGTACAGAAGCAGCTGGCGACCATGGTGCTGGATTACACGGTCAACGGTGCCAGCATGGAAGATGCCGTGAACAGCTACATTTCCCAGGCCGAATACTACATCGATCAGTAATGCTTTCATGATGCTTCAGGGGGTGGCGCTCGATGCCCACCCCCTTTCTTTCAAAGGAGAATGCCATCATGCGTTCCGCTTCTTCCGCTTCGTCCCGCCGCTTTACCGCTCTCCGCAGTTCCCGGAAGCGGCAGGATCTGCTTTTCTGCCTTTGCCTGCTGCTGCCGGCCATCGTGCTCTGTACGGCGTTCATCCTTATCCCGATCGTAGACTCCGTCGCGATGAGCTTTACCAATTATAAGCTCGTCAACCTGACCAAGAACCGGCCCGGGGAATGGAATGATTTCGCCAACTATACCAGGCTGTGGAAAGCGGGAAAGCTTCAGTCCGCCATCCTGATCACCGGGCGGTTTGTGTTCTGGACGGTCGGACTCACCTTCCTGGTCAGCATGGCGCTGGCCCTCATCCTGAACACAGATCCGCCCGGAGCCCGTTTTCTCCGCAGCGTCATGATGATCCCCTGGGTCATTCCGACCGTCATCACCGGCCTGCTATGGGCCTGGATCTACGCCAACCCCTACGGCCTGGTCCAGTATCTTGCCAACATCTTTTCCGGGGGCAGGATCACGGATTTCGGCATGCTGAACGGAAAGGGCACGGCGCTGTGGGGCGTCATTCTCGCAGGGCTCTGGAAGCAGGTGCCGCTGATGACCCTGCTTCTCCTGGCAGGCATGCAGAACGTTCCGGAAGACATCATGGAAGCGGCCAGGATCGACGGCGCCGGATACTTCACCCGCCTGATCCATATCCTGATCCCGTATATGCGCAGCGTCATCGCCGTATCGGTTTCCATGTGCATCATTGAAAACTTCAAGCAGTATCCGCTTTTCGCCACCCTGACCAACGGCGGCCCCGTCGGCGCCACCACCACCCTGGCTGTCCTGTCCTATGACGAAGCCTTTGTCAACAACAATTACGGCTCCGGCGCGGCGGTGACGACCGTGTGGCTGCTGGTCATGATCGCCGTTGTGGCCGTGTTCAGGCTGATCTTCCAGCGGAACAAAGGAGAAGCAGCATGAAAAGCAAAGGCCGTGCGGCCGGTCTGGCCGCCAAATATCTTGTGATCCTGATCCTTTTCGGCTTTCTGCTGTTACCGGTCTACTGGATGCTGGTGACATCGCTGAAAACAAATGTGGAATCCTACCGGATCATCCCTTCCCTCTGGCCGGAAAAGCTTTCCGCGGACGGCTACCGCGCCCTCTTTCAGGACGGCAAATTCCTGGTGTATTACGGGAACAACCTGATTGTTTCCGCCCTGGCGGCCCTGCTGATCTGCCTGATTTCCATCATGTCCGGCTATGCACTGAGCCGCTTCCATTTCCGGTGGAACGCGCTTTTGCTGGCCACCTTCTCTTTTTCCCAGATGATGCCGGTCATCAGCCGCCTTATCTCCCTGTACGGGATCCTGCGGCGCCTTGGGATGACGGATACTCACCTGGGCCTGGTGCTTGCCATCAGCGCGACCCAGGTGCCTTTTTCCGCCACCCTGATGGCCTCCTTCTTTGACGGGATCCCGCGCGACCTCGAGGAGGCCGCCTGGACGGACGGCTGCGGGCGGATGAAAACCCTGCTCCGCATCATTATGCCGCTGGTCGTGCCGGGAATCCTGGCGGTCGGCATTTACAGCTTCCTGATGACCTGGGACGACTATCTCCACGCCATCACCCTGGTCCGCTCCCCTGCGCTGTGGACGCTGTCCCAGGGCCTCAAGCTGACCTACCTGGGCGAGGTCAGCGACTGGCAGCTCATCAATTCCGCCTCGATCCTGGGCGCGCTGCCGATGATCTTCGTGTTTTTCTTCTTCCAGAAATACATGGTCAAGGGTCTGGTGGCCGGGGCGGTCAAGGGATAATCAGAATTCCGGAAACAAGCAAGCGGTCCGATCACTCTGCTGCGGGCAGAACGGTCGGACCGCTTTGCTGATGCCGTCTGGCAATGATTCTGTCAATGATCCCATTCCTTCAGGCTTTTCACATACCAGTCGGGCATAGCTGCTTTCACCGGGCGGGTTTTGTCCTGCCCGGCGACGGCCCGGTAATCCTCCAGGCTGTATACGCTGCCGTCCTCATGAAAAAGGCCGTTGAAGGTGCCGTTCGGCCGCTGAGCCATGAGGTAAGCCGGCTTGACCATCAGCGACCAAAAAAAGCTGCCCGCGCCGGAAGCGTATACAGTGGGCGCCAGGGTGGCCAGAGCCGGGACGGTATATTCCTGCGGAATCGACTGCACGTCCCAGCCGGGCCCGGCTTCCCGGACCCGCTGCCATTCAGTCAGCCAACAGGGCTTGCGGATCAGCTGCTGCACTGCCTTCGCCTCCCGGATCACCCGGGCCAGGTTTTCCGCACTCTGCGGGAAATTATCGTGATACTGATATATGTCCAGCTCATCCCCGAAGTACAGGTTGTGAAGCATCGTGATGCAGCCGATCGTCAGCGGCACGCTGCCGCGGTAGCTCCTGGCCAGCGCAACGATATGCTGTGCAAACGGAACATTGCCGCTCTCCCAGTGAGGCTCGTTCATGCACTCGATGGCCAATAGCCGGCTGTCGCTCCCGTAACGGCGCATGAACACGTCCACAAAGGCGTCTGCCTCCGCCCAGCGGGCGGGATCCTTCTGAACCGCCCGGCAGGGAGAACAGACGCAGATGGCCGTGCGGGGATTTTTGTTTTTCCGGGTTTCTTCCGTATTGTCCGTTCCGCAGTCCTCAAACAGGACCGGCATGACCCGGATGCCGTGCTTCCCGGACAGGGCGATCACCTGCTCAAACCGGTCAAAGAATGCTTCCGGATGTTCCTGCCAGTATTCATAGCTCACGAACATTCGCAGGGCGTTGAGGCCCGCGTCCTCCGCATAGCCGAAATCCCGGTCAGTTTCCTCCGGATCCAGCTCATTCCAGGTTTGCCAGGCGTTATAAGCGCGGGAGGGGAAATAGACAGCGCCGCGGATTCCTTCAAAGTAAGATGCGTCCAGCATAGGCAGGCTTCCTTTCATTTGATTGGTTGGTTACTCGTGTGTACGTGTGTCGGAATAAAACCCGTACCTGTCCGGTACGGGAAATCCGTTATCTGGTCGTATCCCGGACGACCATGCTGGTGATCAGATGCTGATCCGCCGGGGTCTGGCCGGCGATCATGGCATCGATCAGGAAAAGCGCCGCATCGGCGATTGCTTTCTGATCCGTCGCCACGGTGGTCAGCGCGGGACGGATGATCCTGCTGGTATCGGAGTTGTCAAAGCCGATCACGGAAATGTCCTGCGGCACCTTCTTTCCGCAGGCGAGGACGGCATTGAGCACCACGCAGGCCAGCCCGTCGTTGCGGCAGACAAAGCCGTCCACAGGGACGCCGCTTTTTACCCGTTGGCAGACCGCCACGAACAGTTCGTCATAATCGGCGCATCCGGTGATAAAGGAATCGCTGGTCAGCGGGCAGCCGAGGGCTTCCATCTGGTTGCAGAATCCGCGGTACCGGAGATCCTGCCGGCTGGAAAAATGACCGTTGCGGCTGACCCTGTCCACATGCACCAGGTTCCGGCAGCCGCTCTCGTACAGCAGTCTGACCGCCGCCATGATGCCGCTTTCGATGCCGGTATAGATCCTGGCCACACGGCCGTGCACCGTCGCGTAATCCCTGGTCATCAGCAGCACCACCGGCAGGCCGCTGTCCACCAGGTCCTGCACGCAGCTTTCGGCCAGGCTGGAGGAAGAGATGATCACCGCGTCCACCTGGCGGGAGAGGATCCGGCTGACAAAATCGCGGTCGCTCTTGGCGCTCATCAGGGAAACCAGGTATCCCTTGTCGTACGCCACGCCGTCCAGCTCCTGCAGCAGCCTGCCGAAATAGTTGTTGGCCACATTGTCCGCGATAAAAAGGATGTGGCTGTTGCCCTTGCCCTTCAGCGCCCGCGCGATGGAATTGGGCCGGTAATGCAGCTTTTCCACCGCTTCCAGGACCCGTTTTTTCTTGTCGGCGGAAACATAGCGGTTGGCATTCAGCACATAGGAAACAATGGTTTCCGAAACCCCGGCCAGATCCGCTACATCCTTGCGGGTGGGCATGTTCGATTTCCTTGCCATACCGTACTCTCCCCCTTTCCGTGGACATGTGTACAGTATATCATGGAGCAGTCTTCAAGTCAATTCTGATTTTATATCCTATCAGCCGGGTAAATCAGGATGAACACCATGTTTTTCTTGACATAAAACAAAAGATTATGGTATACTTTCCGTGCTACATACGTGTAATTATTTTCTGCATGTCAGAAAGGGTGATCCACTTGCTGTGCACGAATCTTGAACAGCTGCGCCGCGCCAGGCGCGAAGGCTACGCGGTCCCGGCGATCAACACCCAGGGCGGCAATTACGATATTATCATGGCCATCTGCAGGGCCGCGGAAGAAATGAAATCGCCGGTGATCCTGGCGCATTATGTCGCAACCGGCGCGTACAGCGGGCACGACTGGTTTTATCAGGTGGCGAAATGGTGCGCCGAAAAAGTTTCCGTGCCCGTCTCGATCCATCTGGATCACGGCGCGGATTTTCCCATCTGCATGGAAGCGCTCCGCCTGGGCTTTACCTCGCTGATGATCGACGGATCCGCCCTGCCGGTGGAAGAAAACGCGGCGCTGACCGAAAGCGTCGTTAAGGTCGCCAGGTGTTTCCGTGTGCCGGTGGAAGCGGAAATCGGCGAGCTGCAGCGTCTTGACAGCGAGGGCGCGGTGCTGGAGAACAAAAACATCGCCGACCCGCAGCAGGTCAAGGAGTTCCTTTCCCTCTGCCATCCGGATACGCTGGCCATCGGCATCGGCAACGCGCACGGTTTTTACAAGGGAAAGCCGGATATTCACCTCGAAGTGCTGGAACAGGTGCGCTCCTTCTGCGATCTGCCGCTGGTGCTCCACGGCTGCACCGGCATGGACGAGGCCATCATCCGCAAAGCCGTCCGGGAGCTTGGGATCGCCAAAATCAATTTCGGCACGGAGATCCGGTGGAAATACATCGAGCATCTGGAAGAAGGTCTGAAGATTGATCATCAGGGGCACAGCTGGAAGGTGAGCCAGTACGCCAGCGGGGCGCTGACGGAAGATGTCAAACATATCATCCGCCTGTCCGGGTCCGAAGGAAAAGCGTAAGCGGGAGGGAAAAACAAAATGCCTGAAAAACTGAATGTGGGCCTGATCGTCACCCTGTCCGGCCGCTGGCCCAGGGAACTGCCGGTGCGCCGCCATGCCGAGTATACGGCCTGGGCGCGTGAGAACCTGAAGGACATGAACCTGGTGATGCCCCCGCAGGTGCTGACCACCCCGGAGGAAGTGAATGAAGCCATCCGCATGATGCGCCGGGAGCAGACAGACGCCGTCGTCATGGTGTACGGAGCCTTCACCGGGGACGACATCGCCGCCTCCATCGTACAGAAAATGAACGTGCCGCTGATCCTGTGGGCCCCTTATGAGCCGCCCTATGAGCGGGAGGAAAGGCTGTGGGCCAACGCCCTTTGCGCGATGACGATGAACGCCGCCGCCCTGGACCGCCTCGGGTATCCGTGCCACACGGTATACGGCAGCTGGGAAGATAAACGGGCCGCCGGAAAAGTGATTGGGCTGCTGCGCGGATATGCCGTCAAAAAAGCCCTGGCGGGGATGACGATGGGCATTTTCGGCTACCGTCCCACCAACTACTATGTCAGCACGTTTGACGAAGCCGCCATCCGTCGGACCTTCGGCATCGCCATGAACGCGACGGAACTCAAAACGGTGTTTGACGATATGGCCTCACTGCCCGGGGAAGAAGTGCGCGCGGATATGGACGCCGTGGCCGCCCGGTGGGATCCGGCTCTCCTGCCGGCCGGGCATCTGGAAAACCACTCCCGGCTGTATCTGGCCCTCAAAAAGCGGCTCAGAGCGGACGGATACGACTTCGGCGTCATCAAATGCTGGCCGGAAATGGGCGCGGCCCATACCCAGCCCTGCGCCGTGCTGGGCAGGCTGCTGGACGACGGCATCTCCATCGGCTGCGAAGGGGACGTGGACGCCGCCATCACCCAGAAGCTGGCCATGCTCCTTTCCCCCGGAAACGCTCCTTTCATCACTGATATGATTGACCTGAACGAAGAGGAAAATACCCTCTGCTTCTGGCACTGCGGGAATGCCGCCCCCTCCCTGCACAACGAAAAATACCGGCCGGAGCTGCGCAACCATCCGCTGGTCGGCCAGGGAACGGCATTCTGGACGGCGCTGAAACCGGGCACGGTTACGATCGCCAGGCTGCACAACGATCACGGGCAGTACAAACTGGCGCTCATGCGGGGCGAAGCGCTGGACCGCGACAGGATCACCCGCGGCAGCATGATTCAGGTCAGAATGGAAGCGCCTGTCCGACGGACGGCGGAAAGCCTGATTGAGCACCGGATCCCCCATCATTATGTTCTGGTATGGGACGACATCTGTGACACGCTGAAGCAGACGGCCGCCCTGATGGATATCCCGGTGATCGAACTGTAAAGCGCCGAACGCGGGTCATGGACTGACGTCCGGCGTCATCCCAGTCAGATAGATATACATATATTTCCTTTATGTGTATACCAATTCACCGTATTATCGTGTTTGACAATAAAATCTAAGATTTATCATTGACAAACACGTGTGTATATTCTATAATGAAAACAATCAAACGGGCGTGCTAAGCCCCGGATCTGAAAAAGGAGGTTTTTAATCATGATGAAAAAACTTCTCTGCCTCGTTCTCGCGCTGTGCCTGGTGCCGCTTTTTGCCCTGGCTGACAGCAAGGATGTGCTGAACACGGAAGGCGAACTGCCGATCGTGAAAGAGCCCGTCACCATGTCGATCTTCGGCAAACAGGGCGCCATTCACGCCGAATGGTCCACCATGGATTTCTTTAAAAAGTACCAGGAACTGACCGGCATCACCCTGGAATTCAACCAGGCGCCCTCCCAGGGCTACGATGAGTCCAAAGCCCTGATGTGGACCAACGATACCTATGACGACATGCTGGTTGCCCCGGCCCTGAGCGGCACCGAGATCATCAAGTACGGCGACGAAGGCGTCCTGCTGCCGCTGGAAGATCTTCTGAAAGAGTACGCCCCCAACTACACCGCCCTGATGGAAAAATATCCGGACATCGAAGGCCGCATCACCGCCCCGGACGGCCATATCTACGCCCTGGCGGCCATCATTGCCGTGAACGCCGCCCGCACCGAAAAAATCTGGTGCAACAAAGCCTGGCTGGATGCCTGCGGTCTGGCCGTCCCCACCACGTTTGACGAACTGGAAACGGTCCTGCGCGCCTTCAAAGCCTATGACGCCAACGGCAACGGCGAAGCGGATGAGATCCCGATCGCCGCGGCGGACCTCAATTTCTGGTTCGACACCATGGCCGGCATGTTCGGCCTACAGTATCAGTTCGGCCAGGAAATGAACCTGAGCGAAGACGGCAAGACCCTGACCTCCTGGCTGACCAGCGACCAGTTCAAGGCCCTGCTCCAGTGGAGCAACAAAATGTATGAGGAAGGCCTGATGGACCCCGACCTCTTTACCCAGGAATACTCCAAGTTCAACGCCAAAATGAGCGGCCAGATGATGGGCATCTTCTTCAACCAGGCCGACGACGCCTTCGATTCCACCAACTATATCGGCATCGCCCCCATGGCCGGCATAAGCGACAAAGTGTATGTGCAGAGCGGCCCGGTGGCCCGCGACATGGGTACCTTCGCCATCACGTGCGACTGCGATTATCCCGAAGCCGCCGTCCGTTGGATCGACTATCTGTTCAGCGAGGAAGGCAGCTACCTGATGCGCTACGGCATCGAGGGCAAAACCTGGACCCGCGATGAAAACGGCTATCCCGTCTATGTGGACGGCATCCTGAACAATCCCAACGGCTCCGGCCCCACCATCGCTCAGTTCTGCATCTGGCCCGGCGGCGGCTCCCCCCAGTACCTGAACGACCGCAACTGCATCGCCGTCTGCTCCCCCACCACGCAGGCCGCCCAGGCCGCACTGGATCCTTACATGGACTACGTCCTCTACGCCGAACCCCTGTTTGACGCGGACGTGAACGAGCGGCTGCAGATCCTGGATACCGATATTTCCACCTACATGAAGTCCTGCGCCGCCAAATTCATCCGCGGCGAAATGAGCTTCGACGAATGGGACACCTACTGCCAGACCCTGGAAGGCATGGGCCTCCAGGAATGGGTGGGCATCTATCAGGAACGTCTGGACAGCTACCAGTAATCCCCGCTCGTCCATTCGCATATCAAGGATGACGAAGGGAGAGGGCGAACCCTCTCCCTTTTTGCTTCCCAAGGAAGGAATGATCCGATGACTGTTCATCCCGCCCCCCGGCTTTCCAGCATGCGCTGGTTCAGAAAGCGGGTGCTGTCCCACTGGCAGCTGCTGGCCCTGCTGCTGGTCCCGCTGGCATGGTACATCATTTTCTGCTACATCCCTATGTTCGGCGTGCAGCTGGCGTTTAAAAACTACAAGGTCCGCCTGGGCATCTGGGGCAGCCCCTGGGCCGATCCCCTGATGCGCCATTTCGGCCGGTATTTTTCTTCCTACTACGCGTGGAGCACCATCTGGAACACCCTGGCGATCAATCTGGGCTGCCTGGCCATCGGCTTTCCGGCGCCGATCCTGCTGGCCCTGATGCTCAATGAGATCAACAGCCTGCGCTTCCGCAAGGTGCTTCAGAACATCACCTATATCCCGTATTTCCTCTCCATCGTCGTGGTGGTCAGCATGCTCAAGCTGTTTACCGATCAGCGGTACGGCCTGATCAACATCATGATCCGGGCCATGGGCATGCAGACGCTCCCGCTGATGGAATCGGAAAAATATTTCAGGCCCCTGTATGTGCTGAGCAACGTGTGGCAGAACATGGGCTGGAACGCCATCATCTATATTGCCGCCCTGGCCGGGGTGGATACCGCCCTGTACGAAGCGGCCACGGTGGACGGCGCTTCCCGGTGGCAGAAGATCATTCACGTCTCCCTGCCCTGTATCCTGCCCACCATCGTCACCATGTTCATCCTGCGCATCGGGCAGCTGATGACGATCGGGTTTGAAAAAGCCCTGCTGATGCAGAACGACCTGAACATCGGCACCAGCGAGATCATCTCTACGCTGGTGTACAAAAACGGCATCCAGAAGGGCGATTACAGCTATGCCACCGCCGTGGGGCTGATGAACTCCGTCGTCAACCTGATTCTGATCGTGACCGCCAACACGGTGTGCCGCAGAACCCTGGACCAGAGCTTGTGGTGAGGTGAGGAATATGACGAGCCATACTGCGCATCATCCTGCCCATATCCGGGAATCGGTCGGCGACCGGGTCTTCCAGGCTGCGATCCTGTTTTTCAGCGTCCTACTGATGCTGATCGTGGCATATCCGCTCTATTTCACCGTGATCGCGTCCTTTTCCAAGCCGGAGGACGTCCTTCTGGGCCGGGTCATCTTCTGGCCGAAAAACATTTCCTTTGAAAGCTATCAGATGGTCATCGCGGAGAGCAGCATCTGGATGGGCTACGGCAACACCATCCTCTATACTGTGCTCGGTACCCTGATCAACCTGGCACTGACCATCATGATCGCCTATCCGCTGAGCTGTAAGGAAACGCCCTGCCGGGGCATCCTGACCTTTGTGGCGTCCTTTACGATGCTGTTTTCCGGCGGCCTGATCCCGACTTACCTGCTGGTCCGGCAGCTGGGCATGTACAACACCATCTGGGCCATGCTGCTGCCCTCCGGCATCACCACCTACAATATGCTGGTGATGAAAAACTTCTTCCAGTCCAGCATTCCGGGCGAGCTCAAGGAAGCCGCCTGCCTGGACGGATGCACCGATCTGCAGACCCTCTTCCTGGTGGTGCTGCCCCTGTCCGGCTCCATCATCGCGGTGATGGTGCTGTTCTACGCAGTCGCGCACTGGAACGAGTATTTCAGCGCCCTGATTTACCTGAAGGACCGTTCCCGCATGCCGCTCCAGGTCATCCTCCGGGAGATCCTGCTGCAGAACCAGGAACTCGCCCAGGGAGACGGCACCGGCCTGTATGAAAAAATGATGGCTGCGGAAACCATGAAATACGCCATCATCATCATCGCCAGCGTGCCGGTCATCTGCCTGTACCCATTCGTGCAGAAACACTTTGTCAAGGGCGTCATGGTGGGTGCCATCAAGGGATAAAAACACTGTTCCCGCATAACAATGCATGCCTGCTTAAGGGAGGATCAGCATGAACAAGAAAATGGACCGTCTGCCCGCGCTGCCGCTGATTGCCAACGATCCCTATTTTTCCGTCTGGATGCCGGGAGACACCCTGACCTCCGCCTGTCCCGTCCATTGGTCAGGCGCGCCAAAGCACCTGGACGGGTATGTGCTGATCGACGGGAAGGAATACTGCTATTTCGGCAAGAGTTCCAAACCGGAACTGAAGACGGTTTCCCTTCAGGTCACCCCGACCCGCACCGTTTCCGTCATGGAAGGCGGCGGCGTGGAGCTGACGGCCGTTTTCTGGTCCCCGGCGCTGCCCGATGACCTGGACGTCCTGTCCACGCCCATTACATTTGTGGATTACGCCGTCCGTTCCCTGGACGGGAACGCACACAGCGTCCGGCTGGGCTTTTTTGCCGGGGCCGCCCTGTGCTATGACGGCCAGGCGGTCCCCGGACTGCTGGGCGATCAATGGCAGAATGACGGGCTGAACACCGCTTTCATCGGCCGGACGGAGCAGCGGGTGTTGGGCCATTCCGGCGACCACATCACGATGGACTGGGGCTATCTGTACATGGCCTCGGCCGGACAAGTGACCTACGGGCGGGACGGGCTCCGCTTTTCCGCAGATATGACCGCCGGCACCGTCCCCGCCGGCGGTTTCCTGATGCTGGGCTATGACGATATCGCCTCCATTAATTACTTTGGCTCCTGCTGCAAAGCCTGGGGCCTGCGGAACGGAAAAACCCTCCCCCGGGCTTTGTCGGAGTTTTCACGCAGACACGATGAACTGCTCTGCGCCTGCAGAACGCTGGATGAACAGGTGCTTGAAAAAGCGCGAAGCATCGGCGGGGAAGACTATGCCCTGATCGCCGCCGCTGCCTGGCGGCATACCTTTGCCGCTCACAAGCTGATCGCCGCCCCGGACGGGAAGATGGCTTTTCTTTCAAAAGAAAACGATTCCAACGGCTGCATCGGCACGGTGGATGTGAGCTATCCTTCCATCCCCCTGTTTCTTGCGTTCTGCCCGGAACTGGTGAACGCTCTGTGCCGGCCGGTTCTGTATTTTGCCTCCCTTCCCGTATGGCAGGAGGATTTCGCTCCGCACGACGTGGGCCGGTATCCGTACGCAACCGGTCAGGTATATGCCGCCAAACGCCGCCTGCCCAACGGACAGGTGCCGCCCCCCCTATTACCTGTATCCGGAAAAGACCGACGTCTATGATCTGCGCTACCAGATGCCGGTGGAAGAATGCGGCAACATGCTCATCATGCTGGAAGCGGCCGTTTCTTTCGGCGCGCAGGATGAGCTGATCCGTGCGTATGAACCGCTGCTTTCCAAGTGGGTCAGGTATCTGGACCGGTTCGGCGAAGACCCCGGCGAACAGCTCTGTACCGATGACTTTGCGGGGCATCTGGCCCGGAACGTCAATCTTTCCGCCAAGGCCATCGTCGGCATCGCCTGCTGGGCCCGGATCCTGCAAAGGATGGGCAAGCCGGAGGAAGCCCTTCATTGGCAGAAACGCGCCCATGAAATGGCGAAAAGCTGGCTTGAACGGGCGAAAACTGAAGAAAGCACGGCGCTGACCTTTGACGGCACCGGCTGGAGCATGAAATATAATCTGATCTGGGACCGGGTGCTGCATCTTGACCTGCTTCCGGAAGCGTTTTATGAAGCCGAAACCGCCGGCTATCTTTCCCGCATGAACGAATACGGTCTGCCTTTGGACTCCCGGGCGGACTATACCAAGTCCGACTGGATCATATGGTCGGCCTCCCTGTCAAAAAATCCGGAGGTGTTCCGCCGGCTGATTGCCCCCCTGGCCCATTATCTCCGCCGGACTTCCACCCGTGTCCCGTTCTCCGACTGGTATGATACAAAAACCGGACGCTATGTGGCCTTTATCGGCCGGAGCGTCCAGGGCGGCGTCTATATGCCTTTTCTGATGAATCGATGATGTTCCGGTATCCGATTCCAGGGCTGTTGCACAGCCCCCGAAAGGGGGACTTGCATCCCCCTTTCGGAAACCCCCTCGCCTTTGCCTCTCGTCCCTGCGGGACTCCCGGGCTGCAAAGGCGCAAGGCATCCATTTTTGCTCCGCGGGAGTGGAGTTGGCTTCTCTTAGCCATCGTTTATTCCCGCTCCGCAAAAATGCTCCTCGCACCGCGCATGTCGCTGCTGCGGATTTGACATGGAGGGGCTTCGGCCCCTCCAAACCACCCTAAAATAATAAATCTCCAAACATTTTCTGCTACACAACTTTTTCTGAATTCCATATGTGTTAATACAAGAGGGGTATTGCAGTTTTGATTCTGCAACACCCCTTTTTTATGTCTCTGATTTCGATATTCTCAGGGTTATGATCTCAAACGGCCGGAATGACAGGGGGACTTCCTGCCCGGCCGGGCTGATCTCCTCCTGTACGTTTTCCAGCATATCGCAGACGTATACGCGGCCGAACGGCAGACTGATATGAAGCCTGCAGCGGGCCGAGGCCTGCATGCATTCATACAGCCGAAGGATCAGATCGCCGCCGCCGTCTTCCGCTTCCTTCACCGTTTCAAGGATGATATCCGGGGCATCTGTGGAAAATGCGCTGAAGGCGGGAGCGCAGCCTTCCGCCTTCAGCAGGGGCTGATTCAGCTCATACCCCTGACGCACGGCGGGCGACGACGAAAAATCCCCCGTCCAGGCGGTGAACACATAGGTAAAATGATGTTCTCCCTGGTCGGACCGCATTTCAGGAGAGGCGCCCGCCCGGAGCAGCGTCAGGCAAATCGCCCCGTCCTGCGCGCTGACCCCGTATTTGGAATCGTTCAGCATGGCAAAGCCGCGCCCGCGGTCGCACAGGGCCGTATAGTGATGGTTGCACACTTCAAACCTCGTCCGGTCATATGCGCTGCTGCGGTGCGCAGGCCGTTCCACGAAGCCGAACTGCATTTCGTGGATCGCGTTCTGAACCAGGATATCGCTTCCAAACCGTACTTTGAGGAGGCGGTGCAGTTCATGCCAGGATACGTCCGTATCGAAAAAGACCTGTTCCGACCCGGCTTCGACCCGGATCCGCTGGGTCATGGAAGAATGGCCGATGGTCCTCCTGACCTCCGCTTCCGCCGTCAGCCCGCCCGCAGCCAGGATACGGACCTCCGCCCCGGAAGAAAGCGGGATCGGATCCCGTTCGTACATACTGTCGATGTCCCAGGCGTCAAATTTCCGCGGTACATCCTTGAACAGCTCCATCCGGTTCATCGGATATCCCTCAAAACGCAGGGATCCGTCCTTCCGGACATAGCTGAGCATTTCACCACAGGGGCTGAAACGGACGGCGATCACATCATTTTCCAGCCGGAATCCGTTCTCTGTCCTTCTGGCAGAGCAGAGGTTTTCAGCCGGTTCAGCATGTCCCGGCAGCAGGGATGTCCAGCCCATCGGAGGAACGGTGATCCGCGCGGTTCCGTTCAGGACGCGGATGCTGTCCCCCTCGGGCGTGACTGCTCCCCCGCTGAACCGCTCATCCAGACGGACGACCTGCGTCACAGGCCAGGACAGGCTGTTGAAGAAGGTCAGGCCTTCTCCCGGCACCAGCGCCCGGAAAGCCTGCCGCGTCATGGCACCGCTGTCCTCCTGGATGCGCTCATGCGCCGCGTTGGCTTCCAGGTAAACCCGCGCGATGGAAGAGCCCGGCAGGATGTCATGGAACTGGTGAAGCAGAAGTGTTTTCCACAGCCGGCCCAGACCTTCGCGGTCCTGGGCAAAAGATGTCACCCGCCCGGCCACAGCGCCCCACAGTTCCGCCTGACGCAGGGCCAGTTCCGACCTGCGGTTGTTCTTTTTGATCTTCGCCTGCACGGTGTACGTGCCCCGGTGGGCGGAAAAATACAGTTCCCCGCTCCAGGTATGAGGGGGCCCGCCCTTTCCCTGCATTTCCTCAAAGAATTCCTGCGGGCCGGTCATCCGGACGCGCGGCATGCCCTGCAGGTCCTTTTCCCTCAGGATATACTCGATATGATCCCTGCACGGCCCCCCGCCGCCGTCGCCGTAGCCGAAAGGCAGCAGAAAACTGTCCAGGTCCCGCTTCTGCACGCGTCCGTTCCAGGTCCGGCAGATCTCCTCCGGATCCGTATTGTACGTATAGCTGGTCGGCAGGAAAGAGACGACCTCGCTGCCGTCCATCCCGCGCCAGGCAAAATAATGATAAGGAAACTGATCCGAATCGTTGTAGCTCCAGAAGATCTTCTGCGTGACTAGATAATCCACCCCGCAGCCTTTGAGAATCTGCGGCAGGGCGGCGGTATAGCCGAACGTGTCCGGCAGCCACAGCACCCGGGAATCCACCTTGAACTCCTCCCGGAAGAACTGCTTCCCGTACAGGAGCTGGCGGATCAGGGCTTCCCCGCAGGGCATGTTCGTATCCGGCTCCACGTACATCGCCCCGTCGGCGATCCACTGCCCGCGGGCCACCGCTTTCCGGATGCGTTCATACAGCTCCGGGTAATGCGCCCTGCACATCTCGTAGGCGGCGGGCTGGCTCTGGATATACCTGTATTCCGGATAGCGCTCCAGCAGCCGCAGCTGCTGGGCAAACGTACGGGCTGTTTTCCGGTGCGTCTCCGCCATCGGCCAGAGCCAGGCCAGATCGAGGTGCGCATTGCCCACGGCATATACGGCAGCCTGACAGGTGCCGTTGACGGCTTCCAGAGCCGGGCGCAGGACCTCCCTGGCCCGGACATAATCCGCCAGCCGGCTTTCGTACGGCTGTTCAAAATCCACCGCGTGCGTAAACGCCTCCAGCGCGGAAGCGGCCTGCTCCGTCCTCAGATCCCCTTCCGGCAGCTGTTCATACAGTTTTTTCAGGGTCAGGACGTCCATCAGCAGCTGGTAGGCTTCCTCCCGCCAGATGCCGAAGGTGGAAACGCCCAGCCTGGCGCGCCGGCCCTCGGGCAGCGGATCCTGATACGTCCCGGGCATCACCGGCCCGGTCGCGCAGGAACCCGCATCCGGGAAATAATGCCCCGCGTACACTTCAAAAAGAAGATCATACTCCGTCCCTGCCCGGCCGCAGACGGTCAGGAAATTATCAACCAGATAATGGTGCGGGGTAGACACCCATTCCGCCCGCCGGGTACCGAAAGCACGGCCGTTTACAAACAGCGTGGCTTCCCCGGAGAGATCCAGATTCATCACGATCTGCCTGCCCTGCGCTTTTTCCGGCAGGATGATCCTGCTGCGCAGCCACAGGTATTCCCAGGTTTTTCCCCATTCCATGCCCGGTTCAGCCGGCGTAAATTCATGTTTCCCGGCTTCCTCCGGCGTCAGGTGTTCAAACGTCCTGAACCCTTCAAAGCGGATTCCCGAAAGCGGCTCATACAGATCCGTCTGCAGCGTCCGGATCCAGTGATCGATCCTGTCGGCGTACTCATTCGTCATCAGCTTATTCATGTCATCACCTCTGGCCGGGCTTGGCCCGGGACCGGAATGAAGGGAAGAAGTGTATCATCTTCTGCCGGCCGTTTCAGGCCTGGGAGAGCTGCCGGCAAACATGATTCCGTTACGGTTGGAAGGAGACAAACTTTCTCAGCGGTCCGCCGATCAGCGGCCGGCACCAGTCCGTAAAAGCCGCGGTGACATCGTTTCCCGAGGATGAAATGAATGAATCCGGCATCAGCCTCTCCCCCAGCATGACCTGTTCCACAGGGATATGAATCAGCCTGATCCCATATTCCGGACCGGGAAGCCGCTCAAAGCCGATCATGACGCCCGTTTCGCCTGCAAGTGCCGCACGTACGGCCTCTTTTCCCGCCAGGATCGCTTCCTCCCGGTCGGTACGGGACTGGAAAGCGATGCTGGCCCTGCCGCAGATCCCCGGCTTTTCGCTCCGCGCCTTGATGCCCAGCTTCCGGATCACCAGATTGGCCAGGTGAGCGCTGACATCCCCGTAATACACGGCCCGGCCCACCTGAAAGATGGGCGGGACGATCGGCGTCCCGTCTGCCTTTTTCAGTCCCTCGCTGACGACCACAAGGATTCCGTCTTTGGTTTTGCGGAGGTTTTCGATATCCGACAGAAACCGGTCTTCGTCGAACGGACGCTCCGGGAGATAAATCAGATCCGGCCCGTCCCCGTCCCCGCTGCGGGCTAGCGCGCTGGCCGCCGTGATCCAGCCGGCGTTCCGGCCCATGGCTTCCAGGACGCTCACATGGATCGGCAGGGCCCGGATATCCTGGCTCACCTCGCTGACAGTCGCCGCGATGTATCTTGCCGCGCTCCCGAAGCCCGGCGCGTGGTCGGTCACGGCGATATCGTTGTCAATGGTCTTCGGGATCCCCACCACCTGCGCTTCAAACCCGATCGCCCGGCAGGCTTCATACGTTCTTCCGCAGGCATCCATTGTCCCGTTTCCGCCGGTAAAAAACACATACCGGATATCATGCTTTTTCAGCACTTCCGCGATTCCGGCATAGTTTTCTTCCGTCAGGGGCGTGCGGGATGTCCCGATGGCAGACGCGGGTGTGTCGGGCAGAAGCGCGATGCTGGCCGGATCAGCCGCGAGCAGATCGGTAAAGCGCCCGGCGATCAAGCCGCCGGTACCGCCCAGCGCGGCATAAAACCGGCCGATCCTGCCGCTCTCCCGCGCCTGATTCACCGCCCCGAAGAGGGAAGCGTTGATCACCGCGGTCGGCGCGCCCCCATGAACAACCAAAGCATTGGAAGGCATCTTCCTGTCTCCTTTCAGGCAGTTCCGTGATGAACTGTTTCCTGCTTGATCGTGTTCATCTTTCCGAGATCGTATGGTTCCGGAATCATCCGGCATGACACACGTGTGTATTCCTGTCGGTTTCTCTGTTGAGTCTGCAAAAGAGGAAAACCGCTTTGAATACATAAAAGCATCAGCTGATCGCTGAATCCAGTATAGCGCGGTCATGGACGAATGTCAATCGGCAGATACATCAGCATGGCAGCGCTGCGCTTCCCTGAGATCACAGGACCGCCTGATTTCATTCTGCCGAAGTCATCGGCAAATATCCATCAGGCGGTCCTGCGTCTCCGCGGTTTCGGAGCGGAAGATATTCTCAAAAAACCCGGTTTATAATAATTCCTTCCGGCCCAGCGCCTTCAGTTTTTCCACGATCCGTTTCACATCCTGAGCGTTGTCTTTCCGGCAGACCATGACGGCATCCGGGGTTTCGACGATGATCAGGTCCTCCACGCCGGCTGCCGCCACCGTCCGCCCAGAGGCGTAGACGACGGTGTTCTTTACGTCGACCGTCACCGTGTCTCCCAGCAGGACATTCCCGTTTTCGTCCGGATCATGCAGGACGCGCATCATGTCCCAGCTGCCGACGTCATGCCACCGGCAGTCGGCCGGGATCACGACGGCTTTTCCGGCAGCCGCCGCCGGCTCCATCACCGCGTAATCGATGGAAATTCTGCGGATTGCGGGATAAACGTTTTGCAGCACTTCTTTTTCTTCCGGCGTCCGGATGGCATCCCCGATTTTCATAACGGCATCGTAAATATCCCCCGCCCAGCGCTTCAGCTGGTCCAGGATCACGCTGGCCTTCCAGATGAACATCCCGCTGTTCCACAGATATTCCCCGCTTTGAAGATATCGTTCAGCCGTTTCCCTGTCTGGTTTCTCATGAAACCCAAGGACGGGCTGTACATCGCCCGCCGCTGCCTTCTCCGCCCGGATATATCCGTACACCGTGGCCGGGAAGGTCGGTTTCAGGCCAATGGTCACCAGCCGGTCCGTTTCTTCCGCTGCGCTGATCGCCGTCCGGAAAACCCCGGCCAGCGCCGCGACATCCCGGATGCAATGGTCCGAAGGGGTGACCGCCATCACGCCGTCGCCGTATTTTCTGACCAGCGTCACAGCGGCCAGACCGATGCAGGCAGCCGTGTTTCTGGCTGCCGGTTCCGCAATGATGTTCGAAGACAGGATCCGGGCTGAAGCAATATCAGCCATCATGGCAGCCTGAGCCTGGCTGGTGACGATAAAGATATGTTCCGGCCGGATGACCGTGGCCATCCGGTCGATCGCTTCGTTGACCAGGGCATCCTTGCCGGTCAGGTTCATGAACTGTTTGGGATTGCTTTCCCGGGACAGCGGCCAAAACCGTTCCCCGCCGCCTCCCGCCAGGATCACGCCGTAATGATTCATCAATGTCTCCCCGCCTGTCGTTCTGATGGGTGATCAGTATCGGACCTTTCCTTCGCCGACTGCCTTCAGGTGCTCCCCGTACAGGCTCTTTCCGTAAGGTTTTGCGCCTGCAAGCAGCTGATCCCTGCCGATATACCCGTTGATATAAGCGATTTCCTCCGGAGCGGAAATGATGATGCCCTGGCGTCTCTGAATCATCTCGACAAAGTTCGATGCTTCGAGCAGGCTGTCTGCCGTGCCCGCGTCCATCCAGGTGAATCCGCGGCCCAGCAGTTTCACGTCCAGCAGCCCGTCTTTCAGGTACATCTCGTTGAGCGCCGTGATCTCCAGTTCCCCTCGGGCTGAAGGCCGGACCCGGGCAGCCCTGGCGCTTGCATCGCCTGGATAAAAGTACAGGCCGGTCACCGAATAATGGCTTTTGGGGTGAAGGGGCTTTTCTTCGATGCTGGTGGCTTTGCCGTTCTCGTCGAAAGCAACCACGCCGAAACGCTCCGGATCATTCACATAATATCCAAAGACCGTGGCGCGTCCGTTTTCTTCCGCATTCCTCACGGCATCCCTCAGGATGGATCTGAACCCGTTTCCATAGAAAATATTGTCGCCCAGAATCATGGCTCCGGGTTTCCCCGAAAGGAATTCCTCACCCAGGAGAAATGCCTGAGCCAGACCGTCCGGCGACGGCTGTACCTGGTAGCTGAGCGAGATGCCGAACTGGCTTCCGTCTCCAAGAAGGGCTTCAAAGCGCGGGGTATCGTCCGGCGTGCTGATGATCAGAATCTCCCGTATGCCCGCCAGCATCAGTGTGGACAGCGGATAATAAATCATCGGCTTGTCGTAGACCGGCAGCAGCTGCTTGCTCGTTACCTTGGTCAGCGGATACAGCCTGGAACCGCTTCCGCCCGCGAGGATGATGCCTTTCATTTCACTCTTCCCTCCAGCCCATCCGCGTCACCTTCCGGATGGTTCAACCGCTCAGCGCCTCCCGGAGCCCGGGCCATTTCCGATCCCGCTCAGACAGACAGAGCGGGACGCCGCCGGCTGAATACCCTTCCTGAGAGGCGCTTCCCGGATAACTGCCTGCCAGTTCCGGCCAGTCAATGCCGATCTCCGGGTCGTTCCAGGCAACGCCCCCCTCATCGCCGGGGCAGTAGAATGCATCGCACTTGTA
This sequence comes from Christensenellales bacterium, assembly GCA_045113695.1. Lineage (GTDB taxonomy): Bacteria > Bacillota > Clostridia > Christensenellales > Aristaeellaceae > UBA4246. The sequence continues at coordinate 39,807 of JBGUJG010000105.1, forward strand.
GCACAGCTCCGCCGTGTCCGTCAGCGTCAGAAAGCCGTGTGCAAAGCCCCTGGGAATGAGCAGCTGCTTCCGGTTTTCTTCGGACAGGATCAGCCCAAAGTACCTGCCGAACGTCGCCGACCCTTCCCGGAGGTCGACAGCCGCATCAAAGACCGCGCCCCGGATGACACGGATCAGCTTGGCCTGCGGATGCCGGCGCTGAAAATGGAGCCCGCGCAGAACCCCTCTGACGGATAAGGACTGATTGTCCTGAACGAAGGCATAATCAAGGCCTTCTTCTTCCAGGTCACGCCGGCTGTAGGTTTCCATGAAATAACCTCGGCTGTCTCCGTGCACCGCGGGCGTGATCACGCAAAGGCCCTCTATGCCCCCCGCGCAGCGTTCAACCATGATCTGCCCCATGTCCTGTTCCTTTCGGTTCCGTCGGATTCCCCTGAAGTCCCGCTTCGCGAAGATATCTGCTCACGGCGTCCCGCCAGCCGGGCAGCGGCTCAAAGCCGGCTTTCCTCAGCTTTCCCGTGTCCAGCCTGCTGTTGAACGGCCTGGCGGCCCGGCTGAGGCCGTATTCCGCCGTCGTGACCGGAATCACCTCTGTATTCAGTCCTGCCTGTGCGTAACATTCGCGGCACAGATCGTACCAGCTGATATAACCGCCCTCGTTGGTGGCGTGATACACCCCGTATTGCTCTGTCTCCGCCATGTCCGCCAGCAGAACAGCCAGATCGGCCGCATAGGTCGGTCTGCCGATCTGATCGCTGACCACGCGGACGGTCTCATTCGTCCGGCCCAGACGGATCATTGTCCGGATGAAGTTCCTGCCGCTAATGCCGAACACCCAGGATGTGCGGACGATAAAAAATCGGTCCAGCGCCTGGGAAACCGCCCGCTCCCCTTCCAGCTTGCTCTGGCCGTACACGTTCAGCGGGGCAAAACACCGGTCATCCGGCTGCCAGGGGCGTTTTCCCCTGCCGCTGAAAACATAGTCCGTGGAAAGATAGATCATCTTTGAGCCGGCATTTTGGGCTGCCAGCGCCAGATGTTTCGTTCCGTCCGCATTGACCGCGTATACTTTGACACGGTTCTCTTCCAGTTCAGCGTCGTCCACGGCAGTCCAGGCGGCGCAGTGAATGACCGCATCCGGCCTCACCGACGAAACGGTCTGAGACACTTTTTCCCTGTCCGTGATATCAAGGCGTTCATAGGGCGAGCAGGTTACCGCTGTGCCGTCCGCGGCGCCGGCGTAACGATCCGTAATGTCGGAGCCCACAGCCTGATGTCCGCGCCGGACCAGTTCATTGATCATATCGTGGCCCAGCTGCCCGTTGACGCCTGTCACCAATACCTTCATCCGGTTTTTCCCGCCAGTCATTGCCTGTCCCTGTACATCTTCTCATCATACTGTTGATAAGCGCCGGACGTCACACGTTCCATCCAGCTTTCATGAGCCAGGTACCAGTCCACCGTCTTCCGCATGCCTGTTTCAAACGGCGTTACCGGAACCCAGCCCAGATCTGCATGGATCTTCCCCGGGTCGATCGCGTATCGGCGGTCGTGCCCGGGCCGGTCCTCCACATGGCGGATCAGCGACCCGTTGATGGCTTCGTCCCCCAGACGTTCATGCAGGAGCTGAATGATCAGTCTGACGATCTGGAGATTCGAACGCTCGCTGCGGCCGCCGATGTTGTATACTTCTCCCGCTTTGCCCGATCCGGCCACCAGGTCGATGGCTCTGCAGTGATCATCCACATACAGCCAGTCGCGGATCTGCAGCCCGTCTCCGTACACCGGCAGGGGCAGATGCTTTCTGGCATTGCGGATCATCAGGGGGATCAGCTTTTCCGGGAACTGGTACGGCCCGTAATTGTTGGAGCAGCGCGTAATATTGACAGGCATCCCGTACGTGTCATGGAAGGCCTGAACAAAATGGTCCGCAGAAGCTTTTGAAGCCGCATAGGGCGAGTGCGGACAAACCGGCGCCGTCTCCCGGAAAAACCCTTCCGGTCCCAGTGCGCCGTAAACTTCGTCCGTGCTGACCTGCAGGAACTTTTTCCCCGGTTTCCAGGTTTTTGCGGCAGAGTCGTACCAGGCCTCCCTGCAGCACCGGAGCAGATTGACCGTGCCCAGCACATTCGTCCTGACAAAAATCTCCGGATCGGCGATGGACCTGTCCACATGGGATTCCGCCGCGAAATGGATCACGAAATCCGGATCATATGTATGCAGCAGGCGCAGCACGAGTTCCCGGTTCCCGATATCGCCCTTCACCAGGATGTGTCTCGGATCCTTTTCAACGCTCTCCAGATTTTCCGGATTGCCCGCATAGGTCAGCGCATCCAGATTGATCAGCCGGATTTCTTCATAACGCGACAGCATGTAACGGACAAAATTGCTGCCGATAATTCCGGCGCCGCCCGTAACGAGGTAAACAGCCATGAACAGACCCCTTTGATTGGTATTTCAGCTGCAGGATCCCGCGCCGGAGCGCTGTTTTCCCGGCAGCGGGCGCTTTCCCGCGCCGGCATGTCAGGCGGATGAAACCGCTGAGAACCGCTTTCTGAACGTCCAGGGCGGCAGCAGGGCGCCCAGCATGCCGCCCATGCCGTTGCTGAGCACATCATCGATTTCGCACAGACCGATGCCGGCAGCAAACTGAACGGTTTCTATGACGATGGAGAGAGCGGTACAGATCAGTATCGTCCGGAGAACCGCTTTGGCATCATCGTGCAGCCTGTCCCCGATCACGCCCCTGAGCATGATCCCCCACGGAACAAACAGCCAGATGTTTTCCAGAATTTCAAGACGGAGTTTCGGATTCTTCAGAAATTGACTGTAACTCCAGAACAGATCCAGCCTGGACCTGCTCACCCATGTTTCCCGCCAGGCCATGGTGATGTACAGGATAAACCCCAGGAACATGACCGCCAGAGCAATCCTGAGCTTTCCTTTCACCAGCAGAGCAGCGATCACGGAAACAACGATAAAAACAAGCACCAGTCCCGGGTTCGTATGAAGGACCGTATCCAGTCTGATCAGGACTTCGCCGTCCTCATTCAGATAGGCGTTCCCATCTTCTGTTTCCTGTATGCCAAAGTGATAAGATCCGGCGGTGACCGGATGACCGTCAGCGTCATAATAAAACGTCTTTTTGCCCGACTTGTCATAGAATATTTTTTCTATGGCGTACCCGCGGGACGTATTGGCTGTTTCCCCGTTCATCCCCAGATAAGTTGTCTGAACGATCCGCCCTTCTTCGTCATATGCTCTCTGATAGCCGCAGTATCCGATACTGATGGAAACCGGTCTGCCGTCCGGGCCATAGAACCTTTGGATGGCCACTTTGCCCTGTCCGTTGTAGATCCTTTCCCAACAGGCATACCCGCTGCTGTTCCTGGTCAGCCGGCCGTTCCGGTCCCTGTATTCCTGCCGGACGACACGTTTCCGGTCGTCACCGGTGCCGTAGATTCTTTTGAGGCTCCAATATCCCTGTTTGCTCCCGACCTGTTCCTCCCCCACCCAGTAGGTGTCGGTATCGGACAGACGGGAGTCGTAATAGGTGCGTCTGATCGTATCATAGCCCGAGTTGATCACGACAGGGCGTTTTTCAGGGTCCTGATAGATGATTTTTGTATTCAGTCCATCGGTATATTCTCGTTTGATCGAACTGTAGCCTGCTGACAGGGCGGCCGGATTTCCTCTGTCATCCAGGTATTCTTCGAGTATTTTCAGTCCGCCGAAAGATGTTTCCACCAGCGCGGCATATCCTTTGTCGCTCGCGATGATCGGCTCTCCCGAAGAGGAAAGAAAGGTCGTCGTCGTGATCTGAAAGCCGCCCTGCTGTGTCTGCTCTTTTTGTGTTGTCAGACCGAGGGATGAATAGGACGGGCTGAAAACCGTGCAGGCAGTCACGGCATAAAGGACAGTGATGAGTATATATGCCAGAACCATGACTGTTTTGTCTCTCATATCCTCACGCTCCGCCTGCACAGAATCTGTCAGCCATAGTATTCCCGATACCACTCCGCGAACTTCCGGAGTCCCTCCCGGATCCCGATGGCCGGCCTGAAGCCGTAGTCTTCTTCCAGCCCCCTGCTGTCCGCGTAGGTCACCGGCACATCCCCCGGCTGCATCGGGACGAGTTTCTTGTGCGCGTCAAAATCATAATCTTCGGGGAGAACGCCCGCCCGCACCAGCTCTTCCTGAAGGGTCTGAATATAATCCAGCAGGTTTTCCGGCGTTCCGCCCCCGATGTTGTACACGGCATACGGAGGAAGCGGCAGCCCGTCTTCACCGGCAGCCCGCTCCGGGGCGCCCTGCATCACGCGGAGAACGCCTTCCACGATATCATCCACATAGGTGAAATCCCGTTTGCAGTTGCCGTAATTGAAGATGGAAATCGTTTCTCCCCGGACGAGCTTCTGCGTGGCGGAATAATAGAACATATCCGGACGCCCGGCAGGACCATACACGGTAAAGAAACGAAGGCCGGTGGACGGTATGTTGTACAGCTTCGAGTAACTGTGGGCCAGCAGTTCGTTGCTCTTTTTCGTCGCCGCATACAGGCTGACAGGATTGTCCACCTTGTCGTCCGTACTGAACGGAACCTTTTTGTTCCCGCCGTAGACGCTGCTGCTGGAAGCATAGACCAGATGCTCCACCCCTTTGGCCCCGCCGTCATAGCTGTGGCGGCAGTCTTCCAGGATATTGTAAAAGCCGATCAGATTGCTTTCGATATACACATCCGGATGGTCAATGGAATAGCGGACCCCGGCCTGCGCAGCCAGATTGACCACGATATCGGGGCCGTAATCGACAAAGACCCGGTCTACCAGCGTCTTGTCAGCAATGCTTCCCCTGACAAAAATATGTCGGACCGGGGAAGTCTCCGCAGCTTTCTCAATCAGGGAAAGGCGGTATTCCTTGAGCTTCGGGTCATAGTAGTCATTCATGTTGTCAAAGGAGATCACCGTGCCGGCGGCAAGTTCCTTCAGCAGCCGCAGCACAAGGTTTGCCCCGATAAACCCTGGGGAACCGGTGACCAGGATCGTTTTTCCGTTGAGATCTGTCTTCACTTTCTTTGACATGCAGTTACTCCTTCTGCGGCCACGCCCGTATCCGGCATGGCTTGGTTTATATTGCTCGAAGCCGGCGCGTAAAATACAAAAAGCGGCGATGAACAGCCGACGCGCATCCTCCGATGCGCCGAAAGCTTCTCATCACCGCTTATTATAACAGGTTAATCCCTTCTGAACAAGTCTCTCGTGTATACCTTCTCTTCCACATCGTCCAGCACGCTGTCATAGCGGTTGGCAATGATCGCATCCGCTCCTGCCTTGAACTTCCTGATATCATTCACAACCAGGGAGCCGAAGAACGTCGTGCCGTCCTCCAGCGTCGGCTCATAGATGATCACCGTCGCCCCTTTGGCCTTGATGCGCTTCATAACCCCCTGGATGCTGCTCTGGCGGAAGTTGTCGCTGTTCGCTTTCATCGTCAGGCGATATACGCCCACCGTGATAGGACGCTCTTTCTGAGCGTTCCACATGCTGTTGGCGGTATAGTATCCGGCCTTCTCCAGTACGCGGTCAGCAATGTGGTCCTTCCGTGTCCGGTTGCTTTCCACGATAGCCTGAATCAGGTTTTCCGGAACGTCCTGGAAGTTGGCAAGCAGCTGTTTCGTATCCTTGGGCAGGCAGTACCCTCCATAGCCAAAGGATGGGTTGTTATAGTGGCTCCCAATGCGCGGATCCAGGCACACGCCGTCAATGATTGACTTGGTATCCAATCCCTTCAATTCAGCGTAGGTGTCCAGCTCGTTGAAGTAGGAAACCCGCAATGCCAGGTAGGTGTTCGCAAACAGCTTGACCGCCTCGGCTTCCGTAAAACCCATCAGGAGAACGTCGATGTTCTCCTTCTCCGCCCCTTCCTGAAGCAGGCGGGCAAATGCGGCGGCGGCGGGCTTTGTGCCCTCATCGCACCCCACGATGATCCGGGAAGGATACAGGTTGTCATAGAGCGCTTTGGATTCCCGGAGAAATTCCGGGCTGAAGAGGATCCGGTCCGTATGATATTTCTCCCTCACGCGTTCAGTATACCCGACCGGGATGGTGGATTTGATCACCATCACCGCACTTTCGGAAGATGCCAGCACCAGCTCGATGACAGACTCCACGGCCGAACAGTCAAAAAAGTTCTTCTGCGGGTCATAGTTGGTCGGCGCGGCGATGATCACATAATCGGCTGCGGCATAGGCCGACGCTCCGTCCGTGGTCGCCGTCAGATCCAGCCTGCGGACCCCGTTCTTCGCCTCTTCCAGGTATTTCTCAATATAATCGTCCTGGATCGGGGAGATATAATGATTGATCTTATCCACTTTTTCGGGCAGGATGTCCACGGCCGTCACCTGATGATGCTGCGCCAGCAGCACCGCAAGGGAAAGTCCTACATATCCTGTTCCCGCCACTGCAATTTTCAATTGTCATCCCATCCTTTTCCGGCCGGCGGCTTCCGGCGGTCTGTCCGCCCGGTCCCGCCGGCATATTTCCTATCGTTCCACGATCCCCCGGTACGTCCGGCAGACGAGCTGATAGCTTTCCAGATTGCCGATATCATAGCGTCTGCCCGGAATCACCATTGAGTGCATCGGGCTGTGCCGGCACATCCACGCCACCAGCGAACCGGGAGCGTCCGTTTCACAGCCGTCTGAGACCGCTTCCCCGATCCTGCGGACATCCTCCGCGCGGTAATAATAAAACGGAGGCGTGCACCAGTGAGACTTCGGATGCTCCGGTTTTTCCTCCAGGGAGATCAGCAGGTCGTTCTCCCCCACTTCGGCGACGCCGGCTTTGCGAAGCTTTTTCTCGTCATCCTCCCAGTAGCGCATGTTGCAGGAAGTCCCTTTTTCCTGCGCGTACCGGATAAACGAACAGAGTGAAAAATCCAGCACGTTGTCCCCGGCGATCACCAGGCAGTCGTCCCTGATGCCCAATTGGTCCACAGCAAACTGGATATCGCAGACGGCACCGAGACGGGTTTCATTGGACGATGTCCCGTCGTCCACCACCGTAATGGGCAGAGGGTGATGCTCCGCCCATGCCCGGAAATGATGAGCGAACTTATGATTGCTGATGACAACATACTCATCTACCATCCCGCTGGTATGGATATCCTCAATCAGCCAGTCCAGGATGGTCTTTTCCGGCACTGTCGCGCCGCTTTCATCCACACTTCCGCCAACCTTCAGCAGCGGTTTGGGAAAGTTTTCTGTCAACGGATACAGACGGGTCGCATAGCCCGCTGCCAGGATAAGACATTTCAAAGCGTACACACTCCTGTTTCTTCGGTTGATGGCAAAAGCTGCCGGGCGCAGCGGCATGGTCACTGATTCGCGATGCCGTCCGCGCTGCAGCACAGGTGGAAACTGTATTTTCCCTTCATTTCGGGATAGGCCGTCAGGTACTTTCGCTCCACCTCTCCGGCAATGAAGTCCGCTTTGTCCGGGTCGATCAGGGCCATACAGCAGCCCTTGAAGCCGGCGCCCGAAAACCGTCCGCCGTAGATTCCGGACGTTTCCGTCATGATCTCATACAGCTTGATCTGCTCCGGCGCACCAGATTCCCAGTTATGGATGCTGCTCCAACCCGATTCGAAGCTCAGCCGCCCGTAAGTCTCCAGATCGCCGCGCCGCCAGGCTTCCGCGCCTGCTTCCACCCGCCGGAACTCGGTGTACCAGTGCTCGCACCGCTTCGCCCACGGTTCCGGCAGCTTCGCCTTGTATGCCTGATACACCTGGAAGCTGACATCCCTGGCGTTCGCCTGGTTGAACTTCCCGTACTCAAAGCCCGAGAACGCCTGCAGGGCATACACCCCGGCGCGCAGTTCGTCCACCCGCATGTTGTACTTGCTCCCCGCCAGGCTGTGCTCCAACCCGCTGAAGAAGATCGCGATCTGGTACGGCTTCATGTCCGGATGGGTGGGAATCAGCTCATAGTGATTGTCCCTGCAGTCCAGATACAGCAGATGGTCCTTTTTGCTCAGGACTTCGCAGCTCTGGTCCAGCGTGCCGACATTCACGCCGACGTAGTTCTTCTCCGCGTCGAACGCGATGTCGATCAGCTCCTGCGGGGTCAGGCGGATCCGATTCACCTTGCACATCGCGTCCAGGAATGCCAAAATTACGGCCGCCGAAGAAGAAAGCCCGCCGATGGGCAGAGACCCCTCGATCACCCCGCACAGGCCGACCGACAGCGTATGCTCCTTCGCCAGTGCCCAGGTCGCCCCGCGCAGATAGTCTGCCCAGTCGCCTGTCTTCTCCGGTACCTCGCGGATATGCCACTGCGCCCGCTTGGGAAACTGCAGGGACACCAGCTCAATGACCCCGTTCTGCTTTGGCGAAAAAGCAATGTGGATGCCCTGATCGATGGCAAAGCCTGTGATTTTGCCGAGGTTATGGTCAGAATGAGCCCCGATCGGGCAGATGCGGTAGGGGGAGAAAGATATGGCGTCCGGGAGGCGGTTGTACGTCTTCAGAAATGATTCTTCGCAGCGCATCATGATAATCCTTTCTTTATAATCCCTAATTATTATCTCATGCACAAATTCCCATTGAACTAAACCGCTTCGCGGTAGCGCGCAGCCCAGCCGATTAAGTTACTCCGGCTGAGGCAGTCATGCTGCTTACATTATAGCAGAATTCCTTTATACTTGGAACGTCCGCTCAAT
>JBGUJG010000106.1:0-28863 GCA_045113695.1 Christensenellales bacterium
CGGCATCCGTAGAGCCGGAAAATCTCCACCCTTCCCCTGACAGATTGTTGCTTGGCTTTCATGTTACCGATGATTGACGCCCGTACAGCCGGGCAGACGTTCCGTCCGGAAAAACGGTTGAAATCAATGCCAAAATCAGCTATACTGATAGAGGGTTTCGTTTATTGGATAAGCGCTCCGCAAGCCGGAGGAAAGCCGTGCGGAAGAGAAAAAGGATTTCGGCGGCTTTGATCCGGAAGGCCTTCGGGGCGCCGCTCTGACCGGCCTCCGGGAAGATCGATCGGTCCCTTCCTGACCGGGCCGGCGCGCGGAATTGTCAGCGTGTTCCCCGCATACCGCCTGTACGGGGACGCGAAGCAAGACCACCGACGAAAAGCGGACAGGGGGATCGGAAGCGATGTATCAGAAGGGGAGGCGCCGCGGTTTCTGCGGCATCCTTCTCCTGCCCTTTTTCATATGGCGGTTCCCATTTTGATAGGAGAATGAGATGAATATCCTGCATCTGAAATATGTGGTTTGTATTGCGGAAAACGGTTCCATCAACAAAGCGGCGGAGGAGCTGCACGTAGCGCAGCCCAATTTAAGCAGGGTGGTCAAGGAGATGGAGGCTGATCTGGGTATCCAGTTTTTCCGCCGTTCCTCCAGGGGCATGAGGCTGACGCCGGACGGAGAGCTGTTCGTCCGTCAGGCGCAGAAGATTCTGGAACAGGTGGACGAAATGGAAAGCCTGTATAAAGAGAAAAAAGCGGGCAAACAGCGCTTTTCCTTATCAGCGCCAAGAGCCAGCTATATTTCAGACGCTTTTGCCGCCTTTTCCAGAACGCTCGGAAAGGAAGAAGCCGAGATTTTCTATCATGAAACCAATGCCCTGCAGGCGGTCAAAAACATTCTGGAGGTTGGATATAACCTGGGCATTATTCGCTACGCGGCCGGCTACGACCAGTATTTCAGGCAGATGCTGGGGGAAAAGGGCCTGAAAAGCGAAATGGTTGCGGAGTTCAGATATGTGCTGGTAATGCGGGAGGACTGCCCCCTGGCCGCGTTGGAAAGCATTCATTTTTCGGATCTGCATCAGTATATTCAGATTGCGCATGCCGACCCGTACGTTCCCTCCCTGCCGCTCTCTGCCGTAAGGGATGAAGAGCTGCCGCAGACACCGCGGCGCATCTTTGTCTTTGAGCGGGGCAGTCAGATGGATCTGCTGGCCGGAAATCCGGAAACGTTTATGTGGGTGTCGCCCCTGCCGCAGAGGCTTTTGCGGCAGCTGCACCTGGTGCAGCGTGAATGCGCGGAAAACCGGCGTGTATACCGTGACATGCTGATCCATCGGCAGGATTATCGCCTGACAGAACTGGACAAGCGGTTTATCACCGAGCTAACCGAGTCCAAGCGCGCCTGCATCGCGGGAAAAAGATAACGGAAAGTGCCTCGGAAAACGGCTTTGCCGCCATCGCCTGCGGGCGGCAGGGCTTTTTCTTTGCGCACGGTCCGCTGTTATCGATTGTGATATACCGATTATACGGTTTTGGTAATTCGCAAAAAGCGGGCCATTCGATATAATATGTATCGAAAGGAGGACGATTCTTTGCAAAGAACGCTTTCCAGGGCGACACTCGGGCGTTTGCCCATGTACCTGCGCTTCATCCGGGCTGTGCATTCGGAAAAAGTATCCGCCGCGCAGATTGCCAGAGGGCTGGGGCTTGGCGAGATTCAGGTGCGCAAGGATTTGGCCAGCGTGTGCGCGGCGGGAATGCCCAAGGTGGGCTATCCCGTGGCGTCGCTTCGCCGGGATGTGGAAAAGGCGCTGGGCGTCCATGTGCCGGTGCCTGCTGTGATTGTCGGCGCGGGCAAGCTGGGAGCCGCCCTGATGGATTATGACGGATTTACGGAATACGGGCTGGAGATCGCCGCCGCTTTTGACCGGATGGCTCTGCGTGCCGATCAGGGCCGGGTTCCGGTATACCCGATGCAGCAGCTGGGCGCATTCTGTGCTTTAAGGCATGTTCACACGGGCATCCTGACGGTTCCGGCCGATGCGGCGCAGTCTGCCGCTGATGAAATGACGGCGGCCGGACTGACGGCCATTCTCAATTTTGCGCCGGTTCCCGTCAGCGTGCCGCCCCATGTGACGGTGCATCAGGAAAACATCGCTTTATCCCTGGCCTATCTTCATATGGCGGCCAGTGAGACAGGAAAACAGGAAGAGGAGGAACAGTATGGAGACCAAGGCATTTGACAGGGTGGACAGCGTGGAAACGCTGGAAGCGGCGATCGCGAGGGTGCGCGCCGCGCAGCGGATCTACGCTGGCTATACGCAGGAACAGGTGGACCGGATCTTCCTGGCTGCGGCTACAGCGGCCAATCAGGCCCGGATTTCCCTGGCCAAGCTGGCCGTGGAGGAAACCGGCATGGGCGTGGTGGAAGACAAGGTGATCAAAAACCATTACGCCAGCGAATACATCTACAACGCCTACCGGGACACCAGGACCTGCGGCGTGATTGAGGAAGACAAGGCTTTCGGCATGAAAAAGATCGCCGAGCCCATCGGCGTGGTGGCGGCGGTCATTCCCACCACCAACCCCACTTCCACCGCCATTTTTAAAGCGCTGATCTGCCTGAAGACGCGCAACGGCATCATTTTCAGCCCCCATCCCCGGGCGAAAAAGGCGACCATTGCAGCAGCCAGGGTCGTCCTGGACGCGGCGGTGAAGGCAGGCGCGCCGGAGGGCATCATCAGCTGGATCGACGTGCCTTCCCTGGAGATGACCAACACCCTGATGCGGGAGGCGGACATCATACTGGCAACCGGCGGCCCCGGCATGGTGAAAGCCGCCTATTCCAGCGGAAAGCCCGCTTTGGGCGTGGGTGCCGGCAATGTGCCCGCCGTGATCGACGACAGCGCGAATCTGGTTCTGGCCGTCAATTCCATCATCCATTCCAAGACCTTTGACAACGGCATGATCTGTGCCTCCGAACAGAGCGTGATCGTGCTGGACAGCGTTTATGAAGCCGTCAGGACCGAATTTGCCAGCCGCGGCTGCTGGTTCCTCAAGGACGGGGAGCTGGACAAGGTGCGCCGCACCATCCTGATCAACGGGGCCCTGAACGCGAAGATCGTCGGCCAGAGCGCGTGCAGGATCGCGGCGCTGGCCGGCGTCACCGTGCCGGAAGGCACCAAGGTGCTCATCGGCGAAGTCGAATCGGTGGAACTCAGCGAGGAATTTGCCCACGAGAAACTGAGCCCCGTGCTGGCCATGTACCGGGCCCGCGACCTGGAGGATGCTTTCGGCAAGGCAGAGCGGCTGATCGCCGACGGTGGCTACGGCCACACCGCTTCCCTGTATGCGGACACGCAGAAGAAGCCGGAAGTGCTGGACGCCTTCGCCGCCCGGATGAAGACCTGCCGCATCGTGGTGAATACCCCCTCTTCTCAGGGCGGCATCGGGGACCTGTACAACTTCAAAATGGCTCCCTCGCTTACCCTGGGCTGCGGCAGCTGGGGCGGCAACTCCGTATCCGAAAACGTGGGCGTCAAGCACCTTCTGAACATCAAGACCGTGGCTGAGAGGAGAGAAAACATGCTGTGGTTCCGCGCGCCGGAAAAGGTATATATCAAAAAGGGCTGCCTGCCGGTGGCGCTGGATGAACTGAAGCACGTGATGGGCAAAAAGAAAGCCTTCATCGTCACCGACAGCTTCCTCTATCACAACGGCAATACCAAACCCATTACCGACAAGCTGGACGAGCTGGGCATTCAGCATGCCACCTTCTTTGACGTGGCTCCCGATCCCACCCTGGCCAGCGCCAAAGCAGGCGCGGAGCAGATGCGCCTGTTCCGGCCGGATGTGATCATCGCCCTGGGCGGCGGCAGCGCAATGGACGCGGCCAAGATCATGTGGGTGCTTTATGAGCATCCCGAAGCCGATTTCCAGGACATGGCCATGCGCTTCATGGACATCCGCAAGCGGGTCTACACCTTCCCCCAAATGGGCGAAAAGGCGTACTTCATCGCCGTGCCAACCTCTGCCGGCACCGGCAGCGAGGTGACGCCCTTCGCCGTGATCACCGATGAAAAGACCGGCGTCAAATATCCTCTGGCCGATTATGCCCTGATGCCCAACATGGCGGTCATCGACACCGATTTCCATATGACCGCCCCCAAGAGCCTGACCGCCGCCAGCGGCATCGACGCCGTGACCCACGCCCTGGAAGCTTACGCTTCCATGATGGCCACGGATTATACAGACGGTCTGGCCATTAAAGCGCTTCAGACGATTTTTGAATATCTGCCGAGGGCGTATGACAACGGCCTCACCGACGTGGAAGCGAGGGAGAAAATGGCGAATGCCGCCACCATGGCGGGCATGGCGTTTGCCAACGCTTTCCTGGGCGTATGCCATTCCATGGCCCATAAGCTCGGCGCTTTCCATCACATCGCGCACGGAGTCGCCAACGCGCTGATGATCGAGGAAGTGCTGCGCTTCAACGCTGCCGAAGCGCCGGCCAAGATGGGCACTTTCCCGCAGTACGATCATCCCCATACCCTGCGCAGGTACGCCCAGGTGGCGGAAGCGCTGGGCATCAGGGGCGACAGCGACCGGGAAAAACTGGAAGGACTGATCAAACAGATCAACGACCTGAAAGCCTATGTCGGCATCAAGCCCGCCATTCGGGACTACGTGCCGGACGAAAAGGACTTCCTTGCCCGGCTGGACGACATGACGGAGCAGGCTTTTGACGATCAGTGCACCGGCGCCAATCCCCGTTATCCCCTGATGAGCGAAATCCGGCAGATGTATCTGAACGCCTATTACGGAGAAAAGCATTTTACCGAAGCGCCCAGGCCCACGGCGGATGACATTGCCGCGCTGGAGGACGACGCGGTCAAAAAGGCATACCGTCCGGGCCGGAAAATGTGAGAAGGAGGAGAAGAACATGAATCTGGATCGTGTCATTGCCGTACGGAATGCCAAGACCATCTACCGGGACGGCGACCGCTGCGTGAAGGTCTTCAACGAAAGCTATTCCAAAGCGGATATCCTCAATGAGGCGCTGAATCAGGCCCGCATCGAAGAAACCGGACTCCATATTCCCAAAATACTGGGCGTCACGATGATCGAGGGCAAGTGGGCCATTCTCTCGGAGTTCATTCAGGGAAAAACTTTATCCCGGCTGATGCAGGAGAATCCGGACGATAAGTCGAATTATCTGAATCAGTTCGTGGATATCCAGATGGAAATCCACAGTAAAACCTGCCCGCTGCTCAACCGGCTGAAAGAAAAAATGAGCCGGAAGATCAGCCAGGCCGATCTGGACGCGACCACCCGCTATGATCTGCACACCCGTCTGGAAGGCATGCCGACCCACAATAAAGTCTGCCACGGCGATTTCTGGCCCTCCAACATCATTATCAGCGAGGACGGCACGCCCTATATCATCGACTGGAGCCACGCGACCCAGGGCAACGCCTCAGCCGACGCGGCCCGGACTTACCTGCTGTTCTGGCTGAACGGCGACGAGGAAGGCGCCGGGGAATACCTGAGGCTGTTCTGCGAAAAGAGCGGAACGCCCATGCAGTACGTGCAGAAATGGATGCCCATCGTGGCGGCCAGCCAATCGGTCAAGGACAATGAAAAAGAGCGGGAATTTCTGCTCTCCTGGGCCAATGTGGTGGAATACCATTGATTCCTGAAGCAGTATTTTAATGGAAAGGGAGCGCGGCTCCCTTTCCGTGTTTGAGATGAATGAACAAAAGGAGAAAAGATCATGAAAGTGACTGTCTGCATCGGCTCTTCCTGCCATATCAAGGGTTCCCGCCACGTGGTGGAACAATTGCAGGATCTGATCGCCAAAGAAGACCTGAGCGGCAAAATTGACCTGGGCGGCACCTTCTGCATGGGCAAATGCCAGCAGGGCGTGTGCGTCACGGTGGACGGGGAATTCTTTTCCGTGTCGCCGGAAACCGTTTCCACTTTCTTTGAAAAAGAGATTAAAGCAAGGGTGTGAGCCATGGCGAATTGTCTGACGCTGAAGAAATCCAACTGCAAAAACTGCTATAAGTGCATCCGCCACTGCCCGGTCAAGTCCATCCGGTTTTCCGGGAACCAGGCCCACATTATCGGCAATGAATGCATCCTGTGCGGCCACTGCTTCGTGGTGTGCCCGCAGAATGCCAAGGAAATCGTGGATGAGACTGAAAAGGTGAAGGTCCTGCTCCAGAGCGGCGATCCGGTGGTCGTCTCCCTGGCCCCGTCCTTCGTGGCCAACTACGATGGCGCGGGGATCGAAGACATGCGGGAAGCGCTGAAAAAACTCGGCTTTTATGACGCGGAGGAAACAGCCCTGGGCGCGACGCTGGTCAAGCGGGAGTATGACCGCATCCTGAAGGAAGAAGAACGGGATATCGTCATCTCCTCCTGCTGCCATTCTGTCAACCTGCTGATCCAGAAGTATTTTCCGCGGCTGCTGCCGTACCTGGCAGACGTGCTTTCGCCCATGCAGGCCCATTGCGAGGATATCAAGCGGCGCATCCCCAAAGCGAAAACCGTGTTCATCGGCCCCTGCGTGGCCAAAAAGGATGAGGCGGAGTACTATGAAGGCATTGTGGACGCCGTGCTGACCTACGAAGAGCTGACCAACTGGCTGAAAAAAGAAGGCGTAACGATCCGGCAGGACCGGCAGCCGGACGATCACAGCCTGGCGCGGTTTTTCCCGACCGCCGGCGGCATCCTCAAGACCATGGCGCAGGACGCGCCGGGCTTTACCTACCTGGCGCTGGACGGGGTGGAAAACTGCATCGCCGCGCTCAGGGACATCGAACAGGGGAGGATCCACCATTGCTTCATTGAAATGAGCGCCTGTGTGGGCAGCTGCGCCGGCGGCCCGGTGATGGAAAAGTACGGCCGCAGCCCGGTGAAGGATTACCTGGCCGTGGCTCAGTATGCAGGGAAAAAGGATTTTGACATCGAACAGCCGGAGATCCGGCAGCTTCGCAAGCGCTTTGAGCCCATCGAGCACCGGGCGGGCATGCCCAGCGAGACGGAGATCCGGGACATCCTCCGGGAAATGGGCAAGTTCAAGCCCAGCCAGGAACTGAACTGCGGCTCCTGTGGATACGATACCTGCCGGGAAAAGGCGATCGCCATTTACCAGGGCAAGGCGGACGTGTCCATGTGCCTGCCGTATCTGATGGAAAAGGCGGAAAACGTCAGCGATACCATTGCCCGCAACAGCCCCAACGGCATCATTATGCTCAACGATCAGCTGGAGGTGCAGCAGATCAACCCCGCGGCGCTCAAGATCCTGAACCTGCGTTCCGACAGCGCCATCCTGGGCGACCAGGTGATCCGCATCCTGGATCCCGCGCCTTTCCTGAAGGTGAAAAACACCGGCCGCGGCATCTTCCACCAGCGTTCCTATCTGGCGGAATACGGCTGCACGATCCAGCAGACCATCGTGCCCGCCGAGGACGGAAGGATGCTGCTGTGCATCATGCGCGATGTCAGCGAAGAAGAGGAAGCCCGCCGCCAGCGCGAAGAAATCAGCCGCCAGACGGTGGAAGTGGCCGACAAAGTGGTGGACAAGCAGATGCGCATCGTGCAGGAAATCGCCAGCCTTCTGGGCGAAACCGCTGCCGAAACCAAAATTGCCCTGTCCAAGCTGAAGGAGTCCATCACCCATGAATGACCTGACCTGTGATATCGGCTATAAAAGCATCAATCACGCGGGCGAGCAGCTCTGCGGGGACCATGTGGAAGTGGTGGAGCAGGAGGACGGCTCCACGGTGATCGTGCTGGCGGACGGGCTGGGCAGCGGGGTCAAGGCCAGCATCCTGTCCACCCTGACCAGCAAGATCATTTCCACCATGCTGGCCGCCGGATTATCCATTGAGGAATGCGTGGAGACGATCGCAGCCACCCTGCCGGTCTGCTCGGTGCGCGGGGTGGCCTATTCCACCTTCACCATCATCCGCCTGATCCGCAACCAGACTGCGGAACTGATCCAGTATGACAATCCCCAGGTGATCGTGCTGCGGAACGGGGAAAACTGGGAATATCCGCGTACGGAGACCACCATCGGCGGCAAGCAGATTTTCCGTTCCCTCATCCGGCTCCAGGAGGACGATGTGTTCATCGCCATGAGCGACGGCTGCCCCCACGCGGGCATCGGGATGGCCTACAATTTCGGCTGGAAACGGGAAGACATCATCTCCTTCATGGAGGCCATGAGCCTGTGCGGCTACACTGCCAAGAACCTTTCCACTGTCCTGGTGGACGAATGCAACAAGCTCTACGGCGGCGAGCCGGGGGACGACGCCACTGCCTGCGTGGTGCGCGTCCGCAAGCGGGTGCCGATGAACATGCTGTTCGGTCCGCCCAGCAACCGGGACGACGGCGAACGGATGATGAACCTGTTCTTCGCCAAGGAGGGCAAGCATATCATCTGCGGCGGCACCACTTCTTCCATCGCGGCCAAATGGCTGAACAAGCCCCTGCACGCCTCGCTGGACTTTGAGGGCGACATTCCGCCGATCGCCTATCTGGAGGGAGTCGATCTGGTTACCGAGGGCGTGATCACGGTCAACCGGGTGGTGGAATACGCCAAGGATTATATCGGGGAAAACCTGCGATATGAAGACTGGAGCAGCGGCAGGGACGGGGCATCCATGATCAGCCGCCTGCTGTTTGAGGAGGCCACCGACATCAGCTTCTACGTGGGCAAAGCGATTAATCCCGCCCATCAGAACCCCAACCTGCCCATCAACTTCAACATCAAAATGAACCTAGTGCAGGAATTGTCGGAAGCGCTTAAAAAGATGGGCAAGCGCATCAAAGTCAGTTATTTCTGAGGAGCGATTATGCGTAAATTCGATACAAAAGTACAATATCTGAAATACAAGGTTCTGCGGGAAGTGGCGCGGCAGGCGTGGAACGACACGCTGCTGGACAATGTGCTGGACATCCCCAAAACAATTGTTCCCGGCAAGGTGCCCACCATGCGCTGCTGCGTGTACAAGGAGCGGGCGATTCTGGCCGAACGCGTCAAGCTGGCCATGGGCGGCGGACAGGGCACCAATATCATTCAGGTAATCGATATCGCCTGCGACGACTGTCCTGCCGTAGGCTATCAGGTCACGGATTCGTGCCGCGGGTGTCTTGCCCACCGGTGCGAGGATGTCTGCAGACGCGGGGCGATTTCCTTTGATCACAACCATGAGGCGCATATCGACAAATCCAAGTGCGTGGAGTGCGGACAGTGCGCCAAGGTCTGCCCGTACAGCGCGATCGTCAACCGCAAGCGCCCCTGCCAGAACGCCTGCAAGATCAAGGCGATTTCCATCAATGACGACAACGCCGCCAAGATCGACGACGAAAAGTGCATCCAGTGCGGCGCCTGCGTGTATCAGTGTCCCTTCGGCGCGATCACGGACCGGTCCTTCATTATCAACGTGATCGACATGCTGAAAAAAAGTGAGGGCAATACCAGGTACAAAGTGTACGCCCTGGTCGCGCCCGCCATCGGCAGCCAGCTTAGTTACGCGAAGCTGGGGCAGGTGATCACCGGCATCAAGGAGCTTGGATTCTACACGGTGGTGGAGGCCGCTCTGGGCGCGGATATGGTGGCACAGGCCGAATCAAAGGAACTGACGGAAAAAGGCTTCCTGACCTCTTCCTGCTGCCCGGCGTTTGTGCGTTATGTGAAGACAGCGTTCCCGGCGCTGGTGCCGTATATTTCCCACAATCTCTCTCCCATGGCCACCATCGCCAAATACATCAA
This sequence comes from Christensenellales bacterium, assembly GCA_045113695.1. Taxonomy (GTDB): domain Bacteria; phylum Bacillota; class Clostridia; order Christensenellales; family Aristaeellaceae; genus UBA4246. Next base: position 9,778 of record JBGUJG010000106.1, read on the forward strand.
AGAACACGAAGAAAATGTCAGAATCGTGTTCATCGGGCCCTGCACCGCGAAAAAAGCGGAAGTGCAGCTGGAAGAAGTAAAGCCCTATGTGGACGCCGCCATCACCTTTGAGGAACTGCAGGCGCTGCTGGACAGCCGGGACATTGATATCACCGCCCTGCCGGAGGACGTGTTGGACAACGCCAGCTACTTCGGCCGCATCTTCGCCCGCAGCGGCGGTCTGTCCGATGCGGTGGCCGAGGGACTCAAAGAGCAGCACCTGGATGACTTCCAGTTGAAGGCCTGCGCCTGCGACGGCATTGAGGAATGCAAAATGGCGCTGTTGAAAAAAAGCAAAAACGCCCTGGACGCCAACTTTATCGAGGGCATGGCCTGCGTGAACGGCTGCATCGGCGGTGCCGGCAATCTGACCCACGGCGAAAAGAACAAGGCGGCCGTGGACAGCTACGGCCGGGAAGCCCTGGAAAAAACGATTCTGGACGCGATTTCACCCCTTCAGTAAAGGAGCCGGCGGCAACGCAGGCTGCTGTCGAATCAGACAGCCGCCAGTTCCCTGTTTTTCATCCGGAAACAAGAGAATGGTGTTTTTGATCATTCCCGCGGTGAAGAGACACACTGAAACAAAGCCGGCTTTCTGATGAGCGTTCAGATGAATGCCGGTCTGGCGGGGGAGGATCGTCCGTATGGAAAAAAAGCTCATATTGGAAATCCGGGTCACGATCGACGGAAAGGAGATTTCCAGGCTCTCGGGGCCGGGAGGCTCCGTGGTTCTCATCCCTTTCGGCGGTACGGCGGCGGGGGAAATCTTCCGGGGCCGGGTCTGCCCGGGCGGCGTGGATGTGCAGCGGGTCAATCTCGGCGGCGTACGCCACATGCTTGCCCGCTACATGCTGGAGGGGTCGGATTACACCGGGGCGTCCTGCCGCATCTATATAGAAAACAACGGCTGGTTTGACGACGGCAGCGTGCCCGCGGTGTTCAGAACCGTACCGGCCTTCATCACGGACAGCACCGCCCTGGCCCCGTATCTTCACCGGAACTGCTTTGTGGGGGAAGGAATACCGGATGATCAGGGCGTCCTGATTCGTCTGTACGAGGTGGCGGCGCCGCATTAAGACCGCATCAGCTGCAGAATGTACGATCAGAAACGGATGGACAGTCTGCCGAGCGTGCCGGAATCAACCCATGCCAAGCTGACGGGCTGATGTTCTCCGAAAGTCTCCGGCCTGAGCAGGATATCCTGTGCGCAGAATAACGGAAGAGCTTTTTCTGCCGCTGCGCGCCTGATATGCAGAAAAAAGCATGTCAGACTTTTTGTTTACTTCGTTTTTCAAAAAATTGCGTCATGAACTGCCATTTTCTCCTTTCCGCCGTATCAATAAGTGTGGGCCGGAACAAACGGCCCGCAGGAAAAAACAGAAATGAACGAACGCTGTCACGGCGGAAATGACGGGAAAGATCATCGGCAAACGCAGAGGAGGATCAGATTATGAAATGTGAACATTGCGGCGCAACACTGGAGATTGATCAGCTCAAACAGGTCAGGTTCTGCCCTTATTGCGGGGCCGAGATTGAAATAAAGGAAGAAACGCCGGAGACGATGGCCGGCGCCATCCATGGGATCGCAAAAACCCTTTTCAGCCAGACGGCCGACAAAATCCGCTACAACCGGGAACACGCGACGGAAATCGCGGAACAGAAGCGGAAAGACAGAGCGGAAGAAGCCAGGAACTCCAGGAAGATGATGCTGTACATGATGGGCGGCCTGGCTGTGATCATGACGATCATGATCGTGGCAATGAAGCTCACCGGCGCCTGGAACTGAGACAAGCATGCTGAAGGTCCGGAAACCGGTACGGTATGCTGTGATTACCGAAAACAGAGCCGGCCGCATATGATGGCTGTCGTAAAAAGTCAGTTCTGAAAAGGACTGGCTTTTTCAGCTGCAAAAAGGTACAATAGGGAGGAAGGAAAGGCAGGGAAAACGCGCTGGAAACGATCGGCGCCCGGAAATGCCTTTCCCGCTGCCGCGGAGACGCAGCGCTCCCGCCTGTTCCGGATACGCGAACGGATCGGCAGCTGGGATCAACAGAACACTGAAAGGACAATGAATATGAAACGATGGATCGCTTGCCTGGCGGCCCTCTGCCTGGTGCTCTCCGGGTGCGCCCGGGCCGCGGAAACGGAAAGCACAGCCCTGATCCGCCATGGGATCAACCTGGAGGGCTGCTGCGACAGCACGGCCCTCTTCTGGGCTGTCTCCGGCAAAGATCAGGAGGGGGCACTGGACTACCTGGCCTGGCTTTCGGACCGGCTGATGCACTGTATCGTTCCACAGGCCGTGAAAAAGCTGATGCAGATTCCCGTTTTTGAACAGGCTGCGCTGGAGGGGCAGATCAGCCGCTATACCGCCCTGGGGCTGACGGACAGCGAAACCAACCAGTTCGGCGCCATGTTCACCTGCGCCTACGTCGGGCCGGACGGCGAAAGCATCCGCAGCATCGACGCCCCGCAGGACAATCTGGCCTACCGCCTCCTGGTCAACCTGGCGGTCTGCGGGCAGGACACCATGCGGGACGACCGCCGGCTGATCGAGCTGGAGGACACCGTCCTTCACGAGATGATGCACGCCTTCATGTTTGACTATAACCGGAACGCCATGAACGGCACCGACCGGACGGGCCGCCGCGTTTTCGCCCGGGACGAAGCGGGGGAATACCTCCTGGATGAAGCCGGGGAAAGGATTTCCGTCAACGCCCTGCCGGACTGGTTTGCGGAGGGGACCGCCACCTCCGTTCAGGCCGGATACGCCCTGCGGCGCCGGGAATTACTGGACTTTTTCGGCACCGACCTGCCGCCCGAAGAATATATGCCGATCCTCTCGGACCGCGCGAATATGATGTATGTCCTTCATGACATCTGGCCGGACGATATCTTTCTGGCCTCCCTCAAAGACAGCGAAAACACCTATAACCTGGGCTATGTGGCCTCCATGTACCTGTACAGCATGGCGGCTGCGAAAATGGGCCTGGAGCCTGTCCGGATGGAGGGGAACCGGCCCAGGCTGAACCGGGCCGCCCTGCTGGAGGGCCTCAATCAGATCCTTTTTGACCTCCACGAGGGAAGGAGCCTGGACAGCATTATCGCGGAAATCTCCGCGGACGGGGAAACCGGCCTTCCCCTGTATGCGGATACAGGTGCTTTTGAGAAACAGTGCTTCTTCGGGGCCGATGAGCCCGGCCTGATTTTCTGGCAGAACATGATGCTGGACTGCGAGAACCGGTTCCTCACAGAGGGCATGGTCCCTGCCGGGTCCGTCCTGCCGGGCTATGATACCATGCAGGAGCATTATCTCCCCCGTGAATGGGCGGAAGAAGCAGAGGTTTTTGCCATCGCTGCGCCGGACAATCCGAGCATATACGATGAAGTTTTTGCCCTGTCCACCATCCGGCCTTCCCTGATCTCCCTGGGCGGCGGGCGGATGCTTTCCTATGATCCCGAAACGGACTGCCTGACCCGGGAGGAACAGGAAAAGCGGGACATCATGTATATCGGCGGTCAGCTCCGTTTCATGATTCCGGCGGATGAATGAGCGCGTCTGCCGGTTCTGCCGCAGGCAGCGGCGCCTGAACGGAAGAAATCTCTGACTTTGACGGCCGGAAAGAATCATCTGTTTTATGCGGAGGTACGGCGTTCATGAGCAGCCATGATGTCATTGAGCAGGTGATCCGCTGCATGCTGGCCATGCAGCGGTATCCGTGGGAGCAGGGCGTGTGCATGCAGGCGCTGTATGAAGCGGACCGGCAGGAATTCTGGCTGCCGATGGCTTATGACGCCGTCAAACGGAGCTCTCCGGACGGACGGCTGGCCATGGCGGGCGGCGGCCCCGCGGTCTCAGACCCTGCCGCGTGCGGGGAGGCCTGTCTGCGGGCGTATGAAAAGACCGGCGACAGCTTCTTCCTGAACGGCGCGGAGCGGATGCTCGATTATCTGATGAACCAAGCCCCCCGGACGTCGGACGGCGTCATCTGCCATAATGAAGTCAGCTTTGAAGCGGGCTTTTCGGCCAGGCAGCTCTGGATCGACGGGCTGTATATGGTGCCGCCTTTTCTGGCCGTCATGGGCCTGGTCCAGGAAGCGGCGGAGCAGATCGCCGGCTATACGCGGCATCTGTCCGACCGGGAGACAGGCCTGTTCTACCATATTATTGATACCGAACAGCATCGTTATGTCCGTCGGAAGCGCTGGGCTACGGGAAACGGCTGGGCGCTGCTGGGGCTGATCCGCACCGCGGAAGCTGCGCGGGAACACGGAGACGGCGGAACGGCGGACGCGTTGGCCCGTCAGTACAGGAACCTGCTGGGTGCCATGCTCTTTTATCAGCTGCCGGACGGCCGCTTTCACGATATCCTGGATGAGCCTTCGTCTTTCGTGGACGGGACTTCTTCCCTGATGACGGCTGCTGCCATATGGCGCGGCATTCATGACGGTTTCCTTTCCGCGGATTACGGCGTTCATGCCGAACGGGCTTTTGAGACCGTCACCGGAAAGATCGACGGCATCGGCCTGATCCACGAGGTCTGCGGCTGCCCGGATTTCGTCGCCGAGGGCACTTCGGCGGAGGCGCAGGCTTCCTGTGTGATGGCGTATGCATGGCGGAACAAAGCGGGGATATACGGATGAGGAGCGGCTCGCCCATGAAATATAAACATACTGACCGCCCGGGCTTCCTGCTGGGTTTTGTCGATTTCTTTACGGCAGGCCTGTTCTTCCTCCTGTATATGCCGCTGGGCGGCCTGCAGGATGAGCTGGAGGAAATCCTCGGCCATCGGCTGATGCCCTACTGGAAAGCTTATCTGATCGGCATCCCGACGCTGTTTATCTATCCGCTGGTCTGGATGGCGCGGATCTCTGAAGAACTGAAGGCGAAGGCGGTGGAGATGGGTCTTCCCGGCCCGTATACATCCTTCCGGCATATGTTCGGCTGGAACACGCTCGGCCTTGCGCTGATGGGGCCGGCAGTGGCCACCGGGCGGTTCTTTGATACGCTGAACCGGGTGGAGAAGAAGCTGAACGGGGAAATCTCGTGAATCCGGCATGCCCGGATATCTGACGGATCATCTGCCGGACAGACGGAAAGAGGGACGGCAGTCATGACAGGAAAGGGAGAGTTGAATGATGAAAAAAACAACAATGCGAAAAATGATGTGCCTGTATCTGGTTCTGCTGATTTCCGCCTGCCTCTGCTTACCGGCAATCTGCGAGAGCGCCGCTGAGGAGGACAGGGATACCATGCTTTCCTGGCCGTTCTCCGCTGAGATCCGGGACACTTATACGCCCGTGACGGACAGGACGGAGACCGCGGTATACAGCAGCGAAAACAGCGGCGTGACTTTTATGGCCGGTCCGATGCCGTACGGGCCGGTCGCCGATGAGGAAGAAGCGGCTTTCGCCGCCGCTGATTTTGCGTCGGGAACAGGTCTGAACATGGCATGGCTCCGGACGGACGCTTACGGCGGCGTGATCTGCTATACCTTCCGGGCCATGGAAGACGGCCTCGAGCTGAGGAACTGCTGTCTGAAAATCATTGCCAATGATGAAGGAAAAATCCTGGGAATCGCTTCTTCCCTGCCGGACAATACGGATGACATCATCCGGGACGATCCGGACGAAGAGTATCAGCGGCAGGCAGTGCTGGACGCTGAATATGAAAGCGCGGTGTATGAAGTCTCGCTCGAAACCCTTTCCGGCAAGCGCATGGAAGGATCCGTTCCCGTTCTGGTCAGCCCGGAGAACGGCAGTATGTATCTGGGCGACACGGAACGCCGGATCTACTGTGTGGATTCCGCCTCTCTGGGAAGCGGGGACGGAGAAAACCCGGTCATCCGGCCCCTGTGTCTGGACGATCTCTCGGATACGGCAGGGCCGGTGATCACCTATTACCGTTTCCTCCAGGTCTATGATTACTTCGCGGCCAAAGGATGGCTGAGCCCGGACGGAAACGGCAGTCCCTGCGTACTGTCCATTGACTTTTCCGGAGACACGAACGGCAATGCCGCTTACGGCGGCTTCGGCGGCGCCTTTCATTATTTCAGCTTTGGGACGGGTGACGGCGCCAGCCAGTCCATCCAGGTGATCGCCCATGAGTTTATGCACGGCGTTTCCGCCGCGAACCATATCGGAAGGTATGAAAATGAAACCGGCGCCCTGAACGAGGCGATCAGCGATCTGATCGGCTCGGCTGTGGAAGCGGACATCGAAGGGTGGACGTTGGAACAGGACAACTGGCTGCAGAGCTTCAGAACGTCGCACCGGGACGAATATCCCCTGTTTGTCTGGGATGAGTACTACACCCCTGCCACGGATGTCCCAGACCAGAGCGTGAACGACCTGGGCAGCGTGCATCACAACGCCAACATCGTGAACATGCTGGCATATCGTCAGGCGGAAGCCGGCATGACGCCGGCGGAACGTTTTGATTACTGGTTCCTGTTTGATCTTACGCTGACGCCGGTCACCGATTTCCCCGAGCTGGCCGCCCGGGCTGCGTGGTGCGCGGAGATTGCCGGGCTGAGCGGCTTTGCCCCGGTGATGGAGCAGGCGGTGGCCGATCTGGGGCTTGATGACCGGTCCGTTCCCGATGAACCGCGCCTGGACCATCAGGCGCTGGTTCTGATTGACATGGTATGGCAGAACAGTGACCTTCCCGGGATCGTTACGTTTTACAACACCGCTTCTGGAAACGAGTTTTCCACCTGGCCCGTGGCGGGCACCGATCTGGCCGCCGCCGTGCTGTCTGAGGGCGAATATGTCGTTTCCATCGTGATTCATTCCGATCCGGAAGCATATTATCTATGGGACGGAGAGGACTGGCAGCCCTGCGGGCAGGAGGAAATAGAAGCAGCCCGCGGGGAAGCGGGCAGTGCCTTCCGGCTGGTCCTGAAAGGCGGGGACGTGGTCGGGCTGGATCATTTTGAAGAAAGAGAATGATGACGGACTGATACGGGAGAAAAGCGATGAACGGACGAAAGAAATACGGCTGGACGGCAAAAGGCATCCTCGGCATGATCTTTTCGCCGATGGGTTTCCTGTTCCTGACCCTGGGGATTTGCTTCTGGCATTTCAGAGTCGGGGATGACCCCGAAGCGCCGGAGGTTTTTCTCTATACCTTCGGCGGGATGGGCGCGGTCTTTCTGATCACGGGTCTGATTCTCCTGCTGGCGGACGTCCGCCGCCGGGCCCTTCTGCGACGCGCCTATGAGGGCGGGTACTGTGTGACGGCGCAGATCGCGGGCTTTCATGAGCAGAAAAACGTGAACATGAACGGCAGCCATCCGAATGTCGTGGAATGCCATTACACCGACCCGGACACGGGCATCGTTCATGTATACTACAGCAGGTATCTGTACATCAATGTTTCAGACCTTCTTCAGTCGGATCAGGTGCCGGTCTATATCGACAGGATGAACGGCCGGGTCGGCTTTGTCGACATCGACGCGGTGCTGCCGGAGATCAGGGTGCATATGTGACATCAGGGAGGAAACCGGTTGATCATTTATTCTGCGCCGATGGAGGGCATTACGGACGGAGTCTTCCGCCGCGTCCACCATTGGATTTTCGGGGGCATCGACGTCTACTGCCTGCCGTTTCACAAGCTGACGCAGTCCCTGTCCCTGCAGACCCGCGAAATGCGGGACATCGCCCCGGAGGAAAACCGGGGGCTCAGGGTGCTGCCCCAGGCGCTGACCCGGGACCCTGGCCAGCTGGCGGCCTGGCTTTCGTATGTGCGCGATCTCGGTTACCCATGCGCGGATCTGAACCTGGGCTGCCCGTCGCCGACGGTGACGAAACGGGGCAGGGGCAGCGGGATGCTCCGCGACCTGCCGGCGCTGCGGTCCTTTCTGGACAGGGTGTTTTCCGCCCCGCTTCCCGTACCGCTCTCGGTCAAAACCCGCATCGGCTATGAAAGCCCCGGGGAGTGGCCGGGGATCCTGGCCCTGCTTTCGGATTATCCATTTGCCCATGTGACGGTCCATGTCCGCACCGCGCTGGAACAGTACACCGGGGACATCCATCCGGAGGCTTTTGACCTGGCCCTGAAGCGGGGACTGCCGCACCCGGTTTACAACGGGGACCTGCGGACGCCGGAGGACGTGCAAGCCCTGTGTGCCCGCTGCCCGGGGACGGAGGCGGTCATGATCGGCCGCGGCCTGCTGTCGGACCCGGCCCTCGCCCGGCGGATCCGCGGAGGGCCGGCGGCCGGCGCGGAAGAGCTGACTGCCTGGTACACCGCCCTCTACGAGGGCTGGAAAGACCGCTTCCAGGGGACGATCGCCCTGGGCAGGATCAAGAAACTGATGGAGTGGCCCGGCGGGGATGACATCCGGAAGAAAAGGCTGCTGCGCCGGGCAGAAACGATTGAAAACTGCATTGAAGCGGCCCTTGGGTGAGGGACGGACGCCGGCAGAAATGCCCGGGTGAAGTCTGCTCTGGAACGAACAGAGGGGCATGCGTGCTCTGACCGGGCAGGAAACAATTTTTACATCATCAGGAGGGTACGTATGAAAGATCATGCTCAGGCTGCCGGGCAGCTTTTCATTCAGGGGTACAACTGTGCGCAGGCGGTTTTCTGCGCTTTTACGGACGTGACCGGTTATGATCTGGATACCTCGGCCCGCATGGCGTCCTCGTTCGGCGGCGGACTGGGCCGTCTGCGGGAAACCTGCGGGGTGGTGAGCGCGGCGGCGCTGGTGCTGGGTATCACGGAAGGATACGATGATCCTGCCGATTACGAGGCCAAAAAGCGGCATTACGCGCTGGTCAGGGAATTCGCGGAAAGGTTCAGGGCGGAAAATGCCAGCATCAGCTGCCGCGAACTGCTGACCCTGGCCGGGCTTCAGCCGGAAAGCGGCGGGGAACCGGAGCAGCGGAATGAAGAATTCTACCGGAAGCGTCCCTGCCCGCGGCTGGTCTGTGATGCCGCCCGCATCCTCGATGAGATGATGGCGGAAAAGCAGTGATCTCCCGGCGCTGAAGGGGTTTTGCGGTGTTTTTATGTGTGAAAAGCGGGACGGCAGCCGGAGCATCAAGATATCGCCGGAGAGTCCGGCTGTACCTCCCGTGTTCCCCGGTACAACTTGATACATTCTCAAAGGCTATTGGGAATTGACAAAAATACCGTTCAGCATGTAAAATATGAATGATTGGGAATGCACCTTCCTGAAAGGGGACTGATCATATGCTGAAGAAATGGATCGCTTTATTTGCTGTTTGCCTGATGCTGGTTTCCGCCGTGCCCGGACTGGCGGCGGAGGAACCCATCGCGCCGACGTATGTCAAGGGCAAGATTACGGCCGTGGTCGCCGCGGAAGAGGGCGCTTTTGTCTACGATGACTTTGACGAATGGAAGGAACCGGTCGACGCCCTTCCGTACGGGGCGGAAATTGAGATCAAGGCCCTCGGCCTGGCCTGGTGCAGCTTTACGAAAAAAGGCGTGAAGGGCACCTTCTATGTCCGCAGCAACACCCTGTCCTTCAGCGATTCGCCCTACGGCAACCAGATCGCGGTCGTCTTCCTGCAGCGCAGCAAAAGCCTGCCTTTGCACAAGACAGCAAGCACCAAGTCCAAAAACGTCACCAAGATTCCGGACGGGCAGTACGTGGTGATCATGGAAAGATTCGACCAGTTTTCCCTGATCCGCTGGGGCAAATATGAGGGCTACGTGCAGAACGACTGCCTGTCGTTCCGGGACGTCTGGGAGGGCCCGGTGGCCAAGGCTGTCCTGAAGGACCCGATCAAGCCCGAACGCCGCACCACCGTCAATATCCGCTCGGCGGACCGGTCAAACGGAAACCGGCTCAAGCAGTTCCCCACCCTCCGCCCGCTGACCGTCCTGCAGATCAAGGACAACGGCTGGGCGGAAGTGGAAACGGAGGACGGCCTGCACGGCTATCTGCTGAACACCAATAAAGGCAACGAGTGGCTGGTGCTGGATGACCTGGCTTTCACCGCCCCCGAACGGCGGGAGACGCCGGCGGAGATGCTTGAACGCCTGGCGGAAGAGGAAGCCGCCCGCCTGGCGGAAGAACAGCGCCTGGCGGAGGAAGAGGCTGCCCGCCTGGCCGAGGAGCAGCGCCTGGCGGAAGAAGCCGCGGCGGAGGAAGCAGCCGCTGCCGGAGAAGAGCCGGCAGAGTAAACCGGTCAGCCGGCATCATCAGGAAGGGGAGGAACGGAAGTGTTTCCTTCCCCTTTTTCTTGAAAAGCGGTGCGGCTGTAGGCCGCAGAGTGAAGAGTTTTTCTCGCGGTGCTCGCAGAGTTAAAAGTGAAGAGTTTTCGCGGCCTTCAGCCGCAGAGTGGAGATCAATATCGTTTTTGAATGCACAAGTTCGGACATGCTTTCATTCGCGGACAAAATGAAATCTTCACTCTCCACTCTTCACTCTGGTGCGCTGATGCCGTTTGAAAAGAAACACGCCAGAATAGCAGGGGGGTTCCATGATGGTTTCACAGTTTCAGCGGACGGAGCTGCTGCTCGGGCCGGACAGGATGGAAAAGCTGCGCCGGTCCAGGGTGGCCGTGTTCGGCGTCGGCGGGGTCGGGGGGTATGCGGCGGAGGCGCTGGCCCGCAGCGGCGTCGGCGCGCTGGACCTGATCGACAGCGACCGCGTCAGCCTGACAAACCTGAACCGGCAGATCATCGCGACCCACCGGACGATCGGCATGCTCAAGACGGACGCGATGAGGGAGCGGCTGAACGAGATCTGCCCGGACCTGCGCGTCACCTGCTGGCCGGTCTTCGCCCTGCCTGACAATATGGACATGTTTCCCTTCGCGGATTATGATTATGTCGTGGACGCGGTGGACAGCGTGGCCGCCAAGGTCGGCCTGGCCGTTGCGGGGGAGCGGGCCGGTGTTCCCGTCATCAGCAGCATGGGGGCGGGCAATAAGCTGGACCCCTCCCGCTTCCGCGTGTCGGACATCAGCAAAACCTCCGTCTGCCCTCTGGCCCGGGCGGTACGCCAGGCCCTCAGAAAGAAGGGGATCACGCGGCTCAAGGCCGTCTGGTCAGACGAAGCGCCGATGACGCCGGCTGCTTTGCCGGACGGGGAACCGCTGCCGCCGGGCAAGCGCAGCCTGCCGGGCAGCATTGTCTTCGTGCCCGCCGCCGCCGGGCTGCTGATCGCTGCGGAAGTGGTCAAAGACCTGACCCGGGAGGATATATGAGAGACGAACTGACCCGCTGCCAGCTGATCGAGCGAAGCGTCCACAAGCGGTTCCGCAAGGAGCTGTGGACGCCTTTTATCCACGCCGTCAAGCAGTATCAGCTGCTCGTTCCGGGAGACCGGGTGGCCGTGTGCATCTCCGGCGGAAAGGATTCGATGCTCCTGGCCCTGCTGATGCGCCTGCTGCAGCGCTACAGCGACTTTCCCTTCGGCCTGACCTTTCTGGTGATGGACCCGGGCTACAGCCCGGAAAACCGCCGGCGGATCGAGGAAAACGCCGCCTTGCTGGACATTCCCGTCGAAGTGTTTGAGACGGATATCTTCGCCGTCGCGGATGGGACGGAGAAAAACCCCTGCTACCTGTGCGCCAGGATGCGGCGGGGAAACCTCTACGCAGAGGCGAAGAAGCGCGGCTGCAACAAGATCGCCCTGGGCCACCACCTGAACGACGTCATCGAGACCACGGTGATGGCCATGTTCTACGGCTCACAGCTGCAGGGGATGCTGCCGAAGCTGCGCAGCGACAACTTCCCCGGCATGGAGCTGATCCGCCCGATGTACCGGATCCTGGAGGACGACGTGGTTGCCTGGGCCCGCTACAACGGCCTTTCCTTCCTGCGGTGCGCCTGCCGCCTGACCGAGCGCAGCGAGGATCACGAAGCCCTTTCCAAGCGCAAGGCGGTCAAGGAGATGATCCGCAGTCTCAAGGCCACCGAGCCGGACATCGAGCTTCGCATCTTCGCCGCCCTTCACACCGTCAACATCCAGACCTTCCCGGGCTGGAAGGAAGGCGGGAAGGAGCACTCGTTTTTGGAGAGGTACGAAGGCGGGGAAAAGGACCCGGGCAGCGGGCAACAAACCGGCTGTAGTGAGTGAGGAGTCAGGAATGAGGATTGACCGCATCTGTAAAGACTGTCCGATCCTTTGACTGCTCCGAACCTGTTTGAACCAATGTCCGAGAAAAACACTGAGAAAAAACGGTCAAAGTACATTTGACACAGCTGCCCTTTTACATGGCGGGCGGCTTTTTAATTTTTCAGGCTCAAAGGCGGCGCTGGCAAGGCAATAGAACGACCCAAACAGGCAGCATCCTGATTTACCCCTATCCTGTACTTGTTCCGCGCTTCAGCGCACATTATGCATTATGAATTATGAATTATGAATTATGCATTACGAATCCTCCCTGCCGTTCGTGCCATATATGTGCTGTTCGTGACGCGGATGGAAAAACGGGGATGTTTGTAGTATAATAAAATGCTACAATTTGGCCGGTTTTCTGCGTTTTGGCTGCGCTTTTTCCTGACAGGTTTTCCCCGGGTGAAAGACCCAGATCATTTCCTGGCTGAAGAGGTTTTATGACTGCAACGAACGAACGGGAAAAATTCATATCGGAGCTGTATACCCTGTACGCGGAGACGCTGGACCGTCACTGCAGGGCATATGTCGCTTACGCCCCGGAATATGACGGCCTGATCGCCGAGTGCGTTCAGGAGACGTTCCTTTCGGCTTTTTCCGAATACGAGACGCTGAAAGACCATCCCTGCCCCCGGGGCTGGCTGCTTAAAACCTGCCATCACCGCCTGCTCAACGCCCTGCGTAAAGCTCGCCGGGCCCGGAAGCACGAGGCCTTCTCCCTGGACCAGCAGGCGGAAGAACCGGAGGAACAGACGCTTTCGTCCGTCGAGCGGTGGCTGGCAAACGAGGCGGCGAAGGAATACGAGGAAGAGATCCTCAGCCTCCTGACCGGTCAGGAGCAGGCCGCGTACACAGAGTATTTAAAGAAGGGCAAATCCATCCGAAGGATTGCCGAAGAAACCGGGAAATCGGAGGCGGCGGTGAAATCCACCGTCGCGCGGATCCGGAAAAAAATACGTTTAAGCAAGATTTTTACATTCTGGCAGAATCTTTTCTCATGATATCGGACCTTATATCATTGAAGGGGGAAAAACCATGAGCCGCTCCGAGACGGAGAACCTGACGGAACAACTGAAAAAAGCCGTCTTGTCCGGGCAGATGACGGCGGATGAGCTGATAGACCGCCTGCGCCGGATGATCGACGCGGAGCTTGCCAAAGACGACCGGGAGATTGACGCCGATTTTGTCAGGGCGTGCGACGATCTGCTGACGGAACTGTGCGGCATTCCGGAGCCCCGGGAAGACGGATATTATGAACGGCAGTGGGCCGCGGTACGTCAGTGTCTGGCAGACCGCTCGGAAAGGAAGCGGAACCTCCGACGGGCGGCGGCGATTGCGGCAGCTGCCGTGCTGATCGTCGTCCTGCTGGGTTCGGTGTCCATCCATCTGAGATGGTTCAGGCCCTATTCCACCACGGACGGGCTGCAGTACCATGTGAACACCGCTCAGTTTTCCATTGATTCGGTGGCGCATGCCCATGTCACGCATCAGGTCGGCAGCAGCTATCAGACGGATCAGTTTGAGCAGATCGAGGATTTTCTGGGCTTTTCTCTGGAAAGCGTTGTGCCCGTTTTGCCGGGCTGGAGGGCGGAATCATACAGCGCGGACATCCTTGATAGTGAAATCCGGATGAAGATCCACTTTCAGCGGGATGAAGAGGTGAATGAAACGCTGGATTATACCGTCCGCTGGATCACGAATTTTACCTTCCTGTATGACGCTTCCCAGCCCGAAGGGGAAGGGGAGTTTATCTCGGTCAGCGGAAACCGCGTTTTCAAGAGCATGGATGACGGCGGCATTTCTTATTTCTGGTCCCGGGGCATGGAGATCTATTTGCTGAAAGGCGCGGCGGCGGACGAGGTAATCGAATCGTTTCTGAGTCTGAATCCGGTGAAAGATGAACCTGTGACCGAAGAAGTGATCCGGAAAACGTTTGAAAAGTACTATCCTTTCCGCAGTTTTGCATCGGACAGATTAGAAGAGGTGGAAAACTTCCTGGGCTTTTCCCTGAGCAGCTTTTTGCCGGCGCTGGACGGATGGAAGCTGTACAGCGCTCATACGGCTGTGTTTCCAGATTCCCTTATTATACACTTCAGATATCAGTCTATGCAGAGATATGATGCGGCTCTCAGTTTTGACATTCACTGGATTTTGTATCCGGAAGAGATAGCTTATCCCATTGAGCAGGATGAAGCGGGAAAATACCTGACCATAGCGGGCCGGACTGCTTACCGGTCCACGAATTACGGAAATATCTCCTATGTCTGGTTCGGGAAAAATGTGTTCTATGACCTGTTTGGCGAGCCGGAGATAGACACGCTGGTGGAGCGGTTTATGAACCCGGGCGCAGCCCCTTACTATCAGGATGATGAACCGGCGGTCTCCGCAGACGAGCCCGAAAGCCCGGAGAAAAAACTGGAGACGGAATACCTGTACGAGGCAGAAACCTGGCTGGGCTTTTCACTGAACAGCTTCCTGCCAGACCTGGAGGGATGGGCGGCGGAAAATTATATCCTGGAACAGGACGGGCAAAGGACAAACCTCCGGGTTATATACCGTCAGCCCGGGCCGGACGGTGAGCCGCTGGTCTATCAGGTCTCCTGGATTCCGGATTATGAAAGTTTCAGGGAAATCCAGCTGGAACAGGATCAGGCGGGCAGATACCGCTGGGTCAAGGGAGATCTCGTATTCCGCAATGAGATAAAGGACGGGGATATTCTCTATACTTGGCACAGAGGTCCCACCGTCCGGACACTGACCGGTGCTTCCGCGGATGAGCAGATCCGTTTCTTTGTCAGCGTGGGCAACCGGGAAAGCGTAGAGGAGGAAGAAGAAGTTTGGCCGGAAGAGGAGCCGGAGCAGCCGGCGTTTGACGAGCCGATCCCGGAAACGGATGGGGCGACCGGAGTTACCCGGGCAGCCCTGGCTGAACTGGCGGAACGGCACGGCCTTCATTCGGGCATCATCACGGATGACCTGGACGAAGTAGAAGAATATCTGGGCTTTTCTCCGGAGCCTATCCTGCCCTCTCAGGATGGCTGGGAGACGGAATACTATACTGTCAGATTGAATGAGAATGCCATCAGCCTGAGCACCGTCCTCAGAAATACACAGCGGGACCATGATACCATGAGTTTCTATGTGGCCTGGATCACAAATGAGCAATATTTATGGGAGGAGTTCAAGCGGACGAATCGGTATAACAAAATCCTTCTGGACAACGGACGCAGTTTATACTGGAGTGCAGACAGCAACCAGATGACCTATTTCTGGATTGACGGGTTCACGAGGTACCAGCTGAGCGGAAAATCTGCTGAGGAACTGATCAACCAGTTTTTTGATACCACGGTGCAGGAACGTGAACCGGAAATCATTCAATAGGCAATAACTGCTGGCTGCCTAAATAGGCTTTTAACTCCTCACTCCTAACTGAAATTGCATTTCGAGCCATATACGCGCTTTTCGTGCCAGAAACGAAAAAAGGCTTGTTTTTCGGGTATAATAAAATGTCTCCGTCCACAGATGGAATGATGCGGACGGTCAGGCCGCGGGCGGTAGGAGGAAATATCCCATTGAAACTGGTCTATGTCCGGAACAAGGAGAACGGAACAACCTATGTGTACGAGTCAAGATACTACTGGAACAGGGAAAAACGTCAGATCGGAGGAGGGTTTCCTGAGCGGGGAGGAAGAGAGGCTGCTGACGGAGCTGGGCGTCTCCCCGCCCGAGGTCTTCGAAGCGGACCGCCCTGTGTAGTGAGAGAAAATGTTACAACTGTAAAAGTTCGGAAGTGTTGAATTTTTTCGGGGGGGGGTATTATACTGTTGGTAAAACCCCCGGCCGGAAAGCGCCATCAGCCCCTTTCCCATGACTGAATAAGATCGGAAGGAGAGACCCCGGCAATGAACGTAATCATCTGCGACGATGAACCGGCCTGCACCCAGGCGCTCCGGCAGGCCGTTTTAGGATGGGCGTCGGCCCACCGGCTGGAGCACGCCGTCAATGTGACGGTGTTTCATTCCAGTGAGGATCTGATGGAGCGTTTTGAGGCGGGCCTCAGGATGGACGCCCTGTTTACCGGCATCCGGTTTCAGCATGAGGAGAATGGCCTGCGGACCGTCCGAAGCATTCATCAGCGAGACCCGAACCTGCCGGTGGTGTTCATCTCCAATTCCGGCGAGTACGTCTACGAGGGCTACGCGGTAAGCGCCCTAAGGTTCCTCAAAAAGCCTGTTTCCCAGGCGGAGATCGACGAATGCATGGAGATCATCTGGCGCCGCTACAGCCTTTCCGGGCGGGACAGCGTCCTGATCGAGACCCGGGCCCAGGCACTGCGCCTGCCGGAGGATTCCATTCTGTCCGTCGAGGCTCTCGGCCATACCGTCCTGATCAAAACCACGGACGAGGTGGGGGAATACCGTCTGCGCAAGCGCTTCCATGAAATCCTGAAGCTGCTCCCGCCGGACACCTTCGTCCGCTGCCACCGCAGCTATATCGTCCACCTCCGCTACATCCGCCGCTACACGGCCCAGAACGTCCTTTTATCCAACGGCGACCTGATCCCCGTGGGCCGGACCTTCCGGGCAGAATTTCACCGCCGCTTCCAGACCTACTGCGAGGAACAGGGGCAAAAATGATGGCGTTCGTGATGGAAAAGGGGTGTTTCGTGCCATGGGGATGGGCAGGACGCAAAATGTGGTGTATAATGAAAACGATGGAAAGTAACACATAAAAGGGGTAAAACTATGAAAAAATGGATGCTCTCAGTCTGCATGGTGTTGTTTATGATAATTCTTGTGAAGAACGGAGCCAGTGCTCAGGATTACAGCGGCAGCTGCGGTGCACAATTGAGATGGTCGATGAGTACAACAACGGGAGTACTGACGATTACAGGGTCCGGTCCTATGGATGATTATAGCTACAGTGCGCCATGGTACAATTATTACATCCGTAATTATTTGAAAAAGATTGTGGTATCTTCCGGCTGCACTTCAATTGGAGCAACCGCGTTCAGTCAGCTGAGCGAACTGACAGATGTCACTCTTTCTGATACGGTAGCTTCGCTTGGGGATGAGTGTCTGAAGTCATGCAGAAAACTGACATCGATTACCATGCCCGGGGTGAAGCATTTGGGCAAACAATGTTTTTGGAACTGTCAGTCTCTTACGGAGATCGAGCTGCCCGAAGTCCTGGAAAGCATCGGTGAATACTGCTTCGACAGAACAGCCGTTCAGCACTTCCTGATTCCCGCGGGCGTAACATCTGTCGGAGAATGCGCCGTGGTGGCTGAGAAATCCATCACTTTTGCGGAAGGTTTTACCGGGCTTGGCTGTGTAGAAAGGGCATTTGTCGGGAAGGACCAGGCAGCGTTTTATATCCCGGATTCTTTCTGCAACACAGAATCCGAAATCTTTGGCACGGGTTTCTCGTTGATGGCACATATCAAGGTGTACGCAAGGACAGGCTCGATCGGAGCAATGACGCTGGGAAGGTTCGGCATCGGGTTTATAGATCCGTCGGAAGAACACTTGGTGAAGAAGACATACCTTTATGATGATGAAGGTGAATCCGCAGGCCTGAGGCTGGATGCTATTTATGATCAGGATTGGACAGATATTGAATTGACTGTCGGTTATACCGTTATTGGCCGGGTATTTGGTAAGCAGGTAACGAGGGTGGTATTACCGGATACAGTGAAAACTTTGCTTTCACAAGTTTTTAATGGCTGCAGTGCTCTGCAGTACGTCTGGCTGCCGGACGGTATTTCAGAGATTCCCAGCCTGGCGTTCTATGACTGTACTTCACTGGAAGAAGTCCGCCTGCCTCAGGATCTGAATGCGATTGGGTCCTATGCTTTTGGTAATTGCAGCAATCTGACCTCCATCAATTTGCCGGAGAACGTACGGATATTGAATTCTTATGCTTTTTCAACCAGCGGACTGATCGGTATTGATCTTCCGGCACAGCTGACTACCATTGGGGATAATTGCTTTGAAAAATGTTATTACATGAAGAGTGTGCAAATCCCGCAAAACGTGAATATACTGGGCGCATATGCTTTCGCGGATTGTGAGTCCCTAAGCGGTGCTGTGACAGTTCCGGATGGCATAACGGTTCTTAAAGAACATTGCTTCGATGGGTGTCATAGTTTAACGCGCATCATACTTCCGCAGGGGCTGACAACCATCGAAGATTGCGCCATGAAGAGCTGCTTCAAACTGACAGATATGAAAATCCCTGAAACAGTGACGAGTATTGGCAGCGGTCTGTTTCAGATGTGCTATGAGCTAAAGGATATGACCTGGCCATCTGCTGTGACGGAAATACCGGAATTTGCCCTGGCGGGAACATCGATTGAGGAATTTATTATTCCTGAAACGGTGACTTCCATGGGTACCAATGTATTCCTGCATTGTGATAAACTGAAGAAAGTGACCATACAGGCGCAGTTGACAGAAATACCGCCTGCCACTTTCAGGGAATGTGAGCAGCTTTCCGAGATCATTTTGCCATCTTCAGTCACTGCGATAGGAGCTGGTGCATTTAACGATTGTCAGGCGCTTCGAAACCTGGACCTTCCGTCAAATATATCAGCTATTGGTAATGGAGCATTCCGCGGGTGCACTTCCCTTGAGTATTTTGAGTGGCCAGCCTCGGTACCGGTGATTGACAGCTATATGTTTATGGATTGCTCCGGATTGCGCCAACTGGTGATTCCGGATACGGTTACAACGATTTCCGATTATGTTTTTATAAACTGCGGCTCACTGCACAGTCAGTTTCTTCCGAAAAGCATCACTTATATGCATCCAACCAATGACTATGATCAGCTCATCTTCTTCGTTACCCATGATGCTGATTATCTGATTCAGCTCTTTGACCAGGAAGGAATCCGATACTACCTGACCGATAAGGCGGAAGAAATCATTAAGTTGCCGGACGGCATGGA
>JBGUJG010000107.1:0-4332 GCA_045113695.1 Christensenellales bacterium
TGCGGATTTGCCGCCCGGGAGCCCCGTAGGGGCGAGAGGCAAATCCGTTCAGGGGGTGGTATTGGCGGGGGAAGTATTCCCCCGCCAATAGGCTAACGCATTTATGCGTGAGCCGTGTCAAAAAAACGGAGGCAGCGCGCTGCCCCCGTTGGAAAGAATGATCTGATTATTCCAGTTCGGCCAGGAAGTCTTTGATCGGCAGGTCGCCGGGTTTGCCGGTCTCCGGCAGGGTCATGCCGGCCAGGATGGTCTGCTGGCTGGAAGCGTCGACAGGCGCGACGGCTTCGGAGAAGGAAATCTCATCCAGCCAGATGACGCACTTGGCGAACGCGCGGATGTGGAAAGCGTTGGTCATGCCCGGGAAACCGGAGGCTTCCAGGTCAATCACGAGGTCCTGCCAGTCGGTGGTGATCACGGGGTGGCTGCCGTCCGCCAGCACCAGGTCGCAGAAGCGGGCCGCGTAGAACTTGGCGTCTTCGGGATGCCAGTCCATGATGAGCTTCTTTTGTTCTCCGCCTTCGGCGCCCTTGATGCGGATGTTCAGGTATTTGCAGAAGGAGATGCCGTCCAGCGCCCACATGTTGACGGCTTCGCCCCAGTTGCCCATCCAGTCGCCGGCATGGGCGAAGTACTCTTCTTCGGTGTCATAGTCGTCGGGATCGAAGGCCTTCGGGCGGTAGTCGATCTTGATGGCGCCGTCTTCGTTCTTGGCGCGCAGGTTGGCCCAGTTGTCCCACCAGAGGTTGGCGCCGTTGGGGGCGAGGTCGGGCTTGGCGTTGGGATCGCGGTCGTCAAAATTGTCCCACAGGAAGACTTCCCCTTCCGCCAGCACGGGGGCGGCCACGGCCAGCATCATCATCGCGGCGAGCAGAACAGCAAAAAACTTTTTCATATGCAGCCTCCTTAACAGTTTGTTGTAGGTTTAACGCTAAACCTATCAGTTGAGCAAATTATAGCAGATAAAGCGGACACTGTCAAGCGCTCAACCTGATATTTTCATATATTTTTTTGCCAAATTTTCTATTTCTCTCTTGATCGGCGCCAGCAGAAAAGGTATAATACAGGCAGATAAAGTTTAACGCTAAACGTTCCGACGACCGGAAAGGGGTAAAGCTGATGACAAAAAAACGGATGATCCTGCTGGCAATGCTGGCGGCGGGGTGCGCGCTGGCCCTGGCGGCGGCTTCCGCCGGGGCGGAAACCGCCCCGACCAGGCTGACGGTTTACGAAGGCCCGAAGACCATGACGACGTCCGCCGCGGCGTCCGTCCGGGCCAACGGGGTGGACCTGTTCGTCTATGACGTGATGGTCAATCATGAGCACATCTGGAACGCGAACACACAGCCCGCTTCCACACCGATGACCTATTTTGACTTTGAGGGCAGAGTCAGGCTCGAGGTGCGGATGCCCGGCCTTTCAAAGCCGGTGGAAAGCGCCGAGGTCCTCCCCCTCTCCCGGGGGATCAGAGCGGAGGTCAGGGACGGTGCCGTATCCTTCCTGATCACGGAGCCGGGGCAGTACACGGTGGTGTTCAACGGCAGCGTGAACCAGGCCCTCCATATTTTCGCCAATCCCCTTGAAACCGATGTGCCGGACCCGGACGACCCGGACGTGTTCTGGATCGGCCCGGGCGAATGGGTGATCGATGCCATCGCCCTCAGGGACAACCAGACGCTCTATCTGTCCGGCGGAGCGGTGCTTCATTCCATCATATCGGTCGCCAACGCGAAAAACGTGCGGATCTGCGGGCGGGGCATCATCGACGGGAGCGATTATCCCGGCTGGAATCAGCCGGGATCCTATGCCCGGGTGCCGATCGACCTGAACCATTCGAAGGACTGCCGGGTGGAGGGGATCAGCATCGTCAATTCCAACTGCTGGAACCTGAACTCCTATTCGTCCCGGAACGTCGTCATCGACAACGTGAAGATCATCTCCGGCCGGCAGAACGGGGACGGCTTCACCTTCCAGTCCTGCACGGACCATCTGGTCACCAACTGCTTTGCCCGCACCTGGGACGACAGCCTGGTCATCAAGAACTACTCCGGGTCCACCAGAGGCATCACCTTCCGGAACATCCAGGTGTGGACCGACCTGGCCCAGTCGATGGAAATCGGCTATGAAACCGACAAAGGCCTGACGCTGGACCCGGAGATCAGCGAAGTGCTGTTTGAGGACATCACCGTGCTGTATAATTTCCACAAGCCGGTCATCAGCATCCACAACAGCGACGACGCTTTTGTTCACGACATCGTCTACCGGAACATCGTGGTGGAAAACGCCTTCATGCAGGGCGACAACGGGAATAACAAAGAGCTGATCGAAATGACGCTCCAGAATTCCGCCTGGTCGACCGTACGGGACGAGTTCGGCACCATCGACGGGGTGCTGATCGACGGGCTGACCGTCCTGAACACGCTGGACGGGAAGGTGCCCCGCTCCCGCCTGTCCGGGCAGGACGAGGAACACATGATCACCAACGTGACGCTGAAAAATATATGGATCCTGGGCAAACCCATCACCGGCCTCAAAGAGCTGAAACTGTCCCTCAACGACTTTTGCGACAACGTCACGGTTCAGTGAGAAAGGAGGGCACGATGAAACAGATGGTTTGTATTATCCTGGCTGCCGCCCTGCTGTGGGCCGCTTCCCCGGCCGTCCGGGCGGAGGGAACGGAAGAAATCGAGACGGTGGTGACGGTCGTCCGCGCCCCGGATCAGACCAGAGCGGAGAGGCCGCCCTGCTTTCCGGACCCGGCAGACCAGTTTGTTCCGCTGCCTGAAACGGAGAATTTCGCCCTCGGCAAGCCGGTGTTTTCCGGCGCGCATACGGACGTCTATGTGAGCAGGAACGTCAACGACGGAAAGACCGATACCTACTGGGAGAGCAAAGGATTCCCGGCGGAAATGCTGATCAGCCTGGAAGATGTTTTCACGGTTTCCACGGTGGCCGTGTGCCTGAACCCGTCTTCCGTCTGGGAGCCGCGCATCCAGGAGATTGCCGTGCAGGTCAGCCTGGACGGGGAGACGTTCACCGAGGTATCCGCACCGGAGAAATATGAATTCAACGCCGATACCGGCAACAGGATCACGATCGGTTTTGATCCTGTCCGGGCGGCCTGGGTCAAGGTGGTCTTTACGCTGAACACCTCCTCCCGTACCGGCGGGGCCCAGGCGGCTGAAATAGGCGTATACTGAAAAAACGCTGCCGCTCAGCCATTGGCCGGGCGGCAGCGTTCGTTTCAGAATTCAGTTCAAAGCGGTCAGGCGCTCTGATCAGGTCTTGCGGTTATTGTATTTGGATACCAGCTTGGCCCTGGTGGCCGGGCCGACGACGCCGTCGGCGGTCAGCCCGTTATGCCGCTGGAAGGCTTTGACGGCCGCTTTGGTCCTGTCCCCGAAGACGCCGTCGATGCGTCCGGCGAAATAGCCCAGCGTGTTCAGCATCATCTGAAGGGTCTTGACATCGGTGCCGCGCATATAGGGGGACGTCCGCCGCAGCGTCCGGTAGCCGAGGTAGCCGATCTTTTCTTCCCTGGGGTAATACTTGACCGGGGCTGGCTTTGCCGAGGGGATATACGGGATATAGTCATAGTACGTGTGCGCCTGATACAGCCACGTGGGCGGCTGATCATACCGGTAATGGGGATCTTCAGTGCCAAGGGGATAGGCGGTGCCTTCCGGGTCGTTGTAATACCAGGCGGGGCTGACCGTATTGTTTTTCCCCGCCTGAGCGGCCGGGAGCATGGCCATCATCAGGATCAGGACCAGCAGAACGGCGAACTTTTTCATCTGAATATCCCCTTTCTCTGTTTCCGTGTTCGGTCCGGGAGCGGCGGGTGGAAAACGCGGGTTCCGCGCCGCCGGTCCGCGGGGCTTCCGCCGTTTTGTGACCATGGCCGGGGCGGAAAGCAGCATGTTCATAATCTGCTCATATTATAACCGTTTTTCCGGACAAATGCAACAGTAAAATAACAGGGGATGCTGCAGAACGAAGACTGCATCATCCCCTCTTTTAACAGCAGAATCAATCATCACAGACCGTTGGGCGAAAGAGTTTGTCCGGAAATCCGAAAACCCCGGGAGGTATGGAGGGGCCGCAGCCCCTCCATGTCATATCCGCAGCAGCGACATGCGCGGTGCGAGGATGAATTTTTGCGGAGCAGGAATAAACCCTGGGTAGGGGGATACAACTCAACGCCTGCGGAGCAAAAATTCTTTCCTTACGCCTTTGCCGCCCGGGAGCGTCGAAGACGCGAGAGGCAAAGGCGAGGGGGTTCCCGATATGGGGTTCTGAGGGCCCGGAAAACAGGCCAGTGGCCTGTTTTCACCG
>JBGUJG010000108.1:0-10345 GCA_045113695.1 Christensenellales bacterium
CCGTCTGCCAGCCCGGGAAGGTCACTTCCAGCGGCACTTCGCCGGCGGCGTCCTCCAGCAGCTGCAGGTCAAAAACACGGCCCGGCAGGCCGCTCTCCGTTTCCTGCGTGCGCAGGACCCTGGCTTCACATGAAAAATCGTTTCCGCTTCCTTCCAGCGCCGCCCGGAACAGCCCGCCGTCCCCCTCCAAAAAGAGCCGGGGCAGCCCTTCCCTGCGGACGCTGAACCGCTCTTCCGCCCCGCAGTAGGCGCATACGCGGAACCCTTCCCCCGTATCCCCCTCAAAGGTCCAGGGACCGAAGGTGTGGCCGGAAGCCGGCATATTCCGCCTGGCCGTCACCGTCCCGTCCGGATGGCGCATCAGCGCGTAGCCGTCCTGCGTGCAGGTGGGCGCGACGATTTCCTCCCCCCGGGCCTGAAAGGCCGGGCAGCAGAGGATCATCAGCGCAAGCGCACCCGCAAGGGTTCTCCGGAGGGAACAATTCTTCATGAACGCAACACTCTCTTCTTTCGTCGTTATGCATACTGATTATATGATGGTTCGGTCAAAAAAGCAACCGCTTCCGCCGCCGAAAGCCGCCTCCGCCATGTAAAAACACCCGCGGCAGGCCGCGGGCGCTGAAATGTCAAAGGAATCCGTCCTTCCGGACAGGGCGGCGCACCGCCGGCCGGAAACCGGCGGCCAGCTCAGGGCTCGATCCGGTTCGGGCCGCGGAAGAGGAATTCGACCTCTTTGATCGACAGGCCCAGCAGCAGCATCGTCAGCCGGTCCACGCCCAGGCCGAAGCCGCCGTGGGGCGGGCAGCCGTAGCGGAAGAAGTCCATGTAGAACTGGACGTCTTTGCCCAGGCCCTTTTCGTCCGCCTGCCGGCGCAGGGGCTCGTAGCGGTGCTCGCGCTGTGCGCCGGTGGTGATCTCGGTGCCGCGCCAGATCAGGTCGTAGCCCAGGGGATTGCCATTTTCGTCCCGCATGTGGTAGAAGGCGCGCTTCTCGGGGCCGTAGTCCGTCACGAACAGGAACTCATGGCCGAACTTGTCCATCGACAGCTTCGCGCACAGGTGCTCGGCGTCGGTGGTCAGGTCGTTCTTTTCGCTGTCGTCCACGGTGTAGCCGTAGCGCTCCTCCAGCTCTTTATACACGTCGCACAGCTTCATTTCGGGGAAGGGCAGGGCGGGCACGACCACGTCCATGCCGTACAGTTCCTTAATTTTGTCGCCGCACTTTTCGCTGACGGCGGCCAGGGCGGCCTGCAGAAGCTCCGCCTCCACGGCCATCACATCCCGGAAGGAGTCGATGTAGCTCATCTCCAGGTCAAAGCCGGTAAACTCGGTGGCGTGCTTGTTGGTGAAGGATTTTTCCGCGCGGAAGACGGGGCCGACCTCGAAGATCCGGTCAAAGCCGGCAGCCATCGCCATCTGCTTGTAGAACTGCGGGCTCTGGGACAGATAGCCCTTGCGGTCGAAATACTTGAGTTCGAACACCTCGCTGCCGGACTCGCTGGCCGCGCCGATGAGCTTCGGGGTGTGGATCTCGATGAAGCCCTTGTCCAGCAGGTACTGCCGCATCGCCGCGACCAGCACCGTCTGCGCCTGATAGATCAGGAAGTTTTTGTCGCTTCTAAGGTCGATCCAGCGATAGTCCAGGCGGGAGTCGATCGCCGCGTCCTTGGAAATCGGCAGGGGTTCGGCAATCGATTCGACGCGGATGCTCTCGGGCAGCATTTCCTTGCCGCCCATCTTGACATAGCTGTTTTCCACCACCACGCCCTCGGCGGTGATGACGGATTCGACCGTCAGCTTGTCGACCTGAGCGGCAACTTCAGGATATTTTTCCTTTTCCACCGTCAGCTGGATGCGGCCGGTATGATCCCGGAGCACCAGGAAAGCCATCGTCCGCTTGTTGCGGATGTTTTCTACAAAGCCCTGCAGCTTCTGCTTTTCATTCGGCCGGGCGTTCGCAATCAGTGTCCTTTCCATATGCGTCATGCTTCCTTTCCAAATAATCCGGCGATTCGGGCCGGCGCTTCCTCCAGGGGGATTTCCGTTTCTTCCTTTGTCTCAAGGTTCCGCAGCTTCACAGCGCCCCGTGCCAGCTCGTCCCCGCCGACCAGGGCAATGTACGCAGCGCCCAGCTTGTCGGCATATTTGAACTGGGCCTTGAGGCTCCGCCCGCACAGGTCCGAATCGGCGCGGACGCCCGAAGCGCGGAGCTTCTGGGCAAACACAAAGGCGTCCGTCAGGCTTTCCGCCCCGATGTTGGCGACATAGACGTCCGTCACCGGCGGGGCGGGCGGGGTCAGCCCCCGGTTCTGAAGCTCCAGCAGGATCCGCTCCAGGCCCAGGCCGAAGCCGGCCGCCGGGGTTTCCGGCCCGCCGAGCTCTTCCACGAGGTTATCGTAGCGTCCGCCGCCGCACAGGGCCAGGCCTTCCCGCCCGGTCTGCATGATGACCTCAAAGACGGTGCGGGTGTAATAGTCCAGCCCGCGCACGATGGTCGGGTCCACCTGGAAGGGAATGCCCTGGGCCGCCAGAAGGGCCTGCAGCTTTTCAAAATGCGCTTTGCAGTCGCCGCACAGGCTGTCCAGAATGGACGGGGCGCCCTTCACGATCGCTTTGCACTTTTCCTGCTTGCAGTCCAGGATGCGCAGGGGGTTTTTGTCAAAGCGGGTCCGGCAGTCTTCGCACATGTCGTTCAGCCGGTCGCCCAGATAGGCGCGCAGGGCCTCCCCGAAGCGGGGGCGGCAGCATTTGCAGCCGATGGAGTTGACATGGACGGTCAGCCCGGTCAGCCCCAGGGACGACAGCAGCGTCATCAGCAGGTTGATCAGTTCCGCCTCGACCGTCGGCTCTTTGCCGCCGAAGCATTCCATGCCGAACTGGTGATGCTCGCGCAGCCGCCCGGCCTGGGGGTTCTCATAGCGGAAAATGGGCGCCGCCAGATAGTAGACCTTGGACGGCAGGGGCTCTGCGTACAGCCTGCCTTCCAGGAAGGCGCGGACGGCGCCGGCCGTCCCTTCCGGCCGCAGGGTGATGGAACGGTCCCCCTTGTCCTTAAAGGTGTACATTTCCTTGTTGACGATGTCGGTGGTCCCGCCGACGCCCCGCAGAAACAACTCCGTATGCTCGAAAATGGGGGTGCGGATCTCCCGGTAGCCCCAGAGGGCCGCCAGCTCCCGCATTTTTCCTTCCAGCGCGTGCCACAGGTAAGCGTCCTGCGGCAGCATATCCCGGGTCCCCCGGGGGGCCTGCGTCAGCATAGCATCTTCCTCCTTCACAGTCAGCGGAAGACGCCGTTTTACCCCACGTCTTTTCCCGCGTTTCCCCATTATAAAAGCCGATTGAGCATTTGTCAATCAGCTTGTTCCTGCCGGGATCGGGTTCCGGCGGCCGTCCTGTGCGTCCTGTGCGCCCTTTACTGAAGGGAGAGCACAGCCTCTTTGAGGATCTCCCAGCGGTCCTGATCCCCGTTTTCAGCCGCGGCGTCCTCCGCCCAGGAAAGATCCCCGGGATCCTCCAGGGCGCTCAGGCATTCCGCATCCCCGGCGAACAGGCCGTCGCAGAACGGGACGATCATGTCTTCAAAATTGTTCAGAAACGTTTCGCGCTCCCTGGCCGACATGCCGTCCAGCGCGGTCCGGGCCAGTTCCCGGACAGCCTCCTGGTCCTTTTCGCCGAAACTGTTCTGCGAACACAGGCGCAGCAGGTCCACGGACAGCTCCGCCGTCATCGCGGACGCTTCTTCCCCGGCGGCCGGCAGGTCCGCCATGTCCTGCGCCAGGAGGAAAAATACCCCGGCCGTCAGGGGAATGACCCTGGGCTGAAACGCGGCGGCATCCAGGGGAGACAGCCCCATCATACAGGCGACCAGGGCAGCCGCCCCGGTTTTCCACTTTATGTTTTTCATCGTCATCATTGCCTTTCCGGAAAGTTGATCATATTTCTCCGGTTTCCCGGAGAATACCGGGGTTATTATACCACGTCCGGAAAAAGAAATCAATTCCGGTCAGATCTTCTCAAAGACCAGGCGTATTCGCCGGTCAACCGGAAAAAGGTTTCCGTGCGGCTGAGGAACGTCCTGTTCATGATGGCGCATTCCGTTTTTTTATGATATAATGGTTGGGCAGTTTCCGTCTTCCGGAACAAAAAACCACAGGAGCTGAACGATGCTGAACCTTGTCAGAAAATCCGCCGCCGCCTCCCTGCTCATCGGCCTGGGCTGCTTTGCCCTGCTCAAACTCGGCAGCCCGATCGGCCCTGTCATCTTTGCCTTCGGCCTGCTGGGGGTCTGTACGCTCGGGCTCAGCCTGTTTACCGGCCAGTGCGGTTTCCTGTTTGAAAGCCGGCTGAAAATCAAAGACCTGCTGATCATCCTGGCCGTCAACCTGGCTTCCGGCTACCTGGCCGGCCTGCTGTTCAGGGCGGCCGATCCTTCCATCATCGGGACGGCTGCCGAAAAGGCCGCCGGCTGGGACTGTTCCCCGGCCTTTTTCATCAGGGCCTTCCTCTGCGGCGTCATCATGTACCTGGCCGTCAAAATGTACCGGAAGGGTACGCCGCTGGGTATCCTTTTCGGCATCCCGCTGTTTATTTTCTGCGGCTTTCAGCACTGCATCGCCAACGTTATCACCCTGGGCGTCGCCGCATCCTTCTCCTGGTCGCTGGTGCCCGCCGTGCTGGGGAATTTCCTGGGATCGCTCGCCGCGAGCTTCCTGTGCGGCGGGACAATGAATAACAACCGCCGGGGCAATGATTAAAAAGAATGATGCTTGCAAATCCGCCGCAGATTGCATATAATTGGTTTACCACAGCAAGAGAGGGGGAAGCGGCATTTTCAATATCGGTTTTTCGGAGCTGATCCTCGTGCTGCTGATCGCCTTTCTGGTTGTCGGCCCGAGGGATCTGCCGAAGGTGGCGCGCTGGCTGGGCCGCATGGTGCGGAAAATGCGGCAGATGATCCGCGAGGTCAAGAAAGAGACCGGCTGGGATGACCTGGAGAAAGAATACAGGGACACCCGGGCGGACGTGAATCAGACACTGAACGATATCAAAAAAGATGTCGATGTTTCCGCCGAACTGAAGGACGCCTCTGCGGAGCTGGACCGGAACGTGAAGAGCATGGCGTCAGAGTTCCGCCGGACGGGGGAGCAGATCGGGCAGGAAGCAAAAGAACTCCAGAAAGAGACGGAGAAACAATAATCGCTGCTTACAGCAGACGAAACGGGAGGATATCATCATGCGTCTTGGAACCACTGAAATCATTCTGATCGTTGTACTGGCTCTGGTGCTGTTCGGGGGTGGCAAGCTGGCCGGTGTCGGCAAGGCCCTGGGCAAAAGCATCAAGGACTTCAAGAACGAAGTCAAGGACGACGGCGATAAAAAGGCTGACGACACCGAAGACAAGAATGCTTAAGGCAGCCCGGACCGTATGAGCAGAAAGAACATGAACCCTGCGGAACCGCCGGAAGAACGGGACGTATCCGAAGAGACGGAACAGGACGCCCCGGGGGACGGCGGCGCCCCGCTTCTGTCCCATCTGCTGGCCCTGCGGCGTGTGCTGATCGTATCCGCCGCGGCGGTTGCCGGCGCGTTTTTTCTGGTGTACTACCTGGCCATCGACCATCTGATGGCCTGGATCACCGGGCCTATCACTGAGCGCGGCATCGAAATCATCTATACCGCGATGTCCGAGGCGCTCGTGACCAAGTTCAAGGTCGCCCTGATCGCCGCAATCATCGCCGCCAGCCCGGTGATCATCTGGCAGGTCTGGAGCTTCATCAAACCGGCCCTCTACCCGAAGGAAAAAAAGGCGTTCCGCCTGCTGTTTTTCATCGCCCTGATTCTCTTTCTGGCGGGCGTTACCTTCTGCTATCTGGCGGTTTACCTGCTGGCGGTGGACTTCTTTCTGGTCGCCGGGGACAATTTGGCCCGCCCGATGCTGTCCATCGACAAGTACGTCAGCTTCCTGTTCGGGTTCATCGTGCCGTTCGGCGTGGCCTTCCAGCTGCCGGTGGCCCTGTACCTGACCACCCGGATGGGCTGGACGAACTACCGCTCGCTGGCCTCCAAGCGGAAATATGTGATCCTGGGCATTTTCGTGATCGCCGCCATCCTGACTCCGCCGGACGTGGTCTCCCAGGTGGCCCTCGGCCTGCCGATGATCCTGCTTTATGAGATCGGCATCCAGGCCTGCCGCCTGACAAAGCCCCGGGAGAGGGAGTAAAAGTAAGAAAAACAGCTGAAAGCCGGACAGGGTTCCTACGCGGACCGTATCCGGCTTTCTGCTGTTTTTGTTCTGTCATCCGTCAGACCTGATAAAGCATATCTCCGGTCAGCAAGGCATAATGACCGGCATCCTCAAAATCAAATCCTCCGGTGCACACAAAGCCCACTCTGGAAACAGACAGGCCCGGCTGGCCGCGGACCTGCTCTTCTTCCCGGCGGCATTCTTCCAGGGTCATTCTTCGGTCATAGTACTTGCATTCATAGAAGTCATATTTCTCCCCGCTCCGTTTGAGCACGTAGTCGAACTCCCCGTTCGTTCTGCCGACCGGATTGTCATACCAGTAAGTACCGAAATCCTCTACATCCCGGTAACCGTCTGACCCGGCCATCCTGTGGAAGTACTGCAGGACAATCTCTTCCAGTCTTCGGCTGATATACTGGCGCAGCCTTTCCCCTTCGATGTTCATCCGGTAAAACTGTTCCCCGCCGACGCGAACGATGGTACCGGCTGAACCAAAGATAAATGTGAAGTAGAAGCGCATCAGGTTATCCACGATTTCGTAGAACTTTTTCTTTTTATCGTCCCGCCGGTTGAGCGGCTCGGTCTTCCGGATCGTTTCCATGTTCAGCAGAATCTTCAGCTGCTTTTCCAGCAGCCCCGTTTCTTCCAGCTTCAGCGCGTCTGAGATTTCACTGTACCGTTTTTTCCCGTTGCCCAATACCTCAAGAATCCGGGTGTCAAATGTCTTGCGTATTTCATTGAGCATGATGTTCTCGATATGGGAACGGACGAGGCCGGTTTCCGGCAGCAGCAGCCGCTGAACGTTTTCCCGGATGGTCTTTCCGGTATCGAGGTTTTCCAGCACATAGGGCGAACCGCCGAACACGGCATAGAACGCGGCCTTTTCCCGCACCGGCAAATCCGGATAAAACCGCGCGGCGTCATAATAATCAAAATCCCGGATATGCTGGATCAGCGAAAACCGTCCGAACAGCGGGTTTCCTTCCGTCAGCAGTTCTTTCATGACGGTGATGTAGGAACCGCACAGAATCAGCTTCACATTCGGCGGCAGCCGGTCGATCACCGCCTGCATACAGGAATCCACTTCATTCTGTTTTTTCGTCTGTTTCAGATAGGGATACTCGTCGATGATCAGCAGGATTTTTCTGTTCTGCGTTCCGAGAAAATCCATCAGGTCGAACAAAGAGGAAAATTCGACGGACGGCAGTCCCAGTGTCTGGCAGGCGCTTCGGCAGATCAGGCTCAGATTCCCTTCAAAGGTGCTCTGCACACAAAGATGATTGATGACGGCGCCCGAAAAACCGCCGGCCGCCTGCTGGATCAGCGTTGATTTTCCCACCCTGCGTTTTCCGTAGACCAGGACAGCCGTCCTCCGTTCCCAGGAAGAAAGCTCTCTTTTCAGTTCTGCTACCTCTTTTTCCCTTCCAAGAAACATGCCACCGCCTCCGATGATTCCAGTCATTTCATGCCGGGCTGAAGTCCTCATAATACAGAAAAATTATTCTCTGAATTATTATTCTCTGAATTAATTTTCTGTAAAATTGTTCAGCTACAGTAAACAGCATTTTTGACGTTTGTCAATACCGGAAATCATGATTGCCCGTCCCATTCACCCCCTGAATACCTCTTTCGCCACCTCCGCCAGCCTGCCGAGCAGGGGGGACATCGGTTCGCGGTAAACCAGACCGACGGGCCAGCGCATGTCCAGC
Organism: Christensenellales bacterium; assembly: GCA_045113695.1. Taxonomy (GTDB): domain Bacteria; phylum Bacillota; class Clostridia; order Christensenellales; family Aristaeellaceae; genus UBA4246. The sequence continues at coordinate 7,954 of JBGUJG010000108.1, forward strand.
TTCAGCGGAACGGCCGTCAGGGGCCGGAACTGCTCCTTCACATGGGGCGGGACCAGGCCCACGTGGCCGTCCTCAAACGAGCGGACCATCGTGTAAAAATCCATCACCCGGGGATCTTCGCTGATCCGGATCTCCGGGTAGTGTTCTTCCACATATTCCCGGAACCCGGGGATCCGGTCAAAGCGGTAGACGATGATGTGCAGGCCCCTGAGATCGGAAAGCGTCAGCGCCTTCCTGGACGCCAGCGGGTGTCCGGGCGACATCAGGACGTCCCGCCCTTCCCGGATCAGCGGCAGAAAATTGCGGCCGGCCGCATGGGCCTTCGGGCATTCAAAGTATTCGACGGCATCCAGGGCCCCGCTGTCCAGGTCGCTGAACAGCTGGTCCTCGCTTTCCATCACCGGTTTCTGCACGATGTCCGGATATCTCCGGTAAAACGGCCCGCTCAGCCGGGGAAACAGGTCCGGCTGCAGGCCCAGGATCGCGCCGATCCGCAGGCACTTGTTCAGCGAATCGGCCTCCCGGCAGCGGGTCATCAGCTGCTCGGTATCCGAGCGGATCCTGATCATCCCGTCCAGAAAGAGTTTCCCGGCCGTCGTCAGGCGGATGCCGCCCGGGCCGCGCTCAAACAGCCTGAAGCCGATCTCCCCCTCCAGGCGGTTCAGCTGCTGCTGCAGGGCCGGCGGGGAGATAAACAGGGCCTCCGCCGCGGCGCTGATGCTTTTGTATTCGGAGACGGCCAGAAACGTGTCCACATTTTTGCTGTTCATAAGGCACCTCGGAGCTTTATGCGGAAAGTTTTTCCTTTCCGCCATTATATCGGAAATCTTCTTCAAAAGCAAGCCGTAAGGCTGTATAATGGTCAAAAATAAGCCGTTTCCGGCCAATAGAAAGGGGTTTTTCCAATGAAAAAGAACATTTCCCGCCGCTCCTTCCTGAAAGGCGCTGCCATCGGCGCCGCGGGGCTGACCATGGCGGGCGCGGGCCTCAAAGTCACTCAGGCCAAAGCGGATGATGAAATCGCTTGGGACGCCGAATATGACGTGGTCGTCCTGGGCTACGGCGGAGCCGGCGCCAACGCCGCTGTCGCCGCTTACGAAAACGGCGCCAAGGTCCTGCTGGCCGAGAAAGCGCCCGAAGGCGCCGAAGGCGGCAACACCGCGGTGTCCGGCCAGTTCGTCATGGCCACCGACGACGCCGACGGCCTGTACGACTACCTGACCACCCTGATGGGCAAGTTCCAGAACTGGGATCCCGAAGCTGTCCGCGCCTACTGCGAAGGCTGCGCCGAAAACTACAACTGGATGGTCGGCCCGATGGGCGGCGATCCCGCGGTGATCTCCCCCGTGGATCATCCCTCCGCCGGCATGGAAGCCAACAACAAGGACTGGAAACTGGCCGACGGCAGCGACGGCAACCTGACCGACCCATACAAGATCGGCCGGACCGACTACTGGTACTACAACTGGGCCGAGTTCCCCGAAATCCCCTCCAGCAAGCACTGCCTGTGCCTGACCGCCACCGGCACCCGCTTTGACCGCGGCTACTACAACCTCTGCCAGAACGCCGTGAAGGCCCGCCCGATCGACGTGTGGTTCTCCGCCCCTGGCAAAAAGCTGATCACCGACGCGGAAGGCGCCGTCATCGGCGTCATCATCAATAAGGACGGCCAGGACCTCAAGGTCAAGGCCAACGGCGGCGTCGTGCTGACCTGCGGCGGCTTTGAGCACAACCAGGAAATGATCACCTCCTACCTGCAGATGCCCTATGTCCATCAGCAGGGCGGCCTGTACAACGACGGCGACGGCATCAAGATGGCCCTGGGCGCCGGCGCGGACCTGTGGCATATGTCCAACTCCGCCGGCTTCACCTGGACCCACAAGCGGCCTCACCTGGATACCGTCAGCCTGTTCGGCGGCCCGAACTCCGGCAGCGGCATCTACGTCGGCCTGGGCGGCGACCGTTTCATGAACGAGTCCGCGGCGACCCGCCACGGCCGTATCTACATCGGCGGCCGCTGGATCTCCACCCCCATGCCCCTGCCCGCCTACCTCGTACAGGACGCCGATCAGCTGGCGGCCGGCAAGAAGCTGGTCAGCGCCTTCTCCGACGGCTATGTGGATGAGCTGGCCACCGGCGAAGTCCTGATGGGCAACACCCTGGAAGAGCTGGCCGAGGCGATCCGCCAGTCCGAAGGCGGCAAGGACGCCCCGGACTTCAGCACCGAGCGCTTCGTCGCCACCGTGAACGCCTACAACAAGCGCTATGACGCCGGCGAAGACGCCGACTACGGCCGTCCCTTCAGCACCATGGTGCCCGTGAAGACCGGCCCCTTCTACGCCACCAAGATCGGCCCGACCTACTTCAACACCCAGGGCGGCCCCCGCAAGAA
>JBGUJG010000109.1:0-29204 GCA_045113695.1 Christensenellales bacterium
ACCCGTAGGTACGGTGAGGACGGCTGACACAGAGATGGCGCAAAAGGCGCCCGCAGATGTGCATGGGTTAGGTGAAAATCAGTATAAAGAAGGGATGTTGCAGTCTTCATTCTGCAATATCCCTTTGCTTCGTATTTCTATATTGGAAGGTTTCCTGATTGTCCCATCCTCTCCTCCCAGTACGCCCGGCACAGCGCTATATACCGCTTTTCCGTTTCCCCGAGAAAGCCGTCCTTCCTGCTGCAGAGGGTGATCAGCCAGCCCGGGCGCTGCGGGAGGCGGAAATAGACTACCCTGCCCCCGTCCCCGGCGTAGCAGGCTGGCAGGAGGGCGCAGCCCAGGCTGGCTTCGACGATCCGGTACTTGCTGACGCTGCTGGACGTGGAAAAGAGCACCCGGGGAGAAAAGCCCGCCTGTTCAAAGAGGGCGTCCGCCAGTTCCGACATCGTGGACGTCCGGTAGATGCGGATAAAGGGCTGGCCCGAAAAGCGGGAAAGATCGGTCTCCGGCGCGTCCCGCCAGCGGACAGCCCCGCCTTCAGACAGGGGATTGTCCCGCGGCACGGCCAGCAGGATCTCCTCCCGCGCCATCAGGTGGTACAGATTATCATCCTGCTGGTCTTCGCTCAGGGTCGCCAGGCCCAGATCGATCTCGCCCAGGGAGATCAGCTTCTGCATCCTGCGGACGGGACATTCCACCGGGTCCAGGCGCACCCCGGGGAACGCCCGGTGAAAAGCCGGGTAGACCGCCGTGAACATGTCGATGCCCCGCTCCGGGATAAGGCCTACGGCCAGCCTGCGCCGGTTTTCCTCCGCTGCTTCCGCGATCCGGCCGTAGGCGTCCTTTTTCATCAGCAGCATGGCGCGGGCGGCCTTCAGGTACGTTTCCCCCGCCTCGGTCGGCTGCCAGTTGGCTCTGGCGCGGCGGAACAGGGGCGTTCCCAGTTCCTCTTCCAGCTTCTGCAGCTGCTGATTGAGGGCGCTCTGCGTGATAAAGCGTTTTTCCGCCGCCCGGGTGATACTCTTTTCATCAGCGATGGCGACGATGTTTTCGATCAGGTGAAGGTCCATCTCTCTTCCTTTCTGTAAGCTGTGCTTACATATAAATTAATTATACATATTTGACAAGTGTTTCGTTCTCCTGTATGATAAACCCGAAAACAAAGTTCCGCAACCCCTTTTTCCCCGGAAAGGAGCGAGAAAAGATGCCATCCTATGACGTGATCATCATCGGCGGCGGCGTGATCGGCAGCGCCATCGCCCGGGAGCTGACCCGCTATCAGCTGTCCGTCGCCGTCCTGGAAAAGGAAAGCGACGTCTGCACCCAGACCTCCGGCCGCAACACCGGCATGCTGCACGCCGGCTTCCTGTACAAAACCGGGAGCCTCAAGGCTCAGTGCGCGGTGGAAGGCAACCTGGAGTTCGACGCCGTCGCCAGAGAACTGGACGTTCCCTTCAAGCGGACCGGCAAGCTGATCGTAGGCTTTACGGAAGAACACCGGCAGCGCCTGCTCACGATGATCGAGCGCGGCAAAGCCAACGGCGTCCCCGGCATGGAGCTGATCGACCGGAAGCGCATGGACGAAATCGACCCCTCCGCCGGCGGCAATTTTGCCATCTATTGTCCCAGCAGCGGCATTTTGGATCCCTTCATTTATACAGTTGCCCTGGCGGAAAACGCCGTCAGAAACGGGGCGAAGTACCATCTTTACACCAAAGTGACCGGCCACGAGGTCCTGGAGGGCGGCGTTCACCTGCTCCATACCGACGGCAAAGGGGATTTTACCTGCCGATGGGTGATCAACAGCGCGGGCCTTCAGAGCGCGGAGATCAGCGCCATGCTGGGCATTCCCGGGTATAAGATCCAGCCGGTCAAGGGCGAGTATTTCGTGCTGGACAAAAAGGCGGGCGCTTTCGCAAAGATCCCCGTCTACCCCGCCCCGACGCCGAAAAACACCTTCGATACCCACGCCACCCCGACCGTGGACGGCAACGTCCTGGTCGGCCCGAACAGCTTTAACGTGGCAGACGGCGAAGACTACAGCGTCAGCCAGCACGGCATGGACGGCCTGCAGGAGAGCGGCGCCCGCATGTTCAAACACATGAAGCGGGACTATTACATCCGCACCTTCGCCGGAGCCAGGCCCAAGCGGGTCGATCCGGAAACCGGCGAGATCCAGGATTTCCTGATCGAGCGGCGGGAAGAGGTGCCCGGCGTCATCAACCTGGTCGGCATCGAAAGCCCGGGCCTGACCAGCGCCCTGCCGATCGCCCGTCGGGTGGTTAAGCTCCTTTCAGAAAAGGAAGCCCTGATCCCGAACCCCTCCTTTGATCCCGTCCGCCACGGCATCCGCCGCTTCCACGAATGCAGCGCGGAAGAGCAGGCGGCCATGATCCGGGAGAACCCGGACTATGGCGAAATCGTCTGCCGGTGCGAAACCGTCACGCGGGCGGAAATCATCACCGCCATCCATAATCCCCTGGGCGTCTGCACGGTCAACGGCATCAAGGTCCGCACCAGGGCCAGCATGGGCCGCTGCCAGGGCGGATACTGCGAAACCCGGATCACCGCGATGATCCGCGAAGAGCTCGGCAAAGCGGCGGACGAAGTCCGCCTGGGCAGCGGGAATTCCTGGATGTTCACCGGTCACGTCAGAGAGGAGGAACAGGCATGATGAAACGGCAGGCAGTCATCGTCGGCGGCGGGCCCGCGGGCCTCGCGGCAGCCCTCCGGATGAAAGAAAACGGCATCAGCGACATCCTGATCCTGGAGCGGGAGCACCTGCCCGGCGGCATCCTCCGCCAGTGCATCCATGACGGCTTCGGCCTGACCCGCTTCGGCGAGTCCCTCTCCGGCCCGGAATACGCCCAGCGTTTCATCGACAGGGTGGAGGAAGCGGGCATCGAATGCCTGACAGACTGCACCGTGCTGGATGTCTCCAAAGACAAGGTCGTGACGGCCGCCAGCAAGGTGCACGGTCTTCTGCAGATTGAGGCGGACGCTGTCCTGCTGACCATGGGCTGCCGGGAGAGGACCCGCGGCGCCCTGGCTACCCCCGGCACCCGGCCTTCCGGCGTCTATACCGCCGGGGTCGCCCAGAGTTACATCAACCTGCAGAACATCATGGTGGGCCGCGAGATCGTGATCCTCGGCAGCGGGGACATCGGCCTGATCATGGCCCGCAGGCTGACCCTGGAAGGGGCTCACGTCAAGGGCGTCTACGAGGTCCAGTCCTACCCCAACGGCCTGCCCCGCAACATCGAGCAGTGCCTGAACGACTATCAGATCCCGCTGCATCTGAGCCACACGGTGGTCGAGATCAAAGGCCGGGAGCGGCTTTCCAGCGTCGTCGTTGCAGCGTGCGACGAGCGCTTCCGCCCGATCCCCGGGACGGAGGAAGAGATCCCCTGCGATACGCTGATCCTCTCCGTCGGCCTGATCCCCGAAAACGAGCTGACCCTGGGCGCCGGCATCGGACTGGATCCGCGGACCCGCGGCGCCTTCGTGGACGAAAACTGCCAGACGGAAGTGCCCGGCATCTTCGCCGCCGGCAACGTCCTGCACGTGCACGACCTGGTGGACTTTGTCTCCCTCGAAGCGGAAGCCCTGGCCGACAGCGCTGCCCGGTACCTGACGGAAGGCGGGCTGACCCCCTGCCCGCTGACCGTCGTAGCCGGGAGTGACGTGGGCCATGTGATCCCCCAGCGCGTCAGCGGCACGAAGGACTTTACCCTCTGGCTGCGCGTGCGCCGGCCCCTGAACGGTGTCAGCGTCGTCGTCCGGCAGGGCGGCCGGGAAATCATGCGCAGGAAGATGCGCAAGGCCCTCCCGGCCGAAATGATCCAGCTCTCCGTCAAAGCGCAGAAACTGACTCAGGACGCGGATGTGGAGGTGTCTGTCGAATGAAAAGGACCTTTACCTGTATCGTCTGCCCCAACGGCTGCGAAATCGAAACCGAATACGAGGGCACTCAGGTACTCTCCGTCACCGGCAACCTCTGCCCCAAGGGCAGAACCTATGTGACCCAGGAACTGGTTGACCCGCGCCGCACGATTGCCAGCAGCGTGCGCGTACTGGGCGGCACCCTGCCGCTGGCCAGCGTCCGCCTGAACCGCCCCATCCCCAAGGACCGGATCTTCGACGTGATGAAAGAGATCGGCAGCCGGACCCTTCAGGCCCCTGTCCGGATCGGAGATGTCGTGATCGAAAACGTCCTGGGACTGGACAGCGATGTGATCGTAACCAAAAACATCGACAGCAGGGCTTAACGGCTCCCCCGCCTTTTCCGCGCAGGCGGCTCCCGGGCTTTCCGGACGCCTGCGCTGTCCTCCGCCTGAACGGGCGGAGGTTTTGTATTGCCTGGCAGACGCCTCATGGATTGCGTTATTGCTTTTTGAATTTTAAACAGAATAAAAATTCATTTTTTTCATTTTTCAGGCAGGAATAATGTTTTTTTTGCAGAATAAAATCTTTGTTTTTTCCATTTTGCAGGAAAAACCAATTCACCCAGAATCCGGAGGCGCACGTTATGCCGCTGACACTGTCCAAAACCTGTCTGAACATTGCCCCTTCCATCACGCTGAAAATGAACGCCATCGTCGCCGAGATGCGCGACCGCGGGGAAGACGTTATTTCCCTGGGCGCGGGCGAACCGGACTTCATCACCCCCAGGCACATCCGGGAAGCCGGCAAAAAGGCCATCGACGACGGCAAAACCAAATATACAGCCGCGAGCGGCATGCCCAGCCTGCGCCTGGCCGTCGCCAATTTCCTTTTGCGGGACAAAGGTCTGACCTATACCCGCGAGGAAATCATCGTCGGCAACGGAGCCAAGCAGGTCATCCTAGGCGCCCTGCAGGCGATCCTCAACCCCGGCGACGAGGTGCTGATCCCCGGCCCCTGCTGGGTCAGCTATCCGGAAATGGTTCAGATGGCGGGCGGCGTTCCGGTGTGGATCAACACCACCAAGGAACAGGGCTTCGTCCCTTCCCGGGCGCAGATCGAAAAGGCGATCACGCCCCGCACCAAGGCCCTGATGCTGAATTCCCCCAACAACCCCACCGGCGCTGTCTGGAGCAGGGAACAGCTGAAGATGCTGGCGGACCTGGCGGTTCATCACCAGTTTTATGTGATCAGCGACGAAATATACGAAAAGCTGGTCTATGACGGACAGAAGCACGTTTCCATCGCGTCGCTCGGACGGCGGATCTTTGAGCAGACCATCGTCATCAGCGGCTTCAGCAAGGCCTACGCCATGACCGGATGGCGTCTCGGCTACGCCGCCGGCCCCCGGCCCGTGATTGCCGCGATGGCCGCCTTCCAGAGCCACGCCACCGGCAACCCGAACTCTATCGCCCAGTACGCCGGTCTGGCTGCCCTGAACGGCGATCAGACCTGTGTGGAGGAGATGCGCCAATCCTTCGAAAAACGGCGGAACCTCATGTTCAGCTGCCTGACGCAGATCCCCCTGGTGACGCCTTTCAAGCCCCAGGGCGCTTTCTACATCCTGCTGGACATCCGGGAAACTTTCGGCCACGCTTTCAACGGGGCCGTGATCCACAACAGTCTGGATTTCGCGGAACTCCTGCTCAAGAACGCCCGCGTCTCCGTCGTCCCCGGCGACTCGTTCGGCGCGCCGGGCTACTGCCGCCTTTCCTACGCCATCGGCGAGGAGCGGATCCTGGAAGCCATCCGGAGAATCGGGAATTTCGTCGATCACCTGAACGAGGCGCGCAGGAGCGCCTGATCTTTCCTGAAAGGGGCTGCACCGCAGCCTCTTTTTCGGTTCCTCAGCGTTGTGTTTTCCGGCTGCCGCCGTATTGCTTCTGTCTTTTCGGGCTTTTCTTTCCCAAAAAATATGACTTTACATTTTCGTATAAATTGAATAAATATCTGATTGACTAATTGTGCAGATTGCACAAATGCTGCCCTGCTTTGCCCTTCATCCGCGCGAATGCCTGAAACATTCGCGCGGATTGTTTTCTTTCTTTTTTTCTTCAGAACCCCAAAAGACGCAAAAGCTGGGAATCAACCGGAAAAAGAAACAAACCAAAAACTTGAAAACTGAAAAAAAGTGGGGTAAAATGGTGACAGTGGACACGAAAGTGGAGATTTTGTGGCAGATTGTGTGGTGATCGAATGCCGGACCATGAAAAGCATGACGGCTTATCCGGGCAGCCTCCGGAGGCCGGTCAGGGCAATGAGCTGCCGGCGGCCGGTCAGCCGGCCGATCTCCGATCCCTTTACCAGAAGTCCCGCTGCCTGTTTTCCGGCAGCTACACGCACGGCATCGACGCCAAAGGGCGTCTGATCATTCCCGCCACATTCCGCGAAGATCTCGGTCCCAGATTTGTCGTTGCCCCGACGCCGGATTTTCAGGCTGTCGCCGTTTATCCGGTTCAGGAATGGATCCGCCAGGAAGAAAAGCTGGAAGCCCTGGCCGATCTGGACGCCCGAGCCATCCGGCTGATCAACCAGTTCAGCAAATACAGCTACAAGGACAGCGAGACCGACCTTCAGGGCAGGCTGCTGCTGCCCCAGAAGCTGCGTTCCAAATATCTGGAAAACGTCCGCGATGTGGAAATCAGCGGCGCGAAAACGTTCATCCGCATCGTCAGCGCAGAAGCCGGCGAACGCGAGGACGAACTGTTCAGCCAGGATTTCCCGGATCCGCTGGCCTTTATCGCGGAGCTTCAGCAGCGCGGCCGCAGCTGATCCGTCCCTGCCGCTCCCGTACTTTTCCTTTTGCTCCGGTTTTTTCATCGTTCTTTTCCTTTTCTGTTTTCACCGGCCCGGATTCCGATAGAATGAGGTGATCCCATGTCACTGGCCAGAGGCGCAAATTATTCCCAGGCGGGAATCCATACCACCCTGAATGATCCCTTCGACGTCAGGGACACGGTCCGGATCACGGACGCTACCGCCGGCGCGCGCCGGCCCATCTATGAAGGGACCGATTCGGACGAACATCTGAAGCAGAGGAACTGGCAGCCGGGCTTTACCGTATGGCAGGCCGGGCTGTTCCTGATCGCCGTCGTGCTGGTGCTGGGCTCGGTTTATTTCGTCCGCCGGAACCACGTCACCGCGCTGGCCATCGAAGTCAACAAGATGAACGACTCCATCTACCAGCTGATGGCGGAGAACGCCGAACTCGACATCACCATTCAGCATCAGCGGGAAAACGACCGGATCGATTATGAGGCGGTGCAGGTGCTGGGAATGATCCCCCGGGACGAAACGGAGATCGTTTCGGTCCACGCGCCGAATCCGCGGCCTTATGAACGTAAAACCGCATTATCCGCTGCCGGCCTCTGATCCGGCAGCGTTCCCTTGTTATTACTTCGAGAGGAATCATCACCGATGAAACTCAGACAACTTGCCGAATGCATGGGCGCAAAAACAGCCGCCTGCCCGGACACTGAGATCAGGGAACTGTTCATGGACAGCAGACTGACTGTCCGGGACGGTCTCTTTTTCTGCATCTCCGGCTCCACCTTTGACGGACACCGGTTTGCCCGCCAGGCCGTCGAAAAAGGCGCCTGCGCGCTGGTCGTGGAGCATCCGGTGGACGGGATTTCCGTCCCCCAGCTTGAGGTGGAGAACAGCAGGATCGCCATGGCGCTGGCCGCCGCCGAATTTTACGGCCATGCCGACCGGGAGATGAAGCTCATCGGCCTGACCGGCACGAAGGGCAAAACCACCACCAGCTATCTGGTCAAAGGCATCCTGGAAGCCGCCGGCTTCAAGTGCGGGCTGATCGGCACCATCGGCAGCCGCATCGGCGACAAGCTGATCCGCTCCGGCCTGACCACGCCGGATCCGATCGACCTGCACAAAACCCTGCGGATGATGGCCGACGAGGGCGCCGACTATGTGGTCATGGAAGTATCCGCCCACGCCATCGCCCTGCACCGGCTGGCGGGCATGCGCTTTTCCACCGGCTGCTTTACCAACCTGTCCCAGGACCATCTGGATTTCTTCGGCACGATGGACCGCTATTTTGAGTGCAAGAAGAGCTTTTTCCGGTCTTCCTGGCTGGACAACGCCGCCATTAACGCGGACGACGAACGGTCACAGGCGATTCTCAGCGAGATGGACGTACCCCGCATGACGTTCGGCATCGCACGGGACGCGGATGTCTCCGCCCATGATATTGAAATCTCCGAAGACGGCGTCCGCTTCACCATGCGCGTGCTGCATATGGATGATTACCCGGTTTCCCTGAATCTGACAGGCATGTTCAACGTATACAACGCCCTGGCCGCTGCGGCGGTCTGCCTGAATCAGGGCCTGGATCCGGCCCAGGTTGCCGCCGCCCTGCACACCATTCAGGGCGTTCCCGGGCGGGCCGAACTGCTGGATACCCATACGCCCTATAAAGTGATCCTGGATTACTCCCACTCGCCGGACGCGCTGGACAACATCCTGAACACGGTCCGCGCCTTCGCCCGCGGCAGGGTCATTATCCTCTTCGGCTGCGGCGGCGACCGGGACCATGCCAAACGCCCCATCATGGGCGAAATCGCCGGCCGGCTGGCGGACTATTCCATCCTGACCAGCGACAACCCCCGGACGGAAGACCCCTTCGACATCCTGAAAGCCGTGGAAAGCGGCATACGGAAGACGAAAGGGAAATACACCGTGATCGAAAACCGGCGCGAAGCCATCCGCCACGCCCTCGAAACGGCCCGGGAGGGGGACATCGTCGTTCTGGCCGGCAAAGGCCATGAGACCTACCAGGAAATCAACGGCATCAAGCATCCGTTCGACGAAAAAGCCGTTGTCGGGCAGCTGCTCAGTGAAATGAAACAGGGAAAACCGAAAGCCTGAACCGAATCTCCGGCTGTCTCCCAGCCGGAGATTCTGATGAAGAAACAGAAAAAGGAGCCATCGCCATGTGGGGATATCTGATCCTTCTGATGATTGTACCGGTCGTGCTGATGCTGCTGCTGATGCCAAGGCTGCTGCCCCGTCTGAGGGCCATGAAGCTGGGCCAGACCATCTATGAGCTGGGCCCCAAGCACCAGCAGAAACAGGGCACGCCCAACATGGGCGGGATCCTGATCGGCGGCATCACGGCCGTCGTCTTCCTGGCCGGTTCCGCTTATCAGCTCAGCCGCCTGGGTCAGCCGGTCTTCAGCCTCCGGCATCCGCTGTTCCCGCTGCTGTTCATCACCCTGGGCTGCATGGCGATCGGGTTTGCGGACGACTACATCAAGGACGTCAAAAAACGCCACGACGGCCTGTCTCCCAGGCAGAAGCTGATCCTGCAGCTGGGGGTCGGGGTCGTTTTTTCCGTTTACTGCTATTTTTATGTCGGCTCCGACATCCTGCTGCCCTTTACCCGAAAAACCTGGGATCTGGGAATCTTCTATATCCCGGTGATGACCGTCGCCGTCATGTTCATGACCAACAGCGCCAACCTGCAGGACGGGCTGGACGGGCTTCTGTCGACGGTGACCCTGTTCGGCATGCTCGCCTTCGGCGCCGCCGTATCCGCCCTGGGCGAAGCCGCCGGCCTGTCCGACGCTTCCCGCATGGTAATGCTGACCGGCTGCCTGTCCCTGTGCGGCGCTGTCGCCGGCTTCCTGTTCTTCAACCATTATCCGGCGAAAATATTCATGGGCGATACCGGCAGCATGTTCATCGGCGGCATGATGGTCGGCGTCGGCATGCTCTCCAAATGCGCGTTCCCGATGCTCCTGTTCTGCTTTACCTCCGTCATGTCCTCCGTCTCGGTCATGCTTCAGGTCGCCTATTTCAAGGCTACCCACGGCAGGAGGCTTTTTAAAATGTCCCCGATTCACCATCACTTCGAGCTTTGCGGCATGAAGGAAACGCAGATCGTGCTTATGTACGCCTGCGTCACCATCCTGACGTCCCTGATCGGCGTCTGGATGATGTCTCCCTTCTTCGCCGCCCGTTAAGGAGAACCCGCCATGAGCGAAAAAACCCCCTTTGATTATTCCGGAAAGCGCGTTCTTGTCGTCGGCATGGCCCGCAGCGGCGTCGATGCCTCGAAGCTGCTGCTGCGCCTGGGCGCGGTACCGCTTCTGAACGACCGGAAAGATGCACAGGCTTTCGGCAGCCAGCTGGACTGCCTCAAAGATACCCGGGCGGAATGGCACCTGGGCGAAGACCCCTTGCCGCTGCTCAGCCAGGCGGACGTCCTGCTGATCAGCCCCGGCGTGCCCATCGATTCCCCGGTGGTGCTCAAAGCGCGGGAACTCGGGATTTACATGATCGGGGAGCTGGAATTTGCCGCCCAGCAGGCGCAGGGCGTTCTGATCGGCATCACCGGAACCAACGGAAAAACCACCACCGTCACCTTGCTGGGCGAGATCATGAAAGCTGCCGGCCGGACCGCATATGTCTCCGGCAACATCGGCACGCCTTTCAGCCAGACGGCCATGGTCAGCCGGCCGGGCGATATGCTGGTCACGGAGATCTCCTCTTTCCAGCTGGAAAGCATCGATACCTTCCATGCCCATACCGCCGCCGTGCTGAACGTTACGGAGGACCACCTGGTCCGCCACTACACGATGGATAATTACATCGCGATGAAGCGGCGCGTCTTTGAAAACCAGACCGCAGACGACATCGCCGTGCTGAACGCCGACGATCCCATCTGCACAGCGATGGCGGAAGGCCTGCCCGCCCGGGTCGCCTGGTTCAGCCGCCTGAAGCAGGACCTGCCGGGCGCTTTTGTCCGCGAGGGCAAAATGATCATCCGCTGGGACGGCCGGGAGACTCCTGTCTGCCCCGTACGGGACATCTATATTCCCGGCGCGCACAATCTGGAAAACGCGATGGCTGCCGCCGTCACCGCCTTTACGCTCGGCGTCCCTGCCCCTGTGATCGCCGATACGCTCCGTACCTTCCGCGGCGTCGAGCACCGGATTGAGTTCGTCCGGGAGCTGGACGGCGTCCGCTATATCAACGATTCCAAAGGAACCAACGCCGATTCCACCGTCAAGGCGATCGATACGATGACCGCCCCGACAGTGCTGATCCTGGGGGGATATGACAAGCACGTCTCCTTTGAAAGCCTGGCCGGACATATCGTATCCTCCCCGCAGATCGAACAGACCGTCCTGCTCGGCGCGACGGCGGATCAGCTGGATCGGGAACTCAGAAAAGCCGGATATACCGCCATCACGCGCGCCGGATCTTTTGAGGAGGCCGTTCAGCTTTCCCGCTCCCTGGCCAGGAAAGGCGGCTGCGTTCTCCTCTCCCCCGCCTGCGCCTCCTTCGATATGTTTTCCTGCTTTGAAGAAAGGGGCGATCGCTTTAAGCAGCTTGTCCTGCAGATGGAGCCAGCATGAGACGATTTACCCCTCCTCCTGACCGGACACAGAACGATTACGATCCGCTGGATCCGAAAAGCTCCTGTTACACGTCCGGACAGACTGGCGGACCGCCGGAAGACGCGGCCGAAGATCTGCCCGAATTCTTTCCGGCGGAAGATCCCCTCCCTGCCCGGGAACGTTTCGCCGCGCCCCGGCGCACGCAGCGCCGCCCCGCCAGAAAAAAGAAGCGGCCGCTCCGCACACTGCTTTGGACTCTGGTATCTTTTGCCGTCGTTTTTCTGCTGCTGAACCAGTTTGTCTTCCGGATCCGGCATGTCCGCGTGATCGGAAGCAGAACGCATGATCCCAAGGAAATCGTGCGGATGGCCGGGCTCGACCGCGATGTTTCCTTTTTCGCGCTGAAGCGCTCCGACGTGGAGAACGCCCTTTCCCAGGACCGATACCTGCAGGTCGCCGGTTTTGAAAAAATCTTTCCTTCCACCCTGAAGCTGACCGTACGCGAGCGCGGCCTGTGCGCAAATGTGCAGTTCAACAGCGTCTGGTACATGACCGACGAAGAAGGGATGATCCTGGAAAGGCTCGGTACCGCAGAACCCAGGAATAACCTGCTGAACGTTACCGGCATGCAGATCCGCGACGCCAGAATCGGTTCCCGCCTGATCACCACCCGGGAAGAGCAGCTGAATGCCTACAGCCTGATCATGAAGGAGCTCCTGTCGCAGGGATGCGTCAACGAGATCAGCGAAATCTACGTCGGTGATTTCAGGAACGTCACCCTCCATACCAGGACAGGCTACATCGTGCATATCGGTTCCCCGGAAGAAAACCTGATGGCGAAAATCGCCGTGACCAGGGCCGTGGCCGCCAAACTGCAGGAGCGCGGAAAAGAAGGCGGGTCCATCGACATGACTGATGTCAGCCAGCCCATTTATTCGCCCTGACGGGAAAAAAGCAGTTTCTTCTGGTTCATTCAGAAAAAACCCGGGAAAATACCGTTTTTCATCCTGAAATCCGGTATGTTTTTCAAGTTTTTTCGTTTTTAACTCTTGCAAATTCATGACAAAAAGGTTACAATAAAATGAACAATTGACTGCAAGAACCCTGGCCCTTCCGGGCCGATCTTCAGGGTGGGAGATGAACGAATGAAAACGATTGTTACAGCGATGGACTTTGGTACAAGCAAGCTCGTGGCCCTGGTCGCGCAGGCTGACAATCATGAGCGCTGTGATATCGTCGGCGCCGGCACCGCTCTGTACGACGGTTTCATGAACGGGCAGTGGAACGCCCCTTCCGAGCTGAACAACGCCATTCATCACGCGATTCAGGAGGCGGAAACCCAGGCGCGCGTCCGGATCCGGGACATCAACATCGGAGTCCCGGGCGATTTCTGTACCGTACGCGCGGTGGAAGCCAAGGTAGACCTTCAGGGCGCCGATCCCCATGTCACCATCAAGGACATTGACGAGCTTTTCAACCGCGCCACCGAAGCGCTGGGAGAAGTCCGCGGCAAGATCATTCACCGCAGCCCCGCGTGGTTCATGGTGGACGACGGGGAGAAGACCCTGGAGCCGATGAACATCCGCGGCTTTGAACTCCGTGCCATGGTCTCTTTTGTCATTGCCGATCAGTTCTTTATCGACGATGTGCAGGCCCGTTTCCGCAAGCTGGACATCAACGTGGTCGGCTGCTTCTCTTCCCCGACCGGTCAGGCCATGCTTTTTGTGCCCGACGCCGAGCGGGACCGTACCGCGGTCCTGATCGATATCGGGTACCTGACGACCGAGGTCATGACGGTGGAGGGCGACGCGCTGACCTTCCTCAAAACCATCCCGCTGGGCGGCGGCCATATCACCGCCGACCTTGCCTACGGGCTGGATGTCTCAATGGATACGGCGGAAAGCATCAAACGTTCTTATATCTACGGCCTGTCCGCAGGGCAGACCACCTTTGAAGCCACCGATCCTTCCGGCGTCGCCAAAACCTTTGAGCGGGAACAGGTCGAGCTGATCCAGGAAGCGCGCACGGACGAAATCTGCGAAGCGATCCAGGACGCCATCAAGGAAAGCGGGGTCAAGCTGAGCAACTGGTCCACGGTATACCTGACCGGCGGCGGCCTGGCCATCAACCGCGGGGGGCGCGATTTCCTGTCCGCCAAGCTGGACCGTCCCGTCCGGGAACTGCCGCGCAAAGCGGTCAAGCTGTCCAGCCCGGCCTATTCCAGCGCCCTGGGCCTGCTGGATCTGGTCATCGACACCATCGCTTCCAACCGCTCCGCTGCCGGCGGGCTGGCAGGTTTCTTCCGCAATCTGTTCGGCGGCTGACCGCCCGCGGCGGCATCTTTTGTCCGGTGAAATCATCATTTATCCAAGGTCATGGAGGTAAAAATCATGCCTTTTGAAGTCAAAGTGGATCAGTCTTCCTTCGCCACCATCAAGGTGGTCGGCTGCGGCGGAGGCGGCACCAACGCCGTCAACCGCATGGTGGAAGCCGGCCTGAAGGGGGTCGATTTTGTCGCGATCAATACCGATCGTCAGGCGCTGTCCCTGTCGAAGGCGCAGACCAAAATCCAGATCGGCGACAAGCTGACCAAAGGGCTCGGCGCCGGCGCCATCCCGGATATCGGCCGCCGCGCCGCGGAGGAGAGCCGGGAGGAAATCTCCCAGGTGCTCAAGGGCTCTGACCTGGTATTCGTCACCGCCGGCATGGGCGGCGGCACCGGCACCGGCGCCGCGCCGATCGTGGCGGAAGTCGCCAAGGAGCTCAACTGCCTGACCATCGCCGTGGTCACCAAGCCCTTCACCTTCGAAGGAAAGCAGCGCATGAAAAACGCCGAGATGGGCATCAACGAGCTCAAGCAGTCCGTGGATACCCTCGTGGTCATTCCGAACGACAGGCTGCTGCAGGTAGTCAGCAAGGGCACCACGATGCTCGACGCCTTCAAGATCGCCGACGACGTCCTGCGCCAGGGCATCCAGGGCATTTCCGACCTGATCGCCGTCCCGGCCCTGATCAACCTGGACTTTGCGGACGTCAAGACCGTCATGGAATCCGGCGGAATGGCCCACATGGGCATCGGCACCGGCTCCGGCGAAACCCGTACGATGGACGCGGCCCGCAACGCGATTTCAAGCCCCCTGCTGGAAACCAAGATCGACGGCGCGCGTTCCGTCCTGATCAACGTGACCGGCGGCGAGGACATGAGCATCATGGACATCAACGAGGCCGCCAACCTGATCATGGAATCTGCCGACAGCGAGGCCAACATCATCTTCGGCGCCGGGATCGATCCCGAGCTCAAGGATGAGGTGCGCATCACGGTCATCGCTACCGGGTTTGAAAAGACCACCTTCCAGCAGACGCCCAGGAAAAAGCCGGTCGCTAAACCGGCCGCGATCCCGTACGGCGCCGCGATTCCGTCCTACAACCCCTATGAGAGCCGCACCCGCAGCGAAAGCCCGCTGACCGCGCCTGCCGCCGCTCCGGCGCCCGCGCCGGCCCCGGCTCCTGCCGCACCGGTGATCCCGCCTGTCCAGCCCGCGCCTGCCGCGCCCGTCACCCCGGCGCCGGATTATTCTTCCTTTGAAGCGCCCAGCCCGGCCGGCTTTGATACGGATCCTTCTCCGTATGCAGGCTCCGGCAGGCCCGCCGTGCCCGGCATGTCCCAGGCGACCGCCGCGCCAGCTCCCTATCAGCCGTTTATCCCGGCCGCTCAGACCGCGCCGAATTATTCCTTCCAGCCGTACCAGGCCCCGCAGCAGTACACCGCTCCCTATACGGCGCCCGCTCCGGAACAGCCCAAGGTACAGCCCGCCGCCAACGATAAAGACGATCTCGGCGTACCCGCTTATCTGCGCAGGGATCGCAAACGCTGACAGGTTTTCAAAACGGATCCCCCTGCTTCAGCAGGGGGATTTTTGACCAAAGATATTTTTTCGCTCATTCTATTCGGAGGGAAGCAATGAAAAATCGAGGCTCTGCTCAATTAATTAAAACATATGAAAAGAATTGGTTCTTTCCTGTTCTTATCGTTGGTCTTCTGCTAATCTGCAGCCCTATATCCGCTGAATCATCTGATCCGGAATTAATCCCCGGCTACAAAACCTACTTAGAAATCACAGAAGATGACGGCCCCAAGCCATATACCGTTACGATCAGTCCGGATCAGAGCGGAGAATACATCTTCACTTCTTTCGGCAGCGCAGAGCCTGAAGGCAATCTGTATACAGCAGCTTGGAAGGAGATTACCATGACTGACGCCGGCGGTCACGACGGCAATTTCTGTCTGACATGTAATCTTTCGGCCGGAGAGTATCATTTCGTTGTAACGAGCGAAAGTTCTTTCTCCATGCTTCTCAGAAAATACAACTGGTCTGTAAGCGGCGACAACTGGGCGCTGAACAATGGTGTACTGACCGTTAGCGGAACGGAACCCATGCCGGAATACTTGGCCGGAGGAACCCCGTGGTATGAGCATTACATCACTTCTGTGGTGATTGAAAACGGCGTCTCCAAGATTTCAGACTTTGCTTTTTCTGAACTGGAATCTTTGACTTCCGTCAGCATTCCCGGCAGCGTGACCGAGATCGGCAGAAGCGCCTTCTTTGGATGCACCGGCTTGTCCTCTGTGAACATTCCTTCCAATGTATCCAACATCGGATACAGGTCTTTCGAAGATTGCACCGGTCTGGTCAGCCTGACCATTCAGGCAGGCGTTTCGTACATTGAAATGGGCGCCTTTTCAGGATGCAGAAGCCTGACCACGCTCACCCTTCCTGCCAGTGTGACAAAAATCGGAGACGACGCTTTCGCAGGATGCATTAACCTGGAGGAAGTTACCATCAATCAGGGAACCATGAGCATCGGCCGGAAAGCATTCAAAAACTGCGAGAGCCTGTTCCGTGTTTCCATACCAAACAGCATCGCCTGGATAGGCAATGAAGCCTTCTCCGGCTGTTTCAATCTGATGAACATCAGCATTCCGTACAGCGCACATCTGGGCGGTCCGGACATATTCACCGGATGTATGAATCTGTCCGGCTCGGATGATTACATCATCTTTGGTTCTCAGCTGGTACGTTATACCGGGCATTCAAATTCTATCGATATCCCCGGTTCAGTCACAAAGATTGCTGATTATGCATTCTATGGGTATTCTGTCGACGCAAGCGTTACAGTGTCCAGTTCCGTCACGGAGATCGGGGATTTCGCTTTCGCATGCTGGGGAACAGGCGATGAAGCACATATGAGTGATATCGAAATCCCGGCCAGCGTCATGGTGATCAGTTCCTCCGCTTTCTTCCAGACAGAAATCCGTTTCAGGCCGGGGGACCCGAACTTTGTCATAGAAAACGGCTTACTGATCAATTACATCGGGACCGATCCGAATCCTGTCATTCCTGATGGGGTCACCGCCATCGGATTCTGTGCGTTTGCAAACCGGGAGGATCTGCAAAGCGTCACGCTTCCGGCGAGCCTGACAAGTATTGGTGTCAGGGCTTTCCAGAACTGCCCGAGTCTGACTGACATTCATGGGGTTTCCGGCAGTACTTGCTTCTATTATTTCTATGATGCCTATCACGTCGGCCGGAACGGTCTGTACCGCATTTCCCTGCCCGCTTCGATTCAATTCCAGGATGTGGGTACGGATGCTTTTTCCGGAACACCGCTGGGTACTCTGCTGACGCCGGACTTTATCATACCCGGAAGCACTGCCGCCATTGAACAGGAAGCGTTCTCCGGCATCGCGGCCACATACATTGTCATCCCTGAATCGGTTACAGAAATCAGCAGTAAAGCCTTTGCCAACTGCACTCAGCTTCGTTATATCTGTATCTGGAACACGAACTGCACCATTGCCGATAATGCTTTTGACAACTGCAACAGTGATCTGATCTTCATCACCAAGAATGACTTTGAAGGCATCCCTTCCAAAGTGCATCTGTATACCGATCAGCACGGGTTCCGGTTTGTCGGAGATGACGACTTCGGAAACGGCTGATCTCCCGAAAGAACATACTTCCCCTGCACGGTCTGTTTCTCACCACTTTTCATTCCATCTTCTCCACTTCAGAACCAAAAACAAAGAAAAAGCATCGGTTTCCGATGCTTTTTTGGGTTTAATTTTCCACTTTCAGGGTTTCGCCGCCACAGGCGGAGCAATCTCCGCATCATCCATGATTTCCGCCAGGGAAAAGCCGATCTGGTCGCAGGCCGCGCAGAGATACCGGACCCCGTCCTTTTCCCCGTTGAACGCGTTCTTTCCCGCCGCGCCGTGCAGATGGCCGTAGACAGCCCAGGAGACCCCGTGTTCGCTCAGCAGATCGCTCAGCGGGGTCGCGGAACCGTCCTCCGGCAGCGGCGGAAAGTGCAGCATGGCGATCTTGGTCCCGCCCAGCCGGTCCGCCGCTTCCAGCGAAAGACGCAGGCGGCCGATTTCCCGGTCAAAGATTTTCTGATCTTCCGGGGCGGTCTGACTGCCCGGCAGCGTCCAGCCCCTGGTGCCGCAGACGGTGATATCGCCAAAGCGGAGCGCGTCGTTCTGAACGGCGTACATATGCTCCGGCAGAAGGGCGCGGAGCCGTCCGATGCCGGACCACCAGTAATCGTGATTGCCCCGGGTCAGCACCTTCAGGCCGGGCAGACGGCCGATGGCCTGCAGATCCGGCAGGGCTTCGGAGAGCTGCATCGCCCAGGAGATGTCTCCCGGGATCAGCACCAGGTCTTCCTCCGTGACCCTGGACCGCCAGTCCTGGCTGATCTTCTCAAAATGTCCGGCCCATTGGGCGCCGAACACATCCATCGGCTTATCGCCCTCGCTGTCCAGGTGCAGATCCGCAATCGCAAACAATTTCATCGGTCACACGCTTTCGTCGTCCGATTCATCGTCTTCTTCTTCCTCTTCGTCCTCGCCCATCGCTTCCAGAGACAGTTCGTCGTTGATCTGCTGGTATTCGCTGCCGGGAATATCATCATTGATTTCAGGCATGATCTCATCCATGGAACTGACCGGGTCGTTCTCCATCAGGGCGTCCTCACTGACCTGAGGCTGTTCCTCCCCGTCGTTCAGGTCAGAGGTGTCACGATTCACGTCATTCATCTCTTTATAGCACAAATAGCAGATATCTTTTCCCGGCATCGCCCGGCGCTCGTTGCAGATGGTGCACATTTCCGGCTCGTCGTGGCTGATATCTCCCATCATTTCCTGCTTGCAGATTTTGCAGTAGCCTTCGGACTCTTCGATGTAATTAAGTTCACACCTCGGGCATAGAATATATGCCATGGCAGTTTCCTCCATTACGGGTATTTATTCTCTTTCCTCAAGGAAAGGCAACGGCATTATACAACGAAAACCCATGGCATGCAAGCCCATTCAGAACAAAATATGGGTTTTTTATGATTTTTACGATAAATTTCTTCTCCGCTCCGGCTTGCATATTCAGGCGGAATCTTCTATACTGATGAGGACGAAACAAACCGTGCGCCGGATCCGGAGGAATCAGATGATCCACGACAAAATGGACAGCCTGACCGCGCTGACGGAAAAGGCCCTGACAGCTGCCCGCGCCGGGCAGCGGCTGCTGACTGCCGTTTCCGGCGGAGCGGATTCCGTATGCCTGCTGCTCTGCGCCTCTGCCCTGCGGGAAAAGGGGTACCGGGTATCCGCCGCCCATGTCCGGCATGACCTGCGCGACACCGCCCGGAGGGACGAACTGTTCGTCCAGGACCTGTGCGCGCGGCTGGACATTCCCTTTTATTCCGCCGCCGTCCATGTGCCGAAGACCGGCAGCACGGAAGAACAGGCCAGGCTGAAGCGGTATGAAGCGCTTGCGAGGATCTGCCGTCAGACCCATGCAGATGTCCTGCTGCTGGCCCACCATCAGAACGACCAGGCCGAAACCGTCCTGATGCGGCTGATCCGCGGCTGCGGGTCGGAAGGCCTGGCAGGCATCAGAAGCCGCAGCGCTTACGGGGATATGATCCTCCTCAGGCCGTTTTTATCCGTCTCCGCCGATTTCATCCGATCGGCCCTCCGGGAGGCAGGACAGACCTGGTGCGAAGACGAAACCAACCGGGACACCCGTTTTACCCGGAACTTCCTGCGCCATCAGATCCTCTCTCCGCTGGAGAATGCGTTTCCCGGCAGCGTCCGCGGGCTGTGCCGCAGTGCGGACATTCTGGCAGCGGATAATGACCTGCTGAACCGGCTGACGGAGGACGCGCTCGCGGAAGCAGGCTGTCTTACTCCGCCCTGCCGTTTTTTGATCCTGGATCAGCTGAAGCCGCTACATCCGGCCCTGCAGCGCCGGCTGATCCGCCGATTCCTGACCGTCTGCGGAGCAGAGCCCGGTTTTGAAAAAACCGAGGAGATCCGCATGTCCCTTTCCCATCCCCCGGCCCGCCTGAACCTACCCCATGGCAGCGCGCTGGTCTTTTCCCCGGAGCGGGTCCACTTTGTCCCCGCCGTGCCCGAAAAATGGGAAATCCCGGATGATTTTTTTATGACCGGCCCTCCGGGGGAAACCGGGGACGGGAAAACCTGCCAGGCTTTCCCCAACTCCCTGCTCAGCGAATGCAGCATCCGCCTGCCTCAGCCGGGGGACATGTTTCAGCCGTTCGGGCATGGGAAGGAAGTACGCCTGTCCCGTTTTCTGATCGAAAAAAAAATTGACCGCCCTTTCCGGCCATTTCTTCCTTTAATTTGTCTCAAAAATGTGGTATTATGGATTCCCGGCACTGCCGCTTCCGAACGCCTGCGGCTGCAGCCGGGAGAACCGTCCGTTACCCTGACCGTCCGGGGCAGGCTGCCCTGGGAGCACCCGATGCAGGTAAACCAACAGGAGGAAAAACATCATGGAACCCACTGCGCGCATCTATGAAGATCTGGACAGGATTCTGGTGACCCGAGAACAGATCGCTGAGGCTGTCCGTACGCTTGGAAAAAAGATCACCGAAGATTACCGGGACAAGGACCTGATGATGGTCTGTATCCTGAAAGGAGCGTCTGTCTTCTTCACCGATCTGATCCGCGAGGTGGATCTTCCGATCGCCATCGGATTCATGGCCGTTTCGAGCTATGGCAGCGGCACTTCCTCCACGGGCGTCGTGCGCATCATGAAGGACCTGGATCAGAACATCGAAAACAAACACGTCCTGATCGTGGAAGACATCGTGGACAGCGGCAAAACCCTCCATTTCCTCCTGCAGGTGCTGAGCCAGCGCCATCCGGCCTCCATTTCCGTCGCCACCCTGCTGGACAAGCCGGCCCGCCGCGTGGTCGACCTCAAGACGCGCTATTCCTGTTTTGATATCCCGGACGCTTTCGTCGTCGGCTACGGGCTGGACTATGACGAAAAATACCGGAATCTGCCGGACATCGGCGTTCTTCAGCCAAGGATCTACGCCGGACAGGCGTAAACGCCCTGGTCCCGAACCAGGCTGATTCTGGCATTGGGACCTTCCCCAAAGCCCCGGCGGCAGAGCCGTCGGAAGAAAAAAGAGGTGCCGCAATGAAAACAACCCTTCTGATCATGGCCGCAGGCCTTGGTTCCCGCTACGGCGGCAACAAGCAGATGGACCGCATCGGCCCCAGCGGGGAAATCCTGATGGAATATTCCATTCATGACGCTCTGTGCGCAGGGTTTGACAAAGTGGTTTTCGTCATCCGCAGAAGCATGGACGGGGTTTTCCAGCAGACGATCGGCGACCGGATTGCCCGGAAGGCCGAAACCTGTTACGCTTATCAGGAATACGACAGCCTCCCCGGCGGCTTCATTCCCCCTGCGGAAAGAACAAAGCCCTACGGTACCGTTCATGCCGTCTATTGTGCCAAAGATCTGATCCACGAGCCCTTTGCCGTCATCAACGCGGACGATTACTATGGCAGGGATGCCTTTGCCGCCATGGCCGGCAGCCTCCGCGCCATGGCCGGGAAAAAGGCTTCCGCCGCCATGGTGGCCTATCAGCTGAAAAACACGATCTCCGAAAACGGCACTGTCACCCGCGGAATCTGCGAACGGGACAGCGAGGGCTTCCTGTCCAGAATCGTCGAAACCTACCGGATCGGGCGGGATCAGGACGGCCTGATCAAGGATTTCGCCAGCGATCCTGCCGGCGTTCCGCTCGCGGAGGACGCTTTGGTCTCGATGAACTTCTTTGGCTTTACTCCCTGGTTTTTTGAAGCCGCCGGCGCCCGCCTGGAAGCATTCCTCAAAAACGCGCCGGGCGATCCGCTCAAAAAGGAGTACGTCCTGCCGACCCTGGTTGACCGGCTGATGCGGGAGGAAAATCTGAAGGTTCAGGTCCTTTCCACCCACGCCGTGTGGTTCGGCGTCACTTACCAGGAAGACAGGGCCAATGTGTCCCGTGAGCTCCAGAAGCTCCACGAGGCCGGCGTATATCCTGAAAGGCTCTTCTGATCTGTTCATTCCTGTTCCTGATTCAACCCAAACAAAAACCGTCCGGAAGGAACCGGGCGATTTTTGTTTGGGTTTTTATCATCAGAACAGCAGGCTGTGGAACAGCGGTTCCGGGGCCCACGCGGCGGCGTCCGTCCCGGACTCAGCTTCCGTCCCATCCTCGGTCACGGGCTCATGGGGTTTGAGCTCAATTTCCCCATTGCGAAGTTTCACCGCCTGTTCCCAGGCTTCTTTCAGCTGCGGATCGGTCAGATCACCCAGCTGGAAGAATTCGCTGGCCAGTTCTTCGGGCATTTCCGAAATGACGTCAGGCGTGATGCCGATCTTATGCACTTTCCGGCCGGACGCCATAAAATACTGGGCGTACGTCACCTGCATGCCGTCTTCCTTGCCCTTCACCCCGCTCAGCGGAATCACATACTGCATGATGCCTTTGCCGTACGTCTGCGTACCGACCAGCAGAGCCCGGCCGGCGTCCTGCAGGCTGCCGGAGAGGATCTCACTGGAAGAAGCGGATCCGCCGTTCACCAGGATCACCAGGGGGATATCGTCCTTCCCGGCTTTGGTATAGCGTTCTTCCCGTTTGCCCTGCCGGTTTTCGCTGTAAAACAGCAGCTGTTTGTCCAGGAAGATGTTGGCGATTTTTTCCGCCGCGTCCACCCAGCCGCCGCTGTTGTCACGCAGATCCAGGATCAGCGCCGTAGCGCCCTGCTTTTCCAGTTCCTTTACATCGGCCGCCAGGCGCTCTTCGCAGTCGCCGGAAAACTCATACAGAGCGATCAGGCCGACATGGTCGTCCAGCATCGTCATTTCCGTCCAGTTGACGTTGATGATGGCGCGGCCGACGGTGTATACGATATTTTCCCCTTTCCGGATGACCTCAAGTTCCACCGTGTCGGCTTCCTTGCCGCGCATCAGGTTGGCCGCTTCGCTCATGTTTTCAGCGGTCACCTTGAGGTCGTCCACCCGTACCAGGATGTCTCCCTTCCGGATGCCGGCTTTTTCCGCGGGCGTATTTTTGAACACGCGGCTGATTGTCACGACGTTGGTCGTAAAATTGGCCAGCATCTGTATGCCGACACCGGCATAATTGCCCTCGTCGTTCTGCCACATGCTTTCCCAGGACTCGGGAGCATAATAGAACGTGTAATTATCCCCCAGCCCTTCCAGCATGCCCCACAGCGCGCCGTCCATCATCCGGGTTTCATCCGGTTCTTCATAATAGTATTTCTGAATCTGGGCATACACTTCCGCCAGCTTCTGGAAGTGTTTGAGGGATTCGTATTCCTCCTTGGAAATGACCACTTCGTTGTTGTTGAACATCCTGAAGAAATCAAATCTGTTTTCATCTTCAGCTACGGCGCAGCAGGAACTGAGCGCCAATAACACGGTCATAGCCAAAGACAGCGTTTTTTTCATGTACATATCCTCCAGATAACCTGCTCATTCAGTCATATTGTCCGTGCCGGATTTGCACTTCCTCATATCCAGCAGCATTTTGAAAGTCACAGCGTCCGCGAATTTTCTCAGATCCAGCCCGGTCTCCCGCTGCACCTTGTCCAGCCGGTACACCAGGGTATTCCGATGGATGTACAGCTGTCTCGCCGTATCGGACAGATTCAGGTCTTTCTGGAGAAAAACTTCGATGGTCCGCAGCATTTCCTCGTTGAAAAGCCGCGACGTGGACGGATTAAAGAGCAGATGATGATAGCGCTCCGCGATTTCGGGAGAAAGATCCGAAAGAAACCGGGGCAGCAGCATCGACGAAAAATCAAAGATCGTCTCGCTTTCGCAGAAGACCCGGCCTATGCTGATGGCTTTGGACGCCTGCAGGTAGCTGCCGTGCAGGGCGGACAGTTCCCGGACCTTCTGGCCGATGCCGATCACCACACCGTATCCGGTCTCTGTCAGGATGGATTCCTGGACTGCCTGCGCGAATTCAAAAACTTCTGTCTCGCTCTCCTGACGCGGCGCCTCCCGCAGAAAAACAGCCGACTTGGCGTCCATGGGAACCAGCACGTCCCCCGGGGAAAGCGGAAGCACCTGCGACAGAATCTCCCGCGGCGGTTCCGCATGATCCTGAACCATCCGGATCAGATAGACGGTCTTCCCGCATTTGAGCGGAAGATGATATTCCGCCGCCAGCGCTTCCGCTTCGCCGCGGGATAGGTTCTCGGTCAGCAGCCGGTGATAGGCGCCGCCCGGGCCGTCTTCCTCCGTCTGGCGCAGATGAGCGGAGAACACACTGTCCAGCAGCAGAAAAAAATCCCGTCCGGTTCCGCTGCTGTCCGGAACAGCCCAGCTCAGCCCGGGCCTGACCCTGCTGCGGAAAAACTGCCATCCGGCTTTAGGCCCGTCTCCCCCTGCATCCGCAGGCGGAGCGGCAGGCCCCTTCCTGCCGGAAATCAGGTCGGTCCCCTCGGCGGTCAGCAGATATACGGGCACGGATAAGCCCTGTACCAGGTTTTTTAAAGCAATTGCGACATCGGGGGCCATAGGCGCTCCTGTTCCTGCGGTTCATCCGGTTCGTCGTTTGCAAGCAGACGCTCCGCTTCCGCGAGTCTTTCCACCTGGCTGCCGTTCCGGAAGGCCTGAATATCTTCCCTGCTCAGCACAGAGTCCGTGCCCAGGCAGGCGCTGCAGCGGTACCCGCAGTCCGGGCAGCAGCAGCCAAGGTTCCTGCCTCCCTCTTCATGAATCATCAGCGTTCCGCATTCCGGACAGCCGCATCTCATGATCTGCTTTCTCCTTATTCGTAAAGCGGAAATTCATCCGTCAGCCTGAGCACCTTTTCCCGCACGGAAGCCACGGCGGCCTCCCCACGCTCCAGGACATCGGCGATGCAATTGGCGATCAGGCCCATCTCCGCTTCCTTCATGCCCCGGGTGGTGACGGCCGGCGTGCCGACGCGGATGCCGCTGGTTTCAGCCGGCTTCCGTTTGTCCCTCGGGACCATGTTCTTGTTGACGGTGATATTCGCGTCGCCCAGCCAGGTTTCCAGTTCCCGGCCGGAAACCGGCGTATCGCACAGGTCCAGCAGCAGCAGGTGATTGTCCGTCCCGCCGGAAACCAGGCGGACGCCGCGGGCTTTGAGGCCGTTCTCCAGCGCTTTGGCGTTCAGCACGATCTGATGCTGGTAAGTCCTGAATTCATCGGTCATGGCTTCCTTCAGGCAGACGGCCTTCGCGGCGACGATGTGCATCAGCGGCCCGCCCTGCGTACCCGGGAAAATCGCCTTGTCGATCGCCTTGGCATACTGCTCCCGGCACAGGATCATGCCGCCGCGCGGACCCCGCAGGGTCTTGTGGGTCGTGGTGGTGACGACGTCGGCGTAAGGTACGGGAGACGGATGCTCACCCGCGGCCACCAGCCCGGCGATATGCGCCATGTCCACCATCAGCAGGGCGCCGGCCCGGTCCGCAATGCTGCGGAGCCTCGGAAAATCGAGCGTCCTGGAATAAGCGGAAGCACCGGCGACGATCAGCCTGGGATGAACGGCCAGTGCCTGTTCCTCCAGCGCGTCATAATTGATCGTTTCGGTCGCAGGGTCCAGGCCGTAGGAAGCAAACTGAAAATATTTGCCGGAAATATTGACCGGGCTGCCGTGGGTCAGATGACCGCCGGCGCTCAGGTTCATGCCCAGCACCGTATCGCCCGGCGAAAGCAGAGCGAAATAAACAGCCATATTGGCCTGGGAGCCGCTGTGGGGCTGAACGTTGGCGTGCTCCGCCCCATACAGCTGACAGGCACGTCCGCGGGCCAGCTCCTCCACCTCATCGACGTACTCGCAGCCGCCGTAATACCGGTGTCCCGGATAGCCCTCGGCGTATTTATTGGTCAGCACGCTGCCCATCGCGGCCAGTACGGCCCTGGAAACAAAGTTTTCCGATGCAATCAGCTCAATGTGATCCTGCTGGCGCCGGCTCTCCCGCGCCATGGACTGAGCAATCTCCGGGTCAGCCTGCTGCAAATAATCTGGTACCTGCCACATAGGATATCGTCTCCTTCTGATCTGTCAGCCGATCCTTCCGCCGTACCGCGGCCCGCAGACCGCGGGCAGCCGGTAAAAACCGCCTGACGGCCAGCCGGAAAGAAAGGAAATTGGAAAGAATCAAAAAAACCGCTATACGGACAGACAGACCCGCGGCACATGCGCCTTGCGCTTACGGCTGCTTCCTTTCGGACCTGACCGGGTTCACACCGCTGCATCGCACGGAGCCCATCCGCATAACGGCAAAGCTATTATACAAAAACCGACTGAAAAAAGCAACTGTTTTTTGTAAAAACTGAATACCGGATAAAACAGGCAGCTGCTCCTTCCCCCGGGAAGAAACAGCTGCTGATACAGAAATCATATGGTTTTGTCCGTCTGATCCGGGCCGGACAGTTTTATCCGGCTGTCCCATGCCCGCCGGCTCATCCTTCCGGCATCAGCTGGTCAGCGGAGACGGTCAGGGACACATAGGGCGCAAGCTTTTTAAGGCCCGGACAGTCCGCTTCCTCCGCCGTAAGGCCGATGACCGTCACAGAACCTCCGTTTTTCAGCGCGCGCCCGGTCCCGAAGAACGCGGAAGCAAACAGGGAAGAACCCGTTTCATCCGCCAGTCTGAAAAGGGCCGGCAGAGAATCCAGCAGGATCACGGCTTTCCGGCCGCTTTCCGCCAGGCGTTTGGCGCGCTCCAGAACACCGCGGACTTCGCGGAGCTGCTGCTCCCCGTCCAGCGCGATATCAACCGGCATGCAGGGGCAGGGGCACTGATCCGTCAACGCCTGCCCGTCTTCCGGGGTCCTGCCCAGGCTCAGCACAATGCAATGGGCATCCTCATGGGCCTGCTGAACTGCACCGGCCAGGCGGCTGAGCAGGGCCCTGCCGCCGTCTTCCGCCCGGAGCGTCAGCACTGCCCGGTGTCCAAAGCGGAGGGGAGTCTTTTTCCCGCCTTCCGAAAGCACCGCCGTCTTCGGCGGAATCACTTCCAGGTTCAGGAAATCAGGCCGGTCTTTGAGATCGTCCGCCGCTTCCCCGTTGACCCGTTCAATATACACCATCAGCCTGCAGCCGTCTGCTCCGCGGATCGCCTTGGTTTTGCCGGCAATCCAGTCTCCTTCCCGGAGGGAGAACCGGCGGACCTGCGTATGGGAGATATAGACGGGCTTGGAGCGCCTGGGATAGCGCTCATCATACATCCGCCCGCTCCCGTCCTCTTCCAGGCTGAGAATCCCCTGCTGGTCCATGAATTCACCCTCGGCCAGCAGTTCCGGCATAGTAATCTTCTGAACGGCGTGATAATCCTTCAGGTACCGGCTGTCCGCCCCGTAAGACGCATGGCCGTCCTCCGGCATGCGCACCGGCGTTTCCGCCGCGCCGCCTGCCGGCTGGAAGCCCGGGCGGCCCTGCGTCATCCTCTGGTCCGCATGCGGTCCGGCGGACTGGGAGGGACCTGTCTTGTTCCATCCCTGCCGCGCGGCTGGCTGCTGATAGCCGCCGGAATTATAAGAAGGGCTTTGCTGGAAGGATTTGGGATTATGCCACGCGCGGACGCCTTCGATGTTGAACGCAGGCGCTTTGCTGGAAATCGTGCTGAGAACGTCCGGCCTGGCGCCGGCCGCAGGGCGGGCGCTTTCCGCCGGTTTGGCCGGGGCGGGGGCAGGGCGCTGGGAATAGACCGTCTGCTGGGGCGCGCGGGGCGGCTGGCGGTAAGCAAGATCCCCGTCCTCATAATCATATTCCCCGTCGTCGGCAATAATGGAAGCGGTCCGCTGCCGCGCCGGGGCGGCTTGCTGCGGATCCGGCTGGGCTGGCGCCCTGCTTTCGTTTTCGGTCTCCCCGTTCTCTTCCGCAGCGGCTTTCAGCTTCTCGATGATTCCCTGCTTGTTGACCCCTGCCGGCAGCGGGATATGATGCTCCCGCGCATAATTTCTCAGTTCGATTACCGTCATATTCTCAAACTGTTCGCCCATATGATAAAAATGCCCCCCAACAGAATCTATCCATGTCCGTCATCAGAAACTGCCATCCGGATATTGTCCAGCAATCTTTTCAGGTAGAATTATTATAACAAACCGCATCCGCTTTGGCAAGAGCCGAAAGTAGGATTTTTCAATCAAAAAGGGGCTGTTGCACAGCCCCCGAAAGGGGGACACGTCCCCCTTTCGTTAACCCCCTCGCCTTTGCCTCTCGCGTCTTCGACATCCAGGGCCTGCCGGCCCGTTCTTCGCTGAAATTGAGCCACCGGCTCAATTTCCGGGCGCTCAGAACCCCACCAAACCACCCAGGAATTGTTGATTTCCTGACATTCTTTGTTGCACAACCGTTTCAGAATTCCTTTTCGTTGATATAAGAAGGGGTATTGCAGCACTGGTTCTGCAACACCCCCTCAGGCTGTGCAGATTTATCAGAGCTTCCGGTAGGCTCCGGCGATCTTCGCGGCCAGCCGGGCATTGTTGTAGACCAGCTGGATGTTGGACGCCAGGCTGTCTCCCCCGGTCAGCTCCGCGACACGGGCGAGCAGGAACGGGGTGATCTCCTTGCCTTTGATGCCCTGCTCCACCGATTCCGCGACCGCCTGATCGATGGCGCGGTTGATCACCTGGTCGTCCATGGCGTATTCTTCGGGGATCGGATTGGTCACCAGCATGCCGCCTTTGAGGCCCATCTGCGTCTGCGCATAGAAAATGGCAGCAATCTCTTCCGGCGTATCGCAGCGGTAATCCACCGAAAAGCCGGAATGGCGGGAATAGAAGGCAGGCAGCTCCTTCGTGCCGTAGCCGATCACCGGAACGCCGTGCGTCTCCAGGTACTCGAGCGTCAGGCCCAGGTCCAAAATAGCCTTGGCCCCGGCGCAGATGACGGTCACCGGGGTATTGGCCAGCTCCTCCAGGTCAGCGGAAATGTCCATGGTGGTCTCCGCGCCGCGGTGCACCCCACCGATGCCGCCGGTAGCGAAGAAACGGACGCCCGCCATATGGGCGATCATCATTGTCGTCGTCACGGTGGTCGCTCCGTCTTCCCCGCGCGCGCACAGGGCCGCCAGGTCCCTGCGGCTCGCCTTGGCGATCTCCCGGCCTTTTTTGCCGAAATATTCAATCTCTTCCGGGGTCAGGCCGCATTTGAGCCTGCCGCCGATGACAGCGATGGTGGCCGGGACCGCCCCGTTCTCCCGGATGATCTTCTCCACGTTCAGCGCCGTCTCGACGTTGCGCGGATAGGGCATCCCATGCGAAATGATGGTGGATTCCAGCGCGACGACCGGTTTCCCGCTGTCCAGCGCTTCCTGTACTTCCCTGCTGATGTCCAGATACCTGTTCATATGTGCCTCCTTATGCAGCTGCCTGCTGATTAATCAATACAAAGTAAAAGACAGAGTGAGGAGTGAGCGCTCCCTGCGATCGCCGTAGCGGCGGCCCCTGGGCCGCCACTGAGTGAGGAGTGAGGAGTGACCGTTCGCTCCGCTCACTTAGTGAGGAGTTAATAGTCATGAAC
>JBGUJG010000110.1:0-5004 GCA_045113695.1 Christensenellales bacterium
GGTGGTATGGAGGGGCCACAGCCCCTCCATGTCATATCCGCAGCAGCGACATGCGCGGTGCGAGGATGAATTTTTGCGAAGCGGAGCCTGCGGAGCGAGAGCAAAAATTCTTTCTTTGCGCCTTTGCCGCCCGGGAGTCCCGAAGGGACGAGAGGCAAAGGCGAGGGGGTTCCCGAAAGGGGGACGTGTCCCCATTTCGAGGGCTGTGCAACAGCCCCTTTTTATCATGATGGCTGTTTGGGAGGAGGTGATTCTTTGGGCCGGGCGATCCGCACCGATTCGGACATGACCGAAGGGAATATCTGGCGGCATCTGATCAGCTTCGCCATCCCGATGGCCGTCGGCCTGCTGTTCCAGCAGCTGTACAACACCGTGGACACGCTGGTGGTCGGCAACTTCGTCTCCAAGGAGGCGCAGGCCGCCGTCGGCTCTACCGGCAGCATCATCAACACCGTGGTCGGCTTCTGCGCGGGTCTCGCGACCGGCGCTTCCGTTGTCATCTCCCAGCGCTACGGCGCCCATGACAACGAAGGACTGAGCCGGGCGGTGCACACCACCATCGCCGTCACCTTCATCCTGAGCCTGATTTCGACCGCCGCAGGCCTCCTGATCATCGACCCGATGCTGCGCTTCATGCAGACGCCGCAGGACGTCTGGGACGAAGCCCGGCTCTATCTGGTGATCTATTTTTCCGGCATTTCCGGCATCCTGTTTTACAACATGGGCTCAGGCATCCTCAGGGCGGTCGGCGATTCGAGAAGGCCGCTGCTGTTCCTGATCTTCTCCGCCCTGCTCAACACCGTACTGGACCTGGTTTTTGTCCTGCTGTTCAAAATGAAGGTGGAGGGCGTCGCCTGGGCGACCGTCATCTCCCAGCTGATTTCCGCCGGGCTCAACCTCCTGGCGCTGACCAAAGAACATTCCGCCTACGGCCTGCGCTGGAGGCAGCTGAAGATCGACCCGGCGTCGCTCAAAACCATCCTCCGCATCGGCATGCCCTCCAGCATCCAGTCCGCCATCACAGCCTTTTCCAACGTGTTCGTCCAGTCCTACATCAACGCCTTCGGCTCTGCGTGCATGGCCGGGTACTCCATTTACAACAAGCTGGACGCCTTTGTGCTGGTGCCGGTGCAGGCCATCGCCATGTCCTCCACGACCATGGTCGGCCAGAACTGGGGCGCGGGCAAAAAGGACCGGGCCAAGGAGAGCGTCCGCTGCGCGGTCCTCATCAGCCTGCTTTCGACCGCCGCCCTGGCGGTGGTGGCCTTCGTGGCTTCCCGCCAGCTGCTGGGCCTCTTTTCCCCGGAAGAGGAGGTCGTGGACTTCGGCGTCCGGTTCATCCGCATTGTGACGCCCTTCTACCTGACCATCTGTTTCAACCAGATCTATGCCGGCGCCCTGCGGGGCATCGGCGACGCCACCGCGCCGACCGTCATCATGCTCTGTTCCTTCGTCGTGTTCCGGCAGATCTATCTGTTCGTCACCAAACTGCTGGGCTTCGGCTTTGTCTCCGTCGCCCTGGCCTACCCGATGGGCTGGATCATGTGCTCCACCCTGCTGGTCATCCGCTACCGGCGCAGCCTGCTGTTCCGGCCGGACCAGGTCCCCGCCGTACCTGAATTTTAAAGGAGGATACCCATCATGACCCCGGTTCAGAAAACATGGAAGAATCAGGCGGACCTCATCATCAAAGGGCTCAAAAAGCGCCAGATGGAAGGATACTACGCCGCCACCAGAGAAGAAGCGGTCTCCATTGCCCTGTCCCTGATGCCGGAGGGTTCCTCCGTCGGCTGGGGCGGCTCCGTGACCCTGACCGAGTGCGGGCTGATGGACGCGGTCCGGAAAGCCCCCCTGACCGTCATCGACCGCGCCGAAGCAGTGACTCCGGAAGAAAAGGACCGGATGAACGCCCGCCTGATCACCGCGGACACCTTTCTGATGAGCACCAACGCCATCACCATGGACGGGGAGCTGTTCAACATCGACGGCCACGGCAGCCGCCTGGCCTTCCTGATCTACGGCCCCAAGCAGGTGCTCGTCCTGTGCGGGATGAATAAGGTTGTATCCACCCTGGAAGCCGCTCAGGAGCGCGCCCGGCTTTCGGCCTGCCCGCCCAACTGCGTGCGGCTCAATAAAAACACACCCTGCGCCATGACCGGCCGCTGCGGCGACTGCTACGGGAGCGACTGCATCTGCAGCCAGTTCGTCACCACCCGCCGCTCCAGCGTGCCCGGCCGGATCAAGGTGATCCTGATCGGGGAGCAGCTCGGTTTCTGACGGCTGACTTCCGCAGTATCCGATTCAGAGGGAGGCAAACATGCTGGTTCTCAAAGGCATCACCAAGGATTACCAGACCGGGGATACCAAAGTGGAAGCCCTGCGCGGGGTCGATCTGCGGTTCCGGCAAAGCGAATTCGCCGCGATCCTGGGCCCTTCCGGCTGCGGGAAAACCACGCTGCTGAACATCATCGGCGGGCTGGATCAGTATACCAGCGGCGACCTGGTGATCAACGGCCAGAGTACCCGGCAGTTCCGGGACCGCGACTGGGACACCTACCGCAACCATTCCATCGGCTTTGTTTTCCAGAGCTATAACCTGATCCCCCATCAGACGGTGCTGGCCAACGTGGAGCTGGCCCTGACCTTAAGCGGGGTGGGCCGGGAAGAGCGCCGCAAAAGAGCGCTGGAAGCCTTGGAACGTGTCGGGCTTCGGGACCAGATCCGCAAGAAGCCCAACCAGATGAGCGGCGGGCAGATGCAGCGCGTAGCCATCGCCCGGGCCCTGGTGAACAACCCGGATATCCTTCTGGCCGACGAACCCACCGGGGCCCTGGACAGCGAAACCAGCCTGCAGGTCATGGAGATCCTGAAGGAAATCTCCAAAGAGAAGCTGGTCATCATGGTCACCCACAATCCGGAACTCGCGGACGCTTATGCCACCCGCATCATCCGCCTGCTGGACGGACGGGTGGTCAGCGATTCGGCCCCCGCCGAAGAGCCTTCCGAAAAGGAGGCGGGGAACGCCCGGCAGAATAAGCCCTCCATGGGCTTCGGGACCGCCCTGTCCCTGTCGCTGAACAACCTGCTGACCAAGAAGGGCCGCACCCTGCTGACCGCTTTCGCCGGTTCCATCGGCATCATCGGCATCGCGCTGATCCTGTCCCTGTCCTCCGGGGTGAATGCTTACATCAAGCGGGTGGAGGAAGACACCCTGTCGGCTTACCCGCTGGAAATCACCCAGCAGACCATGGACATCTCGGATACGCTGAGCAGCCTGATGGGCGTTTCCGCCGAAGAAGGAGAGCATCCGGACGGCAAGGTATATTCCGGCAGCCGGATGACCAACCTGATGAGCGCCTGGTGGAGCAGCATCACCAATAACAACTTAAAGAGCTTCAAAGCCTATCTGGAAGACCCGGCCAACGGCGTTGACAGCCTGGTCAGCGGCATCCAGTACGGGTATGACACGGCTCTGCTTTTATACCGGGAGGATGAGAAAGGACAGATCGTCCAGGTGAACCCCTCCACCGCCATGGACGCTACCGGGGTCACCGAGATGATGGAAATGTCCATGGCCAACGCCGGCACCTTTTCCCAGACCCTGATGACCGAATCCTCCAGAAGGATGAACGTGTTCCAGCCCCTGCTGGACAACGGGGAGCTGCTTCGGCATCAGTACGACGTGCTGGCGGGCCGCTTCCCCGAAAAGATGGACGAAGTGGTGATCATCGTCAACAGCCGCAACGAGCTGTCGGACTATACGCTCTACACCCTGGGCCTCAAGGACCAGAGCGAGCTTGCCGCCCAGTTTGAGCAGCTGAAGGAAGGAAACCCCATCGAAAGCGAAGCGGTGGAATATACCTACGACGAACTGCTGAACCTGCGCTTCCGCCTGGCGATGAACCCGGTCTTCTACGAAAAGCGCGGCAGCCGGTGGGTCGACCTGCGCACCGAAGACGAAAACATCCTGCGCGAGCAGCTGAATCAGGCCATGGAAATCAGCGTGGTCGGCATTCTCCGCCCGGCGGAAGGCACGGTCGCCACCTCCACGGGCAGCGGCGTCGGATACCGCTTTGAGCTGATGGAATACGCGGTCAGCCAGGTCAACGAAAGCCAGATCGTCCGGGAACAGCGTGAAAACCCTGGGATCGACGTCTTTACCGGCCAGCCCTTCGATACCACCGCGGAAGATCTGATGAACGCCCTGGACCGGATGAGCTTCAGTGAGTTCGTCCAGCAGTACGGCAGCGCGATGGGATGGAGCGAAGAGATCCAGGCCCAGCTGAGCGGGCTGTCCGCGATGCTCAATTTCCTCCCGAAGGACAACATCAAGCGCTTCCTGCCGACCGTGCTGCCGGAAGTGATCGGCGGGTCCTACGCGAAAAACATGGCCGCCCTCGGGGCAAGCGACCTGGATACGCCTTCTTCGATCTATATCTACCCCAGAAGCTTTGAGTCCAAGCAGGCCGTCACCGATCTGATCGAAGCCTACAACGCCTCCGCCAGCGAGGAAAACGTGATCCGCTACACGGACTATGTGGGCTTGCTGATGTCGTCGGTCACCAACATCATCAACGCCGTCAGCTATGTGCTGATCGCCTTTGTCGCCATCTCCCTGGTGGTGTCCTCCATCATGATCGGCATCATCACCTACATCAGCGTCCTGGAGCGCACGAAGGAAATCGGCATCCTGCGGGCCATCGGCGCCTCCAAGCGGGACATTTCCCGCGTGTTCAACGCCGAAACCCTCATCGTCGGCTTCGGGGCCGGGGTGATCGGCATCCTGGTTTCCCTGGGCCTGGTAGTGGTGATGAACATCATCATCAAAGAGCTGGCCGGCCTGTCCAACCTGGCGGCCCTCCCGCCCCTGGGCGCCGCGCTGCTGATCCTGATCTCCATGGCCCTCACCTTCATCGCCGGCCTGATCCCCTCCCGGATCGCCGCCGGGAAAGACCCCGTGGTCGCGCTGAGGACAGAATAAACAGGCTCATCTGCATATGGTCA
>JBGUJG010000111.1:0-11438 GCA_045113695.1 Christensenellales bacterium
GAGGGAGCGGTCACTCCTAACTCCTCACTCAGTGGCGGCCCAGGGGCCGCCGCTACGGCGACCGGAGGGAGCGGTCACTCCTCACCCCTGACTACATCTATGAAAGGAGTGTTGCACTTATCGAAACACAATCACAAACCGTTGCAGTAAGCGCTCCCGCGCTGGCCAGGTCCCTGGCCCCGGGGGCGCTTTCCCGTGTCGGGCGGATCGCCCTGGACGAAAAGACGGACCCGAAGGTCGTCCTGACCGCGGTGAAGCTGATCCTCTGGGCGTCCGGGCTTTCGGAGCCGCCCGACGGGGAGGAACCGGAGATCGAACTGGGATTTTCCCCGGAGGCGGGCGATGAGGATTGACAAAAGCGCGTTCAACGAGGTCTACCGTCCTTACGTCCGGGAGTCCAGGCGCTACCAAATCTTTTTCGGCGGGTCGTCGTCGGGGAAGAGCGCCTTCCTGGCCTCCCGCTGCGTGCTGGACGCCCTGTGGGGGCGGAACGTCCTGATCGTCCGCAAGGTGGCCCGGACCCTGCGGCCCTCCTGCTGGAACGAGGTGCTCAAGGCGATGGGCCGGCTCAGGGTGCGGAAGTACTTTGACGTCAGCCAGTCCGAGATGCTGATCACGGCGAAGCAGGGCGGCGGACAGCTGATCTTCGCCGGCCTGGACGACGTAGAGAAGATCAAATCCATCACCCCGGCCCATGGGGTGCTGACCGACGTGTGGATGGAGGAGGCCACCGAGTGCCGCTACAGCGATTACAAGCAGCTGGACAAGCGCCTGCGCGGGGTCTCCGTCCACGCCAAGCGGATGACCTTTTCCTTCAACCCCATTGCCCGCACCCACTGGCTGTATGAGGAATTCTTTTCCGGCTGGCAGGACGGGGCGGAGGCTTTCCCGCCGCCGGCCGTCTGCCGGCGCACCGTCCCGGGCAGGTCGTTCTTTTCGGACAATCTCTGTATCCTCAAGACGACCTACCGGGACAACCGCTTCCTGACCGAAGACGACCGGAAAGCCCTGGAAAACGAGCAGGACCCGTACTATTACGACGTCTACACCCGCGGGGCCTGGGGCGTCAGCGGCGACGTCGTCTTCCGTTCCTGGCGGGCGGAGGACCTGAGCCAAGCCGCCGCCCGCTTTCCGGACAAACGCTACGGCCTGGACTTCGGCTTTGCCAAAGATCCGGCCGCCTGTATCCGCTGCGCGGTCAGCGAAGGATCGCGGACGGTCTACATCTTCGCGGAGCTCCTGGAGCGGGGCCTGACCACCTGGGAACTGGCGGAGCGCCTGAAGCGCTTTGCCGGGGACGAGACCGTCACCTGCGACAGCGCGGAGCCGCGCTCGATCGCGGAACTCCGGCGGCTCGGGATCCATGCCCGCCCGGCCCGCAAGGGGCCGGACAGCGTTCTGCACGGCCTTCAGTGGCTGCGGGGATATCAGATCGTCGTCGATCCGTCCTGCCGCAACATGATCCGCGAACTGTCCCAGTACCGCTGGAAGGAGGACAGCCAGCGCCTGGGCCGTCCCGTTCCGGAAGGGGAAGACCACCTGATCGACGCCCTGCGCTACGTCCTGGAAGACGAGCAGCTCGCCCGCCGGGCCGCGCTGGGCAGGAAAGGAGGGCTGATCCAATGATCACCCTGTCGGGAAACTGGTTGACCGAACCGCCGGCGGTGTCCGTGCTGGCGGCCGTCGTGCGCCGCCACCGGGCGGCACTGCCGCGCTGGCAGCGCCTGCGCCGCTATTTCGCCGGGCGGAACGACAAAATCCTCTGCCGGGCCGAAGGAGAGCCCCGCCTGCCGCATCCGGTGGCCCGGTACATCGCCCTGCTGTCCTCCGGCTATCTGACCGGACAGCCCGTCCGCCTGGAAGCGGAGGGCCAGGAAGAAGCCCTGCGGGAGATGAAGGCCATCCTGGCCCTGAGCGCGTCGGACAGCGTGGACAGCGAGCTGTCCCTGAATGCCGCCGTTTACGGAAAAGGGGTCGAAAGGCTCTACACCGGGCCGGACGGTCTGCCGCACACCGCCTCCCTGTCCCCTGAGGAGGCCTTTGTCGTGTATGACGATACGGTCGCCCACGAGCCGCTGTTCGGCGTCCAGCTGATCTGCCGGCAGAGGCCGGACGGCAGCCCGGACGGCATGCTGCTGGACGTGCTGACCCCGGAGGCCTGCACCCGCTTCCTGGCCCCTTCCCTGGACGGGATCGACCAGGCGGTCCGGGGAGAAACGGTCCCGCACGGCTTCGGCGGCGTGCCCATCGTGGAGTACTGGAACAACTTTGACGAAACGGGGGACTTCGAAGCCGTCCTGCCGCTGATCGACGGCTACGACGCCCTGCAGACCGACCGGCTCAAGGACAAGGAACAGTTTGTGGATTCCCTCCTGGTGCTGACCGGCTGCCAGCTACGCCAGACTTACCATACCCGGACGGTGACGGACGAAAACGGGGCCGTGACCGAGGAGCAGGTGCCGGACGAGCCGCCTGAGCGGGCCCTGCGCCGGGCCCGCCTGCTGACCCTGCCGGACAGCGACGCCTCCGCCCAGTACCTCTCCCACAGCTTCCACGAGGCGGATACCGAGGTGCTGCGGAACGCCCTGCGGGAGGACATCCACCGCCTGAGCCTGGTGCCGGACCTGTCCGACCGGTCGTTCGCCCAGAACCTGAGCGGGGTGGCGATGCGGTACAAGCTGATGGGCCTGGAGCAGCTGGCGGCCATCAAGGAGCGGTGGTTCCGCGAGGCGCTCAGGACAAGGCTGAGGCTGTTTTCATCCTGCCTGTCCGCCATTGGCCGGCCGGCCCTGGACGTCAGCCGGACGCAGATCCGCTTCACCCGCTCCCTGCCGCAGGACCGGGAGGAGAACGCCCGGGTGATCTCCCTGCTCAGGGACGCCGCCCCGCCGGAGGCCCTGATGGCCCTGCTGCCGGAGGAAATGGCGCCCGGAGGAAAGACATGACGGACTTGCGGGACGAACTGCTGTCGGAGCTTTTCTTTGCCGCCCGGGAGACGGACGGGTTTTTTTACCCTGTACCTGACGGACGGGGAAAGGCTGTCCGCCCGCCCGGTCTGCCTGCGGTGCAGCGGGAAAAAGTTCGGCGCTCCGCGCCTGATCCTCCTGCTGCCGGACGGCAGGACGAAAGGGCTTTCCGCCGCACGATTGGACGGTTTCGCTCTGCCCGTGTTTCCGCGGGGAGAAGGAGAAACCGCCTGAATGAGCCGCGAAAGCAA
This sequence comes from Christensenellales bacterium, assembly GCA_045113695.1. GTDB lineage: Bacteria > Bacillota > Clostridia > Christensenellales > Aristaeellaceae > UBA4246. The sequence goes on from JBGUJG010000111.1 coordinate 3,218, forward strand.
ACAGCAGACAGCTGGGACTTCTGCATAGAAACCAGCTGTCTGCTGTCAGGAGCGGGTTGTGATGGCTGACTAAAAAAAAGAGCTCTGCAGGTCGCGGGCGTCGGCGTACATGAGCACGTAAAGACCCTGCCTGACAGGCTCAGCCATAGAATAACAGATGATGGGTCACCTGTCAAACCTATTCGGCGTCATCGTTCTCTGTGCGGCGGAGCCAGGGGAACAGGACCCGCATATAGTCAACCGAGGAATGGACCGTCCGCACTACCTGAACCTTGTCATGAAGTACTTTGTAGACGATCACATATGCTTCAAAAACAAGCATTCTGTAGCCGCTGTCCATCCCACCCGGAAGGTAAACCGGCTGCCCGCTCAGGGGGAAGGTGAAAAGGATCTCCGTCGCGTCAACGATCCCGCCGGTAATCCGATCGGCGGCTTCCATATTGGCAAATTCTGAAACGATATAGGTCCAGATGTCATCAAGATCCCGCTGGAATTGGGGAGAGTAGTCAACCCTGTAAGGCATGGCGGCGCTCCTTCAGATGGGCTCTGACCTGGTCAATGGACAGCCAGCCTTCCTCTTCGCCGGCCTGAATGCCCTTGTTCATTTCACACATGAAGCGAATGGCGGCCTTCATCTTTTCCGTTTCCTCCTGATCCTCAATGTGAACGACGGCAAAGGCCCCGTGTCCGTTCCTGGTGAGATAAACGGGAGAACCGGGCGTGACTGATTCCAAAAGAGCGGTGTAGTTTCTGAGCTCTGAAATGGGCTGAATGTTCGGCATCCTGAAAACCTCCTTTTTAACCAGTTTCACTATAACAAAATTTATCACAAAAATCAACACTAAATTTACAGCAAGGAGAGAAATCTAATGGAAACAAATGAATCCCCCATAACCCCGGAAGAGCGCGAAGCGGCGCTTCAGGCCCGGGAACAGGCGCTTTTAAGGCGCGAGCGCCAGGAGGCCCTGACGCATGGGCTTTCCGCCCGCGGCCTGCCGCAGGCGTTTTCCCCCTTCCTGACCGGAATGCCGGACGGCGGTCTGGACGCCTCGCTGGACGGCCTGCGCGCCGCCTGGGAGGAGGCCGTATCCTGCGGGGTGCGGGACCGGCTGCGCGCTTTGCCGCCCGCCTCGTCCGGCGCCCTGCCGCCCGCGCCGGACGAGGCAGTCCGCCGCATCCGCGCGGCGATGGGGCTAAAATCAATGCGCAATGCATGATTCGTAACAGATCCGGTCTGTCATGGCTCGCAGCCTGCGCCGTACCCTTATTATGCATTATGCATTATGCATTATGCATTATGAATTATGAATTAAACGAAAGGAGCCAATCATGGCAAACAATATCGAACTGTTTACATCCTGCGTTCCCCTGCTGGACGAGGTATACAAAGAAGCGTCCCTGACCGGCATTCTGGACGGGGCGCCGGAGCTGGCCCAGAGCGGCGCCGGCGCGGACGAGCTGATCATCCCGATGATGGAAATGAGCGGCCTGGCCGATTACAGCCGGGCCTGCGGCTACGTGCAGGGGGACGTGGTCCTCACCCAGCAGACCGTCCGGTGCAACTTCGACCGCGGCCGCATGTTCTCGGTCGACACTCTGGACGACGCGGAGACCGCCGGCATCGCCTTCGGCCGCCTGTCCGGCGAGTTCATCCGCACCCGCGTCGTGCCGGAGCTGGACGCATTCCGCCTGGCAAAGTACGCGTCCTTCGACGGGGTGCAGACGGCGGCCGGCGCCCTGTCCACCGGGGAAGACGTGGTGGAGGCCCTGCGCGCCTGCGTCACCCATATGGACGACCGGGAGGTGCCCTATGACGGGCGCGTCCTGTTTATCCTGCCGGGCCTTCGCGGCCTGATCGAGGACCTGGACACCGTCAAGTCCCGCGCGGTGCTTGCCCGTTTTTCGCGGATCGTCAGCGTGCCGCAGACCCGCATGTATTCCGCCATCACCCAGACCGATTCCGGCTATCAGAAGGCGCAGGGGGCGAAGGACCTGTCCTTCCTGTGCGCCCATCCTTCCGCCGTCATCCAGTTCCAGAAGCACCTGGCCCCCAAGATCATCACCCCGGAGATGAACCCGGATGCGGACGCCTGGAAGTTCGGCTACCGCTGCGTGGGCATCGCTTCCGTCTACCGCGGCAAGACGGACGGCATCTATGCCCACACCGCCCCGTAAGGAGGCCGCGATGCAGGAATGGGATCTGCTGCCGGAGCTCCGCACCTGGCGGGGGACGGAGGAAGAAGATGAGCTGCTTTTGTCTGCCCTGCGGCAGGCGATCGCCGCGCTGAGCGGGCTGACAGGCCTTACGCCTCTGCCGGAAACCCTGGCTCCGGCGGCGGTCGAACTGGCCGCCGTCCGCCTGAACCGCCGTGGCAGGGAGGGCGAAAACATCAGGCGCGAAGGAAGCCTCTCCGTCACATTCGGCGGGCTGTCCCCGGAAACAGCCCGCCTGATCCGCCGGTACCTTCCCGCGGCAGCGGGCTTTCCCGATGCGTCCCGGGTTTAACCGCCGGCTGTTCCTGCTGGGGACGCCGGGGGCGGAAGGCTGGGAAAACATCCGCCCCTTCCGCCCCGGTGTGATCCGGGCCGGAAGGGCGTATCCTGCAGGCAGCCGCCTTCGGGAAACCCTGACTCTCTGCTGCGGAAAGGAAGGGGCCGTCTCTCCGGGGGACGGCCTCTTCCCGCCGGATGAAACGGCCTTTGAAACGCCCCGTTACCTGATCCGCTCCGTCACGGCGTATCTGGATCATCTGGAGACGGAAGCGGAGGCCGTGGCCGGGCGTGATGATTTTCAGTGTGGAGAGTGAAGAGTTTTCGCGGCCGCAGAGTGCAGAGATTGCCGGCTTTTGATCATCCGGAGACAAGATCAATGTTTCCATGCTCCACACTTGATTCTTCACGCTGCGGCCGGAGGCTGCGGAAAAAAAGGAGCGAATATGAAAGAAACGACCGAAAAAAGAGAAACGTATGCCGTCCGGAAGGATGTATCCGGGCGGCGGGCGGCGGAGCGCCTGCCGGATGACCTTCGGGCCCTGTCGCACCGGATCCGCCGGTCCGAAAAAGCGTATGAAAGGATGAGCGGCAAACGGCATGACTGACTTCCTGATCGACGGCCTGCCGGTCCCGGCTCCTTCCGGCCTGAGCAGGACCCTTGTGCCCGTCGGCGCCCGGGACCGGACGGCCGGCGGGAACCTGGTGCTGGAACAGGGCGGGTTCAAACAGCGCCTCGCGCTGACCTGGGCCAGCCTCCCGCCCCGGCAGGAGGCTGCCCTCCGCGCGGCCATGACCCGGGAACCGTTTTTCACCCTGACGGTTCCCGGCGCGTACGGCCTGGAGGCGGAAGAAACGGAATGCTGCCTGCTTTCCTATGAAAGCGCCCTCGGCCCCGCCCCGGCAGGAGCCCCGCTGCTGGCGGAAAGCGTCAGGGCGGAACTGATTGAGAAGTGAGGAATGAGGAGTGAGCGCTCACTGCGTTCGCCGTAGCGGCGGCCCCAGGGCCGCCACCGAGTGAGGAGTGGACGCTCACTGCGTTCGCTCAGTGAGGAGTGAGGAGTGACCGTTCGCTCCGCTCACTTAGTGAGGAGTTAATGAACCAGTTTAATTGATGAACCAATTTCAACTCCTCACTCCTCACTCTTAACTCCTCACTTCTCACTTCTCACTCTTAACTCCTCACTATTGAGAAAGGATTTATATGTCTGCACTGATTTTATCTGTCTCCCCGTTTACCTTAAAATCCACCTGGGTGACCATGGCGAACCCGGGGCAGTATGCCCAGCTGACCGTACCGTCCGAGGCAAACCGGAACGTCGTATACGGGGTGTCAGCCCTTCCGCGCGGGGCGGTGATCGAAAGCGCGGACCTGACCGTCGAAAGGACCCTGTCCGGGCCGGGGACGTTCCTTGTCCAGGGCAGCCCGGAGCTTGAGCAGGACCTGCGGCCGCTGATCCGTCCGGACCTGAGCGGAAGCTATCCGGACCTGACGGTGAACTTCTATTTTCAGGCGGAACCGGCCGGCGGCAGCGGCTTTCACGAGGTCAGGGCGGAGGTTGGCTCCGCTGAACTGCGGATCTCCTATACCGTGCCGGACAGCGGCGGTCCGGCTCCGGACCCGGCGCCGGATGCCGCCCCGTTCCGCGCCCCGGCCAGGAAACTGATGCCCCGCGGCGTCCTCCAGTTCCCGGACGGCAGCCGGACGGTGATCGGGGAAGGAAACATCCTGTCTTTCCGGCTGGACCAGGGAGTCGACGACGGCCCGCTGCTGGGGCGGGCCTGCGCGGCGATGCTGTCCGTCCGCCTGGCCAATGCCGAAGGGGAATGGCTCCCGGGCGGCCCGCTCCGTGGAAACCGGCCGCTGCTGGGCGCCTGGCTATCCCTGTATCTGACCGGCGGGCCGGAGCAGGCGTTCACCGTGCCGCTGGGGGCCTTTCATCTGGAGGAGATGGCCGGGGAAGAGGACGGCCTGTTCCTGGAGCTCCGCGGCTTTGACGCGATGGCCGCCGTACTGGAAAAGCCGTACCAGCCCCTGCAGCTGCCGGCTTCCCTTTCTGCGCTGCTCGGCCGGGCGGTAAATCTGGGCGGCCTGCCCGTCAGCGGGACCCTTCCCTGCAACGCGGACACCGCCTGCTCCGTTCAGCCGGTCCCGGCGGAGGGCGGGACGGTCCGCGAAGCCCTGGCGAACATCTGCGAAGCAGGCGGAGCCTTTGCGTTTATCACTGCGGAAGGCGTCCTGCGGATCCGGGGCGTGAATCCGGCGGGGGAGACGCCCGTCCGGATCGGCCCGGGCCAGATCCTGCGCCTGGCCCATGACGAAAGGAGCTTCTCCTTCCGCCATCTGCTGGTCCAGCCGGACGGGACTGCCGGGACGGAGGATCTGCACAGCTATTCCCTGGATGAAAGCGAACCCGCCGGGGAAAACGCCCTCCTGATCCGGCGGAACCCGCTGTTCCCGTACAACAGCCCCCAGCTGAGCGCCCTGGCCGGGCCGCTCAAAACCGCTCTGGCCGGCGCGTCCTGGCAGGCCCTTCAAATGACCTGGCGGTGGGAACCGTCCGCTGTCCTGGGCGCGCCGCTGGAGGTCACGAAGCCAAACGGGGAGGTGATTCGGACCGTGCTGTGCGGCCAGACCCTCTGGTGGGACGGAGGCCTGCGGGCGGAGGCGTGGTGCTGCGTGGAAACGGGGATAGACAGTGAGGAGTGAGGAGTGAGGAGTGATAGAGAGTTTTCGCGCGCCCTGCGTGCAGCGTGAAGCGTGGAAATAAATCGTGCGATGAAAAACCACCGGCGTCTGCGCCGGGCTGATCCATGCCCATCAGAAAACAGGAAAGGAAGGTTATCAGATACCATGAAAACATACCGGCTGTGCAAAGTGACCATCCCGGCCATCGCGGCGGAGGGGGAGAACGGGGTGTCCCGGATCGCCGTGCCGTGCGGGGACTGGGCGGAAGAGTTCCCGCAGGGATCCGGGGCGCTGCTGTTCCGGCGGGCGGACGGAGAAGTGTATCCCCTGACCGCCGCGCGGGAAGGCCGGGCCCTCTGCGCCGTGCTGACGGGGGCGGAAACGGCCGTCCCGGGCCTGTGTGCGGTGGAAGCCCGCTGGCTGATCGATGCGGGCGGGGAAGAGACGGTCATCGCCCGGGAGGGTCCGTACCGCTTCCGTGTTACACCGTGCCTGGGCGGAAGAGTGATTGCCCCGGAGCCGCCCCCGTGGACGGACAGGGTGCTGGCGGCGGCGGAGACGGTCCGCGCGTACGGGCTTCGCGCGGCCGTCCAGCCTGCCGGCGGGGACAGCGTCCGCCTGGTCCTCACGATGAATCAGACGGAAAATTGATGTTGACGTTTCCTCCGTGCGTATGAGAAAATACAGAAAACTTTTTGCCGTCCGGCAAAAGACAGATGGAAGGAAACGTATGAAAAAGAAAAAAATACTGATATGGGCGGCGCTGTTAACGGCCGTACTGGTTTCGCTGGGCTGGCTGGCTGTTGACCGCCTTGTGAAATCGGCCGTTCTGGAAACGCTTGCCCCGGAAAGGGAAGACTCGGGAATGGCAAATATATCTCAGATAAAAGTCGGCGATACGACCTACAGCCTCAGCGACAGCCAGGCCCGTCAGGAAACAGACCGTCTGACGGAAGAAAGCCGCAATACGCAGGCTGCCGTTGCGGATATCAGAAGCGCAGTCGTCTCTCTTGCGGAAAACGGACATTTTACCGGACCGGAAATAAAAAACACTGCCCTGGATGCCGGCCTGATCACTTCGTCCGGTTCCATAACGCCCAGGGCATACGCCGGATACGCCTGGCTGACCGATGAACAGGCGGACGCATCGCTCGCCTTCGACGCGTCGAAGTATAAATACTGTCTGTATTATGAGCGCAACGGGTCGAAAGTCGCCTATCCGGGCTGGGTCACGGCTTCGCCGGTCGTCATCGACCGGTCGCTCAGTTTCGACAGGGTCGGCATCAGCCTGCAGAGCCTTACGTCCACGGCAATGACGGAGGATGATCTGGCACACGCGCTGTCCTATGAAGCGGCCGGCGTCCGGAAAGGCCGGCTGGTGACGGAAGAGCAGCTGCAGGCGTTCGTCCCCAGGGGCAGGAAACAGATCTATCCGGACGGGTTCGTCAGCCGGATCAGGCCGGACATATACTATAACGGCCGGTTTTACGCGGATATCGATACGGACGATTACCGGATCGCCGGCAGCGGAGAGGTCTGGGTGGCAGCGGACGGGGATGACAGCACGGGGGACGGGACGGAGGAAAACCCCTACCTGACCATCACGAAGGCGCTGACCGTTTCCGTGCCGACGGTCCACATCAAAGCAGGGACCTACGAGCAGGGGACGCACTACGCCAACTCCGTGGATTTCGGCGGCAGGAACATCATCGGCCATGGGACGGTCATCCTGCAGAACGACGCTTCCGGGCATTATCCGAGCGCAAGGTCCAGCGCGTATATTGAAAACATCGTTTTCAAACACGGAAACGCGACCACGAACACGGCTTTCAATGCCACATGCACAGCTTCCGGGCAGACCATCTGCTTTGTGGGCTGCACGTTCCGGGACGCCGGTGGAAACGGCCTGTCCGTGACCGGCACAGACGCGGTGCTCGTGAACTGCAAGGCTTTCGGCAATAAGCTGGACGGTTTCAACTATCACGACAAAACGGTGAATGGCGTCACCTATGTCCCGAACGTGCTGGAGATCGACTGCGTGGCGTACAATAACGGGACGTCGGAAAGCGGAATGGATTCGTGCAACGGCAGCACGGCACATGACGGCACGAAGATCGTCAGGCTGAACGGAGAGTATTATTCCTGCTACGGCGGGGTGATCGCGGAGATCGCGAGAAGCGGGGAAGAGCCGACGGTCAGCGTGAACTACGGCGTGCTGGCCCATGACAGTACGGGCCCGAGCACCTATAAGGCGTCTTTCTGGGTGTCGGTCAACGCCAAAATGTACCTGTACGACTGCCAGAGCTACGGCGGGGACTATGACCTGAGCGCCATCAACGACGGGATGATCGTCTCGCGGCGGCTGACGACGGGGCGCGACGAGCCAAGCGTACATAAAGCGACGAATGCGACTGTGCTGCAGTATTAAAGGAAACAATAAACCACCAGGGCCGGGGAGAAAATCCCCGGCTCTTCTGATAGACTGGGTGGGTAATACAGGGAGGTGAGGCGATGGTCAGGGCGGAAGAATTTGTGAAGCTGGTCTGGACTCCGCTGCTGGAGGGCTGGGGATACATCTACGGAACGGCGGGCCGGCTGTGGACGGAGGAACTGCAGAGAGCCTGGTCAGCGCCTCCGCACAAGAACTGGGAAAAGACGAAGCAGTACGGGGCCAGGTGGATCGGGAAGAAGGTAACGGACTGCAGCGGGCTGCCGCTATGGGCGCTCAAGCAGCTGGGCGAGGAGATCGTCCACCATGCGCGTTATCAGTATACGGACGCATGCAAGAAAAAAGGGAAGCTGGTGAAGACCTCATCCGTCGGCTCCGCCGACACCTTCCCCAGGGGGGAAGGCTCATGCGGAGTCATAAGAGACGACGGAAAGCCGCTGCTGCCGGGCACGGCCGTGTTCCTGCAGGGGAACCAGGAGCACATCCATCATGTGGGCGTGTACGTCGGGCATGGGATCTGTATTGAAGCAAAGGGAACACAGTGGGGCGTCGTGACATCGGAGCCGGATCACTGGGATCACTGGGGGGAATTA
>JBGUJG010000112.1:0-14885 GCA_045113695.1 Christensenellales bacterium
TCCTCACGAGCGCTTGTGTATCTTACCACTTCTCCCCCTCCTTTGTCAACACCTTTTTTCTCCTTTTTTTACTCTTTCGCTTTTTTCTGGGTTTACAAGGCGCTTTAGCGCCGGTCATTCACCATTATAGGACGAACATTATGTTCTTTCTCATCCTATAATGTTCGTAATCAGAGCGTGGTTTCCCTCGTCAGCCCGGTCAGCAGGTCCGGATCCTCCACAGCGGCGTCCAGGTTGTTGCGGGTCGAGACGGTGAACGAATCAAACCCGGTCAGCTCCAGCGCCGCCAGCAGGATGCACAGGCCGTGCGGCATGATGTGCACGCGGGACGGATACAGGCCCGGGATATTGGCCCGCTCATTCAGGGAAAGGGAAGAAATCCGCACCAGCTGCTCCCTTGCCTGTTCCTTGGTCAGCTGCGTCCCTTCCAGTTCCTGACCGTGGGAATCGGTAACCAGCTGAATCGCCGCCGCCGTCGTCGCCGTCCCGCCGATCAGAATCAGCCTGGGCGGACGTTTTAAGGAAAGGATCGGGGCATACGCGGTCCGGAGCCGGCTGATCACCCGGCCGTACACGCGCTCCGCGTCCTTGACCGACAGGATTTCGCCTTCTTTCAGGAGCCTGCTGGCGCCTTCCTGGGCGCTGATGGATTTGATGATCTTTCCTTCCGCCCCGTACGTCAGCTCCGCCGAGCCGCCGCCGATATCGAGCACGGCGCACTGGCTGCCGGCGGACGCGGCGCGGAAAGCAAGCTCCGCCTCCTTGTTGCCGGAAATAATCTTCAGCCGCAGGCCTGTTCCAGCCAAAAGACGCCGGGAGAATTCTTCCGAATTCCCGGCGTCCCTGGTTGCGCTGGTGGCCAGCAGCATGATGTATTCCGCTCCGAACTGAATGGCGCGCTTCTTGAGGCGCAGCACGGCGCGGACCGTCCGGTCCATCGCCTCATCGGAAAGGTTCCCGTCTTCATTGAGCCCCGAAAACAGCTTCGTATCTTCCCGCGCCCTGTCTTCCAGCCCGTTTTCGAGCCGGGTCAGCAGCCGGGTTGAATTGGAACCGATCGCAATTGCTCCGATGTTCATTGGCCTTCCTCCGCTATTTCCGTCTGTGCTTCTCCGCCGTTTTCAAGCAGCTCGTCCAGGTTGGTCACGACAAACCGGATCTCTCCGGGCATCAGGTACCCGTTTTCCCTGGCCCGCTGTTCAATATAATCGGCGGAGTCAGCCATGTTGATCTCCGTCTGTTTTTCGCTTTTCTGCTGCCGGAGTTTCTGCTGCACGTCATGCAGCGCGTCCCTTCTGTCCAGAAGGATGCGCTCATCCCGCACCAGGCCCCAGTACAGAAGCGCCGTGCAGAGCACCAGGCCGCATGCAATCCAGAGAACCGCCTGCCACCGTACTTTTTTGTTTTTCCAGTTTTCGCTCATTCTTTATCCTCCCGGCCCTGCTGCCGGCACCCGTCCCAACGCCGCCCGGCGGGGTTCTGCTGCCCCGCCGTCAGTTGACGGTGATGCCGGTCAGCGACTTCCAGGCATCCCGCAGGGTCGTCTGATTGGTCACACCGTAATCCGGGTCGTACTGCCTGCACTCGTCCATATCCCGCAGGAAATGGACGCACAGATGGCCGTCAAAGCCGTTGTCAGAGACCGATCCGTTCAGATGCGGACGGTTGTGCATGGTCGCCATGGTCCAGCGTCCGTCCGGCAGCTGGACATAGACCACGTGGACTGTCCAGCCGGTCTTCCCGAAGGAGCGGTTCATCAGCAGGGTATCCCGCAGGGTCTGCGGTTCTGAGTCACAGTGCCGACCGCGGGAATAGACCCGGAGATTCCACCAGGTACTCGTTTTCGGGTCCAGAATTTTCAGCGTGCTGCCGGTCGTCAGGGAAGGCTTGACCACATTGTACCAGTGCAGCAGCTGGATTTTGGAAGTTTCCGGGACGACCATGATATTCTCATTGGCGCCGACCGTCAGGACAGGCGTCGCCGCGGCACCGTTGGCCCGGCCGCTGTAGAGGACGCGCTGGGTGGCCGCGTCCGCCGCGCCGGATGTCACCAGTCCGTTCCGCATCTGGAACTGAACGACGGCGTTGTGCGTCAGCTCGTCAAACTTGCCGTTGACCGTGACAGTATAGCCAAGCTGCTGCAGGGCCTTCTGCATCTTCGTCACGGAAGCGGTGTCCGCCACGCTGTCGCCGTAGTTGATGCGCAACGTGCTGTAGCTGGCCAGGGATTCCGAATACGGCTGGGCGGCGGAAGAAAACAGGGCCGTAAAGGTTTTGGTGCCGGCCAGTCCGTCCTTCGTCAGACCGTGAGCGGCCTGGAACCGCTTGACCGCATCCATCGTGGCGCTGTCGTAAGTACCGGTGACATTGGCCAGATAATTGAGCTGCCGGAGCCTCTGCTGGACATATTCCACGTCTTTTCCCTGATAGCCCTGACGGAGGGTCCTGGTCAGGAGGGACGTATCATATCCGCCGCCGGAGACTGCCGGGGTTGCGGTGGGCGCCGGCGTTGCCGTCGCCCAGGAAGAACCGGTAAAGATCAGGTACTGGTTGAGGGCATAACCGGTCTGGCCGCCGTATTCCACCTGGCTCCAGACGGCTCCGCGCTCCAGCACATTGACCGTCGTACCGTTCGGGATGCCGGTCAGCACCTTGGCGCTGGTGCTGGCGTATGCGCGGAGGTTCAGACCGCCGCTGGAAACCGATACGACCGCCGTACCGCTTTCCCCTATATAGGAAGGAACTGCGGTGGCCGCGGGCGCCGCCGTCGGAGCCGCCCAGGTCGGGGCCGGAACGGCTGTCGGCGCGCGCGTCGGCACAGGCGTCGGGACGGCAGTCGGGACGGCGGTCGGGGCTGCTTCAAAAACGAGATACTGGGTCATCACATAGCCGGACAGCCCGCCGTAGGCCACCTGGCTCCAGATCGGGCCCCTGCTCAGGACGGAAACGGCCGCGCCGTTCGGGATGACCATCAGGGCGCCGGCAGAGGTGCTGGCATAGGCCCGCAGGATCAGCCGCCCGCCGCTGACGCGCGCTTCCCCGGACATCCCCGCAGGTCCCGCAGCCGTCCGCGCGGGTGCCTGGGTGATCACGGGCGCCGGCGTTTTCGTGACGGCCGGCACATAGGGCGCCGCCGTTGCGGTCTCCCGGAAGGTCAGATACCGGGTCATCACATAGCCGGTCATGCCGTTGTACGAAACCCTGGACCAGAGATCCCCAGCGCTGATCACCTGCACGGTCGCGCCGTTCGGGATATAGAGGAGCGATAAGGACCCGGTGCTGGGGGTGGCGCGCAGGTTCAGACGGCCGCCCGTCACCACAGCGGCCGAGGCCGCCGGCGCCGCCGTCGGAACAGCCGTCGGGACGGCCGTCGGCACCGCGGTCGGCCTGGCGGTCGCCGGAGCAGGGTCAATCATGAAATACAGATACCGGGTCTGTACATATCCTGTTTTGCCGGAATAGACGACTTTCGTCCACGCGTCGCCTTTTTCCAGCACCTGCACGGTCTGGCCGAAGGCGATGCGGACCAGCGAAACCGATGTCGCGCTCGGGCTTTCCCTCAGGTTCAGCATCCCGCCGCTGGTCTGCACCCGGGCCAGGCCCGTCACCTGCTGCGCAGGCGCAGCGGTCGGGGCGGGAGCCGGGGCGGCGGTCGCCGCCGGCGCCGGATCGCCCAGGGTGAGATAACCGGTCATCACATAGCCCTGCCGGTCATGCCAGCGGACCAGGGACCAGGAAGATTCCAGATCCAGCACGCCGACCGTGCTGCCGTTCGGAAGGTACGCCAGGGCAGTGGACAGCGTGCTGCGGGCAGAGCGGAGCGTGAGCGTTCCGCCGGAGGTGGTGACGACGGCTGTGGCCGTTATGCCCTCCGCGGCGTTTTCCAGCCTGCGCTGGGTCGTCTGATCAGCCCGGCCGGTGGCAGTCAGGCCATAATCCTGCTGAAAATCCAAAACGGCTTCCCGCGTGGCGGCGCCGTACACGCCGTTTGAATCCGGCTGATAGCCCAGCATCTTCAGACGGTTCTGAAGGGTCCGGACGGCCAGCCCGGTACTGCCCTGCTGCAGATCGCCGGACGAAGCGGGCGCGGCAGGCGCAGCGGTCGGGGCTGCCGTGGGGAAGGTTTCACCGGGCGCCAGGGCATACAGCCTGGTCAGCGTGGCATTCCCCGCCAGACCGTCTGCCCGCAGTCCCTGATCCCGCTGAAAGGCCAGTACGGCGGCCCAGGTGTCGCTGTCGTAGGTGCCGGCCGTACCGACCGTATAGCCCAGGGCCTCCAGGGCATTCTGCATCTTCCGCACATCCTGCCCCGTCGCGCCCGGCCGGATCGTTGTGTACGCGGCGCCCGCGGGGACAGCGGCCAGCAGCGACACCGCCAGTGTCAGGGCGATGAACTTCCGTTTATATGTTCCGGGCATGTACAGCCCTCCTTTGCCTGCTTCGTTTTTCGTGATTCTTTTGCCGTTTCAGCCATTATTTGCAGATATACAGGGTCATTATACCACGCCGCGCCGCCTTCCGGCAATCCTTTTGTCCCTTTGTTACAAATAAGTTCCGATTTTTCCGGAAATCCCTCCGGGCTTGTCGCTCTTTCTTAACGCTCTTGTCATTATTTCTTCACAGATTCGTTGACATCCGCCTGTTTTCCCTGTAAAATGTTTCCGTACGCATGATTGACCGCTGGAAAGATCAGAAGGAGTAGACCATGATGACGATAAAGGTCAGGCGGTTTCTGTCCCTGATCATTTTGCTGCCGATGCTGCTTTCCCTCTGTCCCGCAGCAGGGGCGGAGACCCCTTCCCTGTTCATTCCGGACAGACTGAAGGACCTGCACCTGCCCGAAATGCCGGAGATTCCGGACATGCCGGAGCCGCCGGCCCTTTCCTGCTGGATGGATCTTCTGGAAGAAACGGACGGCTGCCCCAAAGTCGCCGACCCGGACGGGAATTTCCATCTGCAGTTTGATCAGCAGGTATCCCGCTGCACGGTGGACGGCCACGCCGTGACCATCGGCGAAAACGGCTACGGGGAGATTCCGGCCGAGCAAACCGACATGCAGAAGATCAATATCAGCGCCGTTTCGGGGGACGTTACCTATGACTATCTGACCCCCGGCACGCTGTCCAGGGCGGTTGGCCGTTTCGGCAAGCTCACCGTCTATTACAACGGGTACGGCTGCGCGACCCGGATGATTCTTTCCGGGAATACGGATTATTTCCGCAGCGGCGCGGCGGGCTGCACGTCCGTGATCACCTGGGAAAGCGTGATTCTGGAAACACCCGCCCCTGCCGGCAGCACGAAAAAGCCGGTACAGACCCGCGTATGGTATGTCGACCGCGTGGAAGTCTCCTATCCCGAGGGCAGCTTTCTCCGCCGCGGCATCGCATACTATCTGAATGATAAAAAGAATACCCTGGACTGTTACCGGGTGGTCTACGATGACACCCCGTCGGACCGTTACCTGATCCTGTACTCGGGCAAGACCTATGACTGCGGCGGCGTTCATTACGAGGAAGACCAGATCCTGGGCGGACTGTACGAAGACCTTTCCGCAGCGAATATCTACACCGAGGATCCCCTGACGGGCGTCAAACTCCCGGGCCGGGTGTACGAAAACGCCTCCGGCAAGTATTTCGGCAGCAACCGGTGGATCAGCCTGGTGACCGGCGAACCGTACAAGGGAAGGAAAACCCTGAGGAAGCTGATGAGCTTTACCAGCCCCAGGGTGGAAGAATAAACAGCCCGTCGTCCAACAAAAAAGAGCTGTCAGACAGCTCTTTTTTGTTGAAAAGATTTCCGTTTTATGCCCGGACCGCCTCGGCGATCGCCTCCGCCAGGGCGTTCAGCTGTTCCGTCTGGGCGTCCTTGAGGGCCGATTTCATCGTCAGCGTTTCGCCCAGCCGGGGGCAGTTTTTAAGGCCGCCCAGGATTTCCAGCATGAGCTTGCCGGAATTCGGGGCCCAGGTGCCGTTTTCCATTATCGCGAAGGGGCGGTTCTGCAGGTCGTGGGCTTTGAGGTCCAGCAGGAGGTGCTCCATCGGGGTGAAGATGCCGTTGTTATAAGTAGCGGAGGCAAAGACCAGAACCTTCGCCCGGAAGGCCTCGGCCACCAGGAAGCTCAGGTCCTCCCGGGCGGCATCATACACCCAGGCGGAAACGCCGCGGGCTTTGAGCGCTTCGCCCAGCTTCCGGGCGGCTTCGAGGGTATGGCCGTAGACGGAGCCAGCGAAGATCACCGCTTCGGCATCCTCCGCCTGATACCGGCTCCACAGGTCGTATTTGCCGATGAACCAGGCAAGATTTTCCCGCCAGACGGGACCGTGGAGGGGCAGGATCATGCGGATATCCAGCTTCGCGGCCTTCTTCAGGACGTTCTGCACCGGGGTGCCGTACTTGCCGACGATGTTGGCGTAGTAACGCCGGGCATCCCGGAGCCATTCCGTTTCAAAGGGCACCTCGTCGGCAAACAGCTTTCCCTCAAGGACGCCGAAGGTGCCGAAGGCATCTGCCGAGAATAACCAGCCCGTGGTTTTGTCAAACGACAGCGCGACCTCCGGCCAGTGAACCATCGGGGCGAGGGTGAACGTAAGTTCGTGCTTTCCCAGGGACAGCTCCGAGCCTTCTTTTATTTCCATTACTCGGGCGGAAATATCCAGGTCAAAGAACTGGCCGAACATCACGGAGGCCTTTTTGGTCATCACGGCCGTGGTCTCCGGGTGGACTTTGAGCAGGGCCGCCAGCGTGCCCGAATGGTCCGGCTCCATGTGGTGGACGATCACGTAATCCAGCGGTTTTCCGTCCAGGGCATCCTTCAGGTTTTCAAAGAAGGCGACGCCTTCCCGCTCGTCCACGGTGTCAAAGAGGGCCGTCTTTTCGTCCAGCAGCAGATAGCTGTTGTAGGTGACGCCCCGGGGGATCGGGTACACGCTCTCAAACAGATCGGTCTTCGTATCGTCCACGCCCAGATAGATCAGGTCTTCGGCAATGTTGCGCAGCATCGGTCATTCCTCCATGAACTGTATGATGGTTAATTAATCGGTACCGGTTCTTCAGGCGGCTGCCAGTCCCCGTCCGCCGGGGCGACCGGGCCGTCGTACCAGCCCAGCACGCTGTTCAGACGGACGTAATGCCGGCCGCCCATGGTGCGGACCAGGCTCATCACGTCGCCTTCGCGGACCGGCAGGACGTAATCGGTATAATCCGTATTGAGCCGGCCCGGATGATCCCGGTCGATGGCTTCGTCCGGCACCCGGACGGTCCGCCCGTGCCAGGAAACCCGCGTAAAGCCCTGCCCGTCCGGCCCCAGCACGGTGACTTCCCGGTCGTGATATTTGATATAGGTACAGGAAGCGGAGCCTTTCTGCCCGGCCAGGGCTTTCACCCGGGGCAGCTCGTCTTCCCAGACAAACGAAAAGCGGTCGGACGCCGGGTCTTCCCAGATGACGCAGTTGAGCTGCCCGCTCTTCTTGACCCCGCAGCCCCCGTCCAGGCAGAGGATCTTCCTGTCCCGGCAGAGCAGGGGGGACATGTCCATCCGGTCGTCCCGGTACAGGACAGCCGGCCAGTGGCCGACCGCCACATATTTGGGAAAAGACAGGCCTCTTAACAGGAAATTGTCGCATTTCAGGTACGGGTCGCTGTCCCTGCCGGCAATCTCTGAAAGCCGCAGATGGGGCAGACCGCCGTGGACGAAGGTCATCCGCGGGGTATCGAGGATGGTGGGAAGACCGGTCATGAACGAAATCTCCCGGTCAAACCTCGTGCGGATCTCCCGGAGCAAAGCCTTTTCATCCATTTCCTTTTCAAAGGGAACGCCCAGCTCCGCGCACATCTCCATCAGCAGGCAGCCGCCCCACCAAGCCTTCATCTTCGGCGCAAGTTCAAAGAGGCTGTGCCGTTTTTCCGGATCGCCGCTCAGCAGCTTATTCAGGGTAAAAACGTCCATGTTGCCCATCAGGGTAAAGACCCGGCGGGTTTCGCTCAGCCCCATCAGCGTGCGGACGACCGCCAGGCTTTCCGCGCCCTTTTCCAGCAGATCCCCCGCAATCACAAGGGTGTCCTCCGGGGAAAACGCCGCCCGGCGGAGTACCTTCCTGAGCGCCTCCGCGTGACCATGAATGTCGGACAGGATCAGCACCCGCCGGCCCGGGGGCAGTTCGGCACGGACCACTCGCACCGTCTGATAGGATGGCAGGGCCGTCATCTGCTGATCATCTCGCTGCGCTTCGGCCCGTTGGACAGGTAGCGGATGGGGGTTTCCATCTCCTTTTCAAGGAACTCAACGTAATTCCGGCAGGCCTCCGGCAGGTCCCGGAAGTCCCGGATGCCGCGGATATCGGTTTTCCATCCGGGCAGGACGGTATAAACGGGCTTCGCCTTTTCAAGCACCGGCGTCACCGGGAAATCCCGGGTCACGCCTGCTTCCGTCTCATAGCCGACGCAGACGCGGATCTCGTCCAGATAGGACAGCACGTCCAGGTTGGTCAGGGCCGCGGCGGTCGCCCCCTGCAGCATGCAGCCGTAGCGGGTCGCCACCGCGTCGAACCAGCCCACCCGGCGCGGGCGGCCGGTCTTGGCGCCGTACTCCCCGGCGTCCCCGCCGCGGCGGCGGAGCTCCTCTGCCTCGTCCCCGAAAAGCTCGGTCACAAAGGGGCCGGCGCCCACGCAGGAGGAGTATGCCTTCGTCACCGCGATGATCTCTTCCATCGCCCGGGGCGGGATGCCCGCTCCGACCGCGCCGTAGCCTGCCAGCGGGGAAGAGGAGGTGGTGAAGGGGAAAATGCCGTTGTCCGGGTCGCGCAGGGTGCCCAGCTGGCCCTCCAGGAGGATCTTCTTTCCCTCCCGGACGGCGCGGTTCAGGTACTGGGCCGCGTCCGTCACCATCGGGCGGATCTTCTGGCCCAGGGCATAGTATTTTTCCGTCAGGGCTTCCGGGTCCAGTTCCGGCTGATGATACAGCTCCCGCAGCAATGTATTTTTGAGGGAGGCCACATTCTCAAAGCGCTTCCGCAGCAGGTCTTTGTCGAACAGCTGGCAGACCTGCATGCCGATTTTGGCGTATTTGTCCGAATAAAACGGGGCGATGCCGGATTTGGTGGAGCCGAAGCTGCCCTTGCCCAGGCGAGCCTCTTCATAGCAGTCCAGCGCCACGTGGTATTCCGTCAGCACCTGCGCCCGGTCGGAGATCAGCAGGTTCGGCGTCCGCCCGGTGCGGCTCTGCACTTCCTGAAGTTCGCCGAGCAGGGCTTCGATGTCCAGCGCGACGCCCATGCCGATCACGTTCATCACGTCCGGATGCAGAACGCCGGACGGCAGCAGGTGCAGGGCGAACTTGCCCTCGTCCGTAATAATGGTATGTCCGGCGTTCGCCCCGCCCTGAAAGCGGACAACGATATCGCTCTGACAAGCCAGCAGATCGGTAATCTTCCCTTTTCCTTCGTCGCCCCAGTTGGCGCCGACAATCGCTCGTACCATGGCGCAGCCTTCTTTCCCGAAAAATAAAGCGGTCAAACCATGTTATATTCAACGCCCCGTTCCCGAATTCCTTCTGCCGGATGTAAATTCTTTGGCGGGCCGCCGTATTGAACGGGCGGAAAAAATCGTGTATAATGCTTTTAACCGTTTTCCCTCTGATACAGGAAAATACGGATGATTAATGCTGATTTACGTCTGGAACATGCGCAGATGCGGTATGAATTTTGTGTCAGATCAAGGAAGACGGCCGAAAGCGTACCCGTAGGTACGGTGAGGGCGTCTGACACAGAGATGGCGCAAAAGGCGCCCGCAGATGTGCATGAGTCAGGCATAAATCAGTATAAGGAGGACTCTCGGAGATGCTGAAACGTATCCTGGCCCTGTTTACCGCCCTGATCCTGCTGTGCGGCTGCGCCGCGGCAGAAACCGCCGCCGCCCCGGAAACCGCTGCCGCGCCGGAAACGGCCGCCCGTCAGATCGGGATGAAAACCTATCCTTTCTATCTTTTTACCTCCCAGGAAACCTGGCCGGAAGAATTCCCCCTGTATTTCGCAGACGGGGCCGCCGACCTTCCCTTCGTGGAACTGAACGACTGGGTCAAACTGCTGAACTGGCTGTATCCGAAGGTTGACCCCGTCCTGTTCGGCGGCTATGAGGTAAAAGCCGAAACCGACGTAGAACACGGCATCGTGCTCTTTACCAGGGAAAACAGCCATCACGCCGCGTTCGACTTCCAGAACAAAACCATCTTCTGGGATGACTTTATGGGCTTCCTGCGGCAGACGACCGGCGCGTACATCGATATCTCCGGCTTCCCCCCCGTGGACGAAGAGGGCCGGCCTTTCCTGCTGAATATGACCAGCAGCCGGGACCGTTACGGAGACGTCACGGAGCTCCGTCTGGCCGACTATGACATCCCCATGATCGCCCAGGAAGGGAAATACCTCGTTCCCCTGCAGACCCTGTCTGCCTTCTTCACCGTTCCTTATCAGGTCGGCTTCTTCTTCAATCAGGAAGCCCTGTTTGTCAGCTCCATCTCCGATATGGCGGATCCCGAGGAGGCGTTTCTGCAGCGGCTGGCGGAAGCCGGCCTGCTGACCGAAGAAATGATCCTGGAGGTTCAGGCGTCGGAAGGCGGACAGGAAGAAAAAATGGCCGCCATGATGGAAAACGCCCTCACAACCGAGACCGGCATGGCGCTCTTCCTGCAATTCCAGGCATCCCTGCAGACATCCCTCTATCCGCTGTACGCCGCCGGCCCGAAAGGAAAGCGCAGCCAGGCCCTGACCGATTACGGTTTCCAGGAGCTGTGCCTGGAGCTGGACTCCTTTTACGGGCTGAAGGACGCGCATAATATCAAGGATTTCTTTACCCTGTTCCTCCAGACCGGCCTGATGAGCAGCCTGATGGATCCGGACGCCGGCAAGGCGGACAGCGCCATCGCGGAACTGACCCAGTACTGGCTCGACGACGGCCACTCCGGATTCAACTCCCCCTCCTACCTGGCGGAAGAAGATCCTTCTGAAGGGATCGCCTCCGGCCTGAGCATGCTCAGCCGCGATCTGCAGGGCCAGGCAGCGAACCGGTTCCGCGCGGCGCATCCGGAAGCAGGCCCGGGCTATTACGAAACCGGGAACACCGCCTATGTCACGTTTGACCTTTTCTCTGTGGACGGCGACGAAGAAGAGGGCCTGGATTACTACGCCCTGGCGGAAAAAGACCGGCTGCCGGAGGATACCCTCGGCCTGATCATCAAAGCGCACCGGCAGATCACCCGCGAAAACAGCCCCATCGAAAACGTCGTGCTGGACCTGAGCTGCAACGGCGGCGGCGCTGCCCCGGCGGCGATCTTTACCCTGGGCTGGTTCCTGGGAGAAGCGCCGGTTGCCATGCAGAATACCTTCACCGGGTCGGAAACCACCACCGTCTACCGGGCGGACGTGAACCTGGACCATCAGTTCGATGAAAAAGACACGCTTTCCCACCTGAATCTGTACTGCCTGATCTCTCCGTCCTCCTTCTCCTGCGGCAACCTGGTGCCCTGGGCCTTCAAGGCCGACGGCCGGGTGACCCTGCTGGGCAAGGTCTCCGGCGGCGGCGCCTGCGTCGTGCAGCATATGACGACCGCGTGGGGCACCACCTTCCAGATTTCCGGCATCAAGCGGATCTCCTTCACCAAGAACGGGGCCTACTACGACGTGGACCGCGGCGTGGAGCCGGACTACATCATCAAATCCTACGATCACTTCTACGACAGGGAAGCCCTGACGAAATTCATCATCGGGCTCTACTGAGCCCATGACAGGGGGGACTCAACCAGGGCCTGCCGGCCTGTTTTCCGGGTCCTGAGAACCCCGCCATTCCACCCTGAAAATTGTTGATTTCCATTTCTGCTGATACCAAAGGGGGCGTTGCAGTTTTGACTCCGCAACGCCCTCTTTGCTTCAGCTCATGTTATCATAACAGTTGCAGTTTCGAAGTTGCCGTTCCACGGAGGGAATGTATATGCCATTGAGCCAGGCGGACAAAGAACTGATTGAATTCGCAGCAGATGTTATCAGGAAAAACTATGACAGCGTCAATTGGTGGCATACTGTAGGCGCTGCAATCAGAACGAAGAGCGGAAAAGTATACGTCGGGGTGAACTGTGACAGTGTAAGTCACGGGGCCTGTGCGGAAGTGATCGCAATGGGCAGCGCTATTACTGCAGGGGAGCGTGAATTTGACACGATTGTGGCTGTACTGGGCGGCGAGACCAGAAAAATCATTCCTCCTTGCGGAAACTGCAGGCAGATGATATATCTGTATGATAAAAACATGAGTATAATCGTCAGCGAAGACACAAAGGTAAGTATTCTGGATCTGCTGAAATACCCGTGCGATTAATGCATAAAGGAATATCAGAAAATGAGCAGCCCCTCTGTTTATTGCCGTTTTGATTCCATGACGGATTTGCAGCATTTTTCAGGCTGTACTGTTCATGACCTGGATTGGCATAAGGATCCGGCAATTATTCAGAAATTTTATGCCAGAACTTATGAACCAATTTAAAAAGAGAGGGTATTGCAGTTTTGACCCTGCAGCACCCTCTTTATGTTTCAGAATGTTTCTTGCTGATTTCCGTCCTTCCATGCGGAACTTCAGAACGCCCGGACGATCCTTTCCACCGCGCGCTGCGTGTTTTCCGGGGTGTTGAAGGCCGTCAGGCGGAGGTAGCCTTCGCCCGCGGCGCCAAAGCCGGCGCCCGGCGTGCCCACGACCTGGGCGCGGGAAAGCAGCTCGTCAAAGAACTGCCAGGAGCCCATGCCTTCCGGCGTTTTCAGCCAGATATACGGGGAGTTGACCCCGCCGTAGACGGTGAATCCGGCGGCGGTCAGGCCCTCCCGGATGATCCGGGCATTGCCCAGATAGCCTTCGATCAGGCCCGCGACCTCTTTTTGCCCGATATCGTCCAGGGCGGCGGCGGCGGCGCGCTGCACGGGGTAGGAGACGCCGTTGTTCTTGCTTTCCCCGCGGCGGCGCCACAGGGCGCCGATGGATACCTGCCGGTCCCCGTCACAGCCCATCAGCTCTTCCGGGATCACCGTATAGGCGCAGCGGACGCCGGTAAATCCGGCGTTTTTGGAGAACGAGCAGCACTCGACCGCGCAGGTCCGCGCGCCTTCGATCTCAAAGATGCTGTGCGGGATGTTCTTTTCGGTGATATAGGCCTTGTACGCCGCGTCAAAGACAATCAGCGCGCTGTTCCGGTTCGCCCAGCGGACGATGGGGGTCAGCTGGTCATAGGTCAGGGCCGCGCCGGTGGGGTTGTTCGGGCTGCACAGGTACAGCACATCGATCCCGCCGTCCGGCAGCACCGGGGCGAAGCCAGTTTCCGGCGTGCAGGGCAGGGTGATCAGGCGGGGATAGATCCCGTTTTCCTGAAAGCCGAGGCGTCCGGCCATGGCGTTGGAATCCACATAGACCGGATAGACCGGGTCGGTCACAGCGACGCGGGTATCGGGGGAAAACAGCTCCTGGATGCTGCCGGTATCCGTCTTGGCTCCGTCGGAGACAAAGATTTCTTTCCGGGAAAGCTTCACGCCCAGGGGGGCGTATTCCTTTTCGATGATGGCATCCAGAAGGAAATCGTACCCTTCATAGGGCGGATAGCCCCGGAACCCTTCCTTCGTGCCCATCGACAAAGCGCTGTCGGCAAAGGCCTTTGCCACATGGGGGGTCAGCGGTTTCGTCACGTCGCCGATCCCGAGGCGGATGATTTCCTTTTCCGGGTTCGCCGCCCGGTAGTCGTCCACCCGGTGCGCAATGTCGGCAAACAGATAAGCCTTGTTCATGCGGGCCATATAAGCGTTGATCTTCATGGGCAGTCCTCATTCCGGCGCGGCTCCCCGGCAAACTCTTCCGGACAAACACCGCCGCTGTTTTGGCATTCATCCAGGCAAATCAGGTCACTCTTTCCATTCCCCGTCAAATACGAATTCCGCGGGGCCGGACATATAAACATGGTTATCGGAAGCGTTCCACTGCAGCTGCAGGTTGCCGCCGGGCAGCTTCATCTGGACGGACCGGTCGCACATGCCGGTCAGGACGCCGGCCACCAGGGCGGCGCACGCGCCGGTGCCGCAGGCCAGGGTTTCCCCGGCGCCGCGCTCCCAGACGCGCATCTGCAGCACTTCCCGGTTGATGGCCCGGACAAATTCCACGTTGACCCGGCGCGGGAACAGCGGGTGATGCTCGATCATCGGGCCCAGCACCGGCAGGTCGATCACCTCCGGGTCGCGCACGAAGATGACGGCGTGCGGGTTGCCCATGTTGACGCAGGTGAGGAACAGGGTCTGCCCCATCATCTGCAGGCGGTGCCGCAGGACCATTTCCCCCGGCAGGTCCACCGGGATCAGGCGGGGGGACAGCTCCGGCGACCCCATATCGACCCGGACGTTGACCACCGTGTCCTCGTCCGTGGTCAGCCACATCTGCCGGATGCCTCCCTTGGTCAGCAGGGACAGCTCCTTCTTGTCCGTAAGCCCCCGCTCGAACATATAGCGGCCGATGCAGCGGGCGACGTTGCCGCACATCTCCGATTCGCTGCCGTCGGAGTTGAAAATGCGCATCCCGGCGTCCGCCCCGTCCGCCGGCTCCAGCAGCACCAGGCCGTCCGCGCCGACCCCGAAGTGCGGCCTGCACATCTGGATGGCCAGCCTGGAAGGATCGGCGATATCTTCCTCAAAACAGTTGACCAGTACAAAATCGTTGCCGATGCCCTGCATTTTTGTGAAACGCATTATGTTTCCTCCAAAAAGACAACCATTCAATAGTTAGGAATTAGGAGTGAGGAGTGAGGAGTTGAAATTGGTTCATTAACTATTAACTCCTCACTAAGTGAGCGGAGCGAACGGTCACTCCTCACTCCT
>JBGUJG010000113.1:0-48454 GCA_045113695.1 Christensenellales bacterium
TTCAGACCTTTTTGCAATTTTTCTTTTGGTTCCGCCATATAAAAAATCTCGCCGCTTCTCTTGCGACGAGACTTTGTTGATGGTCTGGCCTTCCCCTCTGGGGAAGGTGGCCGGAGGCCGGAAGAAGTGTGCCCCTCTGGGGAAGGTGGCATCGCAAAGCGATGACGGATGAGGTATGTCCCTCCTTGTAAAACCCGGGTTTCTGTGAGATAATGACCAGGGTACAAAAAAGATGTCCGGATGTTTCACGTGAAACATTTTTACGGCAGCGCGGAGGGCATATGAACTGGACAAAGGAACAGTGGGACGCCATCCAGGCGGATAACGATACGGTGCTGGTCAGCGCGGCGGCCGGGTCGGGGAAGACCGCGGTGCTGGTGGAGCGGGTCATCCGGATGATCCGGGAGGGCGGTGATCTCTCCCGGATGCTGATCGTCACCTTTACCCGGGCGGCCGCTGCGGAAATGCGGGAGCGGATCGCCGCGGCGCTGGAAAAAGAGCGGGGCAATCCGCATGTCTACCGGCAGCGCCTGAGGATCGATGCAGCCCAGATCTCGACCCTGCACACCTTCTGCCAGCGCGTGATCCGGGAGCATTTTGAGGCCCTCGGAACAGACCCGATGGCGGCCGTCGGGGATGAAACCCGTCTGGACCGCCTGAAGACCAGGGCCTATGAGGACGCCTTCGGGGAGATCGCGGAAAACCCGACCTATGAGCAGAACCTGCTCTATCAGTGCTATCCGGCGGATGAGATCATGGAGATGACCGAGAAGCTCCGCGCGTTCCTGCTGAGCCTGCCGGATCCCTGGGATTGGGCGGAGGAAAAGCTGAAGGATTACGAAGGGCCTCTGTCCGGTCATCCGGCTTACCGGGTGCTGCAGCAGGCCTGCAGGCGGCAGCTGGAAACGGCGCGGCCGCTGCTCCGGCGGTGTTTTGACATCCTGATGATGCCGGGCGCCCCGCTGCGCTATGCAGATACCGTCCGGGCGGACGAGCAGGTGCTGGAGGGCGCCATCGAAGCCGCCGGGAACGGAACGCTCCGGGGCGGGAAGCTTTCGTTTGCCGCCCTGCCCAGGGCGAAAAAAGCGGACGCCGATCAGGAAGACCCGGAAGTTACCGACCTGTTCAGGGAGAGCCGGAACGCATTCAAGGACGCTGTGCAGGAAGCGGTCGGCCTGCTGCCGGCCGATGAAGACGGGACCCTCGCGGACTGCCGGGATGTCCTGCTGGTGATCCGGGGGCTTTACCAGACGCTCCGGAAGGTGGAAGAGCGCTACCAGGCGTACAAAAGCGAAAAGAACCTGCTGGACTACAGCGACCTGGAGCATTTCTGCCTGAAGGCCCTGCGGAACGATGCGGTCCGAAGGGCGGTGGCCGGCAGCTTTGACACGGTCTTCGTGGACGAGTATCAGGATGTTTCGTCCATCCAGGAAAGCATCATCCACGCCGTGCACGAGGGGAACACGCTGTTCCTGGTGGGCGACGTCAAACAGAGCATCTACGCCTTCCGCCAGGCGGACCCCTCCCTTTTCCTGCGGAAATACGATACCTTTTCCTTTGACGAAAAAGCGGCGGAGCGGAAGATTCTGCTGCAGAACAATTTCCGGTCGGATCAGAATGTCCTGTCCGCGGTCAACCACGTGTTTTCCCGGGTCATGCGGCGGGCGGTGACGGAGATCGATTACGACGAAGAAGCGATGCTGAAGCCTGGCCCGGAGACCCGGCCCGGCCCGGCCGTGGAGATCCGCCTGCTCGAAAACATCGACCCGGAAACGGGCGAAGCGGTCCGCCTGACCGCGGCGGCCGGCGCGGAGGCCGAAGCGGTGGCCCGGCACATCCTGCGCCTGGCCGGGAACGCCGATATTCAGGACAAGGGGGAAAAGCGTCCAATCCGGTTCCGCGACATCGTGATCCTGATGCGCAATGCCGCCGGGTACGCCGCCCTGTTTGCGGAAACCCTGCAGGCCCATGGCATTCCGGTTTATTCGGACGTGGACAGCAGGTATTTTGACCTGCCCGAGGTCAGCGACATGATCCATCTGCTGGAGGTTCTGGACAATCCCCTGCAGGACTTTCCCCTGCTGGCCGTCCTGCGCTGTCCGACCTTCGGGTTTACCGAGGAAGAGTTGGCCCGCGCCCGTCTGGTGGACAACCGGAGCGCCAGGCCCTTCCATGAGGTGTTTTTTGACCTGTCCGGCCGGGAGGGGCCGCTCGGGGAAAAGACCCGCGCGGCGCTGTCCAGGCTTTCCCACTGGCGGATGCTGGCCCGGGTCATGCGGCCGGAGGATCTGATCCGTCAGCTCTGCGTGGAAACCGGCATCTATATGCGGGCCGGGGCGGCAGAAGACGGGGCGGCCCGGCAGGCGAACCTCCGCCTGCTCGCCGAAAAAGCGGAGGAAAGCGTGAGCGTCGCGGACTTCCTGACCCGGGCGCAGCGTTCCCGCTCCAGCGACGACAGCCGGACCGCCAAGACCCTGAGCGACCAGGAAGACGTCGTCCGGATCATGACGATGCACAAATCCAAGGGCCTGGAGTTCCCGGTCGTGTTTCTGACGGGACTCTGCCGCGCTTTCCGCTCCGTGTCCGGCGAGGCGCTCAAGATGGACCGGGAGCTCGGCGTGTCCATGTCCCTGGTGGACCTGGAGACGCGGGTCAAACGGAAGACGATGACGGAAACGGCTATCGGAATCAGCCAGACCAACCGGAACCGGGCGGAGGAAGCGCGCCTGCTGTACGTGGCCATGACCCGGGCGAAGAGCCTGCTGATCCTTTACGGTTCCCCTGCCCTGATCAGCCGGAGCCGGGAGGTCTGGAGCCTGCCGGCGGGCGACGCCGCCGTGGCGGGGGCCGGCTGCATGATGGACTGGGTCATGCAGACGGTTGCGCCGGCCCTGGATTTGGAAAACGGAGCGCCGTACCAGACGGACAACGGAGCCGTTTTCCGCGTCACCCGTGTGAACGCGGCGGAGCTCAAGGAGGACGGCGGGCAGCAGGCGGTGCCCGCCCCGGCGCCTGACTATGGGGCATTTTCGGAAAGGACGGAAAAGCTCCTGTCCCGGACGCTGCCGGAGAACAGGCCGTTCAAGGTGTCCGTCAGTGCGATTGCCAAAAAGCGCCCGGAAAAGGAAGACGAAGAGGAGACGCCCGAAACCAAGCGGAACGTTTCCCGCGTGCAGACGGAAGACCGCCCGCGCTTCCTGCAGGACCGGTCGATGACGGCGGCGGAAAAAGGCACCGTGGTGCACAAGGCCCTCGGCCTGATCGATTACACTGTCCTGCGGGGGCCGCAGGCGCCTTCGCCTGCCGTGATCGCCGGGGAGCTGGACCGGCTGCTGGCCGGCCAGCGGCTGACGCAGGCCGAGCGGGCCGTGCTGAAGCCGGAGGATCTGGCCGCGTTCTTTGCGTCTGCGGCGGGCCGCCGGGCGCTTTCGTCCCCGCTGGTCCGCCGCGAGTGGTCGTTCAACCTCATGGCGGAAAAGGACACCATGGTGCAGGGCGTCCTGGACCTGTGTTTCCTGGAAGGGGACGAATGGGTGCTGGTTGATTACAAGACCGATTACGTCACCGGGATGGACATCCTGCTGGACCGGTATACCGGCCAGCTCAACTGGTACCGCCGGGCTTTGGAAACCCTGACCGGCCGGAAAGTCCGGGAGGCGCTGATTTATTCCGTCCGGCTGGGCGAAACGGCGGCCGTTCCGGCTGAACCGCCTCGCGGACAAATAAAAAAAAACCCCGGTGACCGTAAAACGGGGTTGACACAGGACCCAAACGGGTATAATATAACAAATGTTACATAACGATGATTATGTAAATCAGCGGGAGGAGACACATGCCGCCCAAGACCAGGATCACCAGGGACATGATCACAGAAGCCGCGGTCGATGTCGTCCGGCAGGAAGGATACGAGCGGATCAACGCCAGGACGGTGGCTGAACGTCTGCACTGTTCCACCCAGCCGGTGATGTATCATTTTGCCACCATGGACAGCCTGAAGCGGGCTGCCTATGCGCGGGCGGACCGGCTGCACAGCGAATACCTGATGGCCGTTCCGCCCGGACAGGACCCGCTGCCGGGCATCGGCCTCAACTACATCCGTTTTGCCGTGGAAGAACCGCAGCTATTCCGGTTTCTGTTTCAGTCCGGATACGCGGAAGAAAACAGCGTGACGGACATGATCCGTTCCGAAGCGCTGGAGCCGGTCCTGGCCGTCATGCGGGAAAGCGCCGGCCTGGACATGGAACAGACCCGGTCGGTATTTTTGACGGTCGCCCTGTTTGCCCACGGCTATGCCAGCATCATCGCCAACAACGCGCTGAAATTCGATGAAATACTGATCGCGGAGCATCTGGAGCAGGCCTGGCGCGGCGCGGTGCTCGCGGCCTCACAGAAGACACAGGAGAAACAGCCATGAAAGTCATCATTCACGATCTGGAGAGCAGCTATGACGGCCTGATTCAGGCCCGCTGCGGCCGCGCGGTGGCCGCGGACGGGCAGTATGCCCCGTGCCGGGGCTGCTTCGGCTGCTGGACAAAACATCCGGCGGAATGCTTTATGAAGGACAGACTGCAGCAGATCTGCCGGGTCATCGGCCAGGCGGACGAACTGGTCATCGTCACCAGGAACCTTTACGGCGGCTACAGCGCCGGCGTCAAAAACGTCCTGGACCGGTCGATCGGGACGTCCACCCCGCTGAGCACCTACCGCGGGCGGCAGATGCACCACACGCTGCGCTACGGAAAGCACGACCTGTGGAAAGTGATCGTCTACGGGGACATCACCGGAGACGAAAAGGAATCGTTCCGGTATCTGGCGGAGCGCAACGCGCTCAACGACGGGTTTGAACGGTCCGAAGTCGTTTTTCTTGGGGACCTTTCGGAACTGGAGGGATCGCTGTGAAAACGGTATTCATCAACTGCAGCCCGAAAAAGCGGTTCTGCGCTTCTTCCTACTTTATTTTTCTGCAGCGCCTGTTTGTTCGCGGGGAAAAAGCCACCAAAAAGCTGCGCACCCCGGCGGATCATGATCGTATCCTGGCGCAACTGAAGGACGCGCAGGCGGTCGTGTTCGGCGTGCCGCTTTATGTGGACGGCGTTCCGTCCCACGTGCTGCGCTTCCTGGAAAAAATGGAAGCGTACTGCCGGGAAAACAGCCTGAAGCTCAGCGTTTTCGTGATCGCCAACAACGGGTTCATTGAAGGCAGGCAGAACGAGCCGCTGATGCAGGTCTTCGGGCATTTCTGTGAGCGCGCGGGCCTGACCTTCGGCGGCGGGGTCGGCATCGGCGGCGGCGTGATGCTGAACGTGATGCGGATCCTGTTCTTCGTGCAGATCGGCCTGCTGGCCCTCAATACGGTGCTGAGCATCGCGCAGCGGGGCGTATTTTTCGCTCCGGACGCCTGGATCAGCTTCGGGGAAAACGCCGCGCTGCTCCTGTTTTTCAATCTCGGCGTGCTGGCTTATCTTGCCCGCATGGGCCGTTTCATCCGCAAAGGAGCATACAGCGGCAAAAAGTACACCCGGATCCTCGTTCCTTCCTTTATCTTCATCCTCTTCGCGGACATCTTTTTTATCATCGTGTCCGTCCTGGAAGGAGGCATCTTCCGCGGATGGCTGGAGAAAAAGACGTATAAGAACCCCGCGGCATGACCCTTCCCCGCCCGGAAACAGCGCAGGGAACAGACCGGCGCTGTTTTTTTGATTTCATGATAAATCCGGTTGACATTTTGCCGGATATTGGGTAAAATGTTCGCAGAAAGCAGACGGAGACTGGCGGTGAACGGGCCGCCATTTTCTTGCCGTCTGAAAAACGATCGGAGGTTATCCTTATGAAGAAATTGGTAGCCCTGCTTCTTGCCGCGATGATGGTCCTGGCCGCCACCGGCGCCCTGGCCGACATCGTGATCTGCCAGAACAAAGTGGAAATCACTGCCGCCCTGGAAGAATTCGCCAAGGTCTATGAAGCCAAAACCGGCGTGCCCGTCAAGGTCATCACCGGCGGCGGTTCCTCTGACTACAACACCGTCCTGAAGGCCGAAATGCAGTCCGGCCGCGAACCTGACATCTGGGTCATCGAAGGCCCGACCGGCTACGAACTCTGGGGCGACAAGATCGCCGACCAGGCCGGCGCCGAATGGACCAAGTACACCGCCGCCGCCTACATGGACGGCGACAAAGTGGTCGGCTTCCCGGTCGCCGTGGAAGGCTACGGCCTGGCCTACAACGCCGACATCCTGGAGAAGGCCGGCATCGATCCCGCCACGCTGACCAACTACGACGCCTATGCCGCCGCTTTTGAGAAGCTGGATTCCATGAAGGCCGAGCTGGGCCTGGACATGGTCGTCTCCATGGTCGCCGGCACCACCACCGGCATGACCTGGGTTACCGGTCTGCACAACTTCAACGTCTACCTGACCGTTGGCAACCAGCGCAATGACACCACCTACATCGACCAGGTCCTGGCCGGCCAGGTGGACGCGGAGCGCTTCCATCAGTACTGCCAGTATGTGGCCCTGATCTTCAAGTATTCCGATCCTGACATGCTGATCAACGGCACCCAGGACAGCCAGCTGGCCGCTTTCGCCAACGGCAAGGCCGCCTTCTATCATCAGGGCAACTGGATGGATCCTTCTCTGATGCAGCTGAACCCCTCCTTCAAAATCGCCTATGCGCCGCACGCCTTCCTGCATGAAGACACCGACGGCATCCTGGTCAATCCTCCCTCCTGGTACGTGGTCAACGCCAACGGCAACAAGGACGAAGCGATTGCCTTCCTGAACTTCCTGGCCACCTCCGATGAGGGCGCGGATTACATGGTCAACAAGGCTGCCATGGTGCCCGCTTTCACCAACGTGACCCTGGCCCCCACCACCCCGCTGTCCAAGTCCGTCATGGAATGGAACGCGGCCGGCAAGACCTATGACTGGCAGCAGTACAAGCTCCCGGACGGCTTCGGCATGGGCACCCTGGGCGCCATCTATGAGCTGCTCGCTTCCGGCGCGATCGACGTGGATACCTTCGAAGCGATGATGATCGACGCGATCGCTACCATCGCCAAGTAATTACCCGATACAATCAGGGGGATGGCGCAGAACGGGGGGTTCCCCAAAGCCATCCCCCTTTTCTTCACGGCCGGCGCCGGGCCTTTCATCAAGGGATGCGGCGGACGGCTGAACGCAGACCGATAACAGCTCAATCGGGAGGGTACTTATGACCAGCAGACAAAAGCGCAAACTGACGGAGGCCCTGTTCCTGGTGCCGACGTTACTGGCGTTTGTGATGGTAATCATCATCCCCTTCATCTACGGTATCTATTACTCCTTTACCAACTGGCAGGGCACCGGCGCGGCGACCGCCTGGGTCGGCCTGTCCAACTACGCCGCCATCTTCCAGGAGCCCGCTTTCCTGCACTCATTCCTGGTGACGCTGCTGTTCACCGTGCTGAACGTGATCACGGTCAACGTGGTGGCTTTCATCATCTCCCTGCTGGTCACCAGCGAGATCCCCGGCCGGAACGTCTACCGCGCTGGCTTCTTTGTCCCCAACCTGATCGGCGGTATCGTGCTGGGCCTGGTGTGGCAGTTCATTTTCTCCAACATCGTGCCGCAGGTCGGCGCAGCCATCGGCTCCAAGCTCCTGAGCAAATCCCTGATCAGCAACAAGGACACCGTCATGGCCACGATGGTCATCGTCAACACCTGGCAGTACGCCGGCTACATCATGCTGATCTACGTCGCTTCGATCCAGGGCATCTCCAAGTCCGTCCTGGAGGCGGCCGAGGTGGACGGGGCAACCTACTGGAAACGGATTACCAAGATCCAGATCCCGCTGATGGCGAACGCCTTCACCATCTCCCTGTTCCTGACGCTGACCAACTCCTTCAAGATGTATGACGTGAACGTGGCGCTGACCAACGGCGGCCCGACCGCTGTGTTCATGAAAAAGCCCGTGCAGGCCTCGGAACTGCTGGCGCTGAACATCTATCAGACGGCGTTCAAATACAACAACATGGCGCAGGGCCAGGCCAAGGCTGTCATCTTCTTTGTGGTGCTGACCATTTTCTCCATCATCCAGGTTTCCTATAATAAGAGTAAGGAGATTGAGGCATAATGGCAAAGCAAAAAGAAGTAATTGAACGCATGGCGGGCAGCAAGCCCCACAAAGGGCGAAAGGTCATCCTGGAGATCGTGACGCTGCTGCTGTTCATCCTGTTCATGATGCCGTTTATCATCGTTGTGCTCAACTCCATGCGCACCAACGCGGAAATCATCAATGAACCGGTGGGCCTGCCGCAGAACGCCGGCCAGCTGTGGACCAACATCTCGGACGTCTGGAACAACCCGAACTTCAACTTCCTGTCCTCGCTGAGGGACAGCGTGCTGATCACCGTGCTGAGCCTGGCAGTCATCTCCATCTTCTCCTCGATGGCTGCCTGGGTCCTGGTCCGGAACAAGACCAACTGGTCCAAGTACCTGTTCCTGATGTACGTGGCGGCCATGGTCATTCCCTTCCAGGTCGTCATGTTCCCCCTGATCACCTGGTTCAAAACAGTGGGCGACTTCATTCATATCCCCCTGCTGCGCAGCTACCAGGGCATCATCTTCGCCTACCTGGGCTTCGGCGAGGCCATGTCGATCTTCATCTTCCACGGCTTCATCAAGGGCGTCCCGCTGGAACTGGAAGAGGCGGCGGATATCGACGGCTGCAGCCGGGCCGGCACATTCTTCCGGATCGTTCTGCCGCTGATCCAGCCGGTGTTTGTGACCGTCCTGGTGCTGAACGGCCTGTGGATCTGGAACGACTATCTGCTTCCGCTGCTGCTGCTCGGCTCCAGCGGCAGCATCCGCACGATCCCGCTGGCGGTTCAGGGCTTCAACGGCGCGTATGTCAAGCAGTGGAACCTGATCATGGTGTCCACCCTGCTGGCCATGCTGCCGATCATCATCCTGTACCTGTTCGCGCAGAAGTACATCGTGCAGGGCATGGTGGATGGGTCCATCAAGTGACTCGACAGGGGGACGCGTCCCCCTATCGGAGACCCCCTCGTCTTTGCCTCTCGCGTCTGCGACGCTCCCGGGCGGCAAAGACGCAAGGAAAGAATTTTTGCTCTCGCTCCGCAGGCTCCGCTTCGCAAAAATTCATCCTCGCACCGCGCATGTCGCTGCTGCGGATTGATAATGGAGGGGCTACGGCCCCTCCAAACCACCCAAAGAAAGGTAATTCTTCCTTTCTATCTGCTGCATATCCATATTCTGACTAAACCATCGGGGCTGTTACAGCTTGGTTTCTGCAACAGCCCCGTATTTTGACACGCTGGAGGAAGCATCCATGAACGAAAAACGCGCGTGGTGGAAGGAAGCGGTGGTATACCAGATTTATCCGCGCTCTTTTCAGGATACGGACGGAGACGGTGTCGGCGATCTGAACGGGATCACGAAACGGCTGGACTATCTCAAAAACCTGGGGGTGGACGTGATCTGGGTCAGCCCGTTTTATCCTTCCCCCAACTACGACAACGGATATGATATTTCCGATTACCGGGGCATCAACCCGGAATTCGGCACCATGGAAGACTTTGACCGCATGCTCCGGGGCATCCACGAGCGGGGCATGAAGCTGGTCATCGACCTGGTGGTCAACCATTCTTCGTCGGAGCATCCGTTCTTTGTGGAAAGCCGCAAGAGCAGAGACAATCCCTACCGCGATTACTACATCTGGCAGGATGGGAAAAACGGCGGCCCGCCCAACAACTGGGGCTCCTGTTTTTCCGGCAGCGCCTGGCAGTACGACGAAACGACGGACCAGTATTATCTGCACCTGTTTACCCCCCAGCAGCCGGACCTCAACTGGGCCAACCCCGCCGTGCGCGACCGGGTGTTTGACATGATGACCTGGTGGTGCGACAAGGGGATCGACGGCTTCCGCATGGACGTCATCGGCATGATCGGCAAGGAGAACTTCAACGACGGAGCGGTTCCCCCGGGCGGCCTGTACGGGAGCTTTGAAAAGTCCTGCCAGCATACCGACACCACTCACCGCTACCTGCGCGAGATGCGGGAGCGCGTGCTGGACCGCTATGACCTGCTGACGGTCGGCGAGGCCGGCGGCACGGTGGAGCAGGGCATCCGCTACGCGGCCCTGGATGAAAAAGAACTGAACATGATCTTCTCCTTTGAGCACAACGACGGGCTCAACGACGGCACCGAGCTGGGCAAGTGGTCCGACCACGGGGCCCCGCTCAGGGAAGTCCGGGAGATCACGAACCGCTGGCAGCTGGGCCTGATCGGCAAAGCATGGAACAGCGTCTACCTGAGCAACCACGATCAGCCGCGCCAGGTCAGCCGCTACGGGAACGACTCCCAGCTCTTCCGGGTCCGCAGCGCCAAGATGCTGGCGACCTTGATCCACATGATGCACGGCACGCCCTATATCTACAACGGCGAGGAGCTGGGCATGACGAACGCCTATTTTACCCGCCTGTCCGACTATCAGGACGTCGAAGTGCACAACGCCTGGAAGCAGTGGGTGGAATCCGGCCGTGTCCATCCGGAGGACATGATGCGGTATTTCGCCCGCATCGCCCGGGACAACGCCCGCACCCCCATGCAGTGGGACGATTCGCCGAACGCCGGCTTTACCTCCGGTACGCCGTGGCTGGCCGTCAACAAAAATTACCTCATGATCAACGCGGCGGACGAAGTCGCAGACCCGGACAGCGTGTACAACTATTATAAGGAACTGATCCGCCTGCGCCACACGCACCCGGTGATCGTGTACGGCAGCTTTGAGCCGGTCCTGAATGACGACGAAAACGTGTACGCCTACCGGCGCGTCCTGGACGGGCAGACGCTGACCGTTTTCTGCAACTGGACGGAAAAGACCGTTCCCTGCGCGCTCAAGGATGAAACGCCGGGAGAACTCCTGATCTCCAACTACGGCCTGCACAAGGACGGCGTCCTGCAGCCGTATGAGGCGGTCGTCAAACTGGCCTGAAGGACGAATTAACCGGATAACCGAGGTGAAACCATTGCTGCAGCAGATCCTGGATTCCCTGACAAAATATCCTGTTCTGAAACAGATTGTGTCTTTTTTGCTGAACGCGGTGATCGTGGCTGCCATCGCGGCGGTGATCCTGCGCCTGTCGAGAAAACTGTTCCAGAAGATCCGGTCCGGAAAAAGCGGGATCAACACCCAGTTCAGCGAGAAGATCTTCCGGTTCCTGGTGGTTTTTATCTCGGTCATGTGGCTGGTCATGAGCAATGACCTGACCAAGTCCTTCGGCCAGTCGCTGTTCCAGAGCACGGCGGTCATCGCGGCCATCGCCGGCTTTGCCGCCCAGTCCGTGCTGGCGGACCTGATCTGCGGGATCATCATCAGCTCCACCAAGCCCTTCAGCGTCGGGGACCGGATTGAGCTGGAGAGCGGGATCGGCGGGGTGGTCAAGGATATGACCCTGCGGCATGTGGTGCTGCAAGGCCTGGATACCCAGATCTATATCGTTCCCAACAGCAAAATGAACGCCCAGTACGTCAAAAACATGAGCTATCATACCAGCCTCCGGTCTGTGGACATGCATTTCAGCGTCTCCTATGACACGAATCCGGAGGAGGCGTGCCGGGTGATCCGCCAGGCGGTCATGGACAGCCCCTTCTCCGTGCCCGGGAAAATGGGCAGCGGAACGGAGCCCGAATACGCCCCGGTATACTTCCTCGCCTTTAAGGACAGCTGCCTGGACCTGGGGACGACGGCGTATTACAAACCCAGCACCCCGACCGAGGTATTCAAAAACGATATCAACACCAGGGTCAAAAAAGCGCTGGAAAACAGCGGCATTGAGATCCCTTACAACTATCTGAACGTGATGGTCGGGCAGCGCTGACCGTGCCTGACGTATACCGGAACGCGCAGCCGCCCGGGCAGATCAAACGCCCGGGCGGCTGCTTTTCTGTTTTTCGTCAAAATGGCATCATCAGCCGTTCACGACGTTCTGCGGCGCCCCGTCGAGGAAGGCCCGGATGTTGGCCTCGGTGCAGTCCAGGATCCGCTGGCGGCTTTCCCTGGACGCCCAGGAAATGTGCGGGGTGATGATGCAGTTCTTCGCCGTAAGCAGCGGGTTGTCCCCACGGATCGGCTCGGCGGAGACCACGTCCACCGCGGCGGCGGCGACCTTCCCGCTGTTCAGCGCATCCGCCAGGTCCTGTTCTTCGATCAGGGGGCCGCGGCTGTTGTTGATGATGATCACCCCGTCCTTCATCTTCCGGATGGTATCCCGGTTGATCAGCCCCTTTGTTTCGGGGAAGAGGGGGCAGTGCAGGGCAATCACGTCGGCGTTCTCCAGCAGGAAGTCCAGGCTGACATACTCGGCAATGGCCCTGCCCTGTTCCGTGGGCCGGCTGCCGCAGGCGAGAACGCGCATGCCCAGCGCTCTGGCGATGCGGCCGGTAGTCTGGCCGATCCGGCCGAAGCCGATGATGCCCATGGTCTTGCCCGCCAGCTCGATCAGCGGATAATCCCAGTAGCAGAAGTCCCGGCAGCGTTCCCAGTCTCCCCGGTGGACGCTCTCGTTGTGGTGGCCGATGTGATGGCAGACTTCCAGCAGCAGGGCAATCGCGAACTGGCCGACGGCCGCCGTGCCGTACGCCGGGACGTTTGAAACGGGGATGCCTTTTTCCTTTGCGGCGCCGGTATCGACGATGTTGTAGCCGGTCGCCAGCACCGTGATGTACCGGACGGCCGGGCAGACGTCCAGCACTGAACGGGTGATGGGCGTCTTGTTGGTGATCACGATTTCACTGTCCCCGATCCGGCGGATGATCTCCGCTTCGTCGGCCGGATCCGTCCGGTCATAAACGGTCAGCGGACCGAAGGATTTCAGGATGTCCCAGGAAAGGTCTCCAGGGTTTTCGGTATAGCCGTCCAGAATGACAAGTTTCATGACGATGTCTCCTTTTTGCAGAGTAATACTGATCAGGTCATGAGCAGTATACCCTATTATGGGAAGGAAGTCCATACCGCAGACGACAGGGACTCCTTTCCGCTAATAAAGAAAATGCGTCTGAAACATATACGTCCATATATGTTTCAGACGCAAATTCACAACCCCGTCAGTCGTCCGCTGCTTTCAGGTTATCCTGGCCGGTCGCCTTTTTGTTGACGAAGGCCATGATGATCGGAGAGAACAGGCCGATGATCACGAGAACTGCCAGTACGATGGAAACGGGACGGCCGAGGAAATAGTGCAGCATGTCGCCGCGGGAGAACATGAGCGCCTGACGCCAGTTCTTTTCCGCCATCGGCCCCAGGATCAGGCCCAGGACGATGGGAGCGGTGGCAAAGCCGAATTTCCGGGCAAAATATCCGATGATGCCGAATGCCAGCATCACATATACGTCGACCATGCTGCTGTTGACCGCAAACGCGCCGATGGTGGACAGCGCCACGATGATCGGGCAGAGAATGGTCATGGGTACGGTGCTGATTTTGACCACCTGTTTGGCGATCAGCAGACCGAACAGGCCCATCAGGATGTTGGCGACGAGGAAGCCCAGGATGATGCAGTAGGTAATATTTCCCTGGGTAGTGAACAGCTCATGGCCGGGCACCAGTCCCTTGATCATCATACCGCCCAGCATGATGGCGGTTACGCCGCTGCCGGGGATGCCCAGCGTCAGCAGAGGGATGATCGCGCCGCCGGTAACGGCGTTGTTGGCTGATTCGCTGGCGGCGATGCCTTCGATGGCGCCGTGTCCGAACTGTTCAGGATGCTTGCTGCGTTTCTTGGCGAAGTTGTAGGCGACCCAGGAGCCGATGTCTGCACCTGCGCCGGGCATGATACCGATCAGGATGCCCAGGATGGAGGAAATCCCCACCGTAGGCAGAATCTGTTTCATCTCCTGGCCGGTAGGCAGCGCTCTGCCTTTCAGCAAGGAATCCGGGTCGTCCAGGATGATGTGCTTACCTTTGACCAGGTCTTCGACGGCGATCATCACCTGGGAGATGGAGAACAGGCCGATCATGGCGGGAACCAGCTGAATGCCGGATTCCAGCGCGATGACGCCGAAAGTGAAGCGCGGGCTGCCGTTCATAACGTCCAGACCGACGCAGCCGACCAGCAGGCCGAAGACGCCGGACATCAGGCCTTTGACCATGGAATCGCCGGCCAGGCTGCCGATGACAGTCAGCCCGAATAGGGCCAGGAGGAAGTATTCCAGCGAGCTCATCAGCAGGGACAGCTTGGAAAGCTGCGGGGCGATCAGGAGCAGCGCAATGGCGCTGATGGAACCGCCGATCATGGAGGAGACGGTGGAGATGCCGATGGCCTTGAGGCCCTGGCCTTTTTTGGTCATTGGGAAACCGTCCAGGGCGGTAGCCGCCGAGGAAGGTGTGCCGGGGGTATGAATCAGGCAGGCTGTGACGCTGCCGCCGTAAATGGCGGAGGTGTATACCGAGACCAGCAGCACCAGGCCGGCCGCCGGGCTCATCTGGAACGTAACGGGAATCAGAAGCGCTACCGCCATGGAAGCGGACAGGCCGGGAAGCGCGCCGACCAGCATACCGCCGAGGACGCCGATGACCAGCGACAGCCAGACTTCTGGAGTAAAAAACAGTTTCAGTGCCTCTGCAAACATAACGACGCCTCCCTTCTTAAATGATACTCGTCTTCAGCCAGACGACAAAGAGCACATAGACAAAGGCGAGATAGCCGGCAGTCAGCGCGGCGATCAGCCAGTAAGGCTTCACTTTCAGGATCAGCATGTACGCGACCAGCATGATGGCGGTTGCCGGGAAATAGCCCAGCAGTTTGAACAGCAGCACATACACTACGATGCCCGCGAAATACAGCAGCGGCATAGCTGCTTCTTTAGCGGTAAAAGAAACCTTGCCTTTTCCCTGGAAGGACTGAATGACCATGATGGTGTTCAGCAGCGCGAACAATACCAGGATCATTCGCGGAAACAAGGAAGCGTCGCCGACAAAGGAGTTCGTACACATCCAGCAGAAAACCATGAATGCGTACAGAAGGACCCCGATGATCAGCCCCTGTTTGTTGATCTTCATGTGATTCTCCTTTCCTGCGGCAAAAGCTGTCCTGCCCGTCGGACAGGACAGCTTGAGGAAGCCGCGGATTACTCGACGCCGTAAACAGCCTTGGCGACGGAGATGCCTTCTTCAAAGAAAGCGGCGTAATCTTCCTGGGGCACGAAGTTGGTGGCAGCGCCGATGTCCTTGAGCGCCTGGATGGTCGCGGGATCGTTGATGGCTTCCACCAGTGCCTTGTACAGCACTTCGCGGATGGCGGGATCCACACCCTTGGGCAGGGCATAGCCGCGGTCGGAACCGCCGTGAATGTCACCGAAGCCCAGTTCAGCGCAGGTGGGTACATCAGGAATCAGTTCCACGCGTTCGGGAGCGAACACGCACAGGACTTTCAGGGTGCCGTTGTTCATGCCGGTCAGGACGTCGGACACATTGCCGATCAGCAGGTCGGCGCTCTTGTTCAGCAGGAAGGTCTCGTTGTCCTTTGCGCCGGTGGTGGTCACCTGCATGATCTGGGTGCCCAGTTCCTTGTTCAGGCGCTGTGCGATGGTGTCGTCGTCGCTCATGATGCCGCTGGCGCTGGCGCCGAAGAGCAGCATGTTCTTTTTCGCGTATTCCACCAGGGATGCAAAGTCAGTGTAACGGGTTTCATCCGGACGGATGGCAATGACGTTATAGTCGGATACTTCGTTGGCCAGCAGGTCAAGGGCGTCGTAGCCGTACTCGCGGGGGTTGACCTTGTCATACTTGCCCAGGTTGTAGTTGGGGGTGTTGATCAGCGAGAAGGTGTAGCCGTCCGGCTTCACGCTCTTGATCATTTCGGTCCAGGCCACCCAGCCGCCGCCGCCGGTCTTGTTTTCGACGATAACGGTCTGACCGATCTTTTCCTGCAGACTGTTGGCGAGGATACGGCAGAGCAGGTCAGAGCTGCCGCCGGCCGCATAGCCGCAGATCAGGGTAATGGGTTTGTCGGGATAGTCCGCCAGGGCGATACCGGCTGTGCAGAGCAGCGTCAGTGCGAGGATAAGAGCCAGGGTCTTTTTCATGGGTTTTTCCTCCTTATTCATTTAAAACGGTTCTCTCCGTTTTATCATCAGTCATCAGATAATTTCGCAGCCGATTTCCTTAAGCTTGGCGTCCACCCAGGGGCGGATGTAGGTGCCGTCTTCCAGGATGTGCTTCATGATGCCGGCTTCTTTCTCTTCTACCGCTTTGGTGGCGGCGATCAGGGCTTCCGCATCTTCCGGACGGATGAACAGCACACCGTCGTCGTCGGCGACAACGATATCGCCGGGATAAACGATCTTGCCGCCGCAGACGACCGGAACGTTGATTTCGCCGGGGCCGTTTTTGTACGGTCCGTTCGGGGTGGCGCTGCGGGCGTATACGTTGAAGCCTTCCAGAGCGGCCAGCCCGCCCCAGTCGCGTACCGCGCCGTCGCAGATGATGCCGCGGATGCCGCGGGTC
Organism: Christensenellales bacterium; assembly: GCA_045113695.1. Classification (GTDB taxonomy): domain Bacteria; phylum Bacillota; class Clostridia; order Christensenellales; family Aristaeellaceae; genus UBA4246. The sequence goes on from JBGUJG010000113.1 coordinate 16,503, forward strand.
TTCATATAAGTGGCCATCAGCTCGCCGAAAATCGCACGGTTTTCAAACCCGCCGGCGTCGATGATGATGATGTCGCCCGGCTTGGCCAGGTCCATCGCCGCGTGCAGCATCAGGTTGTCGCCCTGGGCAACGCGCACAGTGAAAGCCACACCGACCATCTGGCCCTTGTAGCCCACCGGCTTAATGGCGGCATCCACTGCCGCGATACGCTGCATGTTGTCGTCAATGTTGGCGACGGGCATTCCCTTGAACTGCTCGACTAGAGCGGGATCGGGGCGCTTAAAATCTTTGTAAATCCTGCAGCCGTAACTGGTTCCCATAAGTTTGTTCCCCTTTCCGTTATTTAAACTCAATTCCGATATCTTTTTTCGTTACCGCGCGGTTGGCTACGTTCCGGGCCGGCAGAGTGCCCTGGGTAAAGGCCTGGGGCACCAGAGTGCAGACGGTTTCGATCTGGGTCTTTTTCGCGCCGATGCCGTAGGATCCGCAGTGCGCGCTCAGGATTACGTTGTCCATTCCCAGCAGGGGATCGTCCTTCTCAATGGGCTCCACTTCGACCGTATCCAGGCCGGCACCGCGGATTTCGCCGCTCTCCAGCGCACGGGCCAGGGCTTTCTGGTCGATGATCGGGCCGCGTGCGGTGTTGATGATCAGGGCGTTGTTCTTCATCTTCCGGAAGGTTTCGTCGTTGAAAATATGGAAGGTTTCCGGGGTCAGACCTACGTGGATGGAGAGAATGTCGCTCTCAGCCACCAGGCGATCAAAGTCCACGAATTCCACATCCGGGAACTGAGCTTTGACAAAGTCCGGCAGATACGGGTCGCAGGCCAGTACTTTGCAGCCGTATCCGCCCCTGAAAATCTTGTACAGATGCTGGCCGGCAGCGCCGAAGCCGTACAGGCCCAGGGTCAGTTCGCGGACATCCAGCGGCAGCAGGTAGGTGCACTTGGGCCAGTTGCCCTTGCGGATTTCCCGGTCGTAATAGACGGTATTGCGGATCAGGCCCATGATCATGGCAGTCGCCAGGTCCGCCAGCTCCTTTGCGCAGAAGCCGGGGATGTTCAGCACGACCTTGCCCAGGTCGCTCGCGGCGTCGAGGTCGATGGAGTTTACACCGATGCCGAAGCGCTGCACAAAGCGCAGTTCCGGCAGTGCTTCCATGACTTTGCGGGTGATGGGCGGGTTGCCGGTGCCCAGAATGACCTGCGCTCCCCGGCAGCCTTCGATGATCTCATCCTCCGTTTTAAAGTGACAGGCGACGAGTTCGATGTCCGCCGCTTCATATGCGGCGCGTACCTGTTCCAGCTCGGCGGGAGTTACGCTGCCGTAGTCTTTGTCCACGACGACCGCTTTCCATTTCATAGGCCAGTCCCCCTTCTCAGGTTTAGATAAAAATTATACCATTTTGCAGTCAGGATACCCGTTTGCCCTCATCAGTTCACAGGGTGCCATATAGAATAAGGAAGTCGTTCGGCCGATGAAAACATCCTATGTGCTTATTATAAGAGAATGTTTCATTGCAAGTCAAAGTCTTTTACCATAACATGAATTATAATGTAAACATTATAGGAATATAAGCAATAAAAAAGGAGCCTATCCTGAGATAAGTTCCTTGCTGTATAAATATGACCCGGAAATCAGGTTTTATGATGCAGGGCCAGGAGCAGCATTATCCCAAACACACAAGGGAGGAGAAAGCGGTTTATTCTTCGATGTATGCCTGAATCAGTTCATCAATAAAAAGCTGTGCGATACGGGAAAGGTATACATCCCTGCGGTGGACGACGGCCAGTGTCCAGGCGTGATCGGGAGAATCTATCTCAAAGTAGCGGATTTTCCCGGGACGCATGCAGACCGCAGCGCCGCGCTCCGGCACAAAACAGAACCCCATGCCCTCTGCAGCTAGGTTGATGGCCGTGGTCAGGTTGGCTGTCGCGATGAGCTGCTCGGGTTCGATATGGTTTTTTCCCAGAAGATGATTGGCCTCAATGGTTGAATTCATGCCTGATTTGGTAGCGATCCAGGGGATGCGTTCCAGAATCTCGAACGGGATGACCGGGTTTCCATGGGCCGTTTTCGGGTTCTGCAGGGCCTCCCGGACAAGGGGGTGATTTTCCGGCATTGCCACAAGAAACCGTTCTGCGCAGAGCTTCCGGCAGACAAACCGGCTGTAATCAAGGGAATGCGGCAGATTGATAATGCAGAAATCGATCTGATTGTTCTGCAGGGCCTGGATCATCTGATCTGCTGATCCTTCCTCCAGTTCCAGGCGGATCTGTGGATATTTTTCGTGGAACGGGGGAAAAACCTTCGGCAGCAGGCTTGCGCCGCGCCACAGCGGCACGCCGAGCCGGACGACCCCGCAGAGGTCTTTCTGAATATCCTGAAATTCCCTTCTCAGGTTTTCCTCCTGCTGTTTCATCCGGAGCACGTGCTCATAATAGCGCTCCCCGGCATAGGTCAGGCGCAGCGGAGATGTACCGTGTTCGTAAAGTTCGATCCCCAGGTTTTTTTCCAGCCTTTTCAGATACTGGCTGAGTGACGACTGTGAAACAAACAGCTTCTGGGCCGCGCGGGTCAGCGTTTTTTCCTCCACAATGGTCAGAAAATATTCCGGATTGATCCCGATCATAAGCAGCCTCCTGTCTGTTCGGGCGGAGAACATTCCCTGAAATCATAAAAGCGGTCCGGTCTCTTTCGGGAGAACGGAGCGCTTTGATTTTGAAAATGTCTGTTGTGTGAGTGAACTGAGTATTTAGAATCCGAACCCGCCGGACGGTACCGAACGGGATTCAGCCTGTCTTTCAAACGTAATGACCAGACCGTAGCCCATCGCGATGTTCGGGGAAACGGCGATGACTCGCCAGCCTTCTTTGGCCCAGCGGTTCATTTCCTCCTGCGCTTTTTTGACGGCAACATCGACGACTTTGTACTCAAACATGGTCTGTACCTCTGTTATGCTTCAAACAGATCCGCCGCGTCGTCGAGAACCTTCTGCTGGCCGGTCAGGAGGGCCTGCAGGCGGGTACGGTAGTCGGAAGCGGAGGTTTTGAGCGTTTCGATGCTCTTTTCGAGCTGGGCCTTTTCTTCGGTCAGGCGCTTGTTCTGGCTGGCCAGGGAATCCTTGGCCTCGCGGATGATCCGGTCGGCTTCGGCCTGGGCCGTCTGCACCTTGTCGTCATAGAGCTTCTTGGCTTCCGCGACGGTCTGGTCGTAGACCATCTGGGCCTTGGCCAGGATGTTCGCGGCGTCCACCGTGACAGACGCGGGGGCCGGCGCCGGGGCAGGGGCGGGTTCGGCAGGCTTTTTCGGCTCTTCACGGCGTTCCTCGCGGACGGGAACGGGACGGGTGTCTTTCCGCACGGGAGCGGGCTGCGGGGCGGGCTCTTTTTCCTCGGCTTCTTCCGTCTCTTCCACGACCTCGATCGGCGCGGGAACGAAGGCGGGCGCGGCGGCGGACGGAGCGGGAACGCCGCCGGGGATGGGTTTGAACACCTGCGTCTGCCCGGCTTTGCTCAGCCGCATCTGCAGGCCGGCGATTTCCTCGTGCAGCCGGTCCATCTCGTCGCAGATTTCATCCAGGAACTCGTCGACTTCCTTGCGGTTGTATCCCATCGCGGCGCGGCTGAATTCCTTGCTTTCGATCATCTGTACGGTCAGTGCCATGTACGTTTCCTCCATTCTCAGTTAGGAGAAAGTCCTGTCAGAGATCCGGCGGCCAGAAACAAGGGCCGCGCGGAACAGGAAAGAGTCCGTTCAGGGGAAGGATTCCCCTTCCTAGTCAGATCAGAGCGCTTCCGCCTCATGGTCCGGAGCGTAGCCCGTGCCGCGCTCCTGCGCTTCAAAAGGGGGCTGTTCCGGGGTCGGCTGCGGCTGGCGGGCATAGAATTCCGTCCCGTCCGCGGCGCTCTGCGTATAGGGATTGTAAGCGTTCTGCGGGGCCGGTTCCTGATAGCCGTAGCCCTGGGCGGCACCCTGCTGATAATCGCCCTGATAAGAGCGGTAGCTGTTCTGGGGCTGGGAAGGCCTGGCGGCCCGGCGGCCCGAGCCGTTCATCTGGCTGATCACCGGGTCGGCCCAGACGCTGACCTGGCCGGGGGCGGCCAGATAGGACCCGTACCGGGAAACCTTGGTGATGGAAGCGGACAGGGAGAAGCACGCGCCGGCCATCATATCCACGTAGCGGCGCATTTCCGCCTGGTCCTGAATGCCGTCCATAACGACCAGAAGGATTTCTCCCGCGCGCAGGTAGGAAATGGCGCTGCGGCAGTCGTTGAAACCGCGGATGGTGATCACGCGAACGCTGGCAGGCTTTGCGTCCTGGGGCTGTTCGCCGCTGTAGCTGCCGGGGAAGGGCACGACCTTCTGCGGGTCGGGCTGCTGCGCCTGGGGATTGCGGGAACGCTGTTCCTCCACCTGGGCGGCAAACTGCGTGACCGGCTGCTGATAGGCCTGCTGGGGCTGCTGCTGGTAAGGCTGCTGATAACCCTGCTGGTAGGCCTGCTGCTGGTATCCCTGCGGATAGGGCGCCTGCTGCTGATAGGCCTGCTGCTGGTACATCTGCTGCTGCTGTTCATTCATCCGCTGCTCGTCCTGGGCGTAGCGCTCTTCCCGGTACTGGCCGCGGCGGCGGCGGGGGGCGCGCTGCTCTTCCGGCTCGTAAGGCGGGTCGCCCATATCATAGACGGCGCCGCTGGAATAGCCGTAGCCGCTGTCCCTGTCCCCATACAGGAAATGATTGACCTTCTGGACGGCGGAATTCTTGAAGCGGGTGAAAAAATTATCCTTCGCGGGCATGGAGCAACCTCCTGCGGGTTATTGGCGGATCACGGACGGCAGACGGCGCAGGCCGCCCGGCTGTCTGAAAACAGACGGCCCGGAACACTGCGGCCCTGCCGCTCATAAAACTGTACCGGAAAGGCTGTTCCTCCGGACATGGGCCGGAAGGGAACAGACAAAACCACACCTTGCATTATAATCCGAATGTTTCATTTTTGCAACCGTTTCAGCGTGATTTTTCAAAAATTTTGTCACAAAATCGTCATAATTTCAAAAATTAGTTCTTGCCTTTTTTCTGGTTCTGCGCTATAATACCGAATTGGCACATCCTTGCGCCGTCCGTCAGAGACGGCGCCATAAGTCCATGAGGAGGTGAAAGTCATGAACAAGTATGAACTGGTGTACATCATCACGCCTGACATCGAGGAGGAGGCCCGCAAGGTCGTCCATACCCGCGTGCAGGACCTGATCGCTCAGAACGGCGGTGAGGTAACCAAGGTCGACGATTGGGGCAAGCGCCGTCTGGCGTATGCCATCGAAGACAGGACCGAAGGCTGGTATGTTCTGGTGAACTTCAACGCCGAGGGCGAAGTTCCCCGCGAAATCGAGCGTAACCTGGGCAACATGGACGCTGTCCTGCGTTACCAGATCATCCGCGTGCTGGAAAAGCGCTCCAACGTGAAGCCCCGTCCCGTGCGCACCGCGCCCGCTGCCGAAGCGGCTCCCGCCGAAGAAGCGCCCGCCGAACCCGCTGCCGAATAAGGGGAGAGCATCATGAACAAGCTGTTTATCGTCGGCAATCTCACCAGAGACCCCGAGCTGCGCACCACGTCCAGCGGCATTTCCGTGTGCTCCTTCACCGTTGCGGTCAACCGCAGGCGGTCGAACAATGCGCCGGCCGGTCAGCCGGAAGCGGATTTCTTCCGCGTCTCCGCCTGGCGCGCCCTGGGCGAGAACTGCCAGAAGTATCTGGCCAAAGGCCGGAAGGTCGCGGTCACCGGCTCCGTCTCCGTTTCCACCTATCAGGGGAACGACGGGACGACCCGCGCGACGCTGGAAGTGAACGCGGACGACGTGGAATTCCTGACCCCCAAGGGCGAAGCCGGCGCAGCCGACATGCCCGCGGGCGGGTATTCCAACGCCGGCCCTGTGCCTCAGGGCAGCAGCTTTGTCCAGGTCGATGAAGAGGAACTGCCTTTCTGATTCTGAATGAAGGAGGATGTACATATGTCTGAAGATCGCGGCGAACGGAAACCCCGTCCGCATGGCGGCGCCCGCCGCCGTCCGCGCCGCAAGGTGTGCGACTTCTGCGTCAGCAAGATCGAATATATCGATTACAAGGACGCCGGCCGTCTGCACCGCTACATTAACGAGCGCGGCAAAATCCTGCCCCGCCGTGTGACCGGCAACTGCGCCAAGCATCAGCGCCAGCTGTCCGAGGCCATCAAGCGCGCCCGTGCCATCGCGCTGCTGCCCTACACGGTAGAGTAATATTTCTGAGTGACTTGACGCCGCTCCTCTGAAAAAGAGGAGCGGCGTTTTCTGATCATGCTTTTATGCCGCCCCGGTCCTGTGCTTACTGGCGGGAACCGGGGCGGCAGTTCATGGTGGGAGAAGCTGGATTCGAACCGGCGAAGACAAATGCCGACAGAGTTACGGTCTGCTCCCTTTGACCGGGCTTGGATATTCTCCGATACTGGCGGAACCTTCCGGGGCCGGACCGGAGAGGTTCCGTGATGCGTCCTGCGGGGCTTGAACCCGCGGCCCCCTGATTAAAAGTCAGGTGCTCTTCCGGCTGAGCTAAAGACGCAAAAAGCAACCCCTGCGGGGCTCGAACCCGCATTCCCGCCTTGAAAGGGCGGTGTCCTGACCGGATTAGACGAAGGGATTGTGTCAGCCCCGAAGGGCTGAGGCTAACGGACCTGCGGCGCGCCGTCCCGGACGATGATGGCGTCCAGGGTCGTGCCGAATATGGCCGCCAGGACGACCAGGTTGTCCAGGGTCGGCAGGGAAACGCCGCGCTGCCACTTGTAGATGGCCTGCGGGGTCGAGAAACCGAAAATGTTCTGAAGGTCCTGCACGGAAAGGCCGCTCCGGCGGCGAAGGCGGACGATGTTGTCGCCGGTAGCTGCCAGGTTGACGGTCGGCAGAATGCCCATGAAAACCACTCCTCCGGATCAATGATAAGGCTGAATCATACGGAAAAAGACCGCCTGCCCGTCCGGACAAGCGGCCCTGTATAATCCGTCCCCATCATGACACTGGGGAAGATGTCAGCGGTCTCTTTTCCAAATATGATCTGGGCAGAGCAAAGCGGAACGCAGCTGATAGGTAAAACTGCGCATGGTAAATTCATGGTATTCAAACCGTTTCAGGCCGTTTACGCGTACCATCTGAATTCCTCCTTTCTGTCCCGTTCTGTTTCCCTGGTACGGTGTCATCATAACACGGGAAAAAGGAAATGTAAAGAAACCTGTGGTATAATTTTCTGTTGCTGAATAACAGATCCGGAAAGGAAATCAACGCATATCCGGAAACGAAACCGTACCGTTGACATGCCGCTTCGGAACGTATATACTTTAAGTATATATGACAGGGGGGTGTTTGTTATGCTGACAGCTAAAGTTTTTCAGAGCGGAAACAGCCAGGCGATCAGGATCCCGAAGGAAGTGCAGACGGATCAGAAGGAGTTTGCCATCCGGAAGATGGGGGAAGGGTACATTCTTTTTCCCGCCGATGATCCCTGGTATCCCCTCCGCTTCAGCATCGGTCAGATGCCGGAAGATTTTATGAATGAACGGGAACAGCCCGAATGGAAAGACGTCCCTGAAAGGGAGGCGTTCTGATGTATCTGCTGGATACGAACATCTGTATCTATGCCATGAAGAATACATATCCCTCCCTTACCGGAAAGCTGTTTGAAATCCGGCCGTCCGATATTTATATATCTTCCGTCACGGTCGGAGAACTGGAATACGGCTGCTCGAAAAGCAGATGGAGCGATCGGTCCAGGGGGATTATGAACCTCTTTCTTTCAGCCTTTACGATCCTTCCTTTTGACAGGGAAGATGCCGTATGGTTTGGCAGGCTGAGGGCGGCCCTGGCTGCTGCGGGAACGCCGATCGGCCCCTATGACATTCAGATTGCCGCGCAGGGTGTATCCAGAGGGCTGACCGTCATCACCCATAACACCGGAGAATTCAGTCGGGTACCGAATCTGAAAACAGAGGACTGGGTTTTCTGAGAACTGGTTTTTCTGCTATACTGCGGGCATGTGACCGGAATGAAAAACATCTTGTATGGACTATGATTCTGCGATGCACCGGAACAACCCTGAAACGCCGGAAAAAACCCGTATCAGAGGAGGTAAGTATCATGAAAAAGCCCGTATCCCTGCTGCTGTGCTGCGCGCTGCTGTGCCTGGCGGTGTCCGCATCTGCGGAGGCTGCCGTCCCGTCCGTGACCGGCAAAGTGATCGAGATTGAAAAATACGGCCACGCCCGGCTGGACGTGACCGTTGAGGCGTTTACCGCCGCAGGCTTTGAGCTGGGCGATATCGTGACCGTGAAAGCCGGGACCTACGAAGGCGATATGCCCTGTTTCAACGGGTACTACGTGGACAGCGGGGAGTACATGGTGCGGGCCTACGCCGGCCATGAAAACATCGCCGTCTGCATCAACTACGGCAGGTTTGCCGAAACGGCCGGCATCGGCGTGGGCGACGAAGTGACCATTACCATGAAGGAAAAGGCCGGCGCCCTGGCCGAACAGACCCTCAACGCCCTGGAGTCCACCAATGACCGGGCGGATTATGAAAGCGACGAAATCTTCGCCAACTTCCGCATGGTCACCGCCGGCGTCATCGGGGAAGGAAAGCTGTACCGCTCCTGCAGCCCGGTCAGCGGCCAGTACGGACGCCGCACCATCGCCAACGCCCTGGCCGAAGCTGCAGGCGTAAAGTCCGTCATGAACATGGCCAACACGGACGAAGAGCTTTCCGGTCATCCTTCCGGGGAAGGTTTTCACAGCCCGTATTACATGGACCTCGTACAGAAAGGCCATGTGATCGCCCTGGCGATGCCGATCGACTATACCTCCGGCGAATTTGCCGAAGGACTTGTGAAGGGCCTGACCTTCCTGGCCGGGGAGGAGCCCCCGTATCTCGTCCACTGCACCGATGGCAGGAACAGGACCGGCTTCGCCGCCATGATCCTGGAAGCCCTGATGGGCGCATCCGAAGAAGAGATCGCGGCGGACTACCTGATCAGCTTTGAGAATTACTATCATCTGGATCCCGTGGCGGACGCGGAGAAGCTTTCCATGATCGCCGAAAAGAATGTGAAGGAAATGCTCCGCGCAGTCGCCGGCCTGGGAAAGGGCGCGGACCTTGCCGGTACCGACCTCACGGCCGCCGCGGAAAATTACCTGATGTCTCATGGGATGAAAGCGGAAGACCTGAAAACGCTTACGGAAAAACTGCGGTAAGCAGCTCCGTCCGCCGGAGGAAATGAAACGAAAAATGAAAAGCCCCCTCTTCCCGCGCGGAAGAGGGGCTGTGTTTTACAGAAACGCCTGTCAGATGCCCTGCTGGACGGACCGGATAATGGCTTTGAGCGTGTCGATATCCTCCTCGGTCCTCGCCCCGGTGCCGGATTCCCAACGCAGCATGACTTCGTAGTGGCCGATGAAGGTGGAAATGCGGTAACAGATGCCGCCCGCGTTCGTGCTTTCGCCGTCCGCGAACAGATAATAATCCCTGCCCCCGACGGTTTCGACTGTATAGGGGCCGCGGCTGAGCGTCGTGCCGTCATAATACGTTTTCACGATGTCCTGGGGCAGGGAGACGCCCGGGTTGACCCGGCCCAGGTCGGTGCTGTGGTCTTTGACGGAAAGCCACAGCTCATGTCCCCAATAAACATGACGGCAAAAAACAGAGCAGCCCAGCGGAGCGATGTATTCGTCCATTTCGGTCTGGGTCGCGCCGCTGATTTTCAGCAGCGGGCTGTTCTGCCCCAGTTCGCTGGTGTACGGAAGGTATTCAGGCGGCAGAACGACTTCCCACGTCCGCCCGTCGACGGAAAAAAACAGGGATTCATCGGCCAGCGCGCCGTAGGACAGGATGGCTAGGGCGGCCGCAAAACAAAGAACGGAGAGCCGGATATTCTTTTTCATACAGACCTCCAGATCGCGGTGGTTGGATGTGAAACGGGTCGATCGCCTGAACGGAAAGGAAAAAGGCTTTTCCGGTTATGTTCAGGTTCCTGTTGAGCCTATTATATCAGGAAACGGCGTCAGCCGCAAGCGGTTTTCATGAACGCCAGGAGGGCAGCGTTTTCAACCCCGGCCGTCTTCCTGATTTTCAACCCGGCCTGTTCCGCAAGCGGGATGATCCTCTCCGGCGTATCCGGATAGATCCGGATGTTTCTGTCCCCCATATCGATCCGTTCGCTCTGGTTTTTGTCGATGGACAGACAGAAAAGCCCGCCGGCCTTCAGCAGGGCGCTGATTTTGCGGATCACTGCCTGCTTATCCCGAAAATGCATCATGGTCAGGGAGGAGTAGATGACGTCGAACTGCTCCTGAAACGGATGAACCGAAAAGTCACCGCAGATCAGCGATATATTCTGAAAGTCCCGGAGGTTCTCCCCGGCTCTTTCAATGGTTTTGGGGGACAGGTCGATCCCCGTCAGATGCCGGCAGCGCCCGGCGGTTTTTTCCGCAAGCCTTCCTGTCCCGACGCCGATCTCAAGAACGGTTTTCGACGGGTCCAGCTCCATCAATTCCAGAAACGCCGGCCCGTCCCATGTTTCCATGTGTTTCCGCAATGCCGGCGGGTCACGGAACGGATCGTTGTTTTCCTCAATCAGCAGATCATAATGGGTTTTTATGTCCATCTGTCATTGCTCCGGTTTCCGGGCTGTCTTCTGTCCGGTCAATGGAAAACGATTCTGAGAATCGTGTCATACGGTGATTTCGATCAGATTGCCCTCGACAGCTACAATGCAGCTTTCATAGTATCCGTCGCCTGTGGTCCGCGGGCCGCTGACGACGTCGAACCCGTCTGCTTTCAGCACGGAGGTCAGTCTGTCGACCTCTTCCTTTCCGCCGACGCTGAAAGCAATATGCGCGTATCCCGTACGGTTCGGGTCTTTCCTGCTGTCCGCCATGTCCGGCCGGTTCATGATTTCAAGCCTTGCCCCATCGTCAAAACAGACAAAACAGGAACGGAACCCGGTACGCTCATTGTGATAGACGGCGCCTGCGCGCCCATGGAAATACCTGACAAAAAAGTCCCGCGCTTCTTCCAGCCTGTTCACATACAGCGCAGCATGCTCTATCCTCATATGCTTTCTCCGTCAAATGCAGGGCCGAGGCGGCCGCCCGGCCGTCAGTCGGCGCCGGATACCAGCGACTGAAGCTCTTTGGCCCAATAGGAAATGAACGCGGGGTCCGTCCCTTTTTTGATCATCTTGGCGAGGGCCAGCACGGTCCCGATCAGCCGCGCCTGCGCGGTCTTTTCCCGGATGATCTTTTCCGGCTGATCCTGAAAATACTCGCCGATAAACAGATCCCAGATTCTTTGGCACTTGTCGAGGGGGAGCCGGAGAAAATCGTTGAAATCCGAAACGCTTCTGTTTTCGCTGCACAGAAGCGTCCTGCAGAGTGCGCCCAGGTCATAGACGGCTTTGCCGGTGGAGAAGGTATCGAAATCGATGAACAGCATCTCGTCCCCGCTGATCATGACGTTGTTCGGCTGAATATCGCCGTGCACGAGGCACTCAGGCTCGCTGATCGCTCCGATCAGCGCCCTGGCCCTGCCCCGGTATGCTTCCGGCAGAACAGCGTCGCACCGGTCGGCTTTGCCGAGGATTTCCCGGCCCATCATATCCCTTGTAAATTTCTGCAGTTTCTTTGGATCCCGGATCTCATGGAGCTGCCGGACAAACTGCGCGTAGCGGATGATATATCCGTCGCTGTCTTCTTCCGAAGCGATGATCTGCATGAGGGATCTGGAGCGGATGAGCTCCATCAGCGTGACGATTTTGCCCTCGTAAACGGCATAGCCGAAGGAAAACGGCGCGGGGACGCCGCAGATCAGCGCGTTCCTGAGCGCGAGTCTCTGCCGGACGAGATCGTAATAATCGGGTTCCTTTTTGAACGTCTTGGCGACCACCTCGTCGTTGACCCTGTAAATGACGCCGTTCGCGCCCTCGTTGATTTTTTCGCAGCTGCTCAGGTCGATCTGCGGCAGTTTGTTGTTCTTCTCCAGGCAGGCTTCCAGTCCTTCGATCATGAACAGCACGGTGCAGTCGGCGCTGGGATTTTTCAGCAGGAACCGTCTGCCGGCTGCTTTCAGGTCTGCCAGCACTCGGATGCCCTCCTGGTCGATCCAGGCCAGCGTGCCGCAGTCGAAGACGACCAGGACATCCCCGTGCGTTTTGTAGAAAAGTCCGATGATCTGACGGAAGAGGACATTCCGCGCGCCCGTGAGCTGTCCGGTCAGGCGGCATACGTACGAGCAGTCTTCCGCCTTCTCCATGACGCTGTTGAACCGAGGGCCTTTGTCCTTGCAGAGGCTCAGATAGTAGGAAACAAAGTTCCAGAATTCAGGATCCGCGGGAAGCAGGCGCAGTTCTGCCGCCGCCGGGATCTTCCCGCGCGAAGCGGTGCGGTAATAATCGTCCCGGGACGTATACTCGGGGCACGGCAGATCATAGCGCATGAACACATAGGTGCTGATGAGCATCGAGATTTTGCCGCAGCCGTCCGAGAAAAAATGCCCCACGATATTGATGATATACTCGCAGAACGCGGCGATATCTTCCGGCTCCAGGCTCTGGGAAGTCAGCATCCAGTGGAGACCACGGATGAACCAGTCCCAAAAGACCGGAATATCCCGGATCCTGGCGTAATTGAATTTGACGCTGTCCTCTCCGCTGCGGAACAGGCTGCCGTCTTTGACGATTCCCTGATTGGTGATTTCCGCGGCCTCAAGCACCAGGGCTTCGACTTCCCCGGCTGACCGGAAAATCTGCCTGCGGCGGTCGAACAGGAACCGGACCGCCCGGTCTGTGTTTTCAAGCGCAAGACTTTGGGCATCCTCCGCGCTGACCGCCGCCATCGAATCGGCTTTGGTGGCGCTTGCGGACAGGTCCAGCCTGCCGTTGGCCGTGCGGGACATGATCATCATGTTTTTTCTGAACTGCTCAAGGTAATCTTTCAGCGTCATCGTTTGTCCCTCCTGCGTTGCCGCACGCCATGCGATGCTGTGGAAAAAACGGATTCCGACCGGTTCACAACCGGAAATCCGGGATGCTCATCCGTCCAGATGATAGAGGTAGGAGATCATCTCATAATCCCGGTTTCCCCAGGAATGCGACCTGGTTTTATATGCTTTCCCGCCCATTTTCTCATAGAATTTCCTTGCTTCGGTATTTTCTTTGAGGCACCAGACGATCAATTTTTTTCGGCCCGCCGCCCGGAACAGTTCTTCCGAATGCCGGAACAGCGCCCTCCCTGTGCCGCTTTTTCTTTTCGCGTACCGGACATACAAAGCGACGATTTCGCAGTCCGCTTCTTCGTTTCCGGTTATCTCGGGCCACACATAGCCCAGGATCTCCTGCCCGAATACGGCGACCCGGTATTTCCGGCATCTCCTCACTTCTGTCTGATACCGCTCCTCCGCGCTCATGGCGTCCAGAAAAGCGCTGTCGATGATGCCCCGGTAGGCAATCTGCCAGTCTTCCACGAGGATTTCCGCGATCTGCCGGGCGTCGTCTTCCGCTGCCTGTCTGATGATGATCTGTTCCTGACCGCTGTTCATGATCTTCCTCCGCCGTCCGGGGTCAGAGTTACAGTTCCTTCAGCATCTGCGCCGGGTTATCCTTCGCCTTGACCGCGCCGAAGGCTTTTTCGATCACGCCGTTTTCGCCGATCAGATAGGTGGAGCGGATCAGGCCCTTCGCGGGCTGGCCGTCCTGACCGCGCTTCTGCACGTCATAGGCCGCGATGACCTGCAGGTCCGGGTCGGACAGCAGCGGAAACGGCAGGCCGTGGGCCTCCTCAAAGCGCTTGTGGGACGCCGTGCTGTCCCTGCTGACGCCCAGCACCGCCGCGCCTTTTTCCAGGAACTGCGGGTAAAGGTCGCGGAAAGCGCACGCCTGGCTGGTGCAGCCGGCGGTCATATCCTTCGGATAAAAGTAAAGGATCACCTTCCGCCCCCTGTACGAAGAGAGGGTGTGCGGCGTTCCGTTCTGGTCTGCCAGGGTAAAGTCCGGGGCCAGTGTTCCGGGTGTCAGCATGACGGTACCTCCCTGCGGAAATAATAAGCCCGATTGATGGTTCTGCCTTTGGCAAAGCTGCCGGTACGGCAGAAGTTCCATAGGATGTCTGCCCTGATTGTATCATGGAATGGCACAAAAATCTACCATAGAATCAAGCGCCCCGCCCAAAGGCGAAGCGCCGGTATATCGGATATGTGCGGATCTCCATCCGGACGTTCAGGGGGAATCAGGCGTTTTCAGCCGCCCGTATAGCCTGGCGGCGATGAATACGATGACGGCGGCCCAGAAAGCCCCCCAGACCTCCACCGCCCACAGGGGCAGCAGGCCCCGCTGGTACAGGGCGGGGAAGGTGTCCCCCAGCATATGCAGGAGGACGGCCAGGGGCAGGCAGGCCTTCTTTCCGCTGATGACGCCATAAAATACGATCACCGTCAGGCCGATGTGGAAGAGCATGGCGATCAGGCGCTCAAGAACGTTCAGGGCCATCTGGACGTAATCAAACGCGGCGGCCGCCTGAACGGACGGAAGGGCGGCTTTCGCGGTTTCCTCCGTGATTTTAAGCGTGCTGAGCGCGGTTTCCGTATTGCCCGGGGAAAACAGGACGGCAATGGCCAGATAGGAGATGATCAGGGGCAGAACGACCGCCAGGATCTCGATTCCGCCATGGCCGATTCCGTACAGGACGGCGTTTTCGCGGGTGCGGTTCTTTTTCAGGATGTATTTCAGGATCAGATGCCGTCCGCACTCTTCGAAAACGCCGGCCATGACGGTCCCGTACAGGACAAAGGCGGCGGTGTTCCCGTTGATCAGCCGGGAAACGGGATTGTCCCGGATGATGCAGAAATAATGAACCCCCAGCTCCAGCACGCGGGCGGAAACCAGGAATCCGGCCATGCCGGCCAGCAGCCAGCTGAGATGGGTCCGCTGCCGGTGCTTTCTGCGCCACCAGAGGAAGAAAAGGACGGGGACCGCCGCCATCAGGATCACCGTGATGATCAGCGACGGGACGGCGGCCGGGCCGATGATGATGGTTTCAAACTCCTTCATTCCCCGTCGCCTCCCCAGATTTCCACGCAGAAGCCCTTGCGGCCGCAGCAGGAGCAGGTCAGTTTGCGGGCGGTGGGCGTGTGGTTTGCCCAGAAGGCTTCCTTCAGCGCGGGTCTGAATATTTCATGGCATTCCGGGCAGATATATTTCACATGACGGAAGTAGTACCGGCTGACCAGGATCCCCCAGGGAACGGCAACCAGGACCCAGACGATGAACGGCCACCAGATGCCTTTGACGATCCAGAAAATGACGGAGAACCACTGGAGCGCCGTCACCGGGATGCCGGTCAGGATCATCATCCAACGCATTTTTTTCAGTTTTTTCTTGCTTTCCATAATGACGGCTATGTCACCGATGGATTCGAGAGAGCAGGACGCCAGGTTTTTCAGCCCGTTTTTCAGATCCCGGAGCTTTTCCACCTTTTCCTGTTTTTCGGAGATTTCGTCCGAAAGGGCTTTCTCCTGCTGTTCGATCAGCAGGGAGATCACCTTTTCCGGATGCTCTTCCTGAAGGATCTGGGCAATGGCGTCAATCGGGAGACTCAGTTCCCGCAGAAAGCAGATGACCTTCATGCGTTTCAGATCGTCTTCCGAATACAGCCGCCGGCCGCCTTCGGTCAGTTCGCTGGGAATCAGGATGCCCCGGGTATCGTAATACTGAACCGTCCGGACGGTCACGCCGCAGAGTCTGGCGAGCTCCCCCGTTGAGTACTTTGACATAGCCTAACCCTCCTTACGCCATGGATTTTACGACATGACGCAGCGTCACAAGCAATACCTTACGCAGGGGGATTTTTTAAATTCGGACCAAAAAACCTGATTTCCGCCCGCTGCGGGGCTGTGAGGGCCCGGAAAACTGTCCAGTGGACAGTTTTCACCGAACAGCGGGCCGGCAGGCCCCGGGCAGGAATTTTTGCGGAGCGGAGCCTGCGAAGTGGGGTTCGCAGCGCCCGGAAAACAGGCCAGTGGCCTGTTTTCAGCGAGAACGGGCCGGCAGGCCCTGGATGTCGAAGACGCGAGAGGCAAAGGCGAGGGGGTCCCCGAAATGGGGTTCTGAGGGCCCGGAAAATGAGCCAGTGGCTCATTTTCACCGAAGAACGGGCCGGTAGGCCCTGGTTGTGTCTCCCTGCCGAGGGCTGTGCAACAGCCCCGTCAGTTTTAACGCGCCAGAAACAGGCCGTATTCCTTCGGGATCTTCCATACGCCGTTCACGGCCGCGCTTTCAAGCACCCGGATCAGTGTCTCCCGGGGAAGGGCCCGCAGGGCGGAAAAACCTGACAGAGAAAAGATGTAGTCCGCCAGATCATTTACGTCGGTCACTTCGAGGGAGTCCTCATAGTCATACCGATCCACCCGGGCGAAAAACGGTTCCAGCAGCGCCTTCCCGTTCTGGAGCGTGAACGGATACTCCGCGCTGTCTTTTACGCCGTACGCGGAAAAAAGGCCGGTCAGGTATTCCATGATGCCATGTTCGCCGTAAGTGGCGCAGCAGAAGGCGCCGCCCGGGTTTAGCACCCGCCTTGCTTCCGACAGGGCCTTTGGAATGTCCGGCACATGGTGCAGCATCATGTTCGCGATGACAAGATCGAATGAATGCGAGGGGTACGGGATGTGCTGGATATCGGCGGCGGCATATTCGATGGACGTATACCGCTTCAGCGTCTCCCGCGCCGTCCGCAGCATGCCCTCCGAAAGATCCGTCAAAACGATCCGGGAGCATTCTCCGATCAGTTCCCCCTGGTTCAGCCAGATCTGCCCCGTCCCGCACCCCAGTTCCAGCACGGACATTCCTTCCCGGACCGGGTAGTGCGCGGCGATCCAGTTTCCGAACCCCTGGCGGTTGACGGAATACTTTTCGTGGATGGAGATTCTTTTGTTCAGGTTTCCGGCGGAAGCGTACTGCGCCTTTACGGCCGGTTCGTCGCTGAGCGGGCGCATCGGTCAGAGCGCTCCCTTGGGGCAGTTTTTGACGCACTCCATGCAGAGGATGCACTCGGTGCCGTTTTTCCGGTTCCTGGAGTTGTCGGTCACGTCCACATCCATCGGGCAGACCCGTCTGCATTTCCCGCAGGAAACGCATTTTTCCCTGTCGCACCGGACCCTGAGGAAGGAATAATAGCTCATGGGCTTCAGGAAAACCGTGATCGGGCAGATGTATTTGCAGAACGCCCGGTTGTCCTTGAACGCGAAGGCAAGGATGATGCCGGCGGCGTAATACAGCGCGTTGCCGATGATAAACGCCCAGAACATGATCCGTTCCAGGTTCCCCACGTGCGCAAGAAACAGGGCGGATACAAAGACCAGCGACAGGGCGAAGGTGACGTACCGGATCCAGCCCAGCTTTTTCCGCGGCTGCGCCGGTACCTTATAGGGCAGAAAGTCCAGCACCATCGCCGTCCAGCAGGCATAGCCGCACCAGCCCCGCCCAAAGAGCAGGGGCCCGAAAATCTTGGCCACGGCGTAGTGGATGGTCGCCGCCTCAAAGACGCCGGTGAACAGGTAATACCAGAAGCCCTCGATCTGCATGTTCTCCCCGCAGATCAGGCCCAGGTAAACCAGCATGTACAGGCCGACCAGCAGCTGCACCACGCGCCGGGCGTGCCGGTGCTTCCGGATGAACAGAAACATGCCCAGGGTGACGGAGCAGCCGATGTAGCTGAAATTGAAAAGATAAAACAGGTTGTTTTTCGTCAGCCACAGGGTGACTGCGACGGTTTCAAAGACCGCCAGCATGATGATGGGCATGGCGTATTTTTTCATGGCGCTTCTCTCCCTGATTATTTTTTCTCCGGGCGCACAGGCCGGTTATTTTTCCCCGCTCAGCCGTGCGCCCATTCGGAAGGCTTCTTTCAGATCCAGCGGGAAATGCTTTTCCCGCACGGCCTTCTTGTGTTCTTCGCTGAAGCCGGCCATGCTGAAGCGGCTGTAGTCCGCTGTCTGCAGGGTATCGCAGCAGGCGTACACTTCGACCGCCCCGTTCAGGGCCCGGAAACTCTGCGCAATCTCTTCTGCCTTTTTCCGGTAAGCCTGGCGGTAGTAGTTTTCCGGGGCGTTCATGGTCAGGATGATCCCGACGTTGACTTTTCCGGTAAAGTAGTTGGAGTAGTCGTCGTAGGACAGGGCGCAGAAGTGCAGCCGCTCGATCAGCCCGCGCAGCCGGCTGGTGATGTCCCCCAGATAGATCGGGGAGCCGACGATCAGCGCGTCGGCGGCAAAGATGCGGTCAATCACCGGGGACAGGTCGTCCTTCCAGAAGCATCTGCACCGCTCCGCGCCTTTCCGCTTGCAGGCCAGGCAGGACCGGCAGCCGGTGTAGGAAAGGTCAAACAGGTTGATATACTCGGTTTCCGCGCCGGCCGACGCCGCGCCCTTCTGCGCTTCTTTGAGCATCATGGCCGTGTTCCAGTTTTTCCGGGGGCTGCCGTTGAGCAGGATGGTTTTCATCAGGGTCTCCTTTCTCTGAGACAGGTAAATGATTTGAAAGAACAGTTCTGATCGGGCGGTTATTCCATATCAAAGTGAAATTCCCCGTCCCGGCACGTTTCGTTTGTTTCCACGATGAGGGTAACCGTTTCCCCTGTCCGGCGGGCCGGACGTCCATTCGGCTTCCTCCCCGCCGCGCAGGGAAAACCATTCTCTCTTTGTTCCGTCGTCAAGATACACCGTGGCGGAGCCGGAGGCCAGCTTCGCAGACGCTTTCAGCTTCCCGTTTTCGCCTTTGGAGTGCAGCGTGAAGACCATGCTGCCGTCCAGGGAAGCAAAGCGCATAAAGGCGGAATGGGGCGTGTTGGTACGGATCAGCATGACCGCCCTGTAGCTGGAAAACCGGCCGCAGCCGCTGCATAAAAGCACGCAGACCAGCAGGATCAGAAGAAGAAGGCGTTTTCCTGTTTTTTTCATATTCTGTTTCTCCCCGATAGAACGGTTTTGTCCTGCCGGCGCCGGAGCCCGGCAATCAGTCAATCCACCACTCCGGCGTCAGTTCCCCCAGTTTCATCACCCGGTCTTTGGCATAGTCGATCATGATGTCGATGTCCTGATACCTGCCGGGCATCAGCTGGACCATCAGCTCCCTGCAGGCCCCGCACGGAGCGCCCCTGCCTTCGTTCGGCGGGATGCAGAGCACCCGGTCGATCTCATGCTCCCCGTTGGTGATCATGCTGAAGATGGCGTTCCGTTCGGCGCAGATGCCGAGGGTAGAACAGGTATCGATGCATACCCCGACGTAGATTTTTCCGGATTTTGAACGGACGGCGGCGGAGACCCCTCCCGCCGTCACATAATCCGAAATGGTCCTCTCACCCAGCACAGCCTTTGCTGCCTTGTACATGTCCTGCCAGATCTGATCCATAGCAACCTCCGATCGTCCCGTCAAAACGGGATCATGATGACAGTTTTTTCCGCATGACAACGGTATGGCCCGTCCGGGAAAACACCGTGAACCCTGTTTTCTCATACAGGGCGGCGGGGCCGGTGAACGCAAGCGCCGGCTGCGCCCCGTCCTCGGGATAGGCTTCCACGTATTCGAAACCCTCCGCTTCGGCGTCCGCGCAGACCCTTTGAAGCAGCTTTGCGGCGATGCCCTTTCCCCGGTATTCCGGGCAGATTTCAAAGCACACGACCGATTTGACCTGCCCGGCGCGCCCGCAGTCCGGGGGACGGTCCTGCGGGACACGGTCCAGGTCAAATGCCCCGACCCGGCGGTAATTCATCCGGTCGCCGGCATTGCACCAGCCGACGGCGAGGCCGTCCGCAAAGGCCAGATAGCCGCGGATTCTTCCTTCCCGGATCATCCGGGAGGCAGTTTCGCGCTGCGCCCGCTGCCAGCCGGCCGTCCCGCCGTACACGTTTCCCTGTTCCCGCATGGTTTCAATCTCCGCGGCGCTCATATTGAAAGCGGTGCAGTAGCAGGGAAAATAGGGGGACCCGTCCGAAAAGGCGCGGTGGTCGAAAAAATCAAGGTACGCTTCCATCAGGTCCGGCGTCAGCGTTTTGATATCGATTTCCAAGCGTCAGCCCTCCCTGTTCAGCATGGCCACGGTGCAAAGCCTGCCGCGCAGCGCATAGCCGATCTTTTCATAGCAGGCGTTGGATGCCGGATAATCGGCGTCCGTATAGAGCATCGGCAGAAAGCCGAGGCTTCTGACCGTTTCCGTCACCCGGTACACCAGATGCTGCGCATAATGCCTTCTGCGGTACGCCGGCAGGGTGTAGACGCTGCCCAGACACGCAAGCCCCTCATTGGTCCGGAAGGAACAGCAGGAAACGGCTGTTCCCCGGTCATTTTTCCAGAAAAAGAGCGCGTGCCGGCTGATATATGCCAGCGCCTTTTCCGCAATGCGGGTCTTTTCCGGCGGGTCCTCCCCGATCTCCGGGTAAAAGGCGGCCATCAGGGAGACTGCCGTTTCCAGATCCTCCGGCGTGCAGCGGTGCGGCGCTCCGTCCGCCGGACAGTCCGGCGGAACGGGGGCAGGACAGTCATACGAGAACAGCTGCATGGAAATGCCGATGTTCATATTTTCATGTCCGGCTCTTTTCACAAAGTAATCCGCCAGCTCGTGCTTCAGGTTGAAGCGGTACCCGGAGGAAAACGGCCGCAGCCGGGCGGCCAGTTCCCATGCGTCTTCTTTGACCTGATCCGGGCATCCGTCCGGGGTCCAGATCCAGACGGGATAGGGTTTTTCCGAATGACACAGGATCAGATCCCGATGGTTTGTCCGGATCAGTTCACAGGGCTCCCTCAGGATCCTGTCCAGCACGGAGAACGTATACCGGTCCTGAGCGAGCAGGGCAAAATCCCGTTCGTTTACAAAAGAATCCATTCCCGGCTCCCTCCTCTCAGGCCCGGTTTTCCGCAGCGGCACCCCGGTTACAGCCCGCAGGCTGATAAAAAGAAGTCCGGCCTCCTGCCGGGAACGCAGAGCTCCGTGATCTCCCGGATCAGACAGTTCTTCTGTTCCCAGTACCGGATAAAGGCTTCTTCCTCTTCAAAGACAAGTTCTTTCCCGTAGTTTTCCTTTCCGGACTGCGGGGTCAGCTCCAGATACACCGCCGCCTGATCCGCCGTGAACGTCAGGACGGCATGGGGCTTTTTCCGTTCCCTGTCAAACACCAGCCAGATCCTGCTGTCAAAGCCGTTTTCGCGCAGGATGTCTTTCATGACCAGTACGGCGTCCAGGCAGGTGGCGGCCTTTGCCTTTTTGGTGAGTTCGGGCGGCTGGATCCGGTACTGCGATGTCAGCAGGCGGCCGAATTCCACGTCAAAGCCTTTCGAGACGTCCGGGACGATGACACTGCCGTCCAGACAGAAACCGTAGCGGTATCCGTTTTCATACAGTTCGCTCCGCAGAAGACCGCAGATGCGGGCGATGTCCTGATGCTCTGCCATCCGCTGCCTCCCCGGGCGTCCGCTGCCCGTCATGGCTGAGCGATACGGACGCTTCTGAAAATACTCTGTCTATTCTATATCAAAACCCGATTTTTGACCAGCACCAAAATACCGTGTCCGGAGAAGGGCGCCGTGCGGCCGCGGGATTGCAAAAGGCGGCGGGTTTCTGTATAATGGAAACTGGTTTGCCGGCCTGCCTGGCAGGAGACTTAAAAATGGGGAAAAAAGCGATGCTGCGATATCGGGGCGTGATTTTTGACATGGACGGGGTGCTCTGCCGGACGGACCGGCTGCACTACCGGGCCTGGGTGCGGTTTGCGGAAAAATACGGTCTGCCCTTTTCGGAGGAGCTTCATGAGACGATGCTCGGCCTGGGCCGGGAAGCATGCATGGACACCGTACTGGGCGAATGGGGAAAAACGCTGACCCGGGCGGAAAAGGAAGCCCTGATCCTGGAAAAGAACGATATGTTCCGGGAACTGGCGGAAAACCTCGGCCCCGGCGACGCGGCCCCCGGGGTGCGGGCAACCCTGGCCGCCCTGCGCGGGATGGGCCTGCGCCTGGCCATCGGCTCTTCCAGCCAGAATGCCCCGTTTGTGATCGGGAAGCTGCAGCTGGCCCCATTTTTTGACGCCTGGGTGGACGGGACGCAGATGGAGCACTGCAAGCCCGCGCCGGACATTTTCCTGGAAGCGGCGCGGCGGCTGTCCCTGCCGCCGCGCGCCTGTCTGGTGGTGGATGATGGCCTGCCGGGCCTGGAAGCCGCGCTCCGGGGCGGATTTGATTTTGCCGGGATCGGCCCGTCCGCGAAGGACCCGCGGTGCAAATTCCGCCTGAACCGTTTTTCCGATCTGCTGAACATCATGCAACAGGAGGCTCAGGATGCCGGTCATTGAAATTCCTTCCCTGCCCTTTCCCCCGGCGGACATGTTTTTTCAGCTGACGGACGCCCAGCTGCGCAGCCGGCAGGAGCCGGAAAAAGGCCTGCTGATCACCGAGGGCCCGCGGGTGACCCGGACGGCCCTGGAACAGGGCCTGACGCCCGTTGCCCTGCTGATGCGGAAAAAGATGATCGGCGCCGAAGGGGCGGACCTGACGGCCCGGTGCGCGGATATCCCGCTGTTCACGGCGGACGATGAAACCCTGGCAGCCCTGACGGGTTTTAAGCTCCAGCGCAGTTGGGTGCTGGGCGCGTTCCGCAGGCCGCCCGAAAAAACGGTCCGGGAAGCGATCGCCGGGGCGCGCCGCGTCGCCGTGCTGGAGGGGATCAACGAGCCGTCCAACGTCGGGGCGATCTTCCGCTCCGCCGCCGCCCTGGGGGCGGACGCTGTCCTGCTGACGCCCGACTGCTGCGACGTCTGGCACCGCCGCTCCGTCCGGGTCTGCATGGGCGCGGCCTTTTTCATCCCCTGGGCGCGGACGGATGAGAAAAGAGGATTTCCAGAGCTCCGGGAAGCCGGGTTCCGCACGGTGGGCCTCGCCCTCCGGGACAGCTCCCTGGAGCTGGACGATCCGAAGCTTCGGGCGGCGGACAGGCTGGCCGTCTACCTGGGCACGGAGGATTCCGGCCTTCAGGAGGACACCGTCCGGCAGTGCGACGATATCGTTAAAATCCCGATGGCCCGGGGCATAGATTCGCTGAATGTGGCGGCCTGCGCGGCCGTTGCCTTCTGGGCGCTGAGGCCATCGCAAGGGGGACTGCCGTCCCCCCTGCGGGACCCCCCGGCAGATTTTCCTTCCGCACCTTCGGTGCTGCCTGACGGAAAATCTGCAAGGTAGCTTCTGCTGCCGCAGAAGCGTCCTCGCACCGCGCATGTCGCTGCTGCGGATTCCAATGAAGGGGTGTGCCCCCCTTCATGATTCCCCTCTGAGATTTTTCTGCCCTTCATCCCACGCCCTGCGGGTGGGCTTTGCCCATCCGGCGAATCAATCGCCGGACTTTGGGATTACGGTCAGAAAAACCAATGGCATGAGTTATCATTCGAAAAGGGCTGAGATGTCTAACAGAGGTTTTCAATGAGCTATATTCATGTGAAGGACCTGAGCAAGCGCTTTACCGTCCGCAAAAAGCGGGAAAAAGGGGCCCTCCTGCGGGAAAAGGAAGAGGTTCAGGCCCTCCGGGACGTGTCTTTTGAGATTGAGCAGGGGGAGCTGATCGGTTATATCGGGCCGAACGGGGCCGGCAAGTCCACAACGGTCAAGATCCTCTCCGGCATCATGACGCCGGACGGGGGCGAGGCGCTGGTGGGCGGGCAGATCCCCTGGAAGGACAGGAAGACCTACGTGCGCCGCATCGGGGTCGTCTTCGGCCAGCGGATGCAGCTGTGGTGGGACGTTCCGATCCTGGACAGCTATACCCTGCTGCGGGACATCTACCGCCTGCCGGAGGACGCTTACCGGAAAAGGCTTTCGGAGCTGACGGAGGCCCTGGGGCTTCAGGATCTGCTGCGGACGCCGCTGCGCCAGCTGAGCCTGGGCCAGCGGATGCGGGCCGAGCTGTGCGGGTCGCTGCTGCACCGGCCGGAGATCCTCTTCCTGGACGAGCCGACGATCGGCCTGGACGCCGTCAGCAAGCTGGCCCTCCGGGATTTTCTCCGCTGGGAAAACCGCGAGCACCGCACGACGATCCTCCTGACCACCCACGACATGGAGGACATCGCCGCCCTGTGCGCCCGGGTGATGGTGCTGGGGCACGGCAGCAAGCTCTACGACGGGGAACTCAGCGGTCTGCTTCGCCGCTTCGACCGGACGCGGACGGTTGACATCCGCTACGGGCAGGACGGCTGCGCCCCGGCCGTGCCGCCTTCCGTCGCCATGGAGCGGAACGGGGACGGCTTCCGCCTGACCTATCAGCCGGAAACCCTGCCGACGGCGGACCTGCTGACGATCCTGCAGCAGGCCGGCCCGATCCGGGAGATGACCGTGCAGCCGCAGAACATCGACCGCCTGATCGCCGACATGTATAAGGAAATGGGGTTATGAGAGCATATCTTTCCGTTTTCCGGATGCGGTTCCGGCTGGAGACCCATTACCGGGGGGCGGCGCTGGGCGGGATCGCCTGCCAGATCTTTTTCGGCCTGGTGCTGGCGGCCCTGTACCGCGCCCTGTACGCGGGCAGGCCGCAGGCCCGGCCGCTTGCCCACGTGATCACCTACGTTTGGCTCCAGCAGGCCTTTTTCCGGATGCTGTTTTCATCCGACGCGGACCTGATGGACAAGATCCGCACCGGCGGGATCGCCTATGACCTGTGCCGTCCGCTGCACCTGTACGGGTTTTATTACGCCCGCATCATGGCGCAGAAGCTGATGGGCAGCCTGCTCCGCGCCGCGCCGATGCTCCTTTTCGCCGCCCTGCTGCCAAACGGGTGGGGGATCGGCCTGCCTGCTTCCCTGCCGGCCCTTTTGCTGGCGGCGTCCGCGCTGGTGCTGGGACTTCTTTGCATCTGCGCGATGGAAAACATCACCATGGCCTTCACCATGAGGACGCTGGACCCGCGGGGCATCCAGGCGATGCTGAGCCTGCTGTCAATGATCCTGGGCGGCAACGTGCTGCCCCTGCCCCTGTTTCCGGACAGCTGGCAGCGCGTAATCACCCTGCTGCCCTACGCCCAGATGCTGGACGCGCCGATCCGCCTGTATACGGGCGAATATGCCCTGTCCGAGGCGCCGCAGGTCCTTCTCCTGCAGGCGGGGTGGACGGCGGTTCTGATTGGAATCGGCTGCCTGCTGTGGCGGCGGAACCAGCGGCGGCTGGTGCTGCAGGGAGGATAAAAAGATGAATACATTTCGTCTGTATGTCCGTTCGATGGGCATTCTGCTCAAAAGCCAGCTGCAGTATCCCGTTTCCTTCCTTTTGCAGACGCTGGCCCAGCTGATCATGGAAGGCGGGGAGATGCTGGCGGTGGTCCTGCTGGTGGACCGGTTCGACCACCTGAACCAGTGGGGGCCGGGGGACCTGTATTTCTTTTTCGGGCTGATGTCCGTCACCTTCTACCTGACCGAATGCTTCGGCCGGGGGATCACCGGCAATTTCCCCTCCATGGTCCGCACCGGCCAGCTGGACACCCTGCTGGTCAGGCCCCGCGGGATCCTGACCCAGGTGATCTGCAGCGCGGTGGACCCGCGGCGGATCACCTGCATCGCCGTCGGCGCGGTCAGCCTGGCCATCGGCAGCCGGATGGCGGGGGTTTCCTGGTCCCTGACCAATGTCCTGCTGTTTGCCGAGAGCGTCTTCTGCGGGTTTTTCCTGATCCTGGGTCTGTTCCTGATCGAGGCGATCCTCTGCATCCACAGCGTCAAATCGGTGGAGATCGCCAACGCCCTGACCTACGGCGGCCGCAGCGCCTGCCAGTACCCGGTGGACGCTTTTCCCCGCCCGCTCCGGACCCTGTTTACCGTCGTCGCTCCCTTTGCCCTGGTCCTGCAGGTCCCGGCTTCCCGCATCCTGGGCAAGCCGATCTTCGGCTGGCCGCTCTGGGCCGCCTTTTTAAGCCCGTTGGCGGGCTTTGCCGTGTTCTTCCTGATGACGGCCCTGTTTGCCAGGGCCATGCGGTTTTACCGGTCGGCGGGAACGTAAGGGAAGTGAGGAGTGAGTGAGGAATGAGGAGTGAGGAGTTGAAGATGGTCACACATTATTAACTCCTCACTGAGCGACCGGAGGGAGCGTCCACTCCTCACTTGTACTCCCTGTCTGCTTATTATTGGAGGACTAAAGGTGAATCTGAAAATACTTGTCATTGCCGTTTTTGTGCTGGTGTATCTGTACAATCTGCTGCTGGCCCTGATCCATCTGCGGTCGGCGGACAATCCGGTGCCGGATAACGTCAGGGATGTGTACGACGCGGAGACCTACCGGAAAAAGCGGGCGTACCACACCGAAAAGGTGAAGCTCGGGATTTTTCAGGCGTCGGTTTCGTTCCTGATCGACCTGGCGCTGTTCTGCCTGAACCTCCACGCCGCCTTTGCCTCCCTGTTCGGGAAGCAGCCGGTTACGCAGATTTTCGCCGTTCTCCTGCTGTATGCCCTGGCGGAGCTGATGCTGACGCCCTTTGCCTGGCACGAGACGATGGTCATTGAGGAAAAGTACGGCTTCAACAAGTCCACCGCGAAGACATTCTGGGCGGACCAGGTGAAGGAGTTTGTCATCAGCCTGGGCCTGATGACCGGCATCGGCGCGCTGCTGTACTGGCTGTGGACGTCCCTGGGCGACTGGCTGATCCTGGCGTTTGCGATTGTGATGACGGCCTTCCTGCTGATTTTTGCTTTCCTCTATCCGGTGCTGAGCCGTGTATTCAACAAGTTCCGGCCGCTGGAGGACGGGGAGCTCAAAGACAAGCTGACCGCCCTGCTTACAAAGAACGGCTACCGGGTGCGGGCCGTTCAGGTGATGGACGCCTCCCGCCGGACGACGAAATCCAACGCATATTTTTCCGGCTTCGGCAGGATGAAGACGATCGTCCTGTACGATACCCTGGTCGAAGCGATGACCCCGGATGAGATCTGCGCGGTGTTCGCCCACGAGCTCGGGCACGGGCTGCATCATGACACCCTCAAAAATCAGATCCTGTCCTTTGCCCAGATGGCGGTACTGGGCGTGCTGGCCTGGCTGACGCTCCGGACGCCGGAAATCTTTACTCAGTTCGGTTTTGACAGGGTGAACGCCGGCTTTGCCATGATCCTGATCCTGAGTGTGGAGTTTGCCCTGGTCGCCCCGCTGTTCGGCCTGGTGATCAACGCCCTGTCCCGGAAGGCGGAATACCGGGCGGACGCCCAGGCGGTCAAAGAGGGCTACGGGGAGGAACTGGTCAGTGCCCTCAAGAAGCTGGCCCGTCAGAACTACGCCGACCTGGCGCCCTCTCCCCTGCTGGTGAAGCTGGAATACTCCCACCCGACGCTGAGCCAGCGGATCGGAGCGATCGGGAAAGCACAGGGCCGGCCATGAAAAGCAGAAGGGTATAATGAGCCTGCGAAAGCAGGACAAAAGTAATGAAAGGTTTTTCCCGCACGGCTCACGCATGAATGCGTGAGCCTATTGGCAGGGGAATTCTTCCCCCGCCAATACCACCCCCTGAACGGATTTGCCTCTCGCCCTTCCAGGGCTCCCGGGCGGCAAATCCGCAAAGAATGAATTTTTGCTCCCGGATGGCAAGCTAACCTCCGCAAAAATTCTCCTCGAACCGGCAAAGCCGGTCCCGCGGATTTCCCTGAAGGGGGCACAGCCCCCTTCACAACCCCTTTGTCTGTTGGCACTGAAACTGTAGCATGTGATGCTTTTGTCGCACATGCGTTAGCCCTAGTTTTTCCCGGCTCCGCGATTGCGCGCCGGGATTTTTTATGATAAACTGACAGTACCATCAAAAGAAAAAGGAGAAACAGACCATGAAAGATCCAAACTGCGGTTACTGTGTCGGCGGGGCCCCGCTGGCGGCCTTCGGCATCAAAATCTGCGACCTGAGCGTGAGTCAGCTGATCCTGTTCAAGGAGCAGAGCCACCCGGGCCGCTGCATCGTGGCGTACAAAGACCATGTCAGCGAAATGGTAAACCTTTCGGACGAAGAGCGGAACGCTTTCTTTGCCGACGTGAACCGGGCGGCCAGGGCGATCCACGCGGCCTTCCATCCGGACAAGATCAACTACGGCGCCTACGGCGATACCGGCTGCCACCTGCACTTCCACCTGGTCCCGAAGTATAAGGACGAATACGAGTGGGGCGGCGTGTTTGCCATGAACCCCGGAGAAAAGTTCCTGACCGATCAGGAATATGAGGAGATGATCGGGAAGATTCTTCAGGCGCTTGAAAAAATCCGCTGATTTTCGGAAAAAGAAAGACAAAAAACATTTATTTCCGGTGTCAGAACAGCGCACCGGCACGTATTGCAATATGCATTGCAAAAAGCATCTTTTTGCGGTATACTTTGTCTGAAAGGAGCAGCCTGTGTACAGGTTTTTTGATATAGATCTGAACAAGGCATCCTTTGAGTGGGATGAGGAAAAAGACCGTCTTAATTTTCAGAAGCATGGGATTCATTTTAAAACTGCCGTAAAAGTATTCCTGGATCCGGACAAACTGATCCGTGAAGATGAAGAACA
Source organism: Christensenellales bacterium (assembly GCA_045113695.1). GTDB lineage: Bacteria > Bacillota > Clostridia > Christensenellales > Aristaeellaceae > UBA4246. Next base: position 45,091 of record JBGUJG010000113.1, read on the forward strand.
CCTGGAAGAACTGCGGTTTGACATTCTCGGCCGCGTCGGAAAAGTATTGTTCGTGGTTTGCGCGTTCAGAGAACAGAATGCTGTCAGGATGATCTCCGCGCGGATTGCGTCAAAGCCGGAGAAAGCGAGGTACGAACATGGTGAAGATGACTATGAATGACCTGACGCGGGAACTGACCGCGGAAGAGCAGCTGGAACTGGAAGCCGCGGAACAAAGAGACCCTGTTTTTGACGTGGACAGTCCGCTGATGTCGGACGAACAGCTGCTGCAGTTTAAACGCGTCAACCGTGAAAACAGAACAAAGCCGACCGTTTCCCTCCGCATCTCCCCGGCGACTCTGAAAAAGGCAAAACAGTACGGCAAGGGTTACACAGGCTTTCTCAGCAGGCTGATCGACGCGGCGATCGATGACGAGGAACTCGTGCGCAGATGCATTTGAAAAAGAAGGAGAGAGAAACGATCGGGGCTTCAATTATATCCAGGGAATCCATGGAGAAAGCCTTTCGAAAGTATCTGGAAAGCCTCTTTGAGCTGCGGGAAATCAGAAGCGCCATGGTAAGGGATATCATCATAGACCGAGAAAACATGGGGTCTGCTGCCGCCCGGGCTTTTGAAGCCGGGTATCATGACTGTTTCAGCGACGTTGATTTATCGGTCAGGGTATGTCTTCCGGCAGACGGCTCCCTTCTGCCGGAAGCGTACATGAAGCGGATTGACCGGTTCGGCGTCAATGAGAATACCGCTCTGGGATGGTTTTATGTTCCGGAAAACCGGATGTACCGCCTGGTCTTTAAAAACGGGATGCGCTATGACCTTGGGTTTGAATTTGAGTATGGCGAAAGTGCCGTGCCGGTTTTCGAAGAACAGCAGGATGATCAGGAGCAGAACGGACATTGGCCCAGAGAGAAGATCCATCGCTTCTGGTTCGTTCAGATCCAGGCCCTCGGGAAACTGTACCGCAGGGATTATCTGATCAGCAGTCATCTGGCAAACATGAACTGCAATGAAACGCTGGTCATGCAGATGGTGCTGAGAGACCTGAAATACGGAACCAATCATCACAGGTACGGATATTCCGAAGAGCTGGAATACGTGAAAGATCTGGGGAAAATGCATTATCAGACAGCCGATCCCACATTCTTCCGGATCGCGGATCATCTGTATGCGGCCGCTTTGTCTTATGACAGGCTGGCAAAAGCGTTTTACCCTCAGTATCATTCAAGGAGCGAAGACTTTTTTGCCATATGGGACGGTTATGAAGCGGCTTATAAAGCATCCTGAGCGGGTTTCTTTCTGCCGGTTCTTCTGATATCCTGACGATCAGAAAAACAAATGTCACGAAAACATGTTTTGAACGAAAAGAATACCGTCATTCCCCGGCAGCGCAATTGCGCGCCGGGGTTTTTTATGGTAAGATAAAACACATCCGCGGGGCCTGTCGGAACAGGGCCGCAGGGCAGACCGTACGACGGGCGCAAAACGTCCCGGACCGCGCGGGGAAAACGGTCCCCGGCGCTCTTTAAGAAGGAGAATCAGCGTGAGCAATCTCAAGCAGGACATCGCAGAAAAACTGACGCAAACGATTTTAAAGGTCTATCCGGACGCGCAGGGGCTGCCGGAGGACCTTTCCGGCCTGTTGGAAGTGCCGCCGGACCCCAAAATGGGGGATTACGCATTTCCCTGCTTCAAACTCTCCCGCAGCCTGCGGAAGGCCCCGCCCATGATCGCGCAGAGCCTGGAGGCGGCTTTTGACGCCCCGGACCTGGCCCGGGCGGAGTGCGCCGGCGGGTATTTAAACTTTTTCCTCAACCGGGGCAATTTCGCGAAGAACACCCTGGATGCCGTCCTTTCCGCCGGGGACCGCTGGGGCGCGGGCGAAGAGGGGGCGGGCAAGACCGTCTGCCTGGACTATTCGTCCATCAACATCGCCAAGCGCTTCCACATCGGCCATCTGTCCACCACCGTGCTGGGCAACAGCCTGCGCAAGATTTTTGATTTCCTGGGCTACCGGACCGTGTCCATCAACCACCTGGGCGACTGGGGTACGCAGTTCGGCAAGATGATCGCCGCCTACAAGCACTGGGGCGACAGGGAGACGGTCGAACAGGGCGGCGTGGATGAGATGACCCGCCTGTACGTCCGTTTCAACCAGGAGGCTGTCGAAAATCCGGCCCTGGAGGAAGAGGGCCGCGCCTGGTTCAAAAAGATCGAAGACGGGGACGAAGAAGCCCTGGCGATTTTCCATTGGTTCAAGGACGTGACCCTCAAGGACGCCATGCGGGTATACGACATCCTGGGCGTGAAGTTCGACTCCTACGCCGGGGAAAGCTTTTACGCCGACAAGACCGCCGCGGTGGTGCAGGAACTGGAAGAAAAAGGCCTCCTGCAGGACTCCGACGGGGCGAAGATCGTGAACCTGGACGACTACGGCATGCCGCCCTGCCTGATCCTAAAGAGCGACGGGGCGACCCTGTACCACACCCGCGACCTGGCCGCCGCCCTGTACCGGATGAACACCTATCACTTTGATCAGTGCCTGTACGTGGTCGCCTACCAGCAGGACCTCCATTTCCGCCAGCTGTTCAAGGTGCTGGAGCTGATGGGCTACGACTGGGCGAAGACGAAGATGAAGCACGTCTCCTTCGGCATGGTATCCTACGAAGGGCAGGCCCTGTCCACCCGCAAGGGCGTCATGATCTACCTGGACGAGCTGCTGACGAAGGCCCAGGAAAAGGCCCTGGCCATCATCAACGAAAAATCCCCGAACCTTGAAAACAAGGAAGAGACGGCCCGTCAGGTGGGCGTCGGGGCCGTGGTCTATTCGACGCTTCAGAACGGCCGCATCAAGGACATCGATTTCTGGTGGGACCGCGCCCTCAATTTTGACGGCGAGACCGGCCCCTATGTCCAGTACACCTGCGCGCGGTGCGGCTCCGTCCTGCGCAAGAGCCCGGACCTTTCCGGCGTGACCCCGGACTACGCAGCCCTGGACAACGACGAGGCCCAGCAGCTGCTGCTCCTGCTGTCCCGCTTCCCGGAAACCGTGCGGGACGCGGCGGACAAGTACGAGCCCTCCTTCATCAACCGGGCCGTGACGGACCTGGCGAAGGCCTACAACAAGTTCTACTATGAGCACCGCGTGCTGGAGGACAGCGACCCCGCCGGCACCGCCGCCCGCCTGGCCCTGACCGAAGCGGTCCGGAACGTGATCCGCACCGGGCTCGGTCTACTGGGCATCGAAGCGCCGGAGAGAATGTAATTCAGTGAGGAGTGAGGAGTGAGGAGTGAGGAGTGACCGTTCGCTCCGCTCACTTAGTGAGGAGGTGTGAATAATCCTGCATTAACCATTAACTCCTAACTCCT
>JBGUJG010000114.1:0-5923 GCA_045113695.1 Christensenellales bacterium
CCCCCCCGGCTGCGTCTGCATGGCGCCTGTTTTATGCTTCCCGGATCACGTCTGCGAAGAACGCGTCCATTTCTTCCTGCGTCGGGAAGACGGCCAGGTACATCTGGTTGCTCATCGCTTCGGCCAGGGCTTCGGGCACGCGCTCCACCATCCTCAGCTGAGCGGCGTATTTTTCACAGAGCGCCTCGTGCGGCAGGGCGAAACGCCTGCCGTCCCGCCTGCCGGCGAAGGCGCAGAAATACCGCTGCCCCACCGGCTTGGTGGAACGGTCGAAGGCGATCATGTCCGCCCAGATCTTGTAGACGTCGGTGGAGTTGGCGTAGTTCATCATATCGGTTGAAAAACCGCCGCTGGGCCGCATGTTGACTTCCAGCGCGACGATCTGCCCGGCCTTGCCGATGTGCTGGTCGCAGGTCAGGCGGAAGAACTCAAAATGCACGAACCGGCTGCGCACCCCGAAGCTTTTGACCGCCGCCCGCCCCGCGGCCCGGACATCCTCCGCAAGCTCGGGGACGATATAGTACAGCGTGTTGTCCTGCCGGTTGACGATGTCCATGATCGAGACCGGCGTCACATTGCCCGTCTCGAACAGCGGCTCGCCCCGGCTGTCGATGACCGCGTCATAGCTGACGATCTGGGCGGTGATGAACTCCTCCATGATATAGGAGACGCCGGGACGTTTGGCGGCAAGGAAGGCGCGGAGGTCTTCCTCGTCCTTCAGTTTGTGCGTGTCGGAAGCGCCGACCCCGTCGTCCGGCTTGACGATGACCGGCCAGCCGGTCTCCCGGATAAACGCCGTGCAGCCGGCAAAATCGTCCACGATGTGCCAGCGGGCGGCCGGGATCCCGGCCCGGCGGTAGTATTCCTTCATGCCGCTCTTGTAGCGGATGCGCTGCAGGTCGTCCGTCTGCCAGCCGCTGGTGATGTTGAAATCCGTGCGCAGCATCGCGTCGTGGGTGAGCCAGTATTCGTTGTTGCTCTCCAGCCAGTCGATCCGTCCGTAGCGGAAGATAAAGTACGCGACCGCGCGGTAGACCTCGCCGTAGTTTTCCAGGGAACCGACACGGTAATACTCGGTCAGACTGTTGCGCAGGACAGGCGTCAGCGCGTCAAAGGCGCAGTCTCCGATGCCCAGCACCCGCAGGCCGTCGGCGTTCAGCTCCCGGCAGAAATGCTGGAAGTTTTCCGGAAAATTGGGGGAGATGAAGATAAAGTTTTTCATAACGGATCATGCCGCTCCTTTCGTGCCTGTGAGTGTGTGTCTGAATCCGGGAAAGTGCCTTCAGGCGCCGCTTTCGTACATCAGCGCAGGCAGGAAAACGGGGATCTGCTTTTCCCAGCTGGCTTCGCAGTGTGTGCCCCCGGGAACGACGCGGGCCGTCACAAAGACGCCCCGGTCCGAAAGCGCCTCCGCGCAGCGCCGGAATGCGGCGGTTGTATGCTCCTGCCCGCGGGCCTCTTCCGAGCCGTAGTCCATGTAGACGACGGTGTCCGGCAAAAAGGCCGTTCTGCGGATCAGTCCTTCCAGCCGCCCTTCCCCCGCCCAGACGGACGGCGACAGCGCGGCCGCCCGCGAAAAGACCCAGTTGAACTCGCTGACCGCAAACAGACTCATCAGCCCGCCCATGGAAGAACCCGCGATCCAGGTGGTCTCCCGCCCCGGCAGGGTCGGGTACCGGCTGTCGATGAGCGGCTTGAGCGTTTCCGTCATCCAGCGCATGAAGCGCCGCCCGTACCCCGTGACGCGGCCGAAATGCGGGTCTTCAAAGGTGAAAGGGGAATACTCGTTGAGCCGGCCGTGCGGCGGGCGGTGGTTGCAGTCGACCGCGGCGACGATCAGGCCGGTACCCGTCTTTTCCAGGTATTCGCCCATGCCCCAGCTTTTGCCGTAGGTGGCGTCTTCATCAAAAAAGACATTGTGCCCGTCGAGCATGTACAGGACGGGAAAGCGCCCGCCGGCCTGCCCGGCCGTCCTTTCTGCCCCGTCCGGCAGAAAGACGTACACCTTCCGGGGTTCCCGCCCGGTCACCGGCTGAACGGGGATTTTCCATGTTTCGATCAAGGCTGCCTCCCGCGCGCCGCCGCGCTGCTTTGCATGTGAATTCAAAACCAGTATAAACCACGCGTTTTTGAATGTCAACGAGGCGGAAATGGCTGAGGTTAAAGAAGCAAATGAAAAACAATCCGTGAAAACCGTTTTCCCGCTCTTGTACTTTCCGGCAGAATCCGTTATAATTAGTACAACAATTGTACCTTTTCCAGAAACGAAGGAGGTTATCAGATGGATTATAAGCAGGAATTTCAGAAATGGCTGAAGATGTTCGCGGACGACGAGGCGACTGTACGGGAACTCAGATCCATTGAGAACGACGAAAAAGAAATGGAAGACCGTTTCTATACCGAGCTTTCCTTCGGCACCGCCGGCATGCGCGGCGTGATCGGGGCCGGCCTCAACCGGATGAACGTGTATAACGTCCGCCGGGCCACCAAGGGCCTGGCCATGTATATGAAGAACGCCGGCATCGCGGACCGCGGCGTGGCCATCGCCTACGACAGCCGTCATTTCAGCGACGTTTTCGCTAAACAGACCGCCCTGGTGCTGGCGGCCAACGGCGTCAAGGCGTACCTGTTTGACTCCCTGCGCCCGGTGCCCGTCCTGTCCTACGCCGTGCGGCACCTGAACACCGGCGCCGGCGTCGTCGTCACCGCCAGCCACAACCCGCCCCAGTACAACGGCTACAAGGTCTACGCGGCGGACGGCGCCCAGCTGGGCCCGGAAGCGGCGTCGGAAGTCACCAAATATATCCGCTCCCTGGATTTCCCGGAGTGCGCCCCGATGGACGAACAGGAAGCCCTCGCCAAGGGCCTGCTCCAGATCATCGGCGATAAGGAAGTGGACACGGACTACATCGCGATGATCAAGAGCCTGGCCCTGCGGCCGGAGCTGCTGGCCAAGGAAGGCCCGAACCTCAAGATCGTCTATACCCCCCTGCACGGCTCGGGCAACGTGCCGGTCCGCCGGATGCTGAAGGAGCTGGGCGTGACACACGTCTCCGTCGTCAGCGAGCAGGAGAAGCCGGACGGCGCCTTCCCCACCGTCACCGCCCCCAACCCGGAGGACCCCGCCGCCTTCAAGCTGGCCATCCCGCTGGCGGAGCAGGTCGGGGCGACGGTCGTCTTCGGCACTGACCCGGACTGCGACCGCATGGGCGTCGCCGTCAAGGACAAGGAGGGCGTCTTCCACACCCTGACCGGCAACCAGATCGGCTGCCTGCTGCTGAGCCATGTGCTGGAAAGCCGGAGGCTCAAGGGCATCCTGCCCGGCAACGCGGCGGTGGTCAAATCCATCGTCTCCACCGAAATGGCCCGGGCCATCGCCGAGGATTACGGCTGCACCATGTACAACGTGCTGACGGGCTTCAAGTTCATCGGCGAAAAGATCCAGCAGTTCGAGGAGACCGGGGCGCATACCTTCGTTTTCGGCTTTGAAGAGAGTTTCGGCTTCCTGTCCGGCACCCAGGTGCGCGACAAGGACGGCGTCAACGCTTCCCTGCTTCTGACCGAGGCCGCCTGCACCGCCATGGCCGAAGGCACTACCCTGTACGACAAGCTGCAGGAGCTGTACAAGAAGTACGGCTACTACACCGAGAAGGTCGTCTCCGTCACCCTGCCCGGCAAGGACGGCGTCCAGAAGATGAAGGACATCATGGCCGGCCTGCGGGAGAATCCCCCGAAGGAACTGGCCGGCCTGGCCGTGACCGCCGTGCGGGACTATCAGTCCGGCTGCCGCACCGCCGCCGACGGCGCAAAGACCAAGCTGGATACGCCTCCGTCCAACGTCCTCTACTTTGAGCTGGAGAATAACAACTGGGTCTGCATCCGCCCCAGCGGCACCGAGCCCAAGATCAAGCTGTATGTCAACACCAGGGCGGACAGCGCCGAAGCCTCCGCCGACCTGAACAAAAAGCTGGGCGAATCGGCCCAGGCGCTGATGGCGTAAAAATTGTCAGCTCATGATCCGGCCAAGGAAACATACGGACATTTTATAAAAGGAACTTGATAATGAAGAGAAAAATCGTTGCTTCTCTGCTGGCTTTGGTGATTCTTTCCGCTTCTTCCGTCTGTTATGCGGACTTATGCGTTGCTGAAGCGTTCGGACGGATGCTCACAGAAGAGAGTATCGCGAATCCGTCGCCGTTTTATACCAATCCTGCCGGGCACACGGAAGCCGGCACATATGTCAATGACACGTTCTCCTTTGGCTTCTATATGCCGGGCTGGACGGCGGCTCCCGGTTCCTATGCGGATCAGGGTGTCAGGACGGTTGATGATTTACGTTCTGCCATCCGATCGCATGGCAAGCTGGAGGTGATGACGGCCCATTCTTCCGCCGATGAACGCTGCCGCGTCAGAGTTCTCATCACGACTTCCGATTCCGGGTTTTTTGAGAATCTGACGGTTAAAGCGATTCGCGGAATTGTGGGCGAAGCGGCAGCAAAATCGTCTGGCGGCAATTCCGGGGAAAACCGGGTCGACGTGAAAGATATCGAACAAACCAAAGTCATCGTCGGCGGTCAGGAAACGAACGGCACGCATGTGGAGACAACTGTGAATGATTCACAAACAATCCACTATATGTCGACGGTCAAATCAATCGGTCAATACATCTTCTACTTTGACGTGACTGCGTTGACAAAATCCGGGGCCGAGAATGTGCTGGCGCACTTCTTCTGGTTCTGATTTCAGCTGTTTCATCAAAGCAAAAAGGCGCATTCACTGACATCATCCCCCTGAAGCAAACGCCGGAAAAACAAAAACCGGCGGGCTTCAGGGGGATTTCTGCCGGAAATGGACGTCAGGTCACTGTGCCATTCCGGTCAGAACCATGTTCCATACGGCGGATGGAATCCGGACGGCTTGAACAGTGCACCGGACAAAGAGTTTCTGCTGCCTTATGCGGTAAAATCAGAACAGCCCGGAACGGAAGAAGGTATCCGCTCCGGGCTGTTTACTGGGGTACTATATCAAATTACGCATTACGCATTAAGCATTACGAATTAATAAAGCTCAGCCGTTTCCGCCCGGCTCAAAGAACTCCAGGATGTCGCCGGTCGCCGCGTCCACCTGGACGGCGAAGGTGTCCAGGGCCATAGTCAGCCATTCGTCGGCGTAAAAATGGATCTGCCAGCAGTGCGGCGGGTTGAGCGTTTCGCTGTCGGCGGTGATGAAGGCGGCTACCTTCAGGCTGTCCATCAGGGCCTCATCCACAGGGGCGGGGGCGATGCCGTTTACCTCAAAGTATTGGGGGCTGACGGTTTCCACATGCTGCAGGATAAAAGACCTTGCGACGGCGACGGCTTCATCCCTGCTCAGCATGCCGGGCCCTGCGTGGTCGGAAACGGGGGAGCTGAAACCCAGTTCCTGGTAAAAGTCGTTGATCTCATCCACCCGCCAGGTGATCCACATGCCTTCTTCGGCGATGCGGTCGTCCAGCTGGGTGGGCCAGAGGTTTGCTTCTTCGGCCATTGCGCCGCAGGCGCACAGGGCCAGGCACAGGGTCAGCAGCAGAGCGCAGGCTTTATCCATAGATTTCTTCATCAATATACACCATACTTTCTGTCAGTTTGCCGGCGTAGGAACCGGTTAATCTGATTGTATGCCAGAACCGGCCGGGTGTCAATGAGAAAGGCCGGTTTTTACAAATGAAACAAAACGGGAAATGACCAAAACAATACGCGTGGGAAAGAGCAATAAACACGAACAAACAGGAAGCCAAAAACCTGGAATGTTCGGCAATGAAATCGAATAACAGATCCGGAAAGATCCTATAAACGAGGAAAAAAGCGAAAGAGTAAAAAAAGGAGAAAAAAGGTGTTGACAAAGGAGGGGGAGAAGTGGTAAGATACACAAGCGCTCGTGAGGA
>JBGUJG010000115.1:0-2191 GCA_045113695.1 Christensenellales bacterium
TCCGAATAGTTCGCGTTGATATCCATGGGGTTGATATACTGCGTGCTGGTAGGGCTGATCTTGATGACCTGGCCGTTAAACCGGTGCACCAGCGGGGAATACTCTGCTTCCGGATCGCAGATGATAATGTCGTCGTCCGTCACCAGGAAAGCATTGGTGATCTCACGCTTGGCACTGAAGGATTTACCGGAACCCGGTGTGCCCAGGATCAGGCCGTTCGGGTTTTTCAGAAGCTTCCTGTCCACCATGATCAGGTTGTTGGAAATGGCATTCAGGCCATAGTACAAGGCTTCCTTTCCGTTCTGGAAAAGCTCCTGGGTCGTAAACGGGATCATGATGCCGGTCGCGCTGCTGGTCATCTGCCGCTCGATGGTGATCAGGTTCTGGGCCAGCGGAAGGCTGCTCATCAGGGCGTTCTCCTGCTGGAAATCCAGCCGGCGCAGGTTGCAGCTGTGTTTCTGGGCGATACTGGATGCCTGGAAATAGTTGGTCTCCAGCTCCTGCGGCGTCTTCCCGGTATTCATCACAAGGAAGGTGATGCGGAACATACGCTCATTCTGGCTCTGCAGTTCCTTCAGGAAGTTCTTCGCGTCCGTTCCGTAAGTCACCAGGTCGCTCGGCAGGATATCCATGTCATAGCCGGACCGGATGGCTTTTTTCTGTTCCTCGATCTTGGAACGGTCCAGCTCTGTGATCGTGTGCTTGATCTGCTTGATCGCCTCCGTCTGGTCTACCGCCTGAAGATGAATCGTCAGGATCTGCGTGGACTCCATATCAAGAAAATCTTTCAGCAGTTCATCCGACAGATCCGAAGCCGTAATGGCCAGGTAGCTCATGGCACCGTAGATGCTGCCCATCTGAAAGCTCCGGCTGCCGGGAAAGGCAAAGGCCGTCGGTGCGATGAAATCCTTCACCGAGAGACCGGTCTTAGGAAGCCATGCCCAGTCAAAATAGAACCGGTCGCTTTCGTCCAGGTGGAACATGTCATGCATGAGCTGCAGGCGTTCTTTCCCATTCAGCGCTTTAGCCCTGACGCCGAGCCTGCGAAAGTTGTTGAGAAGATCATTCTGCACATGGATGAGCCGGGGCTTTGCCTGCCGCATGCTGTCCGCCTCAATGCCGAAGGTCAGGTATTTGGTCTTGGTCAGGCCGTTGTTTCCCTGCTCCAGCTGGGTCTTCAGCATCTGGCTGTATTCGCTCCGGACGGAATTGAATGCGTCCTTCTGGAAAGGGATCCGGATGCTCTGTTCAAAGCTTTCGGCATCGGTCGCCATATTCAGAAAGGACAGTTCAAAGTGAATGGAACTGTCGAAGAAGTTGAGGAAACTGCACCATTCCTCAAAAATGGCCGTCTTATCCTCGTCCTGCGCCAGCTGATAATTGATGTCCTGATAATGAATTGTCTTGGTGTAATAGTTATCCGAAACCCGGCAGATGCCGTCCGGGAACATCCGCTGGAAAGGAATCGACTGCTGGGCCGTACGCGGCACCCCGTCGTCCTTCCTCGCCCGCTCGATGATCTCCTTTACCTGCTTCTGCTCACGCTTTGTGAGGCCTGCCGGCAGACGGATTTCCGCCGGCTTTCCTTTTGCGTTTTTTCGGGATGTTCTTTTGTTTCTTCCGAACAATCTGGTTTACCTCCTTTTCTGCCTGTGCCTGCCTCTCCAGGATCGAATAGTAGTTATCTGTCTGGTAAGGCCGGATCTTCGGGCGGATGAATTTGCTTTCGATAAAGTGCCTTGCAACGACTTCAAAGGGCTGTCCGTCCCGCTCATACATGGCGAGAAAGAACAGCGGCAGCATAAGGACCATCATGCACATGACGGACAGGCTGATATTTCCTGTCACCTTCTTCATCAGGAAGAAGGCCGGAACACCGATCAGCGCTGCGCCGCCAAAGCAGATGAGCTGCCTTTTCGTCAGGTTGAAAAACACCTTGGACTTGACCCTTGATAAATCTCTCGGGACCGGGATATACGCAGCCAAAGCCGTTCCCTCCTTTCTGCCGGATGCACCGGCGTTCATGGTTTCTACTGCAAAAATGGATTTTCTGATTCAGGCTCAATGCGCTGAGAGCACGCTCTTGGCCAGGCCTCCCGTCTTAAACAGGGAGAAGCACAGCAGCACCGTGTACCCCATCACACCCCAGATGGATGCGATAATGTCATCCGAGAAGGATACTGTCTGCACG
>JBGUJG010000116.1:0-2254 GCA_045113695.1 Christensenellales bacterium
CCTACGGGTACGCTTTCGGACGTCTTCCTTGATCTGGCACAAAATCCATCCCGCATCTGCACATGTTCTAGATGAAAAACAGTATTATTTTATTTGCCAAGCACTTTCAGCGCCGCGGCGCAGGCATTTTCGGCGGTGAAGCCGAAGGCCTTGAACAGGGTGGCGGCGGGGGCGGAAGCGCCGTAGTGGTCGATACCGAGGGCTTCGCCGTCCAGGCCGACATACTTGTACCAGGGCATCGTGCAGCCGGCTTCCATGGAAACACGGGCGCGGACTTTGGCGGGCAGGACGGATTCTTTGTATTCGGGGCTCTGGCGCTCGAACAGCTCCATGCAGGGCATGGAGACGACGCGGGCGTCCACGCCCTTTTCGGCCAGCAGGTCCTTCGCCTGCATCATCTGCTCGACCTCGCTGCCGGAGGCGATCAGCAGGACATCCGGCACGGCCTTTTTGCTGTCGGCCAGGATGTAGCCGCCCTTCATGGCCTCGCAGCCGCTCTTTTCGTACTGGGGCAGGTTCTGGCGGGTCAGCACCAGGGCGGTGGGCAGGCCGTAGGTCAGGGCGGTCAGCCAGCCGGCGGCGGTCTCCTTGCCGTCCGCAGGACGGAAGACCAGCAGGTCGGGCGTCGCCCGCAGGCCGGACAGCTGCTCGATGGGCTCATGGGTCATGCCGTCTTCGCCGACGCCGATGGAGTCGTGGGTCAGCACATAGGTAACCGGCAGCTTCATGATGGCGCTCAGGCGCATGGCATGCTTCATGTAATCGCTGAACACGAAGAACGTGCCGCAGAAGACGCGCAGCCCGCCGTGCAGGGCGATGCCGTTGCAGATGGCGGCCATGGCATGCTCGCGCACGCCGAAGTGGAGGTTGCGGCCGGCGCGGTTTTCGGCGCTGTAGTCGCCGCCGTTTTTGATGTAGGTCTTGTTGGAGGGGGCCAGGTCGGCAGAGCCGCCCACCAGGTTGGGCAGCAGGGCGGCCAGGCGGTTGATCATCTCGCCGGAGGTGGCGCGGGTCGCCATCTTGCCCTCGAAGGCCCAGAGCTTATCGTTGAGGGCCACGTCGTCGCTGATCTCGCCGGAGAACCACTGGTCCCATTCGTCCGCCAGTTCGGGATAGGCCTTGCGGTATTCCTCAAACATCTTCGCCCAGGCCGCTTCCTTTTCAGCGCCCTTTTCACCGGCGGCTTTGCAGTGCGCGTACACTTCGTCGGACACGGAGAAGGGCTCGTCCGGCATGCCCAGCTTGCGGGCGGCGGCCAGCAGGTTGTCTTCGCCCAGAGGCTCGCCGTGAACGCCGGGGGTACCCGCCTTGGCGTCGCAGCCGTAACCGATGATGGTCGGGCAGACCACGAGGGTCGGCCGGTCGGACTTCCTGGACTCTTCCAGGGCGGCCAGCACCTGCTGCCAGTCGTTGCCGTCAGCCACCTGGATCACGTTCCAGCCGTAGGCGGCGAACCGGGCAGGGACATTCTCCCGGAAGGCGATGTCGGTATTGCCTTCGATGGAGATCTCGTTGTCGTCATAGATCAGCGTCAGCTTGGACAGCTTCAGCGTCCCGGCCAGGGAGGCTGCTTCGGAGGAGATGCCTTCCATCATGCAGCCGTCGCCGCAGATCGCCCAGGTGCGGTGATCGACCACCGGGAAACCCTCGCGGTTGAAGTGGGCAGCCAGCATGGTCTCCGCGATGGCAAAGCCCACGGCGTTGGCGACGCCCTGGCCCAGCGGGCCGGTGGTGGTCTCCACGCCCTTGGTCAGGCCGTGCTCCGGGTGGCCCGGGGTCTGGCTGCCCCACTGGCGGAACTGCTTGATGTCATCCATCGTGGTGCCGAAGCCGTACAGGTGAAGCAAAGAATAGATCAGGGGGCTGGCGTGGCCGGAGGACAGGACAAAGCGGTCCCTGTCCGCCCAGTCAGGATCGGCCGGGTTCACCTTCAGGGCGTTCCCGTACAGGGCGTAGGCGATCGGGGCCATGCCCATCGGGGCGCCGGGGTGGCCGCTCTTGGCCTTCTGCACCATATCGGCAGCCAGGATGCGGATGGTATTGACGGTTTGCTGATGAATGTCAGACATCTTCTTGATCCTCCAATCGATCTTTTTTTGATGAATCACCAATCAAGCGTTCAGGAGAAACGAAAAACAGGAAAGGGAGAGAAGGAAAGTGAGGAATGAGGAGTGAGGAGTGAGGAGTTGAAATTGGTTCATTAACTATTAACTCCTCACTAAGTGAGCGGAGCGAACGGTCACTCCTCACTCCT